>NYSL01000003.1 GCA_002682945.1 Cryomorphaceae bacterium | reverse complement strand
TCTCAGATGAAGCAGAGTTTTTTGCTCATTATGATTTATTGGTTCAAAGACCAAGTGATGGTCTCTCAAGATTTAACCCTGTGAATTATGTAAACCTGCAATATGGTACTGATGAATTGCCAAATCCAGATTTGAAGCCCCAAAAGCTGACTGAATATGAAATTGGATTCCGCCAAATGCTTGGGGAGAGGAGTGCTTTAAAGATTAATGCTTTTTATCGGGAATATCGTGATTTGATTCAATCTGTATCGGTAACAGAAGCATACCCGACAACATACATAATGTATGGCAATAGAGATTTCACTACTTCCAAAGGGTTTAGTTTTCAGTACGATTTGAGGAGAACGGGAAATGTTATGCTAAACGCCCAGTATTCCCTTTCCTTCGCTGATGGTACTGGATCTGGTGCTAATTCGGGTCTTTCATTGGCTCGTTCAGGTCAACCAAATTTGAGGTACATTCAACCCTTGAATTATGACCAAAGACATACCCTTTCAGGTAACCTTGATTACCGTTATGGAAAAGGAACAAATTATAATGGCCCGATAATTAAAAACAAAAGAATTTTAGAAAATGCTGGAGTGAACATTTTGGTAAGCACAAGCTCTGGGTTTCCATATTCTCGAAGAGTTCGAGCATACAGTTTAACAGAATCTGCTGCACCCATATTAGGAATTCTAAATGGCTCAAGAAGACCATGGCAGTTTAAAATGGATATGACAGCGAATAAGGTATGGTATTACAACAAGGGAAAGAATAATTTAGAAGTATATGTTCAAGTACTCAACTTACTAAATACTCTTAACGTGTTAAATATATATCCTTACACTGGATCTCCTGAGGATGACGGCTACCTGTCTTCTTCGAGAGGCCAGCAAGCTATCTTGTTTACGACTAATGCACAGTCTTTTGCAGACCTGTATACTGTATCCATGACTAACCCATTTAATTATTCAATTCCGCGTCAAATTCGTCTTGGTGTGCGACTTGGCTTGTAAATTATATTATCCCAATTTCAAATGAAGAAATTAATATTCTGTTTAGTAATTGTTTTTAGTTCTACCGCTATTATGGCAAAGCCTGACATTAATGTTTCAGGAAATGGAACATCAGGCCGATCGAACAAAACCGTTGAGGAGCTTTGTCAGCCTGCCAAGGCTCAATCTGATCTCAATATAAATAATGTCCGTGCTACTATATTAGGTGGTGGTGATATGTGGTGGGATTTGAACACCGCTCGTTATGAGGTCCCAAAAGGAGGAGGCAAGCACTCGATGTTTGCCGGAGCGCTTTGGTTGGGAGGTTTAGATGAAGGTAATCAGCTAAAACTTGCGGCTATGACATATAGATCAAGAGGAAGTGACTACTGGCCGGGGCCGTTATCAACTGATGGTTTAGCATCAGTAGACAAAACGGTTTGCGATAAATATGATCGACATTGGATAATTACTAGAGAAGAGGTTGAGACTCATCGCTCATGGCTTCTGTGTAGAAATGATGTTGATTGTGATGCTGCCGCAAAATTTCCTGGCTATGAAGGCAGCATTCCTGATATTATTTTAAATTGGCCTGCTCATGGAGCAGAAGGAGAACTTCCTTATGCACTTGCTCCATTCATCGATTTAGATGGGGATCAATATTATGATCCTCTGGAAGATTATCCCGCTTATGACTTGGATAGGGCATTTGATTGTCGTAGAAAAGAAACAGACGTTTTATACGGCGACCAAACGATTTGGTGGGTATTTAATGATCGAGGCAATGTTCATACTGAGACGAATGCAGGTGCACTAGGTTTTGAAATTAGAGCTCAGGCATTTGCATTTTCTACGAATGACGAGATTAATAATATGACTTTTAATAATTATCGGATTATTAACAAGTCTACATTTCGTTTGACAAATACATATTTTTCAACTTGGTTCGATCCTGATTTAGGCAACTATTTAGATGATATAATTGGTTGTGATATACCAAGAGGCCTTGGCTATTGCTACAATGCCGATTTAAATGATGAAGGGCCTTTAGGATATGGATTAAACCCACCCGCAGTAGGGTTTGACTTCTTCCAAGGACCTTTTGCTGATTATTTTGATGGTCTGGATAATGATAGAGATGGATGTATTGACGGAGTAAGAGATGATAATGGCGACTGTGTTGCTGAAAACCCCGTAACAGGAGTAAATGAAAGAATTATTATGTCGGGCTTCATGTACTACAACAATACCGGTTCGGCATTCTCAGGTAACCCGAATACTTCAGCGGAGTTCTATAATTTTATGCAATCTCGCTGGAAAAATGGCAATCCATTAGTCGTTGAGACACCAAGCGGGCCAGGAAATCCAGCAAATGGCGATGGCTTTACAGCCAACGGGCAAGGCTTATCAACTCTTTTTGCATACCCTGGTAATACTTTTGATACCACTGGAAATAACGAACCTACAGCTTCTCAAGATTGGTATGAGTCACCGAATAATTCCGAGGATAAACGAGGCCTGCACAATGCTGGACCATTCTCGTTAGCTCCCGGAGCTTTGAACTTCATTACAACAGGAGTTGTTTGGGAAAGAGATTACAATAAATCTGATTTATTCGCATCAGTAGAAAAAGTTATTATTGCTGATGACAAATCTCAGAGCCTATTTGATAATTGTTTTCAAATTCTAAATGGTCCGGATGCGCCGGATATGACAATCCAAGAATTGGATCGTGAGCTTGTAATCATGCTCAGCTACCGAGAGGGTCAAAATAATGATAATCTGGATTACGAAGAAATCGATCCTTTAATCCCTTTTGCCGATAATACTTACAAGTTTGAAGGATTTCAAATTTTTCAAATGTCGAATAAGGATGCTTCTGTGGGCGATCGTTATGATCCAAGTCAAGCAAGGCTTATTGGCCAATGTGATATCCAAAATGGGGTCGAGAGACTTATAAATTGGGAGCTAGATCCAGATCTTGAGCTAATAATGCCCCAAGACATGACTTTAGAAAATAATAATGAGGGCATTAAAATGAGCTTCTTAGTTTCTGAAGATGCGTTTGCTGTAGGAACGGATAAGAGGTTGATTAATCATAAGCCATACTTCTTTACGGTTGTTGCCTATGCATACAACGAATATGAGCCTTTTGATCAAGTATTACATCCTAATGGCCAAAGGAAACCATTTTTGTCGGGTAGAAATAATGTCAGAAAATATGAAGGAATACCACATATAATTGATAGTGAATCTGCGGGAACTATTCAAAACTCGGCTTATGGCTTTAGTCCTATAATTACTCGAGTTGAGGGAATGGGCAATGGAGGAAATGCCTTGGAACTAGATTCGGTTTCAGAATCACTTATCGTTAAGAATTTCAGTCTAAATTACCCTGTTTATGAAAGTGGGTTTGGACCAATTAATGTTAAAGTTGTAGATCCACTAAATGTGCCGTCAGGAAATTACACATTATTATTTGATAATGTAGGAAATAACGCTATGTGGGAAATTCAGGATGGGGCCGGAAATACGATTGCGAATTCTATGACTTCAATTTCTTTCTTGAATGAGCAAATCATACCTGAACTAGGGCTTTCAATAGAAGTTCGTGATCAGGATAGCCCAGGAAATGATCCTGATAATGAAAGAAATGCGGGAATTATTGAATCTGACATATCGTTTTCAGATCCAACTATGGCATGGCTTACGGGAGTTAAAGATGATGATAGTTATAGCCCAAGAAATTGGATTTTAGCGGGTCAAAATGATGTATCTACGAAGCCAGGTTCATACTATTCGGATTACCCTGACGATCCAAAGTCTTTATTCAGTAACATTGTTAATGGAACATGGGCTCCTTTTAAATACGTGAGCTACATAGGAAGAGGCTATGATGAGCTAAATCCAATTTATGGAATGGGCCCTGCGGATTCAGCAATGTCAGCGTTCTCTTCGCGTATGTCTGCAGGTTCTTTGCATTCAGTTGATATCGTTTATACTTCTGATCATACGAAATGGACCCGGGTTCCAGTTGTTGAGCTGGGAGAAGATCAAGATATTACGGAAGGTGGTACGAGAAAATGGCGTCTGCGCTCGGCTGCTAGTTTGGACCTAGTGAATGGCGAGCTCGTAACGAGTTCTACAAGTACGGGTTGGTCTTGGTTCCCAGGGTATGCGATTGATTTAGAAACAGGAACTCGATTAAACATGGCTTTTGGTGAAAATTCTTGGATGGTAGGCGATAATGGAAACGACATGCGTTGGAATCCAACAAGCCGAACTAGTATATTTCCAAGAGATGCTGTGACGGGTGGCTATAGATTTGGAGGGCAACATTATCTCTATGTTTTTGCCCCTTATTTCCAACAGGGATTATCTAAAATTCCTTTAGATTATGCTGGGCCTGATGAGACAGCTAGTCCTTTGTATACAGAGATGACAGGGTTAAATTCAATTTTGAATAGAAATAAAGTCACAAAAAGTTTGATGTGGGTCAATATTCCTTTAATCGAGTCAAGGTTTGATGGTATGGACCCATACACGGATATGCCAACCGATGCAAGGGTTAGAATACGTATGGCTCAACCATACGCGAAATACGAGACAGACGGAAGCAATAATTCATATCCTAAGTATTTATTCAACACAAATAATGTTGCAACGGAAAAAGGAAATTTATCGGTTGCTGACTCCGCTTTAGATATTATTCGGGTTGTCCCCAATCCTTATTATAGTTTATCACTATATGAAAGTTCTCAATTAGATAATATTGTAAAAATCACAAACCTTCCTGAGAATTGTACAGTGAATATCTATACAGTAGAGGGGGCACTAGTGAGAACGTTAAGGAAGGATAACTCAGCTACATGGTTGCCTTGGGATTTGACAAATAACTATAATGTTCCAATCGCAAGCGGTGTGTACATTATTCACATAAATGCTCCCGGAATTGGAGAAAAAGTAATTAAGTGGTTCGGAACATTAAGGCCGTTTGATCCCACTGGATTTTAATTAAGTTTAGAAAAATGAATAAAAAACACATATTCTCAATCTTAGGGTTTCTATCAATATCTGCAACAGTATTTGCAGGAAATCCAGTTCGATCGGGCTCTGCGGGAGCCTCAGAATTATTGATAAATCCATGGGCCAGAACAGCTTCATGGTCAGAAGCAAATACTGCAAATGTTATGGGGCTTGAGTCTTTGTATGGTAACATCGCTGGCTTGGCATTTACTGAAGGACTGCAAGCTGGGTTTGCCAATAGTCAGTGGCTAGTTGGATCAGGAATTCAAATGAATGCAGCTGCATTTGCTACTCCTTCTGGCAATGATGGGGTAATCGGAATACATATTACGAATATGAATTATGGTGACATCGAGGTAACAACAACGGATTTGCCGGATGGAGGAGCAGGAACTTATAGACCTACAGCATCTATAATTGGAATAGGTTACTCCAAGAAATTTACTCAGAGTATTTTTGGAGGGGTGAATATTAAACTATATAATTCCAGTATTTCAAACTTAACAGCAACAGGATTGTGCTTTGATGCAGGTGTACAATATGTTACGGGTGATAATCGAGATTTTAAGTTCGGCATTACACTGAGGAATATTGGCCCTTCTTTTGGATATTCTGGCGATGGCATGGCCATTGTTTTGCCAGTCCCCTCAGGTTCGCACACCTCTACTTTTGATAATCGTTCTCAAAGCTTTGAATTGCCAACTCAGCTTGCAATTGGAGCATCAAAACGAATAGATTTGAATGCTAAACACAGACTTAACATTGCAGGAAATTTTATTTCTAATTCGTTTAAAAAAGACCAATTGACTGGTGGATTGGAATATGATTATAATGACGTATTTCAGGTTCGATTTGGTTATGCTTTATTTGATAATCGTTTTGATGGCCTTGCCTCAGAGGCATTTGCGGGTCCTTCTGCTGGATTTTCGGTAAATGC
>NYSL01000040.1 GCA_002682945.1 Cryomorphaceae bacterium | reverse complement strand
TCCCCAAATACAAGATCCCCAAATACAAGATCTTCATCAAATAGTGCGAGAAATTCAAAAGGAGGTGGCCGATGAAGATTTTTTTTATCGGAATAGCTTTTTTTACAAATTATTGTTTATTCGGTCAATCTATTCTTCATTTTTCGAATTTACAAACCTCTCCATGGACGGGAAGTGCAAGGTACTTGTCAACGGGAGGGGCTTTATCAGCATTGGGTAATGATGGAAGCTCGATCATGGATAATCCCGCTAATGCTTCCATATATAGGGCGGGAGAATTTTCTATTTCTGGTTTAAATCAGACCATCACCAGCGATGGTTTAAAACAAAATTTATCCATACCCCAAATTCACTTCGGTAGCGCCTATGACATAACTGGAGGAGTTTTAAGTTTTAGTTTTGATTTCAGGCAATCAAGATGGCAAGCACAACCATGGAGAAAGTTTGAAACATCACCAAATTATTCCATGGTTGATAATTGGTTAGATGGGTCAAACAACAATACACCTGAGGAAGTTTTAGGGAATGGAAACTATGATATTTATGGAGCTTACCAAGCGTATGTACTAGAATTTGATTCGATTCAAGGATCCTGGTATCCCCTAGCTAATGGCTTACCAAAAAGCAATCTGGTAACCATAAACAGAGAAATTGTAAAAAATCAGTTTCAATTTACAGGCGCTATTCGGATCAAAAATGCATCTATTGGTTATGGGCTCGAGTTTTTTAATAATAAAACTATGGATGGTCTTTCAATACTTGAGTCTGGATTTTCGCCAAGTGGCATTACAAGTGAGTTTTCGATGAATTCAATTGATAGCGCAGTTAGTAGAGGATTTCGAGTACGATTAGGGTCTGTAGTAAAAATAACAAAAGATCTAAGGTGGGGTGCTTTTTGGAGCAGTACATCTATTTCAAAAATGCAATGGAAATATCGACTTTTATTTAATTCGAAATTTTTTGACTACTCAGACGAGAGCTATGAAATTTATCGAAATGAAGAATTTGAAATCGTAAATCCACAATCATTTGGAACTTCATTGGCATATATATTCCATAGAAAAGGCTTTATTTCTGCAGAATATAAATACCATCCCAAAATACAAACACCAATTCAAAATCCAATCACTTGGTCAAACATAAGCGATGAGATAAGTCAAGAATTGAAAGGCATTAGCGAACTTAAAACTGGAGCTGAAATCAGAGATGGAATTTGGAGTTATAGAATAGGTTATCGTCATTCAGGAAATGGAAGTATATATTCTGATCATAGCTCTTTTAATCAATACTCTCTTGGAGTAGGACTAAGAGGAATCTCATGGAATTTTGATCTAGCACTATCACACTCTATTCGAAATGGGAACGTTAATCATCCCATAAACTCTGAATCTTGGAGACTTAATTCAAGCCAAACCATCTTCTTGGGTACATATAGTTTAAGATTGCGATAAAAAAATATCACGATGTATCTTCGAACTATGAATACATCAAAATTTATAACCATTTTTTTTATTGCGAGTTTTTCTGCAATTGCTCAGAATACAAACTCGTTTAATTGGAGATCAATTGGTCCTGCTGTTACATCAGGACGGGTAGCGGATATTGCCGTAAATCCAAATAATCATGATAATTGGGTAATTGCCACTGCATCCGGTGGAGTTTGGACAACAAAAAATCATGGACTTACATTCAATCCTGTTTTTGACAATCAAGGCTCATATTCTATTGGCTGTGTTACCATTGATCCTAATAATTCGAATGTAATTTGGGTAGGAACAGGAGAAAACAACAACCAACGATCAGTAGCCTATGGTGATGGAATATATAAATCTACTGATGGTGGAAGTTCATGGAAAAATATGGGATTAAAAAATTCTGAGCATATCGGGATGATAAAAATTCACCCAGAAAATTCTAATATAATATGGGTTGCGGCATATGGCCCATTATGGAATTCAGGAGGAGATAGAGGCATTTACAAGAGTGAGGATGGTGGAGAAAGCTGGTCTCGCGTTCTAAACATATCTGAGCATACTGGTTTTAACGAAATACACCTTGATCCTAGAAATCCTGATGTTCTTTATGCTACCTCTCATCAAAGACAGAGAAAAGTGTGGACTTACATCTCCGGAGGGCCAGAAAGTGGATTGTATAAATCCGTAGATGGCGGAATCAATTGGATGGAGCTTAAAAATGGAATCCCCGGATCAGACAAAGGCCGTATTGCGTTGGCAATTTCACCAGTGAATCCAGATATAATTTATTGTATGATCGAAGGGCATGGATTTTATAAAAGCATTAACAATGGATCAAGTTTTAAAAAACAGAGTGAACACTCGACCAGCGGAAATTATTACGTTGAACTCTTTGCTTCCCCACACAATATAAATACCGTGTATAGTATGGATACTTACGCTCAATGGTCTGAGGATGGTGGCAAATCATTCAAAAGACTTGGAGAAAATGGTAAACACGTAGATAACCATGTTGCATGGATAGATCCGAACAATAAAAATCATTTGATCCTTGGATGCGATGGTGGAATTTATGAAACATGGGACCATGCAAATTCATGGCATTTCAAGTCCAATTTACCCATTACCCAATTTTATCGGGTAGCCACAGATAATGCAAGTCCTTTCTATAATGTTTATGGCGGGACTCAAGATAATTTTTCACTTGGAGGTCCAAGTAGAACCATAAATAACAGAGGAATTGTGAATAGCGATTGGTATGTCACCCAAACAGGAGATGGTTTTGAATCTCAAGTTGATCCACTCGATCCAAATATCGTTTATGCTCAAGCGCAATATGGCTGGCTTCGTAGATATGATAGGTTAAGTGGTGAAGGAGTACCGATTAAGCCTTTACCAGGAGTTGAAGACAAACCATTGAGATGGAATTGGGATGCTCCATTACTTATAAGCCCACATGATCATAAGACTCTGTATTTTGCAGCAAACAAGTTATTTAAAAGCACAGATAGAGGAGATTCGTGGGAAACGATTTCTGGCGACTTGACTCGTCAAATTGATAGAAATGCTTTGCCAATAATGGATAAAATATGGAGTATAGATGCGATAGGTAAAAATAGAAGCACCACAATCTATGGAAATATCGTTTCACTTCATGAATCAAGTTTAGAAAAAGGTCTTATTTATATTGGAACTGATGACGGGCTGATTCAAGTCACTGAAAATGACGGTAAAGACTGGAGAAAAATTGAGAAATTTCCATTTGTGCCAAATAAAACTTACGTCAACGATATTAAAGCATCACAACATGAAAATAATGTTGTTTATGCCGCTTTTAACAACCATAAAAATGGAGATTTTCAACCTTATCTCCTTAAAAGTCAAAACAAAGGGAAAACATGGTCTGATATTTCAGGTAATCTCCCAAAAAGAGGATCTATCTATAGTTTAGCAGAGGATCATGTGAATCCTTTATTACTTTTTGTAGGAACCGAATTTGGAATATATTTTACTGCTGATGGCGGAGAAAAATGGAAAAAACTAGGTTCAGGGCTACCTACTATTGCTGTTAGAGATATTGAAATACAAAAGCGTGAAAATGACCTTGTCATAGCAACATTTGGAAGAGGTTTTTATATTCTAGATGACTACAGCCCGATCAGAGAATTTTCCTCAGAGAATTTTGAAAATGACGCTTATTCTTTTCAAACTAAATCGGGTCTTATATTTAACGAGGCTAGCCCAATAGGGTATCGCCCACCAGGATTTTTAGGGGCAGGATATTTCATGGCGGATAATCCGGATTTAGGAGTTAAACTCACCTACTTTATTAAAAACTCTGTCAAAACCTTAAAAGCTAAAAGGCAAGAAAAGGAAAAAGGAAGTACGAATATTTCTTATCCCACAAAAAAACAAATTCGGAACGAAAAAAACGAGATTAAACCCTATTTAATTATTGCAATTAATGATGCAAATGGCAAACCTATTCGAAGGATAACGAAACCCTTTTCAAAAGGTATACATAGAGTAAACTGGGACGGAAAAGTAAATAGAAAAGATAATCCTTCAAGAGGTGCCTATTTTGCAAATGCAGGCGATTATTATTATCAAATTATTGGGTATAAAGAAGGATCTTTTGATACTCTTCTAACAAGTAAGAAGTTTAGTTTAACTCATTTGAATAACTTAACACTACCCGCACTTGACGATGAATTGATTAATTTTCAGGCGTTATCAAATAGTACTCTGAGAGATTTTGATAAATTTCAAATGAGCTTAGACGAGACAATTGATCTTGCAAAGAAGCTGGGAAAAGCTCTCAAAGCCACTCCTGAAGCCAGCCTAAAGGATCTAGAAGAGCTTAATTATCAGGAAGATCTTTTAAGAGAAATAATTATTGAAATTAATGGCGACGCAGATATATCTGCAAAAGAATTTGAGGTTTTACCTGGTCTTGGTGAACGTCTATCTATCGCTACATGGGGATCTTTTAGTATGAGATCAAAACCCACAAGTACCATGAAGGAACAAATTAGAATTGTGAGAGAAACTCTTCCCGGTTTAGAGAAAAAGCTTGAAGAAATTCTTTATGCAATTGAAAAGATTGAAACACGTAATGAGACTTTTGGAATACCCTATATTAGAGGTTTTGAAGACTAAAAACGAGGCTTTTAAAGGATTATCAAAATTATACCTTGTAAACAAAAGCATTTACATTCATGCCGGCACCAACGGAGGCAAATAGCAGAATATCGCCTGGATTAACCTCATGGCCTTGATATTTTTCTTTTCTCACGAGATCAAATAACGTAGGCACAGTTGCAACTGAGCTATTCCCAGACCATTGAATTGACATTGGCATAACAGTCTTTAAGTCGGGTTGCATATCATAGAGCTTAAAGAGGCGCTCTCCAACAGAATGATCTAATTTTGCATTTGCTTGATGCATAAATATTTTTTTTACCTCTGAAAGATGTACCCCAGCATCTTCAAGTGCAGACTTCATAGCCCCTGGAACTTTAGAGATAGCGAATTCATAAATTTTTCTGCCTTTCATTTTTATCAATCTCTCGTTTCTATCTAATTTTCGATTGTTTGAAGGATTTGATTTTAAAAAATAAGCTTCATTTTTAGTGTACGAAACAGATGCTTTACCCATAACTCCTTTGATTTCTGAAGATTTTTGAATATCCAGGCAAGCAGCTCCTGCACCATCAGAGAAGATCATAGAATCTCTGTCGTGCTTATCTACAATCCTCGATAAAGTTTCAGTCCCAATAACCAATGCTCTATTCGATAAACCACTCTTTAAATAGGCTTCTGCAGTGATTACACCTTGAATCCACCCTGGACATCCTGACAAAATATCAAAAGCAACACAATTTGGATTCTCTATACCCATCAAATGTTTCACACGAGATGCAATACTCGGCATCTGTTCCATAACTCGAGAATTGTTTTCAATATCTCCAAAATTCTGAGCAACAATAAGTAAATCAAAATTTTCTTTATCCCAACCAGAATCTTTTAAAGCTCGCAAGCCCGCTTCAGCAGCCAAGTCTTTTGATGTTTGATCAGGTCGAGCATACCTTCTTGACTCAATCTCTGTAATTTTTTGAAATTTTTCAATGATTACTTCATTGGAATGAGATATCGGATCACCATTTTCATCAAGAAATTCATGATTTAAAAATGCGCTATTAGGGACCTCAACATCAGGAATCACAGACCCAGTCCCTGTTATTATTGTATTTGAATTCATGCCTGCAAAAGTACCTTTTTCATTTGAATGATGCGTACTTTTGAAGAGTCAAAATTTCAATATCATATTTAGGACGACGCATCTCAACTTTTGCAAACAAACTTTGTTATAAAAACAAACGCAACATAAGATTAATACACCACATAATATTATGGATCCCAAGAAAAAAATGGAAGAATTTTCAAATCATACAGAATGCTTTGACGATGGTCACGATCATCATGCTACAAGTTTCGATAACCCAATAAAAAAAGATGCCTTTCTTAAAAATGACAATGAAAAAATTGAAATTATTGAAAAACATGTACAAGGAATTTTAGAAACTTTAGGAATGGACTTGTCAGATGATAGTCTAAAAGGTACTCCTGGTAGAGTTGCTAAAATGTTTGTGACCGAAACTTTTGGAGGGTTAAACCCGTCGCGAAAACCAGCTTTAAACACTTTTGAAAATAATTACAAATACGGCGAGATGTTGGTGGAAAAAAATATTGTTGTCTACTCAACATGCGAGCATCATTTAATGCCAATTATAGGGAGAGCTCACATTGCTTATTTATCAAAAGACAGAGTCATCGGGCTAAGCAAGATGAATAGAATTGTCGATTATTATGCAAAGCGTCCGCAAGTTCAAGAACGATTAACAAGACAAATTACTAATGCGATGCAAGAAGCTTTAGGCACATTGGATGTAGCTGTGTTAATAGATGCCAAGCATTTATGTGTAAATGCGAGGGGAATTCGTGATATTGACTCAAGCACAGTTACTGCGGAATATGGAGGTAAATTTCAAAATGATGAAGAATTGAAATCATCATTCTTAACTTACACTCAATTAAATACGGATTTTGAGAATCTAAATGAATAAGTTACACATATACGATAGCCTCAGTTCTAAAATAAAACCTTTTGAACCACTCGAAAAAGGGAAAGTGGGTATGTATGTATGTGGACCAACCGTTTACAATGACGTTCACCTAGGAAATGTAAGAACCTTTTTGAGCTTTGATTTAATATTTCGATACTTCAAATACCTGGGATATAAAGTCAAATACGTTAGGAATATTACTGATGTTGGACACTTAGTAAACGACCTTGATGAAGGAGAAGATAAGATATCGGCAAAAGCAAAAGCTGAAAGCATTGAACCCATGGAGGTTGCTCATAAATACACTTTGGGTTTTAGGAATGTAATGAGAGAATTTAATGCCTTACCTCCGTCAATTGAGCCAATAGCAACCGGCCACATCATAGAACAAATTGAAATCATAAAAAAACTATTAGAAACCAAACTAGCTTATGAGTCAAATGGTTCCGTTTATTTTGATATTACTGAATACAGCAAGGAAAACTCATATGGAGAGCTTTCAGGGAGAGAAATAGAAGACTTAATTAACGGATCGAGAGATTTAGATGGTCAAAAAGATAAAAAATCCCCATTGGATTTCGCTTTATGGAAAAAAGCTTCAAAATCTCATATTATGAGATGGTCCAGCCCTTGGAGCGATGGATTTCCAGGATGGCATCTTGAGTGTTCTGCGATGAGTGAAAAATATTTAGGAAATGAGTTTGATATTCATGGTGGAGGAATAGATTTGAAATTCCCCCACCATGAGTGCGAAATAGCGCAAAATGTCGGTAATAGCGGAAAAAAGGGAGCAAAATATTGGGTCCATACTAATATGCTTACGCTCAATGGGAAAAGGATGTCAAAATCTTCTGGTAATGTTTTATTGCCAATGGAAATAATAAAAGGCGATTCAAAGCACTTAACGAAATCTTATGATTCGAATACAACCCGATTTTTTATCCATCAAGCTCAGTACAGATCAATTTTAGATTTCAGTGATGAAGCACTGAAAGCCTCTGAAAAAGGGTATAAAAAACTCAGTTCCGCCCTTGAGCTCTTAAAGTCCAGAAAAAATATAGGACCTGAAAATGGTTCTTTTGATGTAAAAAAATGGAATCACTCATGCGAATCAGCTATGAATAACGACTTTAACAGTCCTCAGCTGATAGCGTATCTTTTTGAAGCTTCAAAAGTCATTCAGCAAGATATTAAGGATCCCAGTATTTTGGGAAAAAATGGTGCTGAATTATTATCTGAAAAAATGAATATCTGGATTCATGAGGTTTTAGGGTTGACAGATTTCAAAGATCAAGGATCAGGGATTTACAAAAAAGCTCTTGAAGGAGCCATGAACATCGTTTTTGATGCCCGAAAAAATGCCAGAGAGAGAAAAGATTGGGAAACGAGCGATTCAATTAGAGATAAGCTTCTCCGAGCTGGAATACAAATAAATGATGGAACAAATGAGAGCGATTTCACTGTAACACAATGAAAACTCTAAAGGCTCTGCTTAGTATTCCCTTATTAGTAATGATTGGAGTTTATAAATATATCATTTCGCCTCTAACTCTTCCTTCATGTAGACACACTCCTTCATGTTCCCAATACGCATCAGAGGCGATAAGAGAATGGGGAGCCTTGGAAGGAAGCTGGATTTCTGTTAAAAGAATCATGAAATGCCATCCCTGGGGTTCAAGTGGATATGACCCTGTAAAGAGGAAAAAATCCATTAAATAAAATCTTTTTCAAAAATCATTTGATCTCAAAGGGTAATTTAAACCGAAAAATTCGCCTCCAAATACTACCTTCGTTTCATGCTTTTAACTATGACCTGGGCGGCGGAAAGAGGAATTGAGATTGGCCCTCTTTTTTTACGTTATTATCAAATACTTTTTTTCTCTGGATTTTTAGGCGGCTTTTATTTGATGAAAAGGTATTTCCAAAAAGAAGGCATAAAACAAGAGACACTCGATAATTTACTTATATACACGGTTTTATCTACGATAGTTGGAGCCAGACTAGGTCATGTTTTTTTCTATGACTGGGCATACTACCGATTGAATATTTCAGAAATATTTATGCCTTGGAAAGGTGGGTTAGCTTCCCATGGTGCAGCAGTCATAATTCCTCTGGTCTTATACTATTTTGCAAAAAAAAATCTGAAAACGATACACCATAATTTCCTTTGGCTAATGGATCGAGTTGTTATCTGTGTTGCCCTAGCTGGCTCATTAATAAGAATTGGAAATTATACGAACTCAGAGATATATGGAGATCCTGTTAATCATCCAACCGAAACAGTTTTTTTTAGACCTGTTTTAGATTACTTTGATTCCTATTTTTCAAATGTCATTGATGCATCTAAATTTAACCCTACTGGAGAATATCTAGTTTCAGATAGCTTGAATTTACCAGAGTATGAATTAATAATTACCCCTAAACCTGGAGTAAGCATTGGGACAATACAATCAGTTCTAGAACTCCAAATGGGACCAATGTTTAATTCACAAAATAAAGATTCAAGGCATTTATATATTCCAAAAAACTCATATTTTTCTCCTATTGGAAATAATTTATATGCCATATCAATTTACGGAATTCCCAGATTTCCAACTCAACTTTTTGAAGCGGCAGGGTATTTATTGATTTTCATAATCTTATTTTTACTAGGGGAGAATAATCAACTGACACATCGAGGCAGAATATTCGGTCTATTTCTCATTTTGGTTTTTGGTTTTAGAATTGGAATTGAATTTTTAAAAGCAAATCAAAAATCTTTTGAAGCAACCATGAATCTAAATATGGGCCAAATATTGAGTATCCCTCTTGTACTCGCTGGGCTTTATCTTTTAATAAATTCTCTCAGAACAAATATTAGAAATTAAATATGGGAGCAAAAAAGAAATTAAAGAATCTTGGGACAGCGTTAGTGATAATCGCAGTATGCTTTTTTGTTTTTATGCAAATCGTTCCCTCAATTAAAAGTTCTAGTCCTAAATTTTCAAAAAGTTCCTCAAAAAATACATTTGAACCCGCTTTTCAAAAAGAAGGTATTGGATATTTTTCAAACGACTTAGGAGATACTATTGCAGAATTTCAAATTGAATTAGCTGAATCCAACAGAGAGATACAAATTGGTATGATGTGGAGAAAAAGTATGTCAAAAAATATGGGAATGCTTTTTTTAATGCCTGAGGAAAAAATTCAAAGCTTTTGGATGAAAAACACATATGTACCTTTAGACATTATCTACATCAACTCTGAAAGGCGAGTGGTGAGTATAATCGACAACGCAAAACCAATGAGCGAAAACCCATTACCCTCCATGGAACCGGCGAATTTTATATTAGAGGTATCAGGAGGAACATGCGCAAAATTGGGAATTCAACCGGGAAATTTATGGAGATGGAAAAGAAACTGAGAATTATATTTCTGACAACATTAGTTGTCATTACTAATTTAAACTTGAAGTGCCAAGGCATTGAAGAAAAAAAAGATGCTTCATTACTAGAATGGCTAGTATACCCAATAAGTACTCAAAATAAACCGCATGAGTGGGCTTGTGAACCTAGTATTGCAACAAATCCTTCGGGAGATCAAATAATTGCCGGATCTGTTTTAGATCAAGTTCACAGAGTCAAAGCCTCTAATAATTCTAAATCTAATAATTGGAATCATCAGACACTAGAATCACCTTACGGGGTTTGGGGTGATCCAATAATTCAGTATGACTATAAAGGAAGAGCATATTTTTTACATTTGGCAACACCAAATGGTAAAAAAGATGAAGATTATCTGGATAGAATAGTACTTCAGTATTCAGATGACCACGGCGCCTCATGGAGCACTGGGAGCAGCATTGGCTATAATCCACCAAAAGATCAAGACAAAGAAGGAATTGCGATTGACAAAAGTAATACCCTTCACGTTTCATGGACCGAATTTGACAAATACGGGGAAAGCGATAAAACAAAATATCGGTCAAGAATAAGATATTCCCAATCGCTAGATCAAGGTGAAACGTGGTCTCCAGCAATAACGATTTCTTCCAATGAAGGAGATTGTATAGATGATGATAACACAACAGAAGGAGCAATACCTGCTGTTGACCCATCTATGGGCGTAGTTGTAATTTGGAGTTTTCAAGACACCATTTGGCTGAACCGATCTGATGATGATGGTGCAATTACCTGGCTTAGTCAAGAACGGCCTATTGCTACTCATGTAGGTGGTTGGGCTCAAGAGATCCCAGGCTTTGGAAGAGCAAATGGAATGCCTATATCTCAATTTGAATTAGATGGTGATTTTCATTTGATCTTTGGCGAGCAGGAATCTGGTGAAAAATCATGGCTAGTTCACATGGTCTCTAAAGACGGTGGATTCAAATGGTCAAATAAGCAAAAAATACCTGTACCTGATGGTGTTATTCATCATTTTATGCCGTGGTTTACTATCGACTCAACGAATAATTCCCTGCATATCATAGCATATGGACAAAAAGACTCTACTACTTGGGAGACTCAGGCATATCATACCTACAGCAATGACGGCGGACTCTCTTGGCATCATCACGCTTTAACAGAATCTTTTTCGCCTACTCCAAATCATTTTTTTGGAGATTATAATGGCATCGTAGCGCATCCAAAAAGTGGGATTCATATGGTTTGGACTCAACAAAATGATGGGGTAAATTCAATTTACTATTGCAACATGAAATCATCTCGTGAATTGAATTCAAAAAACAAACCAAAAAGAAAAAAGAGAAATTGAAACTATTACTAGCCTCAACATCCTCAATTCACGGTCACTCCTACTTAAGTTACTTTAAGAATGCTTGGATAAATCATTTTACGGGACTAAAAGGACCAGTGATTTTTGTTCCTTACGCCCGACCTGGTGGGATTTCATGGGATAATTATACATCTTTAGTAGCAGAGGCTTTTAATTCACAAGGAATAGAACTTAGAGGTATACACACGTATAATAAAACTTCCGACGCCATAAAAGAGGCCGGAGGTTTTTTCATCGGAGGAGGAAATACTTTTGTTTTACTCAAGACATTAATCGAAAATGGCTCTTTTAATCAGATTGATAAAGCTGTTCGGCAAGGAAAACCATATATGGGTAGCTCTGCAGGAACGAATATTGCTGGGACTTCAATCGGAACAACAAATGATATGCCTATTGAATACCCCCCAACTTTCAAAGCATTTAACTGGGTTCCATTCAATATTAATCCCCATTACCAAGATCCGATCGAAAATTCAACCCATATGGGAGAAACTAGAGAGACCAGAATTCAAGAATTTCATGCATTTAATAAAACCAATGTAATAGGACTTAGAGAGGGCTCTTATATTCTATCGAACGGGATTGATCACTTTCTTAAAGGAGAATTATCAGCTCGTATTTTTAAACCGGATAATTTCCCATTTGAAATTGAAAAGGGTCCACTGAGTATCTGATATTTTACTTTTATTACATTTTAGATAGAAGTACATTTACAATGTGAAAAATTCTTTCGGTAAATCTGTCCTATTAATTTTAGATGGCTGGGGAATTGCTTCTGATCCAACGGTATCAGCTGTAGATATAGCGGAAACTCCTTTTATGGATTCACTCAAAAAAAGTTCAATAACCACGAAACTCGAGGCATCGGGTTCTCATGTAGGACTGCCTCAGGGGCAAATGGGTAACTCAGAAGTAGGACATATGAATTTAGGAGCTGGGCGCATCGTATACCAGGATTTAGCAAAGATTGATTTAGCCTTTAAAGAAAAAGCAATCTTACAGAATGAGAATTTTCAAAGTTTATTAAAGAATTCCGAAGGGAAAAAGTTACATCTATTAGGATTAGTAAGTGATGGAGGGGTTCACAGCCACATAAACCATTTAAAGGGCTTATTAACAATATTGGCAGATAATGGCTTAGTTGATGTCTATTTACATGCATTCACAGACGGTAGAGATACAGACCCTCATAGTGGAAGAGATTATTTAAAAGACATTGAGTGTCATATGAAAAATACTACTGGAAAGGTTGCGAGTATTTGTGGGCGCTACTTTTCTATGGATCGAGATAATAGATGGGAAAGAACTCAAAAAGCATATAATCTAATTGTGCGTGGTGAGGGAAGACAATTTAAAGGCCATGCAGCGGATGCAATTCAATCTGCATATGATTTAGGACAAACAGACGAGTTTATTTCGCCAATTCAAATTGAACCTGTAGAAATAAGTGATAATGATATTGTTTTATTTTTCAATTTTCGAACAGATAGGGGAAGACAGTTGACTAAAGTTTTGACTCAGCAAGATTTTTCTGAAATTGATATGTTTAAATTAAAAACTCAATTTTATACTCTCACAAATTATGATCAATCGTTTTCAAATATAAAGGTCATTTTTGAAAAAGATAATATAAAAAATACGCTTGGCGAGGTTTTAGAGAGTTTTGATAAAAGTCAAATACGAATTGCGGAAACAGAAAAATATCCACATGTCACTTTCTTTTTCTCAGGAGGGCGGGAAGCTAGCTTTAA
Organism: Cryomorphaceae bacterium; assembly: GCA_002682945.1. Lineage (GTDB taxonomy): Bacteria > Bacteroidota > Bacteroidia > Flavobacteriales > Schleiferiaceae > TMED14. Next base: position 6,124 of record NYSL01000040.1, on the reverse strand, counting down.
AAACGAAAAGAGAATTCTGTGTCCCTCGCCCAAAGTTGCAACATACGATCTTAAGCCAGAAATGAGTGCGAAAAAAATATGCCGAGCAATAATTCCTGAATTAGAATTGCAATCTGCAGACTTTATATGCCTAAATTTTGCTAACCCCGACATGGTAGGTCATACAGGAAGTATTATAGCTACAATTAAGGCAGTAGAAACAGTTGACAGTTGTGCAAGGGAATTAGTTGATATTGGACTCAAAAATAATTATACATTCTTCATTTTAGCAGACCATGGAAATGCAGATTATATGATTAATAAAGATGGTAGTCCAAATACAGCACATACAACTCAACCTGTACCCTTTCATATTGTATCAAAAAACATTACTGACATAGGTCTTAAAAATGGCGTTTTAGGTGATGTAGCCCCAACAATATTAGATTGGATGAAAATTCCTAAACCCATTGAAATGACAGGTCAATCTTTATTGATAAGAAAATGATCGTAATAAAATCGTTAGATGAAATTGAACGAATGCGAAGGAGCGCTTTGATGGTATCCAAAACCCTAGGAATGCTCGCATCTGAAATAAAACCTGGTGTTTCGTCGCTTCAATTAGATAAACTCGCAGAAAATTTTATTAGAGATAATGGCGGACAGCCTGGTTTTTTAGGAATGTATGATTTCCCAAATACTTTATGTACCTCTGTAAATAATGAAGTTGTTCATGGTATTCCATCAAAGAAGCCATTGGTTGAAGGAGATATTATTTCTATTGATTGTGGTGTTCTATTTGACGAATACTATGGAGATCATGCATATACATTTGCCGTAGGAGAAATATCTAATGAAATAAAAAATCTATTACAGATAACAAAAGAGTCTCTTTATAAAGGAATATTAGCAATGACTGCTGGGAATAGAGTTGGAGATATTGGACATGCTATCCAACAACATTGTGAACTTCATGGATATGGAGTTGTGAGGGAACTCGTAGGCCACGGCCTTGGGAAAAAGCTTCATGAGGATCCTCAGGTACCTAATTATGGAAAAAGAAATTCAGGTAAATTATTAAAAGACGGAATGGTATTAGCAATTGAGCCAATGATTAATCTGGGAACTCACAAAGTACGGCAACTAAATGATGGATGGAGTATCGTAACCCAAGACGACAAGGTATCTGCCCATTTTGAACATGATGTTGCCATCATCAACGGACAGCCTGAAATATTATCAACATTTGATTATATATATGAAGCGTTAGGAATAGAAAATAAAAAATCTAAAAAAGCTTCATGATAGAATTTGCCTTAAAATATATACCGCGCCCATGGCTCATAAGGCTTAGTTCGATCATGAGATTGATCGGGCCGATTATCTATTCAGGAAATAAATTTACCGATCCGATAGATGGCCGCAATTATCGTAAATTCTTGCCTTATGGATATGCAGGAAGGATAAGAAAAAATGCAATGGGACCGGGAACAAATTCATTAGAACGGCACCGGCTAATTTATTTATATCTCAAAACAGAGACTAATTTTTTCTCTGAAAAAATTAAATTATTACATATTGCACCAGAGCAATGCTTTTATTTCAAATTCAAAAAGTTACATAATCTTGATGTTACTTTTGCGGATATTGAGTCTCCTCTGGCTGACTTGCACTTTGATCTACACGAAATTCCGATTAATAATAATGAATATGATGTTGTTTTCTGTAATCATGTTTTAGAGCATGTAGATAATGATATAACTTGCTTAAAAGAGATTTATCGTGTTATGAAAAAAGGTGGATGGGGTATATTTCAGGTACCTTTTGTTAGTGGAATAAAAAAAACAAGAGAAGATCCCTCTATCAAGGATCCGATCGAGCGAGAACGGTTATTTCTGCAATATGATCACGTAAGGCTCTATGGAGAGGATTATCAAGAGCGCCTTGAATCTATTGGATTTAGAGTGAAATGCACAATTTTGGGCCAAAAACTACCCGAAGAAGAGGTTTTAAGATTTGCAATCCCAAAAAATGAGCCCCTTTATATTTGCTTTAAAGATTAACTAAAAAGTAGATGAATTAATAAAAGCGCTTTTAAGAAAGCGAAGCAATTTCTTTAATCATTTTATCTTCTTCTTGCTGTGCGAGCTCTGGGTCAACCAAAATTCGACCTGAATGCTCGTCGATCATTATCTTTTTTCTTTGAGCAATTTCCATTTGTCGTTGAGGCGGAATGGTAAAATAGGATCCACCTGAAGCGCCCCTTTCTATCGATACTACTGCAAGACCATTGTTTACTTTGGAACGAATTCGAGTATAAGCTGCTAAAAGTCGTTCATCAGAAAGGGCAGTTGCCAATTCTCCAGAGCGTTTAATTAGAAGCTTTTCTTCTTTCTGTGTTTCCTTTACAATAGTATCAAGCTCTCCTTTTTTGAAGTCTAAATGACTTTTTCTTTCCTGTAATCTTTCCTTTGTAGTTTCCATTTGTTCCCCTCGAGTTTCAAGAACAGACTCAAATTCACCTATATGCTTTTCCGCCAACTGAATCTCTAACTCCTGATACTCAGTCTCTTTGGCAATAGCGTCAAATTCACGATTGTTTCTGACATTTTTTTGCTGCTCCTCGTATTTAGAGATTTTTTCTTGACACTCTTTTATCAATTGTTTGTGACCCTTAATTTCGTTTTTCGCAGACGACATCTCTTCTTCGACTTTAGAAAATCTCGTTTGCATTCCTGCAATTTCGTCCTCTAAATCTTGTACTTCAAGAGGTAACTCTCCACGAAGGTTGCGAATTTCATCAATTCGTCTATCTACAATTTGAAGATCATACAGAGAACGGAGTTTCTCCTCGACTCCGGAGATATTTGATGGTTTTGTCTTTTTTGCCATTTCAGGATATAATAATTGGATTCGTATTTGATTCCGTTTTAGTGACCGCGAAATTAGTCATTTTCGAGCGAATGTAATCAGCAATTAAATCAATTGTATGCTGTTCACTCTCCCAATGTCCTATATCAGCCAAAAAAATACGTTTTTTTGCATCAAAAAAAGTGTGATAAGAGATATCTGAAGTAAGAAATGCATCACAATTTGAAGCAATAGCGTCTGACAATAATTTAACTCCTGCGCCCCCACAAACAGCAACTTTGTTAATCATACCATTTCTAGATTTTGTATATCTAAAAGACTTTAAATTTAATATTTTCTTGATTTTTTTTATAAACTCCTCTTCACTATGTTCAACAGGTAAATCGCCAATAGCTCCAAAACCCTTATTCGTATCAAAATTCGATAATTCAATCCATGCATATGAAATTTCTTCATAAGGATGGCTTTCAAATAGAGCACGTTCAACCTGATATTTGAACTCCGGAGCCACTAAAACTTCAATCCGATCTTCATCTTGCTCTTCAAGTATTCCAATTTCTCCCTTAAATGGTCTTGAAGACTCCAAGGGTCGAAATGACCCTTTTCCTGACACAACAAACTTTGATTGATCGTAATTTCCTAATTTCCCTGCACCGGCATTGAATAATGATTCAGAAACTCTTTCACTAAAGTCTTTCGGGACATGTGTTACTAAATGATACATTTTAGATATATCTTGAGAAAGAATCTTCATATTTAAGAGGCCTAGGGCATTACCTAAAGCGAAAGAGACACCTCCTGAAATTTTGTCAAGATTCGTATGAATGGCATACAAGGCAACTTCATTTTTAATTGCTAGCTCTACACACCTCTCAACTTCATTCTTCCCAGTTAGAGACCTTAAGGTTTTAAATATTATTGGGTGATGTGAAACAATCACATTGGCATTTTTTTTAATAGCTTCCATAATCACATCCTCTGTAACATCCAAAGAGACCAAGACAGAAGAAATATCTTTATTCCTATCACCAACTAAAAGGCCCGAATTATCATAGTCTTCCTGCAACGATAGTGGGGCCCATTTCTCTAAAACATTTTCAAGATCTCTAATTTTCATGGATCTAAGATAAAAAAAGGGCCTTTCATAAGAAAAGCCCTTAAATATTCTAATTCAAACGGGGATTATTTTTTACCGTCCATTTCCTCTTTTAAACGTGCTAAACTATCTAAATCGCCGAGAGTTGTTTTTTCAACAGCATCATTTACTGCTTTAACTCCTGAATTTTTGTTAGCGCTTTTCTTTTTCTTACTAACAGTTTCATTGGAATCAACATTCTTAAAATTTTGAGTATGAGAAACAAGTACGCGTCGAGTGTCAGGATTAAATTCTATCACAATAAAATCAAGTTGCTCTCCAACTCCTATAGATGCTCCATCTTCTTTTAAAGAATGTCTTGCTGGGCAATAGGCTTCTAATTCTTGATCCGCAAACCAAATATTAAAACCTTTGTCAGCAGCAGACTTAACTTCACCTTTATGAGTACTTTTTAACGTAAATATACTAGCATAATTATCCCAAGGGTTTTCTGTTACTTGCTTATGGCCAAGACTCAATCGACGGTTCTCAACATCAATATCCAAAACTTGGACTTCAAGCTCTGAACCTACAGAAGTAAATTCAGAAGGATGTTTTATCTTTTTTGTCCATGATAAATCAGAAATATGAACTAGGCCATCAATCCCTTCTTCTAGTTCAAGAAAGACTCCAAAATTTGTAAAGTTTCTAACTTTACCCTTGTGAACTGAACCCTGAGTATATTTAGCAGTTATATCTGTCCAAGGATCTGGAGTCAATTGCTTTACGCCTAATGACATTTTTCTCTCTTCCCGATCAATGGATAGTATCACAGCATCAACAGAGTCGCCAACATTAAAAAAGTCTTGGGCTGATCTCAAGTGCGAACCCCAACTCATTTCTGAGACATGAATTAAACCCTCAACACCACTTGCAACTTCAATAAATGCTCCATAATCTGCCAAAACAGCTACTTTACCTTTTACCTTATCCCCTTCCTTAATCGAAGCATCTAGAGCTTCCCAAGGATGTGGGAATAATTGTTTTAGACCTAATTGAATACGTGTCTTAGCCTCATCAAAATCTAAAATCACCACATTGATTTTCTGATCTAACTCAACCACTTCAGAAGGGTGATTTATACGACTCCAAGAAAGATCAGTAATATGAATTAAACCATCAACACCTCCCAAGTCAATAAATACTCCGTAACTAGTTATATTTTTTACAATACCTTCTAAAACTTGACCTTTTTCTAATTTTCCAATTATAATCTTCTTTTGCTCCTCAAGATCTGCTTCGATCAGTGCTTTGTGCGAGACAACTACATTTTTAAATTCATGATTAATCTTAACAATCTTAAATTCCATAGTTTTTTCAACATAGACATCATAATCTCGAATTGGTTTTACATCTATTTGTGAACCTGGAAGGAAAGCCTCTAATCCGAAAACATCGACAATCATGCCTCCTTTGGTTCTGCACTTAACGAAACCTTGAACAATTTCCTCAGTACTAAATGCTTCATTTACTCTATCCCAAGCTTTTATCGACCTTGCTTTGCGATGTGATAATACGAGCTGACCCAATTTATCTTCTTGCTTATCCACCAAAACCTCTACTAAATCACCAACTTTCAAATCTGTATTGTAACGAAACTCATTTAATGAGACAACACCTTCTGATTTTGAGTTTATATCAATGATCACGTCACGTTCTGAAATGTTAACAACCGTTCCAGAAACCAATTGGTGTTCTACAGATGTCATTAACGTATCCTCGTACATTTTTTCCAATGCAATCTGTTCTTTTGATCTTTCAACTGTTTTTGACTCATATTGATTCCAATCAAAAGGGGCTTGATTATTCTCTGATTCAAAAACTAATTCCTCTTCTATTTTTTCATTGGAAATACTGCTACCCTCGACAGTGACAGTTTGTTCCTCTGTCACTATTAATTTCTTTTCAAGGTCTGAAGAAGTCGATTGAGTTTCAGCTTCATTAACGCTCAAAGATTCTTCTGTAGAAATGTTTTCAGATAATTTATTTGAAGATGGTTTTTTATCCGCTGGCTTCTTGGCCGCTGTTTTTTTAACCGCTGGATTCTTAGCCACTAGCTTCTTAGCAGCTGGCTTCTTAGCTGCTGGCTTCTTAGCTGCTGGCTTCTTAGCTGCTGGCTTCTTAGCTGCTGGCTTCTTA
>NYSL01000039.1 GCA_002682945.1 Cryomorphaceae bacterium | reverse complement strand
GATATGGCTCTGGTATTCAAATAGCATCTCATTGGAGGTTTTTTGGCCCTAATATGTCTATAGAGAAAGAAAACGAACAATATGAAAATTGGGTGATAGGATTAAAACAATTTTTAAAAGTCTGGAAACCATGAAGTGGGTTGAGGGAAAGTGGGATAGCGAATTTTGGAGATCTTTATATACAGATTCGGAGAAAAAATTTCCCTACGATACTGAGGCTTATGGTGATTCGCTGGGAATCGAATGGGGGGCAATCATTGGTGAGGATATTGCCTTACCTATGGCTTATAAAAGAGTAATGGGTTTTAAGTCCGGTTATTTACCTTTTGGAATTCAGCAGTGGGGACCGATAGGAAAATCTGCAAATAAATCTGGGGAAATATTTAAAGCTTTAGATCAATTTCCTGGGTTTTTTAAAAAAGTGGATATTTGTTTTCACCGTCCAAAAGATTGGGATGTTAAAAAAGAGAATTGGCATTTTAAGAACTTCAGGTTACAGCGCTTTAGCTTAATTCCGAATTATGAAGTAATTCTCTCAAATGATTATGAAAAAGTATATAATGGTTTTAGTACTCAAGCTAAAAGGAATCTAAAGTCATCTTCAAAATATGAACTAACCATGTTCGAGTACGATACCCCTGATACTTTGATTCGGGAATTTAGTGAGAGACAAGCACTCCGTTATAGTGTCTCAAAAATTTTTATTGATACAATCCGACAAACCATGTACCACCTTCTACACATTGGAAAGGGTGCCGTTTGGACTGTTTATGGTCCAGGTAACCGCTTCCAAGCAGGTGTATTTATTGCTTTTTCGGGAAATAGAATGACACTCCTTTTTAGCGCAGTTTCAGATGAGGGAAGAGAGAGTAATGCTATGACACATTTGATCAATGAATTGATTTTGTTTGGATGTGGAAGGTGGGAGATTCTCGATTTTGAAGGCAGCAAAGAAGAGGGTTTAGCCAGATATTATTCGAGCTTTGGAGCTCAATTGTCACCATACATAAGATACCAAAGATGGGCTATTCTGTAAGTCTGACTCAAATGTCATATTTCGTGGCTTTAGAAAAGTATCGAAACTTTGCCCGTGCTGCAGAAGAATGTTCGGTTTCTCAACCCACATTGAGCTCTCAGATGAACAAAATGGAAGAGACATTGGGTGTGGTTTTAATAGATAGATCTTTGAAGCCGCTAGAGCTTACAGAAGTAGGGAAAAATGTGTTGTTTCAAATAAAGCGAATTCTTCATGAAACAGATGAGTTGTATTCTGCAGTAGAAAATTTAAAAAATCCCATTAGTGGAATATTGAAACTAGGTTGGATGTCACTCGAGCAGCCAAAATGGTTAGCTGATACATTGATTTATTTCAACGAGTTTCATCCAGAGATTTCAGTTGAAATTATAAATATTAATCCAACTAAATTAGGCCAAGGTTTGTTGAATTATGATTGCGATATAATTATTAGTTCTAGTTATCAAGAACCTTCTGAGAATTCAAATAATCAGCTTTTATTCAGTGAAAATATTTGTCTTTTTATGACTGATAATAACCATTTAATGGAACTTGATAAAGTAAATTTCCACGATTTAAAAGAATCCAGAACGTCTATTTTTACAGCAAATAAACAATTAAGCTTAAAGCTTTATGAAGCGGGTGTTCAGTCAGAATTTCAACGAGTTCTTTTACCCGAAGGTCATTGGAGCTCAGCTATTTCTGCAGGCAGGAGAGGTCTCGGTCTTGTTTTATTGCCTGAGTCAGAGTCTCATAAACTCAATAAAAAAGAAAAACAGAGTTTAAAGATATTTGAATTTGAAAATTATTCATTTAAATGGTTTATTTCTTTTTCATCAAAAAATAATGTGATTATCGAGACATTCACAGAAAAAATGAGGGACTTTTACGATGTATACCGCATTTTTTCTAAGCCATGAACCCATTGTTCTTTTGACTGAAAGGAGATATTAGTCATAATTGATTTTAGATTATAATGAAACTAGTTTTAGCAACTCAAAATAAAAATAAACTTACCGAAATCCGAGATATGTTACCAAAGGAATGGAAGGTTTATACATTGGATCAAGTTGGAATTCATAAAGAGCTTGTTGAAGAGGGGGATACTATTGAACAAAATGCTTTGCAAAAAGCAGATTTTGTTTTTAAAAAAACAGGAATCTCGACTCTTGCAGACGACAGTGGCCTCGAAGTTGATGTTCTTTTTGGTCAACCTGGTGTGCACTCTGCGCGCTATGCAGGGATTACAAAAAATGATTCGGCTAATCGAATTAAATTATTGGAAGAAATGAAGTTTAAGACAAATCGAAATGCGAAATTTCGAACGGTATTAGCATTTACTGATAACGCCGGTTCCAATATATTTCAAGGTTGGGTCGAAGGTTATATAACAGACAAAGAATATGGGGTTAATGGCTTTGGATATGACTCTATTTTTTCTCCACACGAGTTCGAGGGTTTGACCTTTGCTCAGATGTCTTTTATGGAAAAACAAAAATTAAGTCATCGTTCAATGGCTATCAAGAGTTGGATGAAATGGATGATTTCTGAAAAACACTAATTCTTACACTACCATATTTCCTTGTACTTTTTAGGTTCTCATGCTCTTGAAAGTTATTACTTCCTCCGTGTTCTAGGATAAAAATCCCATTATTTTCTAGTCTCTCTATGGATTTAAAAATTAATTCTTTATAACTATTAAAATCATATGGGGGGTCAGCAAAAATAAAATTCCATTTTATTTTTTGACGACTTAAATAGACCATCGCATCTGCTAGCACAGTTTGAATCTCATTGTACTCAAGCTCCTTTGAAATTTTATTTACGTATCTAATGCAATTAGGGTGGGAGTCTACAGATGTGATATTGTGACATCTGCGACTCGCCAATTCGAAGCTGATATTTCCAGATCCGCAAAATAAATCTAATGCTATGGTTGAATCCCACTCGAAGTGGTTTTCGAGGATATTAAAAATACCCTCTTTTGCCATATCTGTTGTAGGTCGTATCGGAAGGTTTTTTGGGGCAATCAGTATTTTTCCCTTGTTTCGTCCTCGAATGATTCTCATCTGTTAATTGTTTAGTACAGATAAGGCTGACCAGGGATGAGAATATGAGGTATCAATTTTTTTTATGAATGGTCTGAGCTTTGCCCAAGCAATTTCATCCATTTGACCCTCCCAAATCAAAGGTGTATGTTCAGTATGGACTCCTGATTGATCGTATACTAAAAGACAATTATATGCTGCTTCACTACTTGTTTTAACATTAAATATTGTGTGAATATCTAGTTTATTTTTTTTTATAACGGCAATTTCCATTCGATTCCCATTTTTATGAACTCTTACACTTTCCTTGCCATTTTTTAACCATCGATTAGCATTTTGAGCCATCATTGGATAGAAGTCCATTGTATCCGGTAATTCTGCAGGAAATCTAAAATATAGTTCTATGCCATAGTTAATTTTCAAACTATTCCAATTTTTTCCGTCGGGATCTAAGGGGTTTAGCCAATCCAGGTCATTATTCACCCAACCCTGTGGATACCACGCGCCAAATCTTTCTTCGCCAAAAAGAAGACACTGAGAGAATTTTGAATGATGCTTATCATACCAAATTTTAAAATCCTGAAAATCTATCGAGATAACTGAACCAAGAGGTCTATTGTCGGATTCATTACAAATCAAGAAATCCACACCATCAGACTTACCAATTACAAGTACAACTTGATCTTTTGAGAATGAATCTGCCTCGGGGAAAAAAATCCACTCTCGAGGAGTAAAATTATTTCCAGTTTCCACTTAAGGTTGGTTCTGTAAGTGACCCTATCGCTAAAGCATTTATACGTAATCCTAGTATTAGAGACTCATAATCATCATAGATGTCATGAAAAAAATCTGTATTCGGTGCTTTTATTTCAAAAACTTGAACTCGAACACCATTCCTATCCACATGACCAGTGGCTATACTAAACTCTGTTGAGTCCTTTGCAAAAGGTATGTAACGCAGATCAGAGACACTGAAATTTCCTTTAAATAACTCTGGGTTGGAAGAAATTAATTTATCTCTTGCAGATGTTTGACCGATAATTCTGTAAATAATCGTGTCTTTTAGCATATCAGTTTGATAAATCTTGTCATATCTCATGAAGGAACTGTCTTTCCTCTCAATTATGCTTACTTGTGCATTTTGAAGAAAGGAAACCAAATCATCAAAATTGTTTGCGTATTGATTATACTCAGACTTAAATATTAATTGGGCTTCTCTCAATTGCTCGAGTCGGTTTGTTATTTCCTCGTAACGTTTTTCTTTAATCGAGGCAAACTCAATCGGCTGCATTATGATTCTGTAAATTCTGTAGGATAAAATCAATGTAATTATCCCTAATGCGATTCTTAGATAAAAAATATTTTTTGAAGTCATGATAAAAAGTTTTCGTAGCGAAATTATGAAATATTACCTTGCTACCTTGATCTATGACTGTGAATTCTGATACACTTTACAACATTTTTTTAAAAGAGTTCCCCGAGACACCCACTAGAGACCAAAACAAGGGGCTTAGGGATATTTCAGATCTCTTGTGCCCCAATGTTAATAATTTGAGTTTAAATGATGTTTTTATTCTAATGGGATATGCCGGTACAGGTAAAACTACATTGGCTCGCACTGTGGCAAGAGTGGTAGAAAATTATGGTTGGAAATTAGTTTTGGCCGCACCTACAGGACGAGCAGCTAAAGTTTTACAAGGAGTCTGGGGATTGCACGCATTGACTCTTCATCGAATGATATACAAAACCGTTAGAGGGCCAGATGGATACTATAAACGTATCCTGAAAGAAAATCGTGGAAAAAATATAATTTTTATAGTTGATGAAGCTTCCATGATTTCTGATAATGGAGAGAATGGAAATATGTTAGGAGATTTATTTTATTTTTTAAAATCTGGAAAAAATTGCAAACTCATTTTAGTTGGAGATAATGCTCAACTTCCACCTATAGGCCAAATTAATAGCCCCGCTTTAGACATTAAAAAATTGAGGACAATCGGTATAAATTGCTCATGCATAATGTTAAAACAAATAATGCGGCAAGATGAAAAATCAGGAATTCTAGATTGCACTGATGCCCTTAGGAAAGCAATGTTTGCAAAAAATATTTATTATCCGGTTTTAAAACCAAGTAATGAAGTATGTTTCGTCAATGATCTTTTCGATTTAAATAATTATTTTGAAGCTTCATTTGGCCATTCAGAATTTAATTCCGTTGTAATTACAAGGTCGAATTCCAGAGCCGTCTTATATAACCGTCAAATACGAACTAGATTACTTGGATACGACGATATTATCAATGCTGGGGATTTGGTAATGGTAGTCCAAAATAATGAATTTTGGATGGATAAAGATTCGGGCCCTGACTTTATTGCAAATGGGGACATTTTTAAAATAATTTCTTGGAGAAATGAAGAAAATAAATATGGATTGCACTTTGCTGATGCATCCCTTCAATGGATGGATTTTGATGAACCCAATTTTGAGGCTAAAATTATTTTGAATACTCTGGATAGCAACACTGCAAGATTGTCCCGGGAGCAATCAGATCTTCTGCATTCCGAGATTATGATTGAATTCAAAAATTCTGGCCTCCCTAATTCTAGACGTTCCGATTTTTTCATGAATCATCCTTATGCGCAGGCTTTACAATTGAAATTCGGGTATGCATTAACAGCTCACAAGGCTCAAGGTGGTCAATGGGATGATGTTTTCGTTGAAAGACCTTATATCGAAAATCCTGCTCAAAAGGAGTATTTGAGATGGTTGTATACTTCTTTTACTCGGGCAAAAAGTAGACTTTTTCTTATTGGTTTTCCAGAAGGTATAAATCATGAATAGTTTGTTACTTTACCTTCGGATTTTTTTTAAAGTGAGCTAAATAATTCAAAAAGTACATTAATCAGTACCAATGAAACCCTAATCCAACGGTAGGGCTATCCACGTATCTTTGTTTTTTAAGAATTGATCAATGGCAGATACCAAACCTTACGTACCTAAAAATAAAATTCGAATCGTTACTGCTGCATCATTATTTGACGGTCATGATGTTAGCATTAATATCATGCGAAGGATTCTGCAATCAACTGGTGCGGAGGTTATTCATTTAGGCCATGATCGAAGTGTCGAGGATGTAGTCAAGACTGCTATTCAAGAAGATGTGAATGCTATCGCAATGACGTCCTATCAAGGAGGTCACATAGAGTATTTTAAGTATATGTATGACTTACTTCAAGAATTGGGAGGTAAAAAAATTAAAATATTTGGCGGTGGTGGTGGCACCATTCTTCCTGAGGAAATAAAGGAACTACAAGAATATGGAATCGCAAGGATTTATCACCCTGATGACGGTAGAATGCTGGGTCTGCAAGGAATGATAAATGATTTGCTTAAGAAGTGTGACTATCCAATAGGAGAAAATATAAAAAATCATATTGAGCCAGGACTCAACAGAGTTCCAAAATCCATTGCAAGACTCATATCATGTGCAGAAAATTTTCCGAAAGTTTTTTCAGAATTTGCTTCAATTTTTCAGGAGAAATACGAAAAAAGTAAAACTCCCATTCTGGGCATTACTGGTACCGGTGGAGCTGGAAAAAGTTCATTGGTAGATGAGTTGGTAAGAAGATTTTTAGAGGATAATCCTGATCATAAAATCGCTATTGTGTCTGTAGACCCTACTAAAAGAAAAAGTGGTGGTGCATTATTGGGAGATCGGATTAGAATGAATTCAATTAATGATCCTAGGGTATATATGAGGTCACTTGCTACCCGTCAAAGTAATCTTGCTTTGAGTAAAAATATTTCCGATGCTTTAAAAATTTTGAAATCATCGAGTTTTAATCTCATTATTCTTGAAACAAGTGGTATCGGTCAATCTGATACGGAAATTCTGGAATACTCAGATGTTTCTCTTTACGTTATGACTCCTGAGTATGGCGCATCAACCCAATTAGAAAAGATTGATATGCTTGATTTTGCTGATTTTATTTCTCTCAACAAATTAGATAAGCGAGGCGCCTTAGATGCATTAAGGGATGTTAAAAAGCAAGTTCAAAGAAATCAAAACCGATGGGAAGAGGATCTTGATTCTATGCCAGTTTTTGGAACCATGGCTTCTCAATTCAATGATCCAGGAACAAATACTCTTTACAAAGCGATTTTTACTCTTATGTCAAAGAAATCTCCTTCTACGAAATTCTCTACGAGTTCCTCGAGAGAAGGGGGGCAAAGTGAAAAAAATTATATCATTCCGGGGAATAGAAGTAGATACTTAAGTGAGATTTCTGAAAGTGTAAGAGATTACAATCTTTGGGTTGAAAATCAATCGAATATCGCAGATATTTTATATTCTTTTAATCGCTCTATCGCGGAACTAAAAAAAATAAAAGAAGCTGATAATAATAAATCTTTAGAAGAGCTTAAAAAAGCACAAAAAGAACTCAAAATGAACTTGGATTCCAAGAACTGGAAGGCGATTCAAGGATGGGAGGATCTTAAAAATCGTTATACTTCTGATAAATACACATATGAGGTTCGAGGAAAAGAAATTCATGTTGATACTCACACCATTAGTCTATCAAATCAAAAAATACCAAAAGTTGTTACTCCAAACTACAGATCTTGGGGAGATATTTTGAAGTGGCTTTTACAGGAAAACGTACCCGGATCCTTCCCCTACACTTCAGGAATTTATTCTTTTAAGCGAAATAATGAAGATCCAACACGAATGTTTGCTGGCGAAGGTGGTCCCGAACGAACGAATAAGAGATTCCATTATTTGTCTATGGGGACTCCCGCTAAAAGACTCTCGACTGCATTTGATTCGGTAACTCTTTATGGTCACGATCCCGACAGGAGACCAGATAT
>NYSL01000011.1 GCA_002682945.1 Cryomorphaceae bacterium | reverse complement strand
TTCCAGTTTCTCTTTCTGTATTTATTCGGTACCCTTTTCCTGCCTGTATTGGAATTTTAACACCTAATTTACGAGTTAGCAAAGGACTCCAAGAGCCAGCAGCAATTAGCACTTCGTCTGCTTTTAGTTTTCTTTTAGTAGTCATCACTTCTTTTATGGCATCTTTAGAAATGGCTAAATCTTGAACTTTTTCGTGGGTATAGAAGGTAACTCCCTTTTCCTTTAAATAAGATACCATTTCTGTCATAAATTCTTTAGGAGTCATGTGGGCATCGGAATCAAAATAAACGGCTCCCTTACAATCTATAGCTGCATTAGGTTCCATTTTTTTGACCTCTTCAGCAGTTATATGATTAACATTCAAGCCTTCTTTAATTGCTCTCTGCCCTACCTCCCATTCTTCTTCACCTGCTTTATCAGTCTTATATAACATCAAGAGTCCTTTTCGCTCGTAATGAAAATTAAAATCTCCTGATTGCTTTATTTCTTCATAAAGCGCTCTCCCTAAAATATTGATCTCTTTAATAATGGGAATTGCTTTTTCTACCTTCAAAGCAGTTGCCGATTTTTTAAACGCCCAGGCCCATTGTAAGAAGTCTTTATCCAAACGAGGTTTCACATAAAAAGGACTAGCAGTATCAAACATCCATTTGAGCCCTTTAGTGATCATACCAGGTGCTGCTAACGGAATAATATGGCTAGGGGTAATATACCCTGCATTGACAAAGGAGGCTCCTTTAGTCATATCCGATTGATCGATGATGGTAACAGCACATCCTTCTTTCTGGAGGTAATATGCAGAACATAAACCAATGATACCTCCCCCAATAATTACAACCTCTTTACTCATTATATTTAAATTACCTGGAAACCGTGTGCGTATGGATCATCTTGATCATCAATAATAATGGTATTGTATCCATATACTTTTGCCCATCCTTGAATACTAGGAATAATTGCTTTTTTCCCATCCAATATTGTTTCTTCTTCAATTCTTCCTACAAAAGTGGAACCTATAAAACTTTCATGAACAAATTCATCCCCCAGTCTTAATTTTCCTTTTGCATATAATTGTGCCATCCTTGCCGATGTTCCCGTACCACATGGGCTTCTATCAATGGCTTTATCTCCATAAAACACCGCATTTCTTCCAGAAGATTTTGGATCTATTGGATCGCCGGTCCATAATAGATGACTAACATCTCTAATGGTATCATTTTCTGGATGGATAAACCTATTTGGGTATTTGTCATTGATTCGTTTTCTTACAAGTTGAGAATATTGAATTAATTTACCCGCCGTAAAATCTTGTACTCCGCTAAAGTTGGTCTGTGGATCTATTATAGCATAATAGTTTCCTCCATAAGAAACATCAAAACTAATGTCCCCTAATTCTGGACAATCAATCGTTAAATTTTCAGCAGCTAAATACGATTTTACATTTTTTAGTTTAACCCATTCTACCTTATTGTTAGTCTCTTTATATTCTATTTCTACTAAACCTGCAGGAGTCTCCATTTTGATGATTCCTGGTTTTTTGGGTATCACTAAACCTTCTTCAACCGCAATAGTAATCGCTCCAATAGTTCCATGCCCACACATGGGCAAACAACCCGAAGTTTCTATAAATAATATTCCAAAATCGTTTTCGGGATGTTGAGGTTTAAAAAAGAAACTACCGCTCATCATATCATGGCCTCTTGGTTCAAACATTAACCCTTTTCGGATCCAGTCGAATTCTTTAATAAAGTGTTGTCTTTTTTCACTCATGGAATTCCCTAAAAGATCTGGGCGCCCGGAAGTAACTACTCTTACTGGGTTTCCGCAAGTATGCGCATCAATACATTTAAAAATGGTTCTACTCATTCTTATTTTTTGTGATGTAATTATTGATTCTTTTTTCGAGTATTGACAGGGTAACTGTTCCTTGTTCTAGAACAACTTCGTGGAATTCTCTAATGTCAAAATTTGCTCCTAATTCTTTTTCTGCTTTTGTTCTAAGCTCTCTTATTTTAAGCTCTCCAATTTTATAAGATAAGGCTTGACCGGGCCAAGAAATGTAGCGATCGGTTTCGGTATTAATTTCATGAATAGAAAGCGCCGTGTTTTTTGACATGTATTCAATCACTTGATCACGGGTCCAGCCTTTAGCATGGATTCCTGTGTCCACTACCAGTCTACAAGCTCTCCACATTTCATACGTTAGTTTTCCGAATTGTTCGTAAGCAGTGGTGTACATTCCCATTTCTTCAGCTAAAAACTCACAATACAATCCCCAACCTTCTCCGTATGCAGACAAATAAGTATTCTTTCTAAATTGTGGTATGCTGTCACCTAACTCAAGGTTTAAGGAACCTTGTAAATGATGTCCTGGTACTGCTTCATGAACCGTAAGAGACGGTAAAACATATAAAGGTCTACTTGGTAAATCATAGGTGTTTACCCAATAATACCCTGGGTCGGCACTATTTTTACTGGTACCTACATAGCGTCCCGTGGTATACTTAGGAGCAATCGCAGCTGGTACGGCCGCTACTCCATACGGTTTTCTTGGTAAGGTCTTAAAAAATCTTGGTAATTGTTCGTCGGCTCTTTTTGCCATATCTCTAGCAATCATTAACAATTGCTCAGGACTGGTTGCGTAAAACTGAGGATCGGTTCTTAAAAAGTCAAGGAATTCTGAAAAACTACCTTGAAATTCTAATTCCAAAATAATTTTTTCCATCTCGTTTTTTATTCTAGCAACTTCATCTAAACCAATTTGATGAATTGCATCTGCAGAGTACTGAGTACTCGTTGTATAATAATTAATTCTGTTTTGATAATATTCTTTTCCATTTGGTATTTCTGAAATTCCAATAGCGCTTCTTGTTTTAGGATAATACTCCTCCTCAAAAAAAGTTTTAACTACCTTAAATTGCGGAATTACATGTTTCGTTATCGCTACTTCGGCAGCTGTTAAAATGGAATCTTTTTGAGATAAGCTTAGAGCTCTCGGTAAGTCATTAAAAGGAGTATAAAAATAACTTTCTTTAAAATCACTAACGATATGATCATTATAACTTGATTCGTAGCCCTTAAAAATAACTCGTGGTTGAGAGACTCCTTTTTCTAATCCTTCACGCAATAAAGGAAGAAATTGGTTTACCCGATCTGGAATTGCATTTAGTTGATCTAAATATCTTTTAACTTGATTATAATTTTGAAAAGGTCGAACGATAAAGGGAAAGCTCGTATGAAACCCGGAATCTGAAAGTAATGGATTTAAAAATCGTTCAAAATCATAATAATCAATGGTATCTTGTAATTTAAATTTTAATAATTCTAAGGAAATGGATTCTGTTTCTGATAAGTTTTTAGGATTGATTTTGTTTAATTGTTTTAATTGTTTTTTAGCATAATTTGCTTCCTTTTTAAATTGCTCTTTTGAGAATAATCCTAAGGGATACTTTTTCCAATCATAGGTATTTCGTTCTTCAATTTCAGTAATCACTTTATTTAATAATTCCGAGTCTGGATTTTCAAAATTTATTGAAAAACTCATAAAGACGAATCCTATAAAAAAAGCAAGATTTCGAAAAAACTTCATAAACATTTAAATTTTATTGGACGTATTTAAACCATTCACAAATCTGGTAATTCCTAATGGATTGTTATTTTTTAATTCAGCTGGTAGCAGTTCATTTGGCCAACTTTGGAAACTAAAAGGACGGACCCATCTTTTAACTGAGTGTATTCCTACAGCTGTAAAACGACTGTCTGTTGACGAAGGGTATGGACCACCATGTAACATCGCTGGACAAACCTCAACACCTGTTGGAACCCCATTAAAGATAATTCTACCCACTCTATTTTGTAAGGCATCTATAACCAAACTGTATTTTTCGAGCTCCTCTTTTTCTCCTAATACCGTTCCCGTTAATTGACCCTCTAAATGATTAATAATACTTTCTAATTCTTCAGAATTTTTACATTCGACCACCATTGAAAAGGGGCCAAAGACTTCTTGATGTAAGGTGGTATTTTCTAAAAAAGTTTCGCCTTCTACTGTTACTATGGTTTGCCTTGCGTGATTTACTGCTACACTATCATTAAAATCAGCCTTTACTGTCAAACCATCTTGTTGTAAAGCAGTTTGCTTGTTTCTTTCATAGTTGCCAATAATTGTTGGGTGCAACATACAAGAAGGTTCTAATTTTACTATTTCTGTAGAAAGTACCTGTATAAAATTAGATAAATTAGCTCCTTTAATTCCAAGAATTAATCCAGGATTGGTACAAAACTGACCGGTCCCTAAAGTAATAGAACCTGCATAGGTTTTCGCCAAAGCATTCCCATTATTTTGAAGAGCTTGCGGCAATAATACCACTGGATTAATACTCCCCATTTCAGCAAACACTGGTATAGGCTCCTCTCTTTGTCCAGCAATATCATACAACGCTCTTCCTCCTTGAATACTTCCTGTAAAACCGACTGCTTTAATATCTGGATGCGTCACCAATTCGATCCCTACTTCAATACCTGAACTGTTTAAATTAGAAAACACGCCGTTTGGCATATTTGTTTTTTGAGCAGCCCTGATAATTGCTTCAGCAACCATTTCTCCGGTTCCAGCATGCATTGGGTGCGATTTACAAATTACAGGACAACCTGCCGCTAAAGCAGATGCCGTATCACCTCCAGCTGTTGAATAAGCAAATGGAAAATTACTGGCTCCAAATACAACTACAGGCCCTAAAGGAACCATCATTTTACGAATATCTTGTTTTGGAATGGGTTTTCTATCTAAATCGGCAGTATCGATGGTCGCTTCTACCCAAGAACCCTCTTCTAGCATAGCAGCAAAACTTGTTAATTGCCCCATTGTTCTCCCTCTTTCTCCTTTAGCTCTTCCTTCTGGAAGACCCGTTTCAGATTGATACATGGTAATTAAATCGTCTCCCATGGCTAAAATTTCATCTGCAATGGCTCTTAAAAAAGTTGCTTTTTCAAGACCCGATTTTTTACTAAAGGTCTTAAATGCCTCGGAAGCTAATTGTGCTGCTTGATTAATTTCTTCAGAAGTTGCTTCTGTGAAAACTTGATTGTTTTCAATATTTAATTTAGGATTAAACGTTTTATAGTTTTTAGCACCTGTTGCTGATCGCTGATTTCCAATATGATTTTCACCTGTAATCATTTTATTATTTTTAGTTATTTGTTAGGTTTTTATAAACCGGTAATTGAGGTCTGTTTTTTAAACCCTCTTCAATCACTTTCAACACCTGTGCTCTTTCAGAACCAACCAAAGGCAAACGAGGGGCTCTAACCTGTTCAGATCCTATACCAGTAGCTACTTCTGCTAATTTAATATTTTGTACTAATTTGGAATTAATATCTAATTCTAACAAGGGTAAAAACCACCTATAAATCGCTAAAGCTTCTTGGGTTTTTCCAGCTTTTTGAAGCTCATAAATAGCAACAGTTTCTCTCGGAAAGGCACAAACCAGTCCTGCAATCCAGCCATCGGCTCCCATCAATAAACTTTCCAAGGCTAAAGTGTCCACTCCGGTCATTATTTTTAACCGGTCTCCAAACCTATTTTTAATCCTGGTTACATTAGAGATATCTCTTGTGGATTCTTTTACCGCCTGAATGGTATCACATTTTAATAATTCCTCAAACATATTTAAACTCACCTCGGTCTTGTAATCTATAGGATTGTTATAAACCATGATGGGAAGGGCACTATTCAAGGCCACCGCCTTAAAATATTCTACCACCTCTCTATTTCCAGCGCTATATCGCATGGGAGGAAGCATCATTAAACCACTTGCTCCGTCTTCTTCGGCCTTATTGGCTGCCGTAATTGCACCTTTTGTCGTTTGCTCTGCAATGTTCATCATAACCGGAACTTTTCCTGCAACAAATTTCACCGTTTCTCTTGTTAATATTCTTTTTTCGGAGTCGTCTAAAGTACTCGCTTCCCCCAAGGTGCCTCCCAGAACAATACCGTGAACTCCTGCGTCTAATTGGCTGTTTATATTTTTTAAAAATAACTCTAAATCTAAAGTATCTTCCTTGGTAAATTTAGTAGTAACTGCTGGCATTACGCCTTCCCATTTAAATTTCATCTCTTATTCTTTTTTTTGATTCTTTTAATATCAGAATCAATCACTTTTTTTCTCTTTTATATTTAAACTGTATCCATTTTCATAAAAAACGGTATAAAATTGGCTTACTTGGACTGGCATCATTTTCAAAAGGAGCAATTTGCAAGTTCAATAAATAGTATCCATCTGGTATTGAATCGGGAGCATAAATTAATTCGGTAATGGTAGCGTCTAATCGTTCTTGAATTGAATAATTCCAAAAAGCCTTGTGAGCTAATAATTTTCCTTCATCATGCTCTCTATCTACTGATGGCTGATCTATTAATAAATGTTTGATTCCTCTTTCTCTAATATAAGCTGCTGCTTCTTCTAAGAGATAGGGCCAGTTGGTATTCGAATATTTTTTAGTTTTTTTGAGATCATTATTTGGGCTAGTCCTTATGACCAAAGCCTCTGGATAGTCATTTTTTAATAAATTACTTAGTAACTCTTTCGTAATTACCTGATCTTCCCCTCTTTTTTCTGGTTTAACCGTAATTAGTTTTGTTGAAAAGAAAAAAGTTTTTAGTGTTTTATTGATGGAATAAAACTGCGAGGTTATATGCCCAA
The DNA here is from genome assembly GCA_002682945.1 of Cryomorphaceae bacterium. GTDB lineage: Bacteria > Bacteroidota > Bacteroidia > Flavobacteriales > Schleiferiaceae > TMED14. The sequence goes on along the minus strand of NYSL01000011.1, from coordinate 760 downwards.
TACATTCTGTATGGGTTCCATGAGCATGCGGATTAAATTGAATGTTATTAAAATTCACGGCAGCTCCCTCCGAAACTTTACCTATCCAACCTCCTTCTTTAACTGGACTTATTGAGGGTTTATCTAGATACCAAGCAATTGGATTTTCTTTAGAACCACTCAACGGTATTGAAATATCTATCGGTTTGGATAAATCAATTTTTTTTAGATCGTTATCAATTTTTATCTCTACTATCATCGCTTAAATGTAATCATTTTATTCGACCATAAACAAGTTGCTAGCAATTCCATCACTTAAAAACTTTCCTTTTTCTGTTATTAGCAAGGTGTCTTTATTATGGATTTTTAAAAGTCCTTCCTCCAATGGTTTTTCAGCTTGTTTTAATAGGTAGGTCGCAAAAGCTTTCCCAAATTCTAAATCAATTTTAGAAATTGAAACACCCCACATGGTTCTTAGCCCTGTCATTAAATATTCGTTATACCGATCAGTAATGGTTAAAACTTCTCTTTCAATAGGGAGCTTATTTTCTTGAATAGCATGAATGTATTTTATATTGTTATTTATATTCCAGCTTCTTTTTTTTCCATCGAATGAGTGTGCAGAGGGACCCACTCCTAAATAGTTCTTACCTTGCCAGTAGGCCATGTTATTTTGAGAATAAAATCCTTCTTTCCCAAAATTAGAGAGTTCATAATTTGCAAAATCTGCGCGTTCTAGCTCTTGAACAAGAATCTCAAATTGCTCTTGCGCTTGTTTGTC
>NYSL01000038.1 GCA_002682945.1 Cryomorphaceae bacterium | reverse complement strand
GGAGATATCGCTGAAATTAATGTTCCTAACGGAATAATGAAATTAGAAATTTTAGAAATTTCTCGATAACAATAGATCCAAATAAATGAGTTCAGTTTTCACAAAAATTATTAACGGGGAAATCCCATGCTATAAGATTGCTGAGACAAAAAATGCTCACGCATTTCTAGATATCCGCCCTTTATCCAAAGGTCACACTTTAGTTGTTCCTAAAAGAGAAATAGACCGCCTGTTTGATTTGCCCGAAAAGGAGTTTAACTCTTTGTGGTCATTTACCCAGAATGTGGCTAAAGCTATTGAAGGAGAAATATCATGCAATCGAGTCGGAGTAGCCGTATTGGGATTTGAGGTCACTCATGCCCATATTCACCTTGTCCCATTGAGGACCGAGGGTGATTTAAATTTTGCTTTGCCAAAATTGCAGTTAGATGATTCTGAGATGCAAAGTATAGCAGATCGAATAGCGAAAAAATATGCGAGACTAATATCAAACTAGTTCTTTTAAATGATTTCAAATCTTTAAATAAACCTTAATTTTCCGAAAAATATTTAAGGCTTCACTCGATCTGGATTGTTTTTTAAAAATGAGTTCCAGGATCCTTTCCCTTTTCCTTTAGGTCGGTTTTTTAACTTATTGGGTGTGTCAATCTCCACAGGGCTCATTAATTGGAAGGCATGGCAAGCAGCAACTGCTAGGCCGTCAGAAGCATCCATTGGTTTTTTAATTTTCCCGAGTCTAAATATACTTTCAAGCATTCTAGCTACCCGCTCTTTTGAGGAGGCGCCGTTGCCGGTAATTGACATTTTGACTTTTCGTGGTGAATATTCATCTACCGGAATTCCGCGATCTAGGGCAGCAGACATTATTACCCCTTGAGCTCTTCCCAGCTTGAGCATAGACTGAACATTTTTCCCATAAAATGGAGCTTCCATAGCTAAAAAATCCGGATCGAATTTTTTGAATAAAAGGCTCATTTGGTCATGAATGTCTTGAAGTCTCTCAAAAGGACTTCTTTTTGAATTAAATTTTATAGCATCAAGATCGATGCAGTTCATTTTTTTATTTTCTAGTGTAATCACTCCATACCCCATAATTATTGTGCCGGGATCTATTCCTAAAATCACAAGAGGCTTCAATTCTTTGGTGTAAATGGGTAACCTGTTCTTGATGTTGGAGCTTGATATATATTTAGCCCAAATGCTGTTGCAGAAGCAATTAGGTGATCAAAAATATCTGAGACAATACCTTCATAGGGAACCCAATTTATTTCTTTTGCGAAACAATATATCTCTAGTGGAATTCCAGAGCTAGTCGGTTGAAGCTGTCTTACCATTAAGCTGTGTTTCGAGGACAGAGATTCATGGTTTTTCAAGTATTGAGTAGCGTAAGCCCTGAATATGCCTAGATTGGTTAAATTTCTTCCATTGACAAGATTAGATTTATTTGCACCTGTAGATGCATTATGCTTTTTTATTTCTTCTTCTTTAGAAATGATGTGTTCCCGAACTTCTTGAATCTCTTTTAGTTGGTTCAAAAGAGAAGTATCACAAAATTGTATTGAGTCCATATCGAAAATTAGATTTCTCTTTATCCTTCTGACTTTTGCAATTTGTATTCCTCTCCAATTAATAAAACTGTCTGTGACAAATGCTTTTGCAGGGACTGAAGAGATGGTATTATCAAAATTTTTAATTTTTACTGTTGTGAGATCTACACTCAAAACATCTCCATCAACACCAAATTTTTCAAAGGTTATCCAATCCCCTTTTTTTAAAAGATCAAAAAGAGTTATTTGAAAATTCGCTAAAAGACCATTTATTGCATCTTGAAATATTAAGATAATTATAGCTGTGGCCCCAGCCATAGCGCCCAGTAATGTAAATAATGGAGTTCCTGTCCAAATGGATATTACGGCTAGAATTGCTATAAACCAAGTTAAAAACTGAACAACAGAAAGCAATGTTCGAATGGGTTTATCTTTAAAGCTTTCTGTATTTTCAAGGATGTGGCTGGCTGCTTTTGCTGTTCTATTGACTAAAATAGAAATTTGATACACCAAGAATACACTTAGTCCAGTTTGAATTGGATTTATCCATTTTGGGATATCACTAAAAACAATGGGTATGAAAGTGTATATGGCTATCGTAGGGAATAAATGAACAAAGGATTGGAAAACTTTTGCCTCTAAAAAGTAATTATCCCAGTTTACCTTTGATTTAATTACCCATTTTTTTATGAGGCCCATGAGTAACTTCCTTGCTATAAAATCAGCGATGATACTCGCAATAACGAGAATAGTAAAGTCTACAACTATCGTAAAACCTGACACTAAATTCTCAGGTAACCCGATAGTTTGAAAAAAATCTCTGGCCCAGTGTCCAGGGTTAATTTTTAAAAATTCCATGATACGAAGTTAACGTAACAGATCGAAAATGGAGTGTTACTCTTACGGGGTGATAACTATATGCACTTTTCTCGGGGCACTCGCGTAAAAGTATCCGAGGGCGTAATTTTCAGGATCATCACCTCGATAGATATTGCCTACGATGGGCGCTGCTGGGGGGTCAAAAAGACCACCAACTTGTAAAGTCTGTTCTTGAATTAAGTTGATATAGTCATGGTGACTTAATGAAATACTGCTTATTTCATAAGAATACTTTATTCCAATTTGATCTTCTAGAGTCGAATCTCGTGACCTCTCAGGTCCAGCTACGTTTAAGGCGTCAAGGTCAATATCATTAAAAGATCTTCCGTCAAAAAACTGATCTTCCGTTACTTGTAGATTAAAGGGAGCATTTTCTAAAGTGTCGTTTTTCCATTGCCTAAAACGATAGCAATCACCAATACCCAATGGTTCAGACCAGTGAACGTAAACATAGTATCCTTCGCGTTGAAAAGTCGCTTGTGGAAGAAAAATTGAATAAATAGAGTCAATAGGATTATTTCTATTTAGTTTTTCATTTTGAGACTTCCAAACTCCTGAAGGGTGATCTGAAGATTCCGGAATACTTACCTCTATTGAGTAGTTCCTGCCTATCTCTCCAATCTTATTCCCTAAATAATGCCCATCTTCAACGTGTGATAAACTATCCCAAACTATATCATCTTCTAAAACCAAAATTGAAGCATTTAATACAGATGGGTTACTTTCTTCAGATAAGTAATTTATACTCCAGCTAAGATCTGCAGAAGCAACTTCGTTATCTAATACGTTACCATTTATAATAAGTCGCTCTTGGCCATCAGGAAGGGTAATATCTATTTCATCTTGACAAGATGAAAAAAGATTTAAACAGACAAAAATTGATAAGAATTTATAGTTATTCATCAGAATGAAAAATTGTAGTTAAGATAAGGGACAGCTGTACCAATAACTGATAATTGGTAGGCCTTAATATCCGTAAAATCAGGTACTTCTCCCCGAAAAAATATACTGTAAGGATTCTTTCGAGCATAAACATTATATGCTCCAAATGAAAGTGAGCTTTGCCATTTCTTATTCTTTTTTTTCACTCCTGGAGTAAAAGTAAATGATAGGTCTAGTCGATTTGTGGAAGGTGTTCTTCCGCCATTTCTGTTCGTGTAAACAGGATAATAAATTCCCTCAAACTCTCCTCTTGAGTCAGGGTAGGTTAGGGGCCGTCCAGATTGATAGACAAAATTTCCACCAAAGTCCCAAGCTTTGGAAAGGGCATATGTAGCCACAATGCTTAGGTCATGGAGCTTATCATAATTGGCTGGATACCATTCTCCATTGTTCACTCTCAGTTCTCGACTCGGACCAGTCACTTTTCTCTCTGTGCGGGCGAGTGTGTATCCCACCCAGCCTGTAAGCCCTCCGGTTTTTTTCTCCAACAAGACTTCTATCCCGTATGCTCGTCCCTCTCCTGAAAGCAACTGCGTTTCGATGTATTCCTCAAAAATTAAGTTTGCACCGTCTTTATAATCAATAAGATTATTGAAGGTTTTTAAGAAGCCTTCAGTAGAGAAACGTATACCTGTTTCTTTGAGATTATATGCAATGCCTAAAGCAATTTGATTTACAGTTGCAGGCTCAATATGTTGCCCAACAGGTCGCCACACATTCACTGGCGTTGCAGTGGTATTATTGGAAATTAAATGTATATACTGTCTATTTCGATTATAACTGAGTTTTAATGAGGAATTAGATGAGATTTGATAGTTTAAAGCGAGGCGAGGTTCCAACCCATCTAAATTATTAAAGGACCGAATTATCTGTCCCGGCTCAAAAGTTATAGTGTCTTTTATAGTGCTTTCATTATAAACACCTCCATCTTGATATGTTTGAATATCTCTGGACCCAATATTATAGAAACTTGAATATCTCATTCCGTAGGTTATGGTTAAATCGTCGGTCACACGCCAATCATCAGAAAAATATAAAGCTGGTTCGGTACCATATTCATTTTGGAGCTCAACATCTATTGGCCCTGAAATTTTTGCGGGCTCAAACTCATAATAAGTATTTTGAATTCCAAATTCAATTGTGTGAGCATTATTCCAATAATAAGTCCATTTCGCATTTTGAACTAAATTCCTGATTCGGGAGTCCCATTCGAATGGAGTGGTACCATCAGCACCAAGTTGATATTTATAATCCGAATAAACGGCAGATGCATTGAAGAACCACTTTGGTGAGATTACACGATTCCATCTTAAGGTACTAGTCCAATTTCCCCAACCAAACTTAAATAATTCAGCTGCGCTGAATTGATCTCTTCCAAAGTATGCACTCAAGTAAATTTTATCTTTTTTTGAAATCTTAGCGTTTAGTTTTGCATTGAAATCGTAGAAATAAGCAACTGACTCGTTGAGCTCTGGCACATCGAAGAGAGGGAAAAATAAGTCGAAATACGAACGACGACCAGCTAGCATGAAGTTCACTTTGTCTTTTACAATCGGCCCTTCTAATGTTAAACGTGAGGAGAGTAGGCCAATGCCACCATTCGCTGAAAACTTCTTACTATTTCCTTCTTTTTGTCTTATGTCAAGGACGCTTGAAAGTCTTCCACCATAATTCGCAGGCATTCCCCCTTTAAAAAGTTTGACGTCTTTAACTGCGTCTGCATTGAAGATGCTAAAAAATCCAAATAAATGGGAGGAGTTGTAAACAGGAGCTTCATCCAGGATAATCAAGTTTTGATCCGCATTGCCTCCACGAACATTAAATCCACTTGCTCCTTCGCCAACAGTAGAAACACCTGGAAGAAGAGTCAACGTTCGAATGACATCTGTTTCTCCCAAAAGTTGAGGAACTTTCTTTATTTCTTTAGCACTTAGTTTGCTTACAGACATTTCTGTTGTTGTAATATTATCATTAAGCTTTTCAGAAGTAACGCTAACCTCATTTAATTCTGTTGAAAGTTCATTTAGTGAAACGTTTAAAACAATATTTTTTTTTAGATTTCTAAACTGCTTTGTTTGGGTTTTGAATCCAAAAGAACTAAAAACTAACCGACCTGGCCCTTCAGGAACAGATATGCTGTAAAACCCGTAAGAGTTTGTACTTGAAAATTTTTTACCTGAGGAACCCTCCCAAACTATCGAAATATTCGGTATTGCCTCACCCGAGGATTCTTCCTCTACCGTACCACTAATTTGAATATCCTGACTCAATAGTGAAAAGCTTGAAACGATTGTGACAATAATAAAAATCGGTTTTATCAGCTTCATATAAATGTTTCTTATTTGCCTGAAATAGGCAATCTTCGTGCCACATTTAATTTGTATACTATTCTTATTCACGTAAGAAAATATAGATATCAGTTTAAAAATTTTGTGTATTTCAAAAAGACTTGGTCTATTGAAGCCAAATGGAAAAAGGTTAAAATGGATTTCTTTTTAAAAATCACACTTACCTTTCTTATTAGAGTCAGGATTTATGTACTTTCGACGCTATGTTTTCCGTTATTCGAATTATGTTTATGACAAAAAATTTAAAATATACTCTGCCCGTACTAATTGCAATAGTTTTAGGTTCATTAGGATTTAGTTGGAACTCTACTGAGAAGGATAAGGAAAAGTTGGTTTTACAATTGATCCATGATGCATTAACATCAATACATTATCAACCTAAGGTTGTTGACGATAGTCTTTCCTCTAAAGTTTTTGATTTTTACATCAAATCTCTCGATTCTCAGAAGAGGTTTCTTCATAAAGGAGACATTGAAGAACTCAAAGCCTATCGCTATCAGTTGGATGATGAATTAAAATCAGGGTCAACAGACTTTTTAAATAAATCCATTGAAATTTCAAATACTAGATTTGACGAAGCGAAAGCTCGATACAAGAAAATATTATCAACACCATTTGATTTTTATCCTGATGAATTATTTCAGACAGACAGTGAATTGAGGTTCTATCCTGATGGAGAGAATGAAATGGAAACATTTTGGAGAAAATATTTAAAATTTAGAGTTTTAAGTAGGCTTTATGACCGTTTTGAATCAACAGACAGTGCGTCAAAAATTAGTTTTGGTATTGATCATGAAGGGTTTGCTCAAGAGGAGAAGAAAGCAAGAGAAAAAGAACTTGAAATTCATGATGAGTGGTTCAAGAATATGTCAGAAAATGACAGAAATGATTTGTTTGGCCTCTATGTAAATTCCTTTACTGCTTTATTTGACCCCCATACACGCTATTTTGCTCCTCGGCAGAAAGAAGAATTTGAAATTGAATTATCCGGTCAGTTAGAAGGTATAGGTGCGTCATTGCGACAGGAAGGGGAATACGTAGAAGTTGTCAGTATCGTTACAGGAAGTGCCTGTTGGCGTCAAGGTGATCTTGAAGTAGGAGATAAATTATTGAAAGTTGCACAAGGGAATTCTGAACCTGAGGATATTGTAGGTATGACAACAACAAAAGTAGTTTCTAAGGTCAGGGGCAAAAAAGGAACAGAGGTAAGGTTGACAGTAAGGAAAAAGGATGGTTCAGAAAAGGTGATTTCAATTATTCGAGATATTGTAGAAATTGAATCTACATTCGCTCGCTCAGCGGTTATAGGAGATAAAAAAACAACAGGATATATTCGGTTGCCAAAATTTTACGTTGACTTTTATAAGGACAGTAACAGAGATTGTGCTGAGGATGTTAAAAACGAAATAATTAAACTGAAAGAATCGGGTATTAAAAGTTTAATTTTTGACCTTCGTGGGAATGGTGGTGGGTCTTTGATCGCCGCCATTAAAATTGCTGGACTTTTTGTTGATGAAGGCCCTATGGTCCAGGTTAAAACATCGGGTCAACGTGTTAAATCCTACAATGATCGTGATAAAGGTTCTGTTTGGGATGGACCACTTGTTGTCATGGTGAATGAAGGGACTGCATCAGCTAGTGAAATTGTCGCTGCGGCCCTTCAAGATTATGGCAGGGCATTAGTTTTGGGCACTTCTCAAACCTTTGGTAAAGGGACGGTTCAAAATATATTGGATTTTGACCGGGCGGCTGGACCGTTTAATTCTAGCCTTCGTCCTTTGGGAGCTCTTAAGTTGACGATTCAAAAATATTATCGAATATCCGGAGGAACAACTCAATTAGACGGTGTGCAAAGTGATATTATTTTGCCCCATCCCTATGAAAATTTTTCTTTTGGCGAGCGTGAAATGGAATTTCCATTGCCTGTAGATAAAGTTCTTCCTGTAGCATATAATTCTATTTCTAAAAGCAATTTTGAAAAGGTTATTCTCAAGAGTCGAAATAGAATCTCCATCAATAGTGGGTTCAAACACATAAAGGCCTATTCCTCTTGGCTTGACACCCAGAAAGCCCAAACAAATATTCCATTAAGCTATCGAGATTACTTTGAGAGAGAGCAAAATTTAAATAAAGAAATCAAAAAATATAGTGATGTTTTAGAATCAGAGAATCAGTTGAAAATAGATTGGGTTGATAAGGATTTTAGAGAAAATTTAGATAGCTTGGACATCATGAAATATGAAAAATGGTTTAAGTCACTATCTAGAGATATATATTTAGCAGAAGGCATTAGAGTGGTAAATGATATTGAAAACACTTAATAATTGAATATTGAAATTAAATTTATTTCAAAAATTATTCCATCATGTGCTAGGAAAATTTGGTCTTTTAGTTATGGCTTTCTGGACCTTAGCGGCAATTTTTGCATACTCAATTTCCATAGATAAAACACCATCTGCAAATCGAATGCAACTTGAGTTTAGCGCTTTGCCTTTAATGACTAAACTTCCTCTCGAAAAAGTTAAATCGTCACAACCTTCTGGATCTGGCTGGGTTCTTTTTGGTGATGAAAATTATCCCCAATGGGTTCACTCTAATGACAACAAAATGACTTTTGTTTTAGGTACTGATCGTTATGGTCGTGACATGTTGAGTCGATTGCTTTTGGGCGCAAGGGTTTCTCTCAGTGTAGGCATTATTTCTGTACTTATTGCCTTATTAATTGGCATTCCCATCGGTTCTTTGGCTGGTTACTATGGGGGCTGGATAGATAAAGTCATACAAACAATTATTCAGATTTTTTGGAGCATCCCAACATTTTTGATGGTAATTGCAATTTCATTTGTTTTAGGCAAAGGGTTCTGGCAGGTTTTTGTAGCGGTTGGTTTGACTGC
>NYSL01000023.1 GCA_002682945.1 Cryomorphaceae bacterium | reverse complement strand
CAGGGCGATCCTTACATGCTCAAGAGATTAGTTTTAATGATATTCGAACAACTCTACAAGCTCTATATGCTATTTACGATAATTGTAATTCTTTGCATACTAATGCTTATGACGAGGCTATAACCACGCCAACAGAGGAAAGTGTAAGAAGAGCGATGGCTATCCAATTAATTATTAATAATGAACTAGGCTTGGCAAAAAATGAAAATCCTTTACAAGGTTCCTTTATTATAGAGGAACTAACTGAATTGGTGGAAGAAGCTGTAATAGTTGAATTTGACCGTATCAATGAGAGAGGAGGGGTTTTAGGTGCTATGGAGACAATGTATCAACGTGGTAAGATTCAAGAGGAATCAATGCATTATGAAATGCAAAAGCATACCGGAGAATATCCAATTATCGGGGTAAATACTTTTTTAAGTAAAGAAGGCTCACCGACTTTAATTCCAAGTGAAGTTATTAGAGCCACAAAAAATGAGAAAGAGAATCAAATTTCGATGGTTAAAACCGTCACTGANGCNTCGAAAAAGAAAGCGGATAAAGTTCTCAAGGATATTCAAATGGCGGCTTTAAAAAATGAAAATATTTTTGATTCTATTATGGAGGCTGTTAAATACTGTACAATCGGCCAGATAACGAATGTAATGTTTAAAGTTGGTGGTCAATATCGTCGTAATATGTAGTTTGAATAACTTGAATTGAAAAGTAAAATTTATTTGGTCATCATTAATTTAACATTATGAAAATAATATCATGGAATGTAAATGGAATCCGCTCCGCAGGATCTAAAGGTCTCTTAGATCAACTAAAAAAATGGGATGCTGATATTGTCTGTTTTCAGGAAACAAAGGCAACAGAAGAACAAGTCTCTGAGGTTTTATTTGGTTCGGGTTATAATGTTATCGCTCATTCCGCGATCAAAAAGGGCTATAGCGGGACAGCTTTAATTTCAAAAACGGAGCCTATATCTGTAAGAATCGGTGTCAAAATCGAAGAACATGATGGTGAGGGTAGATTTATTGTTGCTGAATTTTCGGAGTATTACGTAGCTACGGCATATGTTCCAAATTCTAAAAGTGATCTGTCCAGGTTAAAAAATAGGAGTGATTGGGATATTGAAATTTCGAAGATTCTTGAAGAGTATGATAATAAAAAACCACTAGTATACTGTGGAGATTTGAATGTAGCTCATAAACCAATAGATCTGGCTAACCCAAAAAGTAATTATAATAGAACTCCAGGCTACACTCAAACTGAAATTGACGGTCTAGATAATCTTCTTAAAAAAGGTTTTATTGATTCATGGCGATCGATGAATCCTGAGATAGTAAAGTATTCGTGGTGGAGCATGCGATCAGGAGCTAGGTCTCGAAATATAGGATGGAGACTAGATTATCATTTGGTTTCGGAGCGTTTAATGCCAAGAGTAGTTAGAACAGATATTTTAAATGATGAGTATGGCAGTGACCACTGCCCGGTTTTAATAGAGATTCAATAATTCCTTTTTCTTTTTTCGGCTTGAAACGTTTGAAACTTTTGAAAAAGCTGTGAATCACTTAAAATTTCTCGATCGTTGATAACAGTAATTAATCCTTTGTGTGANGTGTTTTTAGGACATCTTCTTAGAGACTCAGTCACAAGATTTTTGAAATTATTTGATTGATAATATCTTTCTTCCAGAAAGGCGGATATTAATATTCGGGAAGCTGCTTCTGGTTTATCCAATTTTAGCAGAGTCTTGGCATATGCTATCTGTCCGCCGGGGTGTCTTGGAGATTTTTTTAAAAGATTTTCATATGTTTTTTGAGCTTCCTGCAATTGCCCTCTGTAGCTGTATAGGTTACCAAGTTGAAAAATTGTCACCACGTGGTTTGGGTGAATTTCTAGGGCCTGAAGAAAAAGATTTTCTGCTTTTACGAAGTTCTTAGGTCCAAACTTTTTATTTTTCGATCTCTGTGCCTCTGAAAACATACTACCCATTCCTGAAAAATATGGTAACGGATTCCCAAAGCGATCAAGTTCATTCCACGAGTTTTGGGCTGTTAAAACACTTTCCTGAATCTTATCCGAGGCTTTGTTGGCATTATTTTTCAATACCACCTGGTTGTTTTTATCTCCCTCAATGGCTTTTAAACTCGAATACGCGAGCAATGATAGAAATCCAAAAACGATAAGAATCGTCCATTTTTGGTGTAAAATTATATTCAATTTATTTTCTCTTTTAACCAATGATCCCATTGTCAACATAAATGGAGCGTAAACTGCTATTCTCTCTAATGGGAATTCAAAAAAAGAATAAACCGTAACGATTATTAAAGTGGCGCCCAAACAATGATGTGAAATGTTTCTTTCACTTTTTTTGAGCCAAGTAATCCAAAAGTAAATAATGAAAATTATATAGATTAGGAATCCAATACTTCCATTTTCTGACAGAATCCAAAGAAAATCATTATGTGGTCTTACTTCAGCTGTTATGCCCTCTGCAACGCTTGGGTTGGTCCCTTGCAGTCCGTATTTTGGGAATTGAATCCGCCATTGGCCACTACCAACTCCGCTCAATGGAGAGGATTTGGCCATTTCTATGGAATGACTCCAAAAGATCCCTCTTATTTTCATATTTGTAGGGTCAAGTAATCGATCTCGTATTTCAGTATGGGATAGAAAAGAGAATGTAGCCAGGATTGCTGTGGTAATTAATATCCATACTTTTTTATTTGGTTTCCAACCGTTCAGTAAAATAATTGATAGAGATACAACCCCAGCCAAGACAATACTTCTTGTTTGCGTCAAAGCGATTGAAATTAGGCTTAAAATGAGTATTGCAGTAAGTAGCCATTTATTCCTAGGGGATTGATATATGAGTAGGATATTCATTGGTATAGATATAGCAATCGCAGAAGCATTGAAATTTTTATGACCTAATATTCCGGAAATTAAGTANGGNTCTANAATTCCATTTTTGGTTTTTAAAAATTCAACTAAAAANTAAATAGATACAATAGCTCCGAATCCGACNATTGCATTTGATATNANAGGATGAANNGTTCCATTTTTNGATCTGAGATTGATTCCAATAAAAAGAAAACCTGCATAACCAANATATCTAAAAGATGATAGTTTCCACTCCGAAAATGCAGTTATTGGAGCTNNNAAATATCCAATNAATGACCATAATACGAGNAGNNACCAAANAATTAATATCGGAGATAAAATAAATTTATTATTTACTNNAGTNANGTAACNTAGAATTCCNATTCCAAATAGGCTCCACCCCANATGAAGAGGCCAATGNCCTGGATCTCCNAANGATGAAAAAGCTTCAAAGNTCGGCAGAAANGCNAAAANCATTCCNNCNATNAACCCTATCCATTTTTCATTTTGGCTTGCTTGTAAATTCATATTCCGAATTTAGAAAAACCTAAGCCACAGAAATAAGGCTAACAAGAAAAAATTATTTNGTCTTCGNAGTNACTTCGAACTGAAAGTCTGCAATTACTTCTCGATGTAATCTAATTTTGGCAGAATACTTTCCAGCGCTTTTNATNGTTCCACCAAGTATCTGGATATATTTCTTTTCTATTGAATGGCCCATTTCNTTAAGTTTATCNGAAACGTCTGAATTGGTCACTGCACCGAAAAGTTTTCCAGATTTNCCAGCCTTNGCAGATATTTTTAATTCGATTCTGGACAAACCTTCTGCTGTTGACNTCGCTGAATCGATAATCTTTTTTTCTTTATGAGCTTTCTGCTTAATATCTTCTGCAAGCATTTTNTTTGCAGAAGGAGTGGCAAAAACAGCTTTCCCTTGAGGGATTAGGAAATTTCTGCCATATCCATTTTTTACAGAAACTAGGTCGTCTTTATAACCTAAGTTCTCAACATCTGTTTTTAAAATTAAATCCATGTCAAATACTATTTAAGGTTATCAGCTACGTATGGCATAAGGCCTAGGTGACGAGCTCGTTTGATTGCTACAGCGAGCTTTCGCTGGTATTTAAGGGAAGTCCCGGTGATTCTTCTTGGTAAAATTTTACCCTGTTCATTAACAAAGCGTAAGAGATAAGTTGGGTCTTTGTGGTCAATATGTTTTATTCCATATTTCTTAAAGCGGCAATATTTTTTGTTGTTTTTGGCATCAATAGCGATTGGCTGTAAATATCTAATCTCTGATTGGTTGCCTGCAGTTGATTCTAAAGTACTCATTAAAATAAATTATTAAGAATTTTTGACTTTATCCCTTCTTTTTGAAGCATATTCAATTCCATTTTTGTCCAAAACAACGGTCAAGAATCTTAAGACTCTTTCGTCGCGCTTCATTTCAACCTCTAGAGGAGAAATAATATTGGTTGGAGCTTTGAATTCGAGTAGGTTGTAAAAGCCACTCTTCTTTTTGTCAATGAGGTACGCTAGTTTGCGCAACCCCCATTTCTCAACGTTGATAATTTCAGCTCCATTAGATTTAAGGAAGTCTGAGTACTTATCAACCGCTTCCCTTATCTGATCTTCAGATAAGACGGGATTTAATATGAAAACGGTTTCGTATTGGTTCATCTGTTAATGAAATTAGGGCGGCAAAGGTAAGAAAAGTTTGCGTGTATTCCTTATTTGAAACATTATTTGCTTCAAAAAATAAATCTAAACCTAGTTGTGTATGAAATGGTCCAGATAAATCACAAATATTGTCTTCAAAATTTGAAGTTAAATATTTTTTCTACAAAGCTTGTTACGAAACGTAAGCCGAAGGTTTTACTTTTGTAATCTTTGTCTACGATAAAAGTATTCAAAACACGATCTTTAGAAATAAAAACAAAATGAATAGTAAACTCAACATATCTGTTTTAGGTATTATTTATGCTGTTGGTATTCTGGGTTTTCACTCGAAGTATTTTGGTCTTTTTTCAATTTTATCTCCAATTACTTTAATCCTTTCTTTTTTAGCTCTCTTCATAACCTCTACAAAGACAGAAATTCTGAAATTTAGACTTTTTTTAACTTTTATTATTGGATTGTTAGTTGAAATTATTGGGGTCAAAACTGGTTTGCCTTTTGGTACCTACCTTTATTTGGAGGGGTTAGGTTCAAAAATACTGGGTGTTCCCTGGGTAATGGGATTAAATTGGCTTGTTCTCTCATGGTCAGCGGCCCAAATTTGTGCTTTTTACCTTCAAGATTTTTCCAGGCTTTTAAGGTGTTCTGCTGCCGTTTTGTTATTGCTATCAGTTGATTTATTAATGGAACCTGTTGCAGTGGATTTACGTTTCTGGATCTTTTCAGGCTCAGGTCCTGGAATTTTAAATTATATAGGCTGGGCCATAACGTCTGCATTGATCCAGTGGATACTTGTTGATAAAATTCCCTCTGCAAAAAACAATACAGCCTCCGCAATCATCATATTTCAAATAATTTTCTTTGCCAGTTTTCAATTCTGGCCACTTAACTAGAATCTCTTCCTTAGCTTTGAGGAATGGATGTGCCCTATGTTGTATCAGCAAGAAAATATCGCCCATCTTCATTTAATGAAGTTGTAGGTCAAAAGCATATAACTGATACGCTAGAGCATGAAGTAATTTCAGGAAATATACCGCAGGCCTTACTTTTTTGCGGACCTAGAGGAGTAGGTAAGACATCCTGTGCGAGAATTTTAGCGAACCGAATTAATGAAGTTCACTCCTCTTCAGATATAAGTTTTGATTTAAATGTTTTTGAACTTGATGCCGCATCGAATAATAAAGTAGATGATATTCGTCAGTTGATCGATCAAGTTAGGTTTGCCCCCCAAGTTGGAAAATATAAAGTTTACATCATCGATGAAGTTCATATGCTTTCAACTGCAGCTTTTAATGCTTTTTTGAAAACATTAGAAGAACCCCCATTTCACGCAATTTTTATTTTAGCAACCACCGAAAAAAATAAGGTTCTTCCCACTATTCTATCGCGTTGTCAGGTTTTTGATTTCAAGAAAATAGAAATAAAATCAATTGCAGAGCACCTAAAATTTGTTGCTGATAAAGAGAATATTCAAGCTGAATATGAAGCTCTTCATCTAATTGCCGAAAAATCCGAAGGATCACTCAGAGATTCATTATCTATTTTTGATAGAATTCATGCCTTTTCCCGTGAACAAAAAATATCATATGAATTAGTTCGAGAGAATCTTCAAATTTTAGATCGAGATATTTTTTTTAAAACTTTAGATGATTTGGTAAATCAGGATGCGTCCGCATTATTCCTTACCGTAAACAGAGTGATAGCTCAAGGCTTTGATCTCAAAATATTTGTAAATGGTCTTGCTTCTCACATAAGGGATGTATTGCTAGCGACACACCCAGAGACTATCGAAATAATGAATTGTTCTGGTCCTTTAAAAGAAAAATATCGTGAACAATCAAGCAAAATGAACCTTGTTTTCTTAAGTCACTCGCTCAAATTATTGACTAATTGTGATTTAAAACTTTCTGAGACATCAAGTCCGAGATTATTAGTTGAAGTCACCCTGCTAGATATCGGGGAATTAACTCATTCGAATGATGAATTAAAAAAAAAAACCTCAAGATCCCCCAAGGTAGTTGAAAATAAAATTTCTACTGTTCGGCCAGACCAGACGATTAACAAGATTTCTAATAGTCAAGATAAAGCAGACCTCCCTGTTGCCATTGAGGGCCCTATTAAAAGCGAAATTTTATCGGATCTGAAGCTAGAAACAATAGAAACGGAAAAAGAAGCTGCCCTAAGCAAATCAAACCAAAATTCATCAAAGAAATCAGCATTTTCTCTTAGATCTAGTTCCATTAAAAACGATAAGGTTCAAATTGAATCGACAGATGAAGAGATAAAAGCAGATAAGGTTTTAACATCATTTAATCAGAGTGATTTGAATTTGGTATGGCCAAAAATTGCAGAAATGATGATTAACAGTCAGGTAATTTATGCGCTACTAAAACAAATTAATCCAATTTTGGAAAAAGACTATAAAATTCGAATTTCTGTCGGCTCGAGAGTGCAGTCAAAATATTTTGAAGAGGCTAGGGATGAAATTATTCGTTTGCTTCGAACCAAACTCAAGAATGACGCAATATCAGTTATTGTTAAAGTTGAAGAATCAGGGAGTAATGCGAAAATTATTTACACAGCAGAAGAGCGTTACAAGTTTTTATTAGAAAAAAACCCGCAATTAGACGATTTCAGAAAGGAATTTCAGCTCGATATAGATTAATTTTGAATCCTATTTTTTTAAGAGGCTTAAACAATGAAAATAAGAAATGAAAAAAATAAAAGTACTTAATCCAGTAGTTGAACTTGATGGCGATGAGATGACGAGAATTATTTGGTCATTCATAAAAAACAAGCTCATTCTCCCATATGTTGAAATAGACATCAAGTATTTTGACTTGGGAATGGAGAGTCGTGATAAATCTAATGATCAGATAACTATTGATGCCGCAAATGCGATAAAAAAATATAATGTTGGAATTAAGTGCGCAACTATAACTCCCGATGAGGACAGAGTAATCGAATTTGATTTGAAAAAGATGTGGAGATCACCGAATGGAACGATTCGTAATATTCTTGGTGGTACTGTTTTTCGTGAGCCGATAATTTGTTCAAATGTTCCAAGGTTGGTGAATACCTGGAATAAACCTATTGTAATTGGTAGGCATGCTTTTGGTGATCAATATCGAGCTACAGACATGGTAGTTGACCGACCGGGAAAGCTCACTATGACCTTTACTCCTGAGGATGGTAGTCCAGAATCGTTTGATGTTTACGATTTCAAAGGAGGTGGGGTAGCAATGGGCATGTATAATACTGACGAATCTATTATGGGATTCGCAAGATCATGTATGAATTTATCACTTGAAAAGAATTGGCCTCTTTATCTGAGTACAAAAAATACAATTCTTAAAAAATATGATGGTCGTTTCAAAGATATATTTCAAGATATCTACGATAATGAGTTTAAAATAAAGTTTGAAAAAGCTGGAATCACCTATGAGCATAGACTGATTGATGACATGGTTGCATCCGCCTTAAAGTGGGAAGGTGGTTTTGTTTGGGCTTGTAAGAATTACGATGGAGATGTTCAATCTGACACGGTCGCTCAAGGTTTTGGCTCTTTGGGTTTGATGACTTCGGTATTGGTCACTCCAGACGGAAAAACATTGGAAGCAGAGGCGGCCCATGGAACTGTTACAAGGCATTACAGGCAGCATCAAGCTGGTAAATCGACCAGTACTAATCCCATAGCGTCTATATTCGCTTGGACTAGGGGATTAGCGCACCGAGGAAAATTAGATAATAATCAAGATTTAGTTTCTTTCTCAAGAAAACTTGAGGAGGTCTGTGTTGAGACTGTTGAAGCAGGAAAAATGACTAAAGATTTAGCTATTTGTATTCATGGTTTGAATATTAGTCATGGTTCTCATTATTTAAATACTGAAGAATTTCTTGAAGCTCTTGATTCTGGTCTCAAATCGAAGCTATTGACGGATTAGTCAAATTTTTATTTTGGATTTTGCCATCAGTCTCAAAAATATAGAGATCAGAGTAAGCTTTCCTTTTTTATATGATCTTAAGGCATCCTTGAACTCTCCTCTTTTGTGCTCTGTCCGACCAATTTGACGCCAAATTTCTTGATTAGCAGGTTTTAATGAATTGTTTGATATCCAGCCTTTTTCATGAAATTCTTTGATTCTTAAAAATAACTTTGCGCCATGTAGTTTTAAGTTATTTGTCATTCCATAGTTTGTTCTGTAGAGAGTGTGAGGAGTTCTAGACCACTTAAAAGGTTGAATTCCAATACGATACAACTTCATGTAAAGGTCTAAATCTTCTGTGCCCTCTAGCTCTCGATTTGTATCAAAGCACTTAACTTTTTCAAGAATATCCTTTCGGAATAAACTTCCGGATGCCGAAAATGGAAGTCTTTTAGTTATCAGATCTTCGTGATTTAATATTGAATCAGTTCTTCTATTTCGTTTTAAATTGGTTCTTGAATCCCACTCAAGATATGGATTCCAACACCATCCCTGACTAGCCTCTATGACTTTCCAGCTGTTTTTGAGTTCTCCGTACCAACCTTTTGTAATCAAATCATCTGCATCTAAAAATACTACCCATTTAGATTGAACTCGAGAAATTCCACTGTTTCGACTTACCCCCAAGCCAAGATTCTTTTTGTGGGTTATGATTTTTCTATAAACTGTAGAATTATCTTTCCATTTTTTCAGAATTTCAGAAGTGTTATCGGTTGACCCATCATCAACGCAAATGATACTTAATTCTTTGGGAATACAATTTAGAGTGTCGATCAAAGTATTTTGCGCTTGATAGCAGGGTATAATCACAGTTATGTCGGGGAATTTAGTCATGTGGAGTTTGGGATGAAATAACTGGGAAATAATTTATGAAGAAGCTTTCGAATAGGGCTTTTTAATCCAATAAATTCCAGAGTGAATACTGCAATTCTTATAAATCCTTCATAGGGAATATGAAGAAGTATTAATGGTCGGAGAGTCACAAATCTTTTAAAAAGATCAAAATTGATTTTAAAGTTGGGCTTTAAGTCTTCTTTTTTCCATGACTGGCGATATAAAGAATGAGACCACCAGGATGCTACATTGGAATATGCCTTGTTTCTCTTTTGTTTTTGGGGACTATGATTAATACAAATGTGATCTATTATTGTTAAAATTTCCTTGTATGCTCTACCACTTTTGTTTGCGAGTGACCTTTGCGTTTTATCGTGGACCCGAAAGTAGTTTAATGTCTCTGGAATATAGCATATATCACCCTTTTCAAGGAGTTTAACATAAAACATCCAATCACCATTGAGTTTCCAATTCATTGGTGCTCCACCAACTTGAATATAAGACCTTTTTCGAATAAGTGCAGCGGAAGCATTTGGTATTATGTTATGGATTAACATAAAGTTTTCAATTTCATTTATGCCATTGTTTACATATGAGTTATTCCATCGATTTGTTTTGAAAATCTTGTGATAATGCACACTAAAATTATGCAGATATTTCCCCGATTTTTCTACAAGCATACTTTGGGAAAACGCTATTACGGCATTTTGGTTTCTTTCTAGTTCCGGCACTAATTTTTCGAGAAGATCTGGTTCAGCCCAGTCATCACTCTCAGCAATCCATAAGTATTCTCCTTTGGCGAGTTCAACACCTTTATTCCATTGAGCGAAAGTGCTTCCACTATTTTTTTTGTTCGGGAAGTATTGAAAGTTTTTATGATTTTTTGCCCACTTTTTTAATATTGCTTCTGATTTATCTGTTGATGCATCATCTAAAAGTATGACTTCAAAATCTTGGAAAGATTGGCGAGAAATACTTTCTAAACGCTTATTCAAATAGTCTTCGTGCATGTAATTTGGTACTATTACACTAACTTTTGGTATACCTTTCTGCATACCCCGAATTTACATTACCTTCAGCTTTCTATGCGCACAGTAATTTATGGATTGCCAAAAAGTGGTACGACGTATCTTTTCTCTTTACTTGCTCAGGCAATGTCAAGGGATAAAAAACTTATTGAATCTTTCGAACCCAGGAGTAAAGATGAAAATAATCGACTTCATCGCCATGATGGTCAATTTTGGGATGAATCTGAAAACATGTTAGTTAAAATCTTGTATGCAGATGCAAACAAGAATTCAGGTTGGCAAGGACCCCAAGCCAAAAAATCATTTGATTATTATGATAAAAAAATATTTTTGATTCGAGATCCAAGAGATCGCTGGATTTCGGCATTTTTTTATCGCTGGTTTTATCGTCATAATCCTGTTAAAAAAGATTTTGAAAGGGCTCTAGCTTTATCTCAGAAAAAAGAAAAGAATCCTGATCAAGTAGCATTTCATAAATTATTGAGTTCAGATCCCCAAATACTTAATAATTGGGCTGACGAGTATACTCAAAATTTACATTTCTTAACTGATTTCATCAATGGTCTTAAACTTAATGGTTGGTATATCCTGAAATATGAAGATTTAGTTGATAAGAATTGGAAAGGTCTTGAAGAATATTTAGAAGTTTCTCTGGAGTTAGAGCATGATATCCGAAAGAGTTTTAAACATGTTAGTAGAACTAATCAATATGGAAATTGGCGGCGCTGGTTCACACTTGAGGATGTGATTTTTTTTACCCCCATATTCAATTATTTTTTACGCAGACACGGATATGATTCGAACGATTGGGATTTAGAAAAAACTAACTCTTTGCCGAGCGTTGAGGGTTCGGACTATATGAAAAGGCTTTTTTATCATAAAAATGGCCCCAATTCATATTCAAAAAATATACTTGGAGAGCTGAAAAGATTTATTTGGGGAAATTCCATTCGTGTGGAATGAACACTCCGTTTTTCTTAGAATTGAATTCATCACCTCCTTGAATATAATTGCCCCCGTGAATCTCGAATTTGTAGGCCATCCTTAGGTCATCGCAAACAATTCCTCTTTCAATAGCTCTAATGTCAGCATAATACTTTCCTTTCATCCAAGGAAGCTTCTCAATGTGGATTTCTATATCTCCACTTGCAGGCATAGTGGTTGGTCTAAAATTATTACTATGCATTGATAGTGGAGATAGGAACCTACCATCCTCGCCATTTATACTTATTTTAATATTAAAATCTTTTAGGTCTTCTTCCCCTTCATATGCAATATGCAATATTGCCGGCTTCCCTGTTTCTAGAATCTCTGTCTTCCATTTCAGTTTTGTTATTCGAACTTCCCCTGAGCCCTTTCTGTCTTTTCTTTTTGATAAATCAAGATAGCTAATGCCAGAGAGGGAGTTCCGAATATAAGTCTCACATATTTTTTTACTATCACCAAATTGGGTTAATTCTCCTTGTTCTAACAATATTGCTTTTGGACATAATTCCTTAAGCGCGAATAAATTGTGAGAAACAAAAATAACGGTTCTTCCATTTTGGTTTATCTGAAATTGCATATTTCGAAAACATTTTTCTTGAAAACTACGATCTCCTACTGCTAGAATTTCATCTACAATTAGAATGTCAGAGTCTATGTGCGCTGCAACTGAAAAGCCCAGACGAACTTTCATTCCACTTGAGTAATGCTTAATGGGTTGATAAATATAATTTTCACTAATTCCTGAAAATTCAATTATCTGGCTAAGTTTTTTTTGAATTTTTTTTCGATTCATTCCATTTAATGCAGCACTTAAATAAATATTTTCGATCCCTGATAAATCGGGATGAAAACCAGTTCCTACTTCAAGTAAACTCGTTAATGATCCCCTATACTTAAAACTTCCAGTCGATGGTTTTGTTAAACCTGAAAGTATTTTTAAAAGGGTGGATTTTCCTGCTCCGTTGTGCCCGACAATTCCTAAGGCACTTCCTGCTTCTATGCTAAGGTCGATATTTTTCAGGGCCCATGATTCTGAACTCTTCAGGTAATATTTTTTGCCCAAGTTTTTGATTTGAATTGCAATGTTATCTGAAAAGCTCATAAAGTATCAACCATTTTATTTTCAGCATATCGAATCGCAATAAATCCGCTTACAAATAATAAAAACACCATAATAAAGGAAACATAAATATTCTCGTTCCATAATTCTGTTTTTAGCCACAAAGAGCGAAAACCGTCTGATATTGCCACCATTGGGTTTAAGTATAAAATCCAAATATTTTCTCCTAATGCAGAACTGAATCTTGAGGATGGATATGCAATTGGGCTAAGTAAAAATAGTCCCTGAATTAATAAGGGAAGAATAGCTAGCCAGTCACGAAAACGTGTTGATATTGCAGCTATCCAGTAAGTGATGCCGAGAGCTGCAAAAATTGTACAAGAGGAATAAAATAAAAAGTCAAACACCATAAAATCCCACACGCCTAATTTAACTCCTCTGAAAACGTAGTACATTAGTGAGGCAACTCCAAAATCTAAGAGACCGACTAGAACTTTACTTAAGGGTAATGCTTGTCTAGGAAATGCAACCTTTGATATTATATGCTGATTATGAACTAAACTAGGAGAGCCCTGCAATATTATTTGCTGCATTAATAGCCATGATGGAAGGCTCGCAAATGCATATATTGAGTAATCAATACCATCGGGTGCTTGAATTTTCACAATCCATGAAAAGACAATGAGTATTAGGCCTGCGGCCAACAAGGGCTGACCAATCGACCAAAACCATCCTAGCCGAGTTTGAACATAACGTAACTGAAGGTCTCTTCGAGCAAATGCATAGGCAATTGAGTAGACTTTTTTAAAGTCATAATTCCTAAGGTTTAGAAAGAAATCGGTTGACGAGACTGAGTGAATCTTTTTACTCATATCTAAGGGCTTCTATGGGATCTAGTTTTGCGGCTTTTTTAGCTGGGTACCAACCTGAGACTACACCAACAAAAAATGAAACAATAAATGCCAAACTAACCCATTCGAAAGGAATGATTATCGGAGTATCGAGAACAAAAGCTAAACCGTTTCCAACNANTAATCCAAATACTATTCCAATAATGCCGCCAGCAAGACTAACCAGTATTGCTTCAAATAGGAATTGGGTTATTATGATTTTTTCACTTGCCCCTAAGGCCTTTCGCGTTCCTATTTCACTTGTTCTTTCGGTTACGGAGACAAGCATAATATTCATTAAGGAAATGGATGCACCTAAAAGAGTTATAAATCCTATTAAACCTGCTCCTATACTTACCGATTTTAATGAGTTTATGAGGATCGAGGATAGATTATCGGCTCTTCGAATATTAAAATTATTTTGCTCGCCAGGGCTTAATTTTCTAATTGANCGCATAGAGGATATTGCTTCATTAATAGCTGCATCCATTTTTTCAGGACTTGGCGTTAAAACACTGGTGACAATCGATGAACTAGAAGATCCAAAATCTTTCAAGCCGGTCATAAGTGGTAAATAGATAAGATTGTCACTAGCCATAAATGAGCTGTTTCCTCTTGGTTTTGTTACTCCAATTACTTTATAGGATTTTCCATTGATACGAATCATTTTTGCAATTGCCTCGGAAATATTTTGAAATAGTTTTTTACTTACATCTGGACCTATTAATGCCACAGATCTCGCTTCTTTTTGTTCAACGCCAGAAAAATATCGACCTTCTAATATTTCGATACTATTTACTCGTGCGAAATTTAAATCGATTCCTTGAACTCTCACATTAGGATTCGATTCTTTTTCCTGATATCGGATTGTCGCAGNCCCTAAAAGGTCATCACTTAAACTCGTTGGAAGACCCTTTTTACTTAATTCCTTTTTTAGATAATTTGCCGTTTGAATAGGAATTTGGGGCTGTCTTTTTTCTCTTCTGCCATTTCTACCAACTTCTAGAATCATTCCTCCGCTTTGAATACTGAAAGTATTTGCACCCATTGTAGTGAATTGACCTGAAATACTACTTTCCATAACAGAAGTCGCAGTTAACATCCCTACAAGTGCCGTAATTCCNGTAGCAATTATCAGAGCTGTCAATGTGGCTCTAAGCGCTTGAGAGCGAAGAGATTGATAAGCCATTACGANGGATTCAATTGTAATTTTTTGATAAAATTTTAGCATATAATTTTCAAAGGTAGTGCTAGGTTGCAAGGACTTTTGCAAATTTGCATAATAATGAAAATAAATAAAATTTTTTGGATCACCCTCATTTTTATGTTGCTGTTGACCTCAGCTGAAGCTCAATATGTATATGTTGACATTCCAGATACAACGCTTGAAAAGAATGGAGATTTTTTTGATTTGGATGTAAATAATGATTCATTATTGGATTTTAGGTTTACCCAATATCGAGACACGGGCTCTACAGGTTTAATAGATCATTCAATTATATCGCCGTTTGACTCCTTAGGATCTCACGTTCACGGACAACAGCGGGGCTTTTTCTTTTATGCTGATAATCTGCAGGTTGGGGATGATATTTCGCTGACCTCTTCTTCATGGCAAGGTTTTTCGCCAAATGATTACTTTGGAACTATTGAATATCGATTTGATAGCGTCTCTGATCCAAATTCACAATGGAAAAACAATGAAGAGGGTTTTATCGGTGTTAGTGTTGTGAATAAAGATTCTTTACAATTTGCCTGGGTTAGAATTCAGGTGGAGGATGGTGAGCACCTGACTATAAAGGATTATGCCTATCAACAAAAATTAGATAGCTCAATACTTGCTGGACACTTATGGATTTCTATTGAAAGTAATTATTTACCAGGTTACAAGGGTTTTGTCTCTCAGGATAAATTGATTCTGGTGCGTCCTAAAAATTCCTTGATAGCCAAAACTACTATATACAACTCAGATGGTAAGATTCTTGTCTCTGGAAATTGGGTTGGNTNTGAGTGGTCTATGCCGATTAATATTTTTAAAAGTNGTTTTATAACTATCGTATCCGANTCTAAAGATGGAATTTGGGTAGAAAAGATCTTTATTGCTCATTAAAGAATTCACATTTTATGGTTTGAGTAGTTTGGCTAATCAACAACCTTTCGCCAAAATCCTATTACAATAATTCTATTTTTGTATTTTTGTATTTTTATTAATATAAAAGACTAATCATAACATTTATTTTAATAAAACATTTGATTTTTACAAATATTATTGTTTTTAATGAGTTTCTATAAGAATTATTGTAAAGATATTGAAGAACGAAGTGTTCAAGGGCTTAAACCCAAGCCCATTGACGATGCGGATTTATTAATGGAAATAATAGAAGATATCAGAGATGTCAAAAGCTCTTTGAGGAAAAAATCATTGGAATTTTTTGTCAATAATGTTTTACCGGGAACAACGAGCGCGGCTCGTGTAAAAGCTAATTTTTTAAAAGAGATTATTCTTGGTAAATATTTAATAGAAGATATTAATATCACATTTGCTTTTGAGTTATTATCACATATGAAAGGGGGGCCTTCGATTGAGGTTTTAATTGATCTCTCTCTTGAAAATGATTTGGATATCCAAAGACAAGCTGCTGATGTTTTAAAAACTCAATTTTTCCTGTATGATGACGATATGAATCGTCTAAAGAAAGCATATGAAAATGGTAATAATATAGCAAAAGAGGTTTTAGGAAGTTATGCGAATGCCGAGTTTTTCACTAGACTTCCCGAAATAGATGAGGAAATAAAAATTGTTACTTATGTCGCTGGAGAGGGAGACATATCTACAGATTTGTTGTCTCCTGGCAGTGATGCTCACTCGAGGTCGGATAGAGAGTTACACGGTAAATGTATGTTTGAACATAACACTGAAAAACAAAACGAGCTTTTACTTCTTCAAGAGAAACATCCCGACCGGCGGGNAATGTTAATTGCGGAAAAAGGGACAATGGGNGTAGGTTCNTCTAGAATGTCAGGAGTCAATAATGTGGCACTTTGGATTGGCAAGCAGGCAAGCCCCTATGTACCTTTTATCAACTTCGCCCCAATAGTAGCTGGGACAAATGGTATTTCTCCAATTTTTTTAACAACGGTGGATGTAACAGGAGGCATAGGTATTGATCTAAAAAATTGGGTTAAAAAAAAGTATCCTAATGGGTCTGTAGTCCTTGATAAAGATGGAGAAGCAATTCTGGAAGAGGTTTACTCAATTAAAACAGGTACTGAACTTACCATAAATACAAAAGAAAAAAAGTTGTACAATGGTGATTTAGAGCTTTGTGATATTTCTGCTTCATTCACGCCTCAGAAACTAGAATTTATGAGGGCGGGAGGATCATATGCAATTGTTTTTGGCAAGAAGCTTCAAGCATTTGCTTCAAAAACTCTTGGGATTAAATCTTCAAAAGTATTTGCNTCGTCTANAGAGGTTTCAGAGGATGGACAAGGTTTGACAGCTGTGGAAAAAATCTTCAATAAAAATGCAGTTGGGTTGAGCTCAAATAAAATTTTGCATGCTGGCTCTGATGTTCGTGTAGAAGTNAATATTGTTGGTTCTCAAGATACCACTGGCCTAATGACCTCTCAAGAACTGGAAATGATGGCAGCCACTAAAATTTCCCCTATAATTGACGGTGCGTATCAGTCTGGATGCCATACCGCTTCAGTTTGGGATAGGAAGGCTCAGGAGAACATCCCAAGGTTGATGAAGTTTATGCATGATTTTGGTTTGATCACTGCTCGTGATCCTGAAAACAAGTATTTTCCAATGACAGATGTAATTCATAAAGTTTTAAATGATATTACCATTGACGATTGGGCGATAATTATTGGTGGAGATTCTCATACAAGAATGTCAAAAGGCGTTGCATTTGGTGCAGATTCGGGAACTGTTGCTCTTGCCCTTGCGACTGGGGAGGCAAGTATGCCCATTCCTGAATCTGTNAAAGTAACCTTCAAGGGNAAAATGCAGAGTGGTACNGACTTTAGAGATGTTGTTCATGCCACTCAATCTCAAATGCTTGATAATTTTGATGAAAATGTTTTTCAAGGTAGAATTATTGAGGTGCATATTGGGACCTTGCTTGCTGATCAGGCATTTACTTTTACAGATTGGACTGCTGAAATGAAAGCAAAGGCATCTATTTGTATTTCTCAAGATGACACCCTTATAAAATCTCTAGAGATTTCTAAGGCAAGAATTGCGATCATGATTAAAAATGGAATGGATAATAAATCTCAGGTTCTTCAGGGGCTTATAAATCAAGCTNATAAAAGAATTAATGAGATTAGAACTGGAGAAAAGCCCGCTTTAAATCCTGATCGTAACGCTAAATACTATGCTGAGTTTGAAGTAGATTTAGACATTATTGGACAACCTATGATCGCTGATCCTGATGTTCATAATGAGGATGTCTCCAAAAGGTATACTCATGATGCTATAAGACCACTTTCCTATTATCAAGGAAGTAAAAATATTGATCTTGGCTTTGTTGGATCGTGTATGGTTCACAAGGGTGATCTGAAGATAGTTTCTAAAATGCTCAAAAACTTAGAGGCACAGCATGGATTAGTTGAGTTCAATGCTCCTTTAGTAGTTGCTGCTCCAACATATAATATTATTGATGAACTTAAAGAGGAGGGTGATTGGGATATTCTCTCAAAATATTCTGGATTTGAGTTTGATGACGATGCTCCTAAAAACACTCCGCGTACTGAATATAAGAATATGATGTATCTCGAGAGACCGGGATGTAATCTTTGTATGGGAAATCAAGAAAAAGCTGCAAAAGGTGATACTGTTATGGCTACTTCTACACGTTTATTCAAAGGGCGTGTAGTCGCTGACTCAGAACGTAAAAAAGGAGAGTCATTACTCGGCTCCACACCCGTTACAGTTCTTTCTGCAATACTCGGTAGAATACCCACATTACAGGAGTATAGTGCTGCTGTTGAGGGTATTAATTTAACCAAATTTGCACCTCCAAGTAAGAAAATGTGTTCCTAGTAACTCTTTTGCTTAATTTTTATTTGATATTCATTCTGTTNGTCAAATCATAGTTACTTCTTCCTCTTTAGGTAATTAAAAAAATATAAACATGGACATTTGATGTTTTACTCATTTGCTTTTTTATACCTTGGACAAAATATCGTTTATGGCTATATCAAGTGATTCCAAAACCCAGTGGGGCTGGGCGATGTATGATTGGGCAAATTCTGCTTACAGTCTCGTTATTAGTACCGCAATATTTCCAATTTATTATGCTGCTGTTATGGATGGTGCTGGAAAGACTGACTTTCCTTTTTTTGGTGGTAATATTTCCACTACGGCTGCATATACTTTTGTAGTTGCTGCAGCATTTTTAACAATTAGTTTGATAACCCCTTATCTCAGCGCTCTATCTGAAGTTTCAGGGAGGAAAAAGTCNTTNATGAGAGTTTTTATTTATTGCGGTTCAATGGCTTGTGCGGGAATGTTTTTTTTTACTGAAAGCTATATGTGGTGGGGTCTTTTATCGCCATATCTAGCCTCATTGTGTTTTAGTGGTAGTTTAGTCTTTTACAATTCTTATTTACCTGAAATAGCTCAGATTGAGGATCAAGATTCTCTGAGTGCCAGAGGTTTTGCTTTGGGATATTTGGGTAGTTCCCTAGTGTTAAT
This sequence comes from Cryomorphaceae bacterium, assembly GCA_002682945.1. GTDB lineage: Bacteria > Bacteroidota > Bacteroidia > Flavobacteriales > Schleiferiaceae > TMED14. The sequence goes on along the minus strand of NYSL01000023.1, from coordinate 112,629 downwards.
ACTATCCTTAGTATTTGTTCAAAACCCAGATTGGCTTGGAACTAGTGATGTTGCTTTAGTCACGAGGTTAAGTTTTGTTTTTGTTGGTATCTGGTGGCTTTTTTGGGGTGAATTTTCTCTTTACCGGCTACCTTCTGGTGTGTCAATTTTGATGAAAAAAAATAAAGGGTATGTNATAGAGAGTTACCGACGTTTATTTTTAATTGTAAAAGAATTCAAAAATATTGCTGGTTTAAATCGTTTTTTACTAGGTTTTTTCTTTGCTTCGGCAGGTGTGCAAACTATTATTTTAATTGCTTCTTTATTCGGTACAAAAGTTCTTGGTCTTGATTCTAGCTCCTTGATAATGACTATATTACTTATTCAATTTGTTGCCATTTTAGGGTCTTGGATTTTTGCAAAGCTTTCTGATCGGTTTGGAAATATTCGAAGTTTGATTTTAGCTTGTTTACTATGGATAATGATTTGCATTTTAGCTTTTTTTGTAAATTCTCCATTGCAATTTTATTTTCTTGGCTCCGCAGTAGGATTGGTAATGGGTGGTTTACAATCACTCGGGCGATCAACATTTTCTAAAATGCTACCACCCGAAGATGAACATGTTACTTATTTTAGTTTTTTTGACATTGCTGAAAAGTTAGCCACTGTGTTNGGAATGGTGGCTGTTGGTTGGGTGGAAACAGTAACAGGAAATTTNCGATTATCTCCATTAGTTCTTTCTATATTTTTCATGATTGCCGTGTTTTTATGGTTTGGAGTAAATAAATTTTACAGATCGCAAAAGAACTTTGGTTGAGATTAAACGTTTTGATATAATGAAATCTTTAACAGCTACCGGTATTTCTAGAATTCTCTTTTTAATTATTTTTAGTTTATTCCAAATTGGATGCTATTATGACAATGTNGAAACAAAGTACAATAAGTCTGGATGCGATTTGTCCGATATTTTGTGGACCAGTGANGTCAAGCCACTGCTTGATCAATTTTGCGTTGCATGCCATCAAGGGAGTTCACCTGCAGCGGGTTTGTTACTTGAGGATTATCAAGATGTTAAAGCTTCAGTTTTACAGGGTGAATTTTCAATTCGAATAAATAAACCTCCAAGTGATCCCTTAAAAATGCCCCCCAATGCTATTATCGACTCTTGCTCAATTGAAAAAATAAATATTTGGATAGCCAACGGCGCACTTGAAAACTAATCGATCATGAAATATACTCTTANATTACTGATATTTTTTCTATCAATATCAAAACTATTTTCTCAGGAGCCTCAAAGGTTGGTGTCCGAAGACTCATATGTTCATATTTATTCCTACACACCAATTGAGGATATAGAAGCTTTTTTAAATGATGGCCTGGCAATATTAGATCCAGAAAAAAGGGAATTAGCTTATNTTTTAAATATTCAATCTTTAACTTTCAAGAACGCGTTAATGCAAGAACATTTTAATGAGAATTATTTAGAATCTGATATTTATCCAAAGTCCACTTTAGAAGGCCGATTCTTAGGTGATATTGATTTTGAAAAAGTTGGAACTTATAATGTCAAAATTAATGGTAAACTAAAAATGCACGGTGTTAAAAGGTTCATTAATGAGCCTGNAATTATAAGGGTTCTNAANGATAAATCAGTAACTTTAGAGTCAGATTTTATTGTAAGACCCAGTGATTTTAAAATTAAGATTCCAAATTTAATGGTAACCAGAATTGCGGAAGAAATAAAAGTTACTGTTCGTTCAGAATTTAAAAGAAAATAAAAAGATTTCCATGCTTCGATTTTTAATTTTACTCCTTGGCATCTCATTTGTCCCTCTNTTTGGTCAGGGTAATTTGTTGAGTGAGTTGAATTCGATAACATCTGAATCTGAAAAATCATTCGTTTTTGGCACATTCAAAGGGACCCGAGTTATAAATCTGCAATCGATAGAATTGCCAGGTAGGGGAGTTGGTCAGTTTATTGTTGGTCATCGCTTTGGGGCTCTAAATGATCAACCTCTTTACAACTTATTTGGTATGGATATGGCTCAAATACGATTTGAATATAGTTATTCACCAAAGAAGTGGTTCAACTTTGGAGCGGGAAGATCATCGGGTGCAAAGACTTATGACTTTTTCACAAAAATCAAAATTCTCACACAATCAAATAAATCGAAATGCAAAAATTGCATCGATTTNCCTTTCTCTTTNGCATATTACAGTTCGGCAACAATTGTNACTACTCCCTTTTCAGACATNAACCCGAGCATTTCGGACAGGATGGCATTTACGAACCAAATTATCATGGCAAGAAAATTTAATAGNAATTTTTCTTTAGAGTTGGTACCTACTTTGGTTCATTATAATTTGGTTCCAACTGTTCATGACAATAATGATTTACTTGCCCTGGGAATAGGGGGAAGGTATAAGTTTACGACTAGAATGGCNTTAACTTCAGAAATAATGTTAAGAGGACAACGGCCTGTNGATACCTNCAATGCACTAAGTTTTGGTATCGATATAGAAACTGGCGGTCATGTTTTTCAATTCCATTTGACAAACTGTCGTCTGATGGCTGATAATCAGTGGATCACTCAAAATCCAGGTAGCTGGTCAAACGGAGATATTTTCCTTGGATTTAATATCAGTCGAGTTTTCAATCATTGATTCACTCTTCGAAATAATGAATTCCTCAACATGAACGAGAGTACATTTGATTTCATTATCGTTGGAGGGGGAATTATTGGTGCATCAACGGCTTACAAGCTCAGGAAGAAAAACCCCAAAGCGAAAATATTAATCATTGACAAGGAGTCTCAATTTGCATCGCATCAGACTGGAAGAAATTCAGGTGTTATTCACTCGGGGCTTTATTATAAACCCGGATCAATTAAGGCAAAGACATGTATCCTAGGATACCATCAATTAGTTGAATTCTGCAGTAAACAAAATATTAAATTTGATATATGTGGAAAAATAGTAGTTGCTAAAAATGATAGTGATTTGAATCAGCTCAATTCAATAGCTCTGCGAGGCGCAGAAAATGGTTTGAGTAATATTCGTTTTTTACAAAAAAATGACGTTAAAAAAATTGAGCCATATGTTGATGTAAAAGCGGCCCTTCATATTCCTCAAACAGGAATAGTAAACTATTCAGAAGTTTCTGAAAGGCTTATTTCCATTGCGATTGCAAAGCGAGGATCATTTAAATTAAATTCTGAGGTAATTGATTTGAATAGTGNAGGTAGCGTGGGCGCCATAAGATTAAAAGACAACAAGCATTTTTATTCGGAAAAAATAATTTTTTGTGTTGGACTTCAAAGTGATAGAATTGCCAAAATAGACGGTATTAATGAAAAAATTAGAATTGTTCCGTTTCGGGGAGACTACTATAAGTTAAAAAATGAATCACGTTTTAAGGTTCGCAACTTGATTTATCCTGTTCCAGATCCAAAATTCCCTTTTTTGGGAGTACATTTTACTCGAATGGTGGATAGCTCCGTTGAGTGTGGGCCGAACGCAGTTTTTTCTTTTTCTCGAGAAGGATACAGTAAAACTTCATTTAATTATAAAGATTTTTATAATTCTTTGACTTTCAAAGGAACTTGGAAGTTCTTCCAAGAAAACATCTCATATGGTTTAAAAGAATACGAATTAGCTTTCTCAAAAAAGAAATATTTAATCGAGCTTCAAAAAATAATTCCAAGTTTAGAACTTTCTGATCTAACTCCAGGTAGGTCCGGAATAAGAGCACAAGCTTTGGATGTTGAGGGTAAATTACTGGATGACTTTTTAATTAGAAAAGGTGAAATTGGTATTCATGTTATGAATGCCCCATCGCCTGCAGCTACCGCATCTCTTGCAATTGCAGATGAAATATTAAGCCAATTGTAATTATATAAAAATTGAAATGAGTAATTTATTTTCCAACATAAGTACTGGGAGAAATTGCGCGAAGTTCATTTTTCGTTTCTAAAGAAACATCAAGATTGTCAATGAAATCCATAATGGTATTTCTATTGATACCATCATTTGTTCTTGTCAACTCTTTTAATGCTTCGTATGGCTTAGGATATCCTTCTCTTCTTAAAATTGTTTGGATTCCTTCAGCGACGATAGCCCAATTCGATTCTAAATCATTCTCAATTTTTTCTTTATTCACAATTAATTTGCTAAGGCCTTTTTTTATGCTATTCAAGGCAGTAAAGCTATGTCCTAGTGGAACACCGATATTCCTGAGAACCGTAGAGTCTGATAGATCTCTCTGAAGTCTAGAAATTGGAAGTTTAGATGACATGTAGTCAAAGAGGCAATTAGCTATTCCCAAGTTTCCTTCGGCATTTTCAAAATCAATTGGATTGACTTTATGGGGCATTGCAGAAGAACCTATCTCTCCTTTGATAATTTTTTGTTTAAAATAATCCATACTGATATATGTCCATAAATCTCTCGAGAAATCAATCAGGATTGTATGAATTCTTTTAACTCCATCAAAATAAGCTGCAAGATTATCATAATGCTCAATTTGGGTAGTTGGATAGGATCTATTTAGTCCAAATTGTAAGCAAAATTTATCTGAAAATTCGTGCCAATTAATATCCGGGAATGCAACAAAATGGGCATTAAAGCTACCCGTTGCACCTCCAAATTTTGCTGAGAAAGGAATATTTTGGAGAAGCTTTAACTGTGACTCGAGACGTGTTATGAAAACTTGCCATTCTTTACCAAGGCGCGTTGGAGATGCAGGTTGACCATGAGTTCTTGATAACATAGGTATACTCTCCCATTCTCTTGCTTGTTTTTGTAGTATTTCAATAAGTTCGATAATTGCAGGTAAAAATTGTTGGTCATGAAATTCTTTTAATGATAGAGGAATCGCTGTATTATTAATATCCTGAGAAGTCAGTCCAAAGTGTATAAATTCTGAAAATTCTTCAAGTCCTATTTTCGAAAACTCTTCCTTTAAAAAATATTCGACCGCCTTAACATCATGATTTGTTGTTTTTTCTATGCTTTTGACTCTTAAAGCATCCTCTTCAGAAATGTTATTTATTAATTCTCTGAGACGAGTTTTATGGCTTTTGTTAACCTTTTTAAGGTTTGGTATCCCAGAATCACAAATTGCTAAAAAGTATTCAATCTCAATTTTTATACGGTAAGAAATTAGACCGTATTCAGAAAAATAGGGAGATAAAGCCTTAGTATGTCTTTTGTATCGACCATCTAAAGGAGATAGAGCTTTTAAAGTGAAATTCATTGCCGCATTTAAAGCTCAAATGTACCAAATGCTGGGAATTTAACATCTACTTCCTTCCCATCTGCCAGAAAAACACGCCATTCTTTGCCATTTGTAAGCGCTCCCCATGGTGCATTAAGAGCTGTATTATACCTCATCCATTGATCACATACTTTATCGTCGAGGGGAATTCTATCCGCTTTGCATTCGATGAGCATCCACAGCTCACTTTCTGAATAAATTGCGATATCATACCTTCTCATCATCCCATTGACTTGGATGCCTTTTTCTACGGAAATGGCCTCTTTAGGGTATCCTGCTTCAATAATTAAACGTCTTAGGGCATCTTGGCGCACCCATTCCTCAGGAGTGGCTTTGACATTTTTTTTTCGAAAAGCATCCCAAAGTTCTTCAGAATGCGGGTCCATCATTGACATTGTTGGATGAAGCCATTTACGTTTTTGCATGGTGTCAGGTTATGTACTTTTGTCTTTGCTACCGTGAAGATAAAGAAAATACATTTTAAAGACCCCTTTGGCCATTCAATTGGGATTAAAAGAATAGTCATATTTGTATTCGGTTTAATTACTTATTATCGATTGAATCATCTAAATAAGTTGAGTATTGAGGGTGTTGAGCATTTACGAGATTTGCCGTTAAAGAATGTACTATTTGTTAGCAATCACCAAACGTATTTTATGGATGTTGCTTCCTTTATTTTCATTTTCGGACAAGTTAAAAACAGGGTTCAGAAAATTTCGAGTTCATTTTGGACGTTAGTTAATCCTAAACTGAATGTTTTTTTTATTGCCGCGTTGGAAACAATGAAGTCAGGTATCTTACCTCGACTTCTAGCTTATGCAGGTTCGGTATCAATAAAGCGAACTTGGCGAGAAGGTCATAAAGAAATTAAGCGTAATGCAGACCCGAAAGATTTAGACAAAATAAAGCTAGCAATTAACTCGGGTTGGGTAATAACTTTTCCCCAAGGGTCAACAAAACCATTTATCCCAGGTAGGCGAGGCACAGCTCATATTATCAAAGATTTGAATCCTATTGTTGTCCCAATAGTCATAAATGGATTCAGGAGAGCATTTGATAAAAAAGGAATTCGAACTAAGAAACGTGGTACAGAATTAAGTATTCGTTTCAAACAGCCTTTGGAATTTAATTCAAAGGACGATTTAGATAATATTTTAGATAGAATTATGGATGGAATTGAGCAGTCCCCGAAACATAAAGCTTTTCGTAAATTTACAACTTGATAAATTTTCTTATGATGAAAAAGACCGTTTGCTTTTTTTTAATTTTCATTTCCTTGATCGCTTGCACTACGAATATCTTAGATGAAGATAAAGTTTTTGATGATCGCAATGTCGTTTTAAATCATTTTTTTTATTACAATGATCAGGTTATGGACACGACAAAAATTTTCACCTTGGGAAATGCGCGTGTTATCTTTAAAGATGTCTCGGTGGCTTTCGGAGGGTATTATTTTACGGACCATCTTACAGATACAGTAGTTCCCAACTTTAAGGATACCATAAACCTATATAAATTTGACCCAAATATTGCATCGTTAAAGTACGGTTCGGCCGCCAGAGTTTTTAAGCTAGATAATGATGTATACCAAGGAGTGCATCATTTTAAAATGGGATTAGATTCATCGATCACTCCAAAGTATAGTGAATTTGACGCGAACCACCCCATGACTAGAGACGGTCTATACCGAGGTGAAAATCAGGGTTATAACTCTTTATTCATAACTGGATTATATAAAGAAATTGGAGACACTGCTAGCTCTGAACCAGATAAAATATTTACCTACCGAGTTTCTGACGAAATATTGGATTTATGGTGGACTAAACCGACTTCTTTTAATGTAGTTTCAAATATGGATGTTAATATGAATATAGTTTGGAATATTGACGAGCTTTTAAGTGGTTTAGACCCTACAATAATTGATAATATTGAAAGTGACCCTTCAGATGCAGTTGATATTCTGCTAGCTGAGTCAATAGTTAATAATATCCTAGCTTCTTACCAGATACAACTGTAAGAGTATTATTTCATGAATATTCACTTTATAGCTATCGGAGGTAGTGCAATGCATAACCTTGCTTTGTCATTATCTCAAAAGAAAAATATAGTAATATCAGGAAGTGATGATGCCATCTTTGAACCGTCAAAGACTCGACTTTCAGAAGCTGGTCTTCTTCCTGAAAAAGAGGGCTGGTTTGAAGAAAAAATAAACTCTGATCTAGATGCAGTCATACTGGGAATGCATGCAAAAAAAGATAATCCTGAATTGATTAAATCAAAAGCGCTTGGGATCAAGATATACTCGTATCCAGAGTTTTTATTTGAGTATTCTAAAAATAAAACTCGAGTTGTTGTTGGTGGAAGCCATGGGAAAACATCCACTACTTCCATGTTGGTGCACAGTCTAGCTTTTTCAGAAATTAATTTTGACTTTATGGTAGGGGCTCAGCTTGAAGGGTATGGGAATACGGTTAAATTATCGGAGGATTCAGAGTGGGCAGTTTTCGAAGGGGATGAATATCTATCCTCCCCAATAGATTTACGTCCTAAATTTCATCTTTATCGAGCGAATGTTGCAATTCTTACAGGGATGGCGTGGGATCATATTAATGTTTTTCCGACAAAAGAAAGCTACAATAATGCTTTTAAAGATTTTATTAAAAGTATGGAGCCTGGAGGAACTCTGATATATAACTCAGAGGATATTGAATTAAAAGAATTGGTTCTTGAAGATAATAGTCCGATTCGAAAAATACCTTATCAAACACCTGATTATCGTATTGAGAATAGCAAGTGGATATGGTGTACACCTTTTGGCGATCTGGATCTAAATTTTATCGGAAAGCATAATTTGAGTAATGCGGAAGGAGCAAGATGGCTGGCTCAAGAAATGGGGGTTCAGGCGGATGATTTTTATGATGCTATATCGAGTTTTAAGGGAGCAGATCGAAGGATGCAGCTTCTCCATAAAGGTGATAAGCGTTTGGTTCATCTTGACTTTGCCCATGCTCCCAGTAAAGTAAAGGCTACAGTTCAGGCCTACATAGAAACATATTCAGATAAAATTAAAGTTGGAGTACTTGAACTTCATACTTTTAGTAGTTTGAATTCAAATTACATTTCATCTTATCAAGGTATTCTCGATAATTTGGATAAAGCATTTGTTTTTTTTGACCCCCATGCTGTTGCCATGAAAAACCTTCCGGAGTTAAGAAGGAAGGTTGTAGAAGAGGCCTTTGGTCAAAAAATAGTCGTTATTACAGATATTGAAGACCTAAGAGATAATCTCGAGGTTCTTCCAATATCATGCAATTTATTAATCATGTCGTCAGGAAATTTAGGCGGTTTTGATATTATGAATTTTTCTAAAAAATGGGTTTCATAAACTAAAAAACCTAAATATTTATTGAACTATTCAGTCCAACAATTATTATGTTTCTGGATATCTGATTTGTTTGATCTAAAATTACTTGGGGACCAATACAAATATCCAACGCTTTGAATGAGCTATTTAATAAATTAACTCTTAGAATTCCAAATACCCTAAAAGAGGGTTGAATTTGAATAAAATCAATCATTTGATCGATATTATAATATTTTCCCATTGATAGACCTAAAGATCCCATTGCCCCGATATCAAAAAGATGGCCTGGGCCAAATAAATTGCATTCCAGGGACAATGAGTTAAAGCTCATTATATCCTCATAATAATTTTCACCAATCCCATTTAATGATTCTGTCACTAATCTCATTAGTGAGTAGCTGGCATAAAAATTCTTGAATACGGGTTTTTTTATACTGAGATGAATAATGTTCCCTAGTTTTTTATTTACTTGAAGAGATGAATACTTTTTTTGCGAGTATTTTCCCGTACCTAAAGAAATTTGCCATTTATTTTTTTTTTCTTCTTTTATGGAGGACCTATCATTAATGACTTCTGAATATTCCACCTCTAGTGAGTTTTTTTGATACTCGGATATTCCTTGAGCTAGAATAATATTAGGTGCGATCAGAATAAAGAAAAAAAATCTCATTCTTCTTGAAGCTCTCTCTGAATCTGGTCCATTTCGAAAAAATCAATACCTTCCTGTTTAGAGGGTACTACGGGTAGATCCTCATCAAACAGATTTAATAACCCTTCTCTTATAACAATAATGAAGCTTAACTTCTGATCTAAAAACTCTGATTGAAATGTTACTAGCGAATCAACTACTTGGAATTCTTCAACGCTTAATAAGTCCAGAATAATATGTTTTTTAGGATGATTTATTATCAGCTTTTTAAGATCATCTAAATTATTATTTAGAAACAATTCACCACCGTATTTTATAAAAAGGTAGTTTGATTTAAATTCTACTTTAAAGGACATTATTAATCCATGTTTTCTGCATGAGAGGTTAAAAGATATAAAACAGACATTCTTAGAGCAACTCCGTTTTCAACTTGATCAAGAATTATAGAGTGCTCTGAATCCGCAACTTCTGATGATATTTCAACTCCTCTATTGATCGGCCCTGGATGCATTATTACCGGAATATTCTTGACTTTATTTAGCCTTTTCATTGTTATCCCAAATTGCATCTGATATTCTCTAATTGATGGAAAATATGAACGTTCCATTCTTTCATGTTGAACCCTCAGAATATTAGCTGCGTCAGCCCACTCCAAGGCTTCTACAACATCATTTATAATAGTAACCCCTAAGGACTCAATTTTTCTAGGGATTAATGTTTTAGGTCCACAAACAGCAACACACCCTCCAAGTTTTTGGATACATAGTATATTACTAATCGCAACCCTGGAATGCATAATATCCCCAATTATTACGACTTTTTTATTTTTTAAATCTCCCAATCTCTCTTCTATACTGAATGAATCCAAGAGTGCTTGAGTTGGATGTTCGTGGGTTCCGTCACCTGCATTAATAATTTGAGAATTTATCTCCTGGCTGAGAAATTTAGCAGAACCAGGTTCAGGATGGCGAAGGACAATTACATCAACCTTCATGGCAAGTATATTATTTATCGTATCCACAAGAGATTCGCCTTTTTTTAGAGATGAATTGGAGGCTGAAAAATTAATTACGTCTGCGGATAGTCTTTTCTCTGCTAATTCAAAACTCAATCTTGTTCGAGTTGAATTCTCAAAAAATAGGTTCGCAATCGTTATGTCTCTTAGCGAGGGAACTTTTTTGATTGGCCGACTAATGACTTCTTTAAATTGTTTTGTCCAATGAAAAATTAATTGAATATCGTCTTTAGTTAATTCCTTGATTCCAAGGAGGTGGTTTGTGCTTAATCTTGTTTTAAGCATGGGGTGTATTTTCAATTAATACCGATAGAGAATTTTCCTTGGACCAATCTAATTTGACTTTTTCGTTAGATATTGCATCTACTCGATGTCCTGAATAATCTGGTTGTATTGGCAATTCTCTTGAAAACCTGCGATCGACAAGAACACATAGCTCAATTTTTGCAGGACGACCATAATCACCTAATGCATCTAGTGCAGCTCGGACTGATCTACCTGTATACAATACGTCATCAATTAAAATTACTTTTTTACCTTCAATTAAAATTGACATGTCATTTGGGCTGGCGTTTATTGGTGATTCCCGTCTTCTAAAATCATCTCTATGAAATGTACTATCAAGAGTACCATTCTTTATTTCATCTACTTTAAAATTTTTCTGAATCCTTTCAGCTATTACTTTTGCTAACTGATTTCCACGTGGCTGGAGACCAATTATAACACTATTATTCCAGGGAAAATGGTTTTCGTTTAATTGATAACATATTCTACTTAGAGTAAGATCACTTTCCCGAGCTGTCAAGAAAACTTTTTTAGTCATCTTACACAAAGGTAAAAATTTTGACCTTAAAGTCTGCTATTAATTCCTTGTCTCGCGAAGATTCAAGAATTCATAGAAATTAGAAACTCTTCGTTATTCATGGTAGAGTTCATTCTGTCCTGAAGGAACTGCATAGCTTCAACCGGCGTCATATCTGCTAAATGTCTTCTTAGGATATACATCCGGGAAAGAACTTCACTAGAGAGTAACAAATCTTCTTTCCTCGTTCCAGATGCGATTAAGTCGATCGCAGGATAAATTCTTCGATTTGAGATCTTTCGATCAAGTTGCATTTCCATATTACCAGTCCCTTTGAATTCCTCAAAAATTACCTCATCCATTTTTGAACCAGTTTCTATGAGAGCGGTAGCTAAAATAGTTAGGGACCCACCACCTTCTATGTTTCGTGCTGCTCCAAAAAATCTTTTGGGACGATGGAGAGCATTGGCATCAACACCACCTGAGAGAACTTTACCAGAGGCTGGACTGACTGTATTATAGGCTCTTGCCAGTCTTGTGATGGAATCTAATAGAATAATTACATCATGCCCACATTCAACCAACCTTTTGGATTTCTCCAAAACAAGATTAGCAACTCTTACATGTCTTTCAGCAGGCTCATCAAAGGTGGAAGCAACTACTTCAGCATTAACATTCCTGGCCATATCAGTTACCTCCTCTGGACGTTCATCAATTAGTAATATTATCATGTATGCTTCAGGGTGATTGGCTGCAATTGCATTGGCTACTTCTTTTAATAGCACAGTTTTTCCAGTTTTGGGTTGTGCAACAATGAGGCCCCTTTGGCCTTTACCAATTGGTGAAAATAAATCAATGACCCTAGTCGATAATGTGCTCTTACGTCCAGTAATATTAAATTTCTCCTCTGGGAAAAGAGGTGTTAGGTGCTCAAATGCTACTCTATCTCTGATGAAATCAGGTTCTCGTCCATTAATTGAAATCACCTTAGTTAATGGAAAAAATTTCTCACCTTCCCTTGGAGGACGGACTTCACCTTTTACTGTATCACCTGTTTTCAAAGCATATTGCTTTACTTGTTGAATAGATATATACACGTCATCAGGTGAATTCAAATAGTTATAATCAGACGATCTGAGAAACGCAAAATTATCTGGCATCATTTCAACAACTCCCTCAGTTGGTATTATTCCTTCGAACTCATACTCTTTTCTTTCTGGTCTCTCGTTACGATGGTTTCTATCTGACTTTGGATTTCTTTCAGTGCGATCAGAGCGTTGATTACTTGGTTGCCTTCTGTTTGAATTGTTTTTTTGAAACCTATCCGTTTTTTCATTTTTTTCCTGCTGATCTATTGAGGATTCAGAAGGTTCATTTTTTGATTTTTTGAATCTAGTTTCTTTTGGGTCTAAATCTGAATTCTTCGTTGACGAACCATTACTGGATGTGGATTCATTTTTACTTAAAGTACTAGTCGGATTTTCTTCAGAGGCAAGAGATTTGATTGCACTTATTAAATCGGGTTTTCTCATGCTACTTACTTTTTCTATTCCCAAAACTTCTGCCATTTGTTTAAGTTCAGGAAGCTTAAGCTTATCTAAGTCTGTATTTGTTGCCATAAAAATTATTGAGTACTGAAAACAGGAATATTTGTGATCCTAATAAAATTTGGTAATGTGCGTAAATTATTTGCACAAAGAATATTGCAATAGTACAAAAAAATCCGAAATTGCACTCTATTATGTGGCAAAGAATTCAAACTTTATATATGGCCTTGGGGGCTCTTTCCTTTTTTTCTACCGGAATCTATCACCCGGACAACAAGCAGGCCCTTATTGCAGGTCTGGGTGTTGCTCTATTATTAGCCAATATCACTTACTTTAAGTATAGAAAGAGACAGTTTGTTGTAAATAGAATTGCAATTATTGTTGCCTTTGTATTGGAAGCGATTGTTATTTACCCTTTATTAACGTCATCTGAATATTTATCATCAAGTCATATAAATTATTCACCTGTAGCGCCATTAGTTTCTGTAGTATTTTGTTCTCTCGCTAACCGAGCGATTCAAAGAGATGAAAAAAAAGTAAATTCTTCAGAGCGTTTTAGGTAGTTTGTAGTTTTCCTCTTTTTCCTAATTCGATAACTCTTAAGTCTTTAATTTTTCCGTTCTGAATTTTAAAATTGAGCATGGTTCTGATTTTGTGAAAGCCGTGGTTTCCAGCTGCCCCAGGATTCATGCAAAGTAGTTTCTCAGAGTCATAGCCTACTCGTAATAAATGCGAGTGACCACAAATTAAAACATCTGTGGGACGAGAATCGATTTTTTCACGAATTTTTTTGGGTAAATGACCTGCATAGCCACCAATGTGAATCATAAAAAAATGAATTCCTTTTTTTTTAAAATATTGTTCTTTAGGAACTTCTCTTTTGATTTTATCATCATCAATATTACCGGAAACCATTCTGACCGGTTTAATTTTTTTTAGAGAGTCAATTACCTCCACATTCCCTATGTCCCCTGCATGCCATATTTCGTCAACTTCTAATGCATGATCTAAAATATTTTTATCAATATGTCCATGAGTATCAGACAGCAATAGAATATTTATCGATGTACCTTTGTCTTTCATTAATGCAAAAATCGGAAATACATCGTTACGCCATGCGACTTGCTTTTCATGGGGCACCTTTTAGTGGTTGGCAAATACAAACGCGTCAAATAACAGTGCAAGGTGAGTTGACGAATGCCCTAAGATCATTAATTAAAGAGGATTTAAATATTATTGGTGCGGGTAGAACGGATACCGGAGTTCATGGAAAAAATTATGTTGCTCATTTTGATGTACTAAACGAATTTGACTGTCAAGAAGTATCATTTAAATTAAATCGCTTTTTGCCGGAAAGAATATCTGTTTACGAAATAAAGAAAGTAGGTATAGACTTTCATGCACGATTTGGTGCCTTGTCACGATCATACTCTTACACACTGAGAGAAAAGAAGCATGCATTTGGAAATGATTTAGTTTGTAATTATACTAGAGAATTAGATTTTGAAGTTTTGAAAAGTTGCTCGGAACTAGTAAAAAATGGAAAAAATTTTTCTGCTTTTGAAAAAAAAGGAAGTGATAATACTAATTCCATTTGTGAAATTTATCATTCTTTATGGATTAGAAAAGACGATTCGATCATTTTTCAGATTCGAGCGAACAGATTTTTACGTAATATGGTTAGATCCATCGTTGGAACTATGATAGAGACTGCAAATGGTAAGAGAGATTTTAATGATTGGCAATCTCTTCTAAAAGGTGGAGAAAGATCTGATTCTGGAAATTCCGCTCCCGCTCACGGATTAGTTTTTATGGGTGTTAATTATTCTAAATCTCCATTTGATGGGCGAGAAACAGCAAAATACTAAAAAGTCCGTATCAGGTAAGGCATTTGATTGGCTTATTCTATCGAAAGTTATTCTTTATGCAAGACCGTATAAATGGCAAACAATTATTTCACTTTTTCTTTCCGTTGCTCTTGGATTACTCACCACGGCTCGGCCGATCTTAATAAGAAATGGAGTAGACTATGCGGTAGTGGAAGGCGGAGATATTGTGTCTCTGTGGTATGCGATGGCTATATTATTTTCCGCGCTGTTACTTGAGGCAATTGGTCAATTTGTTTTTATTTATTTCACAAATGACTTGGGTGCAAGAGTCATTAAAGATATTCGAATCAAACTTTTTGATCATTTATTAGATTTTCGAATTCCATTTTTTGATAAGACGCCCATAGGGACTTTAGTTACGCGAACAGTCAGCGATGTTGAAACTATGGCAGAGATTTTTTCTAATGGTATCCTAGTCATTTTCGGAGATCTTTTTAAAATAGTTGTAATGATCACTACCATGTTTATAATATTTGATAGTTCTCTAGTAGCGATTTCTCTTAGCGTAATTCCTCTTTTATTTATTGCAACAAGGTGGTTTCAGCGGAATATTAAACTTGTTTTTACAGATGTTAGAAATCAGGTAGCAGCTCTTAATTCTTTTGTCCAAGAACGAATCTCGGGTATGTCAGTAGTTCAATTATTCACGAGAGAGAACACTGAGTCAAAAAGGTTTAAAAAAATCAACGAGAAACACCGAGATGCCAATATTCGAGGTATTTGGTATTTCTCTCTTTTTCTACCCATTATAGATATGCTTTCTTCGATTAGTATCGCATTGGCTATTTGGTTTGGAGGACTCAAGGCTGCGATGGGTGGTGACGTTAGTGTAGGAGATTTAACCGCACTAATTGTATTTATTAATTTGCTTTACCGTCCTTTGAGACAACTAGCGGATAGATTCAATACTTTACAAATGGGAATGGTTGCGAGCGAGAGAGTATTGAAATTGGTAAATGATACTGATGAAAAAGAAATTTCGGGAAAACATCATCAGAATCGAGTTTTTGGAGATGTTAAGATTGAAAACCTTTCATTTGCCTATTCAAAAAAGGAATGGATTCTTGAGGATATTAATATAAAAATTTCCTCAGGTCAAACATGTGCTCTAGTCGGAGCCACAGGGAGTGGGAAAAGTACTCTCGTGCATTTACTCTTGGGCTATTATCAGTATCAAAAGGGAAGTATTTTGCTCGATGGAATGGATTTAAAGAAGTGGTCTCTAAATTCATTGAGGAAAAATGTCTCTTTGGTTCAGCAAGATGTTTTTTTATTTTCTGATTCGGTAAGAAATAATGTAACTGTTTACCGAGATGTCGAGGATGACGAAATTTGGAAAGCAGCTGAGGATATGGGTATTAAAGATTTCATCTCATCTTTACCAGGCGGTCTTGATTATGATGTCAAAGAGAGAGGTGGGATGTTAAGCACCGGACAACGCCAGCTCCTAGCCTTTTTGCGTGCATATTTGAATAACCCTTCGTTTCTAGTTCTTGACGAGGCAACATCAAGTATTGATTCACAAGCTGAAAAATGGATACAGAGAGCTACCAAAAATTTAACAAAGGGGCGCACTTCCATAGTTGTGGCTCATCGCCTTGCTACTGTCGTAAATGCAGATCATATCATTGTTTTAGATAAAGGGAGAATAGTTGAAGAGGGTACCCATAAATCATTGTTAAAAAGATCAGGTTATTACCAAAATTTATTCGATAAACAATTTTTTGATTCTAAAGATTCTATTTGAGATTAATTAGTATCCAATAGATTTGAGTTTATTAATTTAATTTCTGATAAATTTTTTTAATAAAGATGAAAATTCCTTACATCTTCTAATTTGAAATGCAACTTTTCGCCCCTTCTTTAAGTGGAAAATTGAGTAAACTCCGCTGTTAAAGGCGTAGCCATGAATTTTGTTACGGCCGATTCTAAGTCCCAAGCCTCCGAAGTCTATAAAAGGACTCATTTTTTTAATTCAATAACTAATTTTTCGTCCCATCTAGGTCTTTTCCATCTCATAACTATCGGCTGATATCGAACTGAAAACCCAACGCGATCAACTCGAACTTTGCATTTCCATGCTAGTGGCCCAACCACAAATAAATTCACTATTATTAAAATTTATAGCTGATCGAAACCAATACTTAAGAAATCAATCTTTGTGACATTAAAAGATAACTTAATGGCATTCCCTATACTTCCGAAAATAAAAATTACTATAAATGCTAACTCAAGAAAAATAATATTAAGAAGGTATTGACTGATTTTAAACTCAACAGAGTATAACAACATTGACTTTTTTATTTTGTTGCAATTAAATGATTTAAAGCATCTTCTAAATTAGGATAATCGTATTTAAAATTTTGATTTTTCCAAAAATCTGAGGAACACCTTGTGCTCATCAAAGCCAGTTTGGCTTTAGAACCTAGTATCATGTAAAGGAAAAAAGCGGGAATTGGAGGTATAAAATATGGACGCCTCAGCGATTTTGCTAATATTTTCCCAAAATCATTATTTGAAATACTCTCTTTTCCAACGCCTAAAAAGATGCCCTTATACATATTATTTTCACTCAAGTGTATAAATTGACGAGATAAATCTGAAACATGAATCCACGGCATCCATTGTTTGCCTGTCCCTAAGGGACTTCCTAATCCAAATTTGAAAAAAGGAAGAAGTGTGGATAGGATTCCACCATTATCCCCAAGAACTAATCCAATTCTTAGGCAGCATACTCTCATGTCAAGGCTTGAAATTTTAAAAATTTCTTTTTCCCATTTTAATACTACATCTGCTAAAAAGTCAGTATCCGCTTCATCAGTTTCTGTATAAATCTTAGAGGGGTGACTGGGGTAAATACCTATCGCAGAGGCTGATATTAAATGCCTCGGGCGTTTGTCTTTTGGTAGAGATTCAATCGCTTTAAATAAGGTAACTGTGCTTTGAATTCTGCTATTTAAAATATTTTTTTTATTCTTTTTTGTCCATCGTTTGGATATGGATGACCCGGCCAAATGAATAATATGATTTACGTTCTCAAATGCTTGAATATCATATTCAAATTTACTGGGGTTCCATAGGAATGTATTTGGATCAGAATGCTCGCGTGTGCTTAAGTTTTTTACTTTATGGCCTTTTTGTTGGAGTTGATTAATTATTTCAGAGCCAATCATACCTGAACCCCCAGTTATTAAAAAGTTTTGTTTCATTATATAAACAACCGCATTTTTGTTTCTTAGTTTAAGATATGCATGAATTGGTACCCTTCAATGGCTGGAAAAATCATTATGATTTAAAGAATGACGTGTATAGCCCATTTTTTAATAATCAAGGGGCTCCTGAGAATGGATATTATCATCGAATGTATGATTTCATTATTCATCCGGATTGGGACTACATAGGATGCGAAACTTTGTTTGCAAAATTACTTTTTGTCGAATATTCGCAGGGATACGCAATCATTGAGCTTTTAGGTGAATGGAATGATGCCTTGCATAATGATGTAATGGAATTTAAGAGAAGAATAATAGATGCTCTAATCGTTCAAAAGATTGATAAGTTTTTAATGGTTGGAGATAATTTACTCAATTTTCATGGTTACGAAGATTATTATTATCAGGAGTGGAATGAGGAAATAAATGATGGGTGGATTGTTTTTATGAATGTGAGAGATCAAATTGTTCAAGAATTCAAAAATTGCCACTTAACCAAATACATTTGGTTCGGGCCTAGTTTCAATCTGACCTTTTGGAGAACTCAGGATCCTCTTGCTCTATGTCAAAGGGTTAACGAAAAAATAACGCTGAGCATAAAATAAATATGCTGAATCTATTCTTCTTTTTAGATCTTGTACATCCATCCATGGGTATCTTCTGACTTGCCATACCTTATGGATGACAAAGCCTTTTTCATTTTCACTGCGATTCCGTTTTCTGGAGCGCCAATTGAATAAATTTTGTTTTCATATCCTATACTTTCGATTTGACTTACTACTGCTGCAGTACCCATTCCAAAAGCCTCTTTTAGGTTACCATTATTTATTCCCTGGAGTATTTCGTTGACTTTTATTCGCCTTTCTTCAACATCAATTCCCCAATCTTTAGCTAAGGTGATGATTGACTCTCGGGTAATTCCAGCAAGAATACGATCTGAAAGCACGGGTGTAACTAGTTTATCGTCCATTACGAAGGCTATATTCATGGTGCCAGCTTCTTCTATAAATTCATGATCTATATGATCTGTCCAAATCACTTGATTAAATCCTTCTTTCATGGCATTATGGGTAGCTAAAAAAGACCCTCCATAATTTCCTGCAGCTTTGGCATAACCAACACCTCCAGAGGTGGCTCGAGTAAATGATTGTTCAATTTTAACTTTTACCGGTTTGGAGTATAGCTCTCCCACAGGGCTCGTAACGATAGCAAATGTATATTCTTCTGAGGGCCTTGCTGCTACAAATTCTGAGCTGCTAAACAAGAATGGTCTTAGGTATAAACTTTCATTTTTACCCCGCGGTACCCACTCAGAATCTGTTCGTATTAATTCAATTAAACCTTCCATGAAAATCTCTTTGGGTACTTCTGGTATTAGCATTCTTTTAGCACTAATATTTAATCTTTTATGATTTTTTTTAGGTCGGAAAATGGCAATACTTCCATTTTCTTGTCTATATGCTTTTTGACCTTCAAAAACAGCCTGACCATAGTGAAGGGCATGAAGTCCAAGTCCCTGATTTAATTGAGCATAGGGTTCAATTCGCCCTTCTCCCCATGAACCATTTTTATATTCACAAATGAAAACATGATCTGCCAGTCCAGCGCCGAATCCTAAGTTATTAAAGTCTATTTTTGAAAGATTAGATTTTTGGGTAAGTGTTATTTTCATTTTTTTAAAACAAGGGTTGGATGACTTTGCAGTCGGTTCGCAAATGTACAAAGGAAAGAGTGTACCTTTATACAAAACCAATCTTATGAAATGCTATAATCTTATAATATTAACCTTTTTTTTTGCATCTTGTTCCTCTCCAGTAGCTAAAGAAGAATCATCTGTTGGATTTGATTATTTTGGAGATACGCTTGATATTTCCTCAGTTGTGGAAATAAATGAAATAACTAACGAAATGAGAGCAGGAAAAGATTCTGTTTATGCCACATTTTCAGCGCCGATTAACTCCATATGTCAAAAAAAGGGCTGTTGGATGGAATTAGATCTTGGAAATGGGGAAAACGCACTTGTTAGGTTTAAGGATTATGGTTTTTTTGTTCCAATGGATGCTACTGGTGAAATTGCGATGGTAGAGGGAGCGATGACAATTGATACTTTAGATGTGGATTGGTTAAGGCATCAGGCTTCAGATGCAGGAAAGTCGGATTCCGTGATCGCATCAATTAACACTTTTGAGATTTCTTATTCTATATTGGCCACAGGTGTTGCCTTACAGAAGAAAATCATGAATGAAGAATCTCTTCAATTAGAAAATTAAAACATTCAGGATCTTGAAAAAGATATCATTTTATTTTCTTTATTTCAGCGTTTTATTTTTTTTAATTTCATGTTCTGAACAGAGATCGAAATCTCGTGTTTTGAATCAGCGCGAATCTATTTATCAGCCAAGCCAGATGGCGACCACAATGCGTCAAATGGTTTTTGATATGGAAAGCATAAAACTCAAGCTCAAGGCTGGGACGATTGAAGTAAAGGATCTAAATCATATAATTTATGCACATTCATCCATGGCAACGGATAAGCCAACGGATATTGAGGAGATTCAACCATCTTTTGAAATATATAGTCAAACGTACATCGATCAACTGGAAGAGCTAAAGCAAATAATCCAAATTAATGGAGAAATATCGGATCAAATTCTACTGTTTAATTCAGCTTTAACAACCTGTATATCGTGTCACACAGAGCATTGCCCTGGACCTATATCAAGGATTAAGAAATTGAAACTTTGAACGCATTGATCACATGAAACTGAGAACATCAAGAGTTTATGGTTTTTTAATAAATAATTCTAACCAGGTATTGGTTTCGGCTGAGAGATTTAATGGGATTCCATTAATTAAATTTCCAGGCGGAGGGGTAGAGTGGGGAGAAGGACTTCAAGAAGCTTTGATAAGGGAGTTTAAGGAAGAACTCAAAATTTCGATCGGTGTTAAGGAGAATATTTATTTTAATGATTTCCCAGTTGAGTCAGCAATTGATAAAAGGTATCAAGTTCAAGCTTTCTTTTACCATGTCGAGCCTCTGGAGCCAATGCGGTTTTCCACAGTATTATCATTGAAACCGCCTGAAAAAAATACAGAAAACTTCATTTGGGTTGATCTTAAAAATCTGAACGAGGAATTATTCACTTATGAAATTGAAAAGGAGGCCGTGAAGGCGTTGAGGATATACGCTAAAAAGCATTATAAAATTTGAACTGATTTTTAGGGGCATAACCAGGATCCCTTAATTTTTGAAATAGGATTCCAATCTCCTTTCTTGTTTGCAACCGTATTGATAAATTCACCAGATTCCATTGTTTTCGCAACTTTTAGGGATATACTTGACCATTTTGAAGAGCTGTTCTCTCTGACGTGAATGTGAAAACGGTCAAAAATATCTATTTCTAATTCTAAACTAATTTTTTTTAGTAGACCCATTCTGCTATCAATAGAACATCCACTTGCAATAGCTGAGGATTCATCAGCACAAATGGCTATGGCTCTTTTTTCGATAACCCGAAAACCTGCTTTTATCGGTTGACCATGAGCTTTCCATGTCCAGCATAATTCATTTAAAGCATTTGTTAGGAAATCATGCTTACTATCATCAAAAGGATATCTTGCAGAGAAGCACCAAAACCTTGATTCCTCAGGCAGAGAATTCCAATTTTTTGATTCAAAGGTCATCTGCTAGAGAAATTGCTTCGGCAATATCCAGAACTTTTACTTCTGCATCTTTATTAAAATGTTTTACACCGTCAGAAATCATGGTATTACAGAAAGGGCAACCAGTTGCTATAATTTGAGGTTTGGTGGATAGGGCTTCTTCTGAACGCTCAAGATTGATATCTTTTTTACCTTTTTCAGGTTCTTTGAACATTTGCGATCCTCCTGCCCCACAGCAAAGCCCTTTTTGTTTACAGCGCTTCATTTCAATCAGCTCTGACTCAAGCTGGGATAAGACTTTCCTTGGGGCTTCATATTCTCCATTAACTCGGCCTAAGTAACATGGGTCATGAAATACTACTCGCTTTCCTTTGAACGATCCACCTTCTATTTTTAGTTTGCCCTCATCTAAAAGAGTTTTTAAATATTGGGTGTGGTGAAAGACTTCATATTTTCCTCCGAGTTCGGGGTATTCGTTTTTTAATGTATTAAAGCAATGAGGGCATGCGGTAACAATACGTTGTACTTCATATCCATTTAGGGTTTCAATATTTGCAAGAGCTTGCATTTGGTATAGGAATTCATTTCCTGCTCTCCTTGCTGGATCACCGGAGCAACTTTCCTCGGCTCCTAAAACCGCAAATTTGACTTTTGCGCGATGTAAAAGTTTAGCGAATGCTTTTGTAATTTTTTTTGCACGGTCATCAAAGCTTCCAGCGCAACCCACCCAAAATAAAACGTCTGGTTTTTCGTTTCTTGAGGTTAGCTCTGCGAGAGTCGGAATATTTATCAATTGAGCCATTTACTATGAATTTTCAAAAACTTCGATATTAACATTTTTTTTTACGAGATCACTAAATGTTCCAGAATATCGAGTTGCTCTAACGATATGGTTATCTATCCAATGGTAATTACCACCTCTAGGTTTTCCCATAATCAGTCCGTGGAATGGGAAATCGTGTTGTTTTAGCCAATCTTCTGTTACTTTTCTGTGCTCTTCCGTCCTAGAGGTGAAAAAAGTAATTACATGACCTTCAGCGAACCATTTATTGATGGTTCTCTGAGCCTCAGGGTAAACTTTCGCAGTCTTCATTCTTTGAGGTTCTTCATTGGGGATATCATCGCATATTGTTCCATCGATATCGATCAAATAATTTTTAATATCCTCGGGCAATACAGGACTGATTTTTTCACCATTTACATATGTATCCTCGAGCTTTTCGTCGTTTTGCATTTTTAATTTTCATTTACCCAGTTGCCTCTATCTGCCTGAGAATAAGCCCAAGGGGCACCGTTATTTTCAATATTTGTATTCATTACGTTTAAACTTACAGGGGCAGATGACTCCTCCATAACTAAATATTGTCTCATTTGAATTATGATATCTAAAGGATCAATGTTTAGTGGGCAAGCCTCAACACATGCGTTACAAGTTGTACAAGCCCATAGTTCTTCACGACTGATATAATTATCAAGCAGAGTAGATTCGCTTTCAGGATCTTTAAGAGCTTCTTGAACTCTTTTCCTAGTTGAAATCATTATTTTCCTGGGAGATAGCAATTTACCGGTTTGATTTGCTGGGCATTCATCGGTACATCTGCCGCATTCCGTGCAGGTATATGCATTTAATAGGTTTGCAAAATGTAAATCACTAATATCCTTTGCCCCAAAATTTATTGGATTTTTTGTTGTATCCGGAATAAAACTAGGGTCCATAATAGCTTTTATTTCATTTGTGACTGCAGTCATCGGAGATATTGAACCTCGTTTTGATAGATTGGAATACCAAGTATTCGGAAATGCGAGAATGATGTGGAAATGCTTGGAGTATGGCAGGTAATTCAAAAAGATCATAATTCCTATAAAATGAATCCACCATGATGTTTTTTCTATCAAATGAAGGTTTTCAACGGAGATATTGGAAAAGCTTTGCGATAGAATCTTTGAAAAGAAAAAGGGAGCCGAGTTAGTTAATGCAGCTTCCTCTGATGCGTTCATGACAAGAAGGGCACACATCAAGATAATTTCAGTGTAGAGTATTATCAGCGCATCTCTATGTGGCCAGCCCTTCAACTCTTTGTGGTTCAGTCTTTCAATTTTACCAAAATGTCTTCTTATCAAGAATACTACACATGCAATAATTACAAGTATGCCAAGCCACTCAAAAACTGACATTATTGGATTATAAAAAATACCTAAGGGGTCTTTTAAAACTCGATGCTTTCCCAGAAGACCGTCAAGAAGAATTTCAATAACTTCAATATTGATTATAACGAAGCCGAGATAAACGATTAGATGAAAAAAAGCAGATAATGGTCTTGCCCCCATTTTACCTTGACCAAATGCCACTCTAGCCATAGTTTTCCACCTTTTTACCTTTTGATCATTTCTGCCGCTGGGTCTTGCAAGGGATAATCCTTTTTTAAAAAGCCTAATTTTTTTCCAGAAAATAAAACTTCCTGTAACAAGTACCGCAGTAAAAATGAACTGTTCGATCATTTATTTTTCTTCCTTGATTTTTTACCCCCAAAGATTGATATCTCAACATATCTCTCAGGATGTTCTCGAATATCAAGTAGAAGCTTATCCAACGATTGAACTGTTTCATCAATGTCATAGTAAAGGGAGTCAGATGATACCAATTTTCCTAAGGTACCTTCCCCATTTTCTAATGATCTCACTATTTCGTCAAGACGTATGGATGATTTCGATAAAGATCGTAAAGCACTTCCAGCATTTGCTTCAGCAATAGTATCTGATATGTCGGCAATATTATTAAATACACGATTTAATTCATCTCGATTTTCTTCTAATGTATTCGTCATTTTTTCGACATTTTTAGTAGCAGAGCTTAAAATATCTTTATTATCCTCTAAGTACAAGTTTATATTTTCAGTAATCTCGCCCAAATTTGTTAGACTTTTATTAACGCTGTGAATGGACTCTTTGAATTCCATTTCTATGTCGCCGCCGAGAAAGCCAGTAAAAATGGATATGGCAGTATCGATGCTAGCTAATAATTCTTCAGCTTTTAGTTTAACAGGCAATACTTCCTTATTTATAGTTTCCGATATTGATTCTTCAAGACTGGATTTTAGGGTATCTCCATCTTCAACCATTGCACTTCCATTGCCTAATTGGAGAGCAATTTCTTTAGCTCCGAGTAAGTCAGATGATTTGATTTCTGCCACGGTATTAGAAGCAATGGGATATTCAGTATCAATAGCATATTTAACAACTATTTTCCCAGAATTGTTTGGGTGAAGAAATACATCAATCACACTTCCAATTGAAAAACCATTTATGGTAACCTTCTGAGATTTTAATATCCCGCCTGTTTTATCATAAACCGAATATACTTCGATACCTTTTTTAAAGAAATCATTTCCTTTTAAGAAATTAGTTCCATAATAGAGAATAAAAGCTGCTATAAGTACTACAGCTCCAGTTTTAAATTCACGTGAAAACATAATTATACAAGTTACGATTATTGACTTAAGCGCTCAGCCTCAGTTAAACTTATTTTTTCATTATTTTTAAAAGCAACAATAAAGGCGTCAGGGAAGCCATTATTTTTCGCAAACAATAAATCTTTTTGGCATTCTGATTTTGAATTATAATCACCTTGGAGGTATCGATAGAGTCTGCCTTCTTTTTTGATCGATACTCTTTCCAAATTAGAGAAGGGTTTTTCATTTAAAGGCTTCTTTAACCCAGATACAGCGAGTTGTATGAAATAAGTGGGTTTTAAGTTTTCTTTTCTCTTTTCTTCTTCATCTTTTAATCTTTTCGCTTCTCGTTTTGTCTCCTGTTCTTTGATATTTGATTCTCGACGATTTTTGTAAGATCCAAATGATGCTACAATCGCATTTGCCATTTTCTTTTGACCTAGGCTGCTTAAGAGAAAGTCCTCTTCTTGGCTATTCGTCAAATACCCTAATTCAACTAAAACCGAGGGCATAGAACATCTGCTAGTCACATACAGTGGTTGTTGTTTTACGCCCCTATCTCTTCTCCCTGCGTCATTTTTAAATGAGTTTTGAATAATTTGTGCAAGTTCAATACTTTGAGTTTGAAATGCATACTGATATAAAGTCAAAGCAATATAACTTTCAGGTTTAAGTGGGTCATAGCCTTCATATTTTTCTTGGTAGTTATCCTCCATAAGTATAACTGAATTTTCTCTCAAGGCTACTTGATTTTCGTCATCATGATTTTTGCCCATGACATATGTGGTTGTTCCATAAGCTGCTTTGTTATCTACCGCATCACAATGAATCGAGATAAATAAATCCCCTTTTTCTCTATTTGCCAAAGCTGTTCTTTCATATAGTTCTAAAAATTTATCTGAATCTCTTGTTAGAACAACTTCTACATCAGGATATTTTTTTTCTATTTCTTTTGCAGTCTCTATTGCAACAGCTAAAGCAACATCTTTTTCATATGTTTTATATCTTCTAGTTCCCAGATTACCAGGGTCTTTACCTCCGTGTCCAGCATCAATAATGACTTTATCTACGCGATCAGAAACTACGGGATAGCTTGTGAAACCCAAATAAGGAATAACCAATGTCACAATAAGAAACCATGTCAGGCGTTGCATTTGAGTACTTTTGAACTTATAAATATGTTGACAGTCTCAAAATTACGCGCTTTTGCGTTAATCTTATCTTTTAATTTTGGATTTGAGCTTTTTGCTCAAACCTCAGAGATTAATAGTTCTATAAGATTCAGTTCAGAGGTTGAAGGAGAGTACATGCCAGAGAGTAATTCTGTTATTCTAAGAAAAAATGCCCAGGTCATATTAAAGGATCTACAATTAAATGCCGACATAATAGAAATTGATTGGACTGATAAGACACTAACGGCTTTTGGAGTCAAGCAAAATAATGGAGAAATAAAAGGAAAGCCACAAATTACGCAAGGGGACAGGAAATTTGGAGCAGATACGTTAAAGTATAACTATGAAACCAAGCAAGGTTGGATATTTAAGGGGAATACGACTGAAAGTGATGGTTTTTTGCATGGAGAAAAAATTAAAATGATTACTGATAGTAGTTATTTTCTGGGTCAGGCATCCTTCACTTCATGTAACCATGAACATCCACATTTTGCAATTGTCGCTAACAAGGCCCGTTTAGATGTAGGTAAGCAAATCGTTACCGGCCCTGCTTTTTTACAAATTCTTGATATTCCAACACCATTGTTTCTTCCCTTTGCTTTTTTTCCAATTATGGAAAAGAGAGCATCAGGCTATATTATTCCGAAGTTTTCAGATCGAAGAGAATGGGGATTGGGCTTGTTAGGAGGAGGCTACTACTGGGCTTTGAATGACCATATTGATTTACGAGTTACGGGGGATATTTATTCCCGTGGATCATGGGGAGTAAATGCCTCTAGTGGTTATAAGTACAGATATCGTTATTCAGGAAATCTAGGGTTTCAATATAATAGGACCACGTTTGGTGATCCGCGAAATCAGAATTCGAATCAGTTCATGGATGCAAGAGATTTTCGGATATCATGGAGTCACTCACAAGATCCAAAAGCACACCCCACTCAGCAATTTAATGCACGTGTTGAACTAGCTACTGGTACTTTTTTTAGAAATACAACTACTAATCCATCTGATTTTCAAAAAAATGATATGTCATCCTCGGTTAGCTATTCAAAAAGATGGAAAGGGAGCCCTTTTAACTTGACTGCAGCTGCTAGACATCGACAAAATAATCAAAATGGCACCATTACTTTAAGCCTCCCTGAGGTCAACATAGGAATGAGTCGTATTCAACCATTTGCTAGAAAAAATCCAGTTGGCGCTGCTCGATGGTACGAGAAAATAGGGATGACTTATTCGATGTCAGCGAAAAATGAGACACAGGGTTTGCTTTCTGAAATACAAAACCCTTCTCTTTTTTTTAATTCCGATAGATTACGCGCTGGAGTGAATCATAAGGCAAACTTGGGAACGAATTTGAAATTACTTCGGTTCATTACATTAAATCCGAATGCAAACTATCAAGAGCGCTGGTATCCTTATGCTTTAAACAGGAACTACGATACTTTAGATAATTCTTTAGTTACGGATACTTTAAATGGGTTTTATGCAGCACGTGATTTTGCATTAAGTGCTGGTGCATCGACAACTATTTATGGTATATTTTCATTTAAAAAGGGTCCTTTAAAAGCTATTCGGCATGTGATGTATCCCTCTTTAAGTTGGAGATTTGCTCCTGATTTCACAAATCCGATTTGGAATTCTTTTCAAACTGTTCAAGTAGATAGTATTGGAACCTTTCAAACATTTAGTAAATATCAAGGTTTTATCTACGGTGCACCAGGGGTTGGCAATCAAGGAGGAGTGAATTTAAGATTAAGAAATACCTTCGACGGGAAATGGCTTGGTTTTTCAGACTCAAATTCAGTAAAGAAATTTAATATCCTTGAAGACTTTACCCTTCAAAGTAATTATAATCCAACTTTAGATTCAAACCCTTTATCTCCTGTCAGTGTTAGAGCAAGCACATCATTTTTAAAGAGTAAATTTAGAATCTCTTATCAAGGAAGCTTCGACTGGTACTCACTCGATAGTCTCGGATTAAGAACCCAGAATTTTGCTTGGAAAGAAGGTCAAGGCCCTTTGCGCCCAACTCTTCACCAATTTTCTATGAATTTAAGATTGAGAGGTGGTAGTGCTTCAGGACGACCCGTAATTCCCTTAAATGAATTTGGACTAGAAAAGGATTTGTTTCCAAACTATTATGACCCCATGGCTTACATGGATTGGGCTGCTCCTTGGACTTTTAATGTTGGTTATTCGCTGCGCCGATCTAACAAGCCTGGAAGTTTGGATATGACAACTATTCAGAGTTTACGATTCGATGGGTCGTGGGAACCTACATCCAACTGGCGCTTGGCCATAACTAGCGGGTATGATATTCAAGAAAATGCTTTTACCTATACAACCCTTGACGTTTTGAGGCAATTACATTGTTGGGAGATGCGAATCAGATGGGTTCCATTTGGTTATGCTCGAAGTTATAATATTGGTATTGGAGTGAAGGCTCCATTGATGAATTCATTAAAATTAGATAGGAGAAGAGGGATCGGAGATTATTAATTTTTGGCAATCGTATTTATCCAATTTTTTAATATCAAATCTCCTTGAGGGGTCATAACACTTTCGGGATGGAATTGAATGCCGGAAGCCATTTCATTTACCCATTCACCTGACATAAGAATTCCGGACCGTGAATAGGTCATGCTTGAGGCTTTTATTGTTTTAGGATTTATTGCCCAAGAATGATACAGCCCCACTTGAAAAGGGAAGTGAATGTTCTTAAAAAGATTAGAGCCAGGATTTGATTTCAATATCAGGTGTTCTTTTCCGTGTTGAGGTCTTTTGAGATGAATCAATTTTCCACCATTATGAATAGCTAAAGCTTGGAAACCCAGACAAACACCAAGAATCGGAATATTACCATAGCCACTGTCTATAACCTCCATCAGGCAACCGGATTTATCAGGTAATCCGGGTCCAGGGGATATGATCCATGCATCAAAATTTGATAATTTTGAGAGAGCTTTTGGATCGTCATTTCTTATCACTCCAACGGCTTGAACATAAGACTCGATCTTATGAACTAAATTAAATGTGAATGAATCTTTATTATCAAAAACGGCAANGCGCATTTTCAAATTTAAGTTAGGATTTGGATACTAAATAATATGAACAATGGACATTTGATATGTATCTAATTTTAATGTTTAGGATGTCCATAGAATAGCGATTTTGCAATCATTAAAAATACTATTATGAAAAAAATAATTGAAAGCCCAAATTCTCCTGAAGCTATTGGTCCCTATAGCCAAGGGGTTAGAGCAGGTGATTTTT
Organism: Cryomorphaceae bacterium; assembly: GCA_002682945.1. GTDB lineage: Bacteria > Bacteroidota > Bacteroidia > Flavobacteriales > Schleiferiaceae > TMED14. The sequence continues at coordinate 83,340 of NYSL01000023.1, read as the reverse complement.
TATATGTGTCCGGACAAATTGCATTAGACAGAAAATCAGGCGAACTAAAATTAAAAACTATTGCCGAAGAAGTTGAGTGTGTATTAAAAAACTTGTGCTCTGTCTTAGATGCCGGAGGAGCCTCTCCCAAGGATGTAGTAAAATGCAGCATTTTCCTATCAGATATGGGTTTGTTTTCTCAGGTTAATACTTATTATTCGCAAGTTTTTGGGGAGTTTTCTCCCGCTCGAGAAACAGTCGAGGTATCTGGATTGCCAAAAGGAGTTAGGGTAGAAATATCAGCAATTGCATACCTACCTTTGGATTAAGCTTAATTTTTTTGTTTTAACATAAGAATCTGANATAAAAGAGTAAAAGAATGGAATATGATGTAATTGTGATTGGTTCTGGACCTGGCGGCTATGTAGCCGCTATTCGTGCAAGTCAATTGGGTCTGAAGACTGCTATAGTAGAAAAAGAAAGCCTTGGCGGTGTTTGTTTAAACTGGGGATGCATTCCCACGAAGGCTTTGATTAAAAGTGCTCAAGTGTTTGAATACATAAATCACTCAGAAGATTATGGCATTACTGTTAAGGAGTTTAAACATGACTTTAACAAAGTGATTCATAGAAGTCGAGATGTTGCTTCAGGGATGAGTAAGGGCGTTAATTTTTTGATGAAAAAAAATAAGATCGATGTAATCACAGGNTATGGGAAAGTGTTACCTGGCAAAAAAGTTGAAGTACAAGAAGTAGATTCAAAAAAGATTCTATCCGGAAAAAATATAATTATAGCGACAGGTGGACGCTCACGCGAATTACCCTCATTAAAACAAGATGGAAAGAAAATTATAGGTTATCGCGAGGCCATGACTCTTCCTAAACAACCAAAGTCTATTGTGATTGTTGGATCTGGAGCTATTGGTGTCGAATTCGCTTATTTTTATAATGCGATGGGAACGAAAGTCACCATTATGGAGTACTTGCCGAACATTGTTCCTAATGAAGACGCTGATGTTTCGAAGTCGTTAGAAAGTAATTTTAAAAAGAAGGGCATTGATGTTTTTACCTCAACAGAGGTAACAAAAGTTGATACATCTGGGAAAGGTTGTAATGTTTCATACAAGGATGGTAAAGGTGAGCATAACATGACTTGCGACATTGTTTTAAGCGCAGTAGGCGTAGCAACTAATCTTGAAAATATAGGCCTTGAGGCTCTTGGTATAAAATCAGAAAAAGGCCATGTTTTGGTCGATAAATTATACAAAACAACTGCTGCTGGGTACTATGCTATTGGTGATATTGTTCATGGGCCAGCCCTTGCTCATGTTGCATCTGCTGAGGGCATTATATGCGTAGAGGGAATAGCTGGACACAACCCAGAGCCCTTGGACTATAAAAACATACCTGGATGTACCTACTGCTCACCAGAGGTAGCCTCTGTTGGAATGACTGAAAAACAAGCGAAAGAAGCTGGATATGAAATTAAAGTTGGTAAGTTTCCTTTTAGTGCATCTGGAAAGGCTTCGGCGGCTGGAGCAAAAGAAGGTTTTGTGAAGATTATTTTTGATGCNAAATATGGCGAATTATTGGGTGCCCATATGTTAGGCGCAAATGTAACTGAAATGATCGCTGAAATTGTAGCAATCAGAAAACTAGANACAACTGGTATGGAACTTTTAAAAACAGTTCATCCTCATCCCACTATGTCAGAAGCCATTATGGAAGCTACAGCCTCAGCTTATGGAGAAGTTATTCACTTGTAAATAAATTATGCCGATTAGATTACGCTCAGAGAATATCTTACATGGTTTCGAGAGATTTTTGCTTTCAATCCCGAGTTGGAAATGTGAGAGTGGCGAAATCATAGCACTTCTGGGTCCCTCGGGGTCGGGAAAATCAACATTTTTGAATATTTTGGGTGGTAGAGTTGTCCCCGATGAAGGAAAGGTATGGTATGGTAAAAGGCGCCATGTGCGAGTTCCCCTTGTTCCTGGACACCCCAGAATAAAAATGGTCCGTCAAGATTTTGGCCAAATGCCTTTTAAGACTGTCAGAGATAACCTTCTAGAATTTGCTGGTATACGCTCCGAGTTATCTGAAGATCGAGTCTTGAGAAAATGGATTAAAGAATTGAATTTGAATCCATCAGCAAATGAAAAGGCAGGAGGCTTATCCGGCGGAGAGTTGCAACGATTAGCCATCGGTCAAGNATTGATTGCTCGTCCAGGAGCGTTGCTTTTAGATGAGCCATTTAGTCATTTGGATCCAATGCATAAAAGAAATTTATTGGATATTTTAAAACTATGGCAAAGTAAATCAGGGTCTTCAGTAGTTATGGTTGTTCATGATATCCGAGATGCCTTGGAATGGGCAGATCGAATTGACGTTATGCAAGATGGAGGTATCGTAGAATCAGGAACTCCTGAATCGATATATAAAAACCCAAAAACTATTTCTATGGCCCACGCTTTTGGAAGAGTTAATTGTATTCAGATGGAGCAATTAGATGAAAAACTTCTGAGGCATCCTAATTCTTTTATTATAGATAATCATTGGTTTTTACGTCCAGAAAATCTTGATGAGAAAAGTCTTCCAAAAGGAACTGAGTTTTTTGAATCTGAATTTAATGGTAGCGTCCACACAAAAATCTGGCGCTCTAAAGACGGAGCATTTTGGTATACTAGAAAATAAAAAAGCCAGCTGACGCCAACTTTTTAATATATCTAGTCTCTAAAAATTATTTAACTTTTTCAACAATTGCTTTAAATGCTTCTGGGTGATTCATAGCTAGATCTGCAAGAACCTTTCGATTTAATTCGATATTATTAGAGTGTAATTTTCCTATTAGTTGACTGTAGGATAATCCATGATTCCGGGCACCAGCATTAATCCTGGTAATCCAAAGAGCACGAAAATTTCTTTTTTTGTTCCGTCGGTCTCTNTAGGCGTATTGAAGGCCTTTTTCAACGGCATTTTTGGCAACAGTCCAAACATTTTTTCTTCGACCAAAGTAACCTTTGGCCATTTGCATTATTTTTTTTCTTCGAGCTTTCGAGGCTACATTATTTACTGAACGTGGCATATTAAATTAATTTCTGGTAGCGCGGAGCAAAATACTCTCTTTGGAAGCGCTTACGCATGGTTATTATTAAACTAAAGGGTTACAGAACCAACTGCTCCTTGATTGATTTCACATCTGAAGAGTGCACCAATGTGGACTGGGTTAAACGACGCTTCCGATCTGTTGCTTTTTTTGTCAAAATATGACTTTTAAAAGCATGTTTTCGTTTGATTTGACCAGTTCCAGTGAGCTTAAAACGCTTTTTAGCACTGGACTTTGTTTTCATCTTTGGCATAATTCCTTGAAATTTGGTTTGCGAAGTTAATTATTATTATTTCTTTTTCAACGGTGCAATAAGAATAAACATCTTTTTTCCTTCAAGATGTGGTAAAGCCTCAACTTTACCGATATCAGATACATCTTTTGCAAGACGAAGTAATAGAAGTTCGCCTTGCTCTTTGTATATGATTGATCTTCCTCGAAAGAAAACGAAAGATTTTAGTTTTGCTCCATCTTCGAGAAATTTTCTTGCGTGCTTCAGTTTAAATTCATAATCGTGGTTATCCGTCTGAGGCCCAAAGCGAATTTCTTTTACTACAACTTTCATTGCTTTAGAGGCAATTTCTTTCTGCTTTTTTTTCTGATCGTAAAGAAACTTCTTGTAATCAATTATTTTACATACTGGAGGATCCGCTTTTTCTGCTATTAGCACTAGATCCAATCCTGAATCTTGAGCCATTGAAAGCGCTTTTTCAGATGTAACTACAATCGGTTCTTTTCCTTCTATGATTAACCTAACACTCGGAATGCGAATTGCTTCATTAATCTTATGAGGATTTTCAGGTTTGACATAGCGGTAATTACCACGTCCTCGGTACGGCTTGTTCAGGGTTTTATATTTTTAATTACTAATTTCACTATTCTTTTTTATTCAAAGGCATTTAAAGCATTTTCAACCTCTTTTTGCACTAGCTTGCAGAAGTCAACAATTTTGAAAGTACCAATATCTCCATGTCCATGACGACGAATCGATAAGACTTGTTCTTTAACCTCTTTTTCACCAATGATAATCATGAAAGGAATTTTCTTGATTTCTGAGTCTCGAATCTTTCTTCCAATTTTTTCATTCCTATCGTCAATAAGGGCGCGAATATCGGACATTTCTAACAGACTGGCAACCTCTTCGGCATAGTGATGAAATTTTTCAGATATTGGAAGTATAGAAACTTGATCCGGCGTCAGCCATAAAGGGAAATTCCCAGCACAATGTTCAAGTAAAACAGCAACAAAACGTTCCATTGAACCGAAAGGGGCACGGTGAATCATAACAGGCCGATGTTGATTATTATCAGAACCTTTGTAGGTTAAATCAAATCTTTCCGGTAAATTATAATCGACTTGAATAGTTCCTAATTGCCAAGATCGACCTAGGGCATCATTTACCATAAAATCTAATTTNGGTCCGTAAAATGCGGCTTCACCGTATTCAATATTTGTTTGAATTCCTTTTTTATTTGCGCTATCTATTATTGCAGCCTCTGCTTTATCCCAATTTTCAGAAGACCCGATATATTTTTCCGGATTTTCTGGATCTCTAAGGCTAATCTGAGCATTGAATTTTTTAAAATCAAGTGTTTTAAAAATATAAAGGACTAGATCTATAACTTTTTCAAATTCTGATTGCAATTGTTCGGGAGCGCAAAATATATGTGCATCGTCCTGAGTAAATCCTCTAACTCGGGTTAGCCCATGAAGCTCGCCACTCTGTTCGAACCTGTAGACGGTTCCAAACTCAGCAAATCTAATTGGAAGATCTCTGTATGACCTGGGTGATGATTTATATATTTCACAATGGTGAGGGCAATTCATGGGCTTTAAGAGATACTCTTCGTCATCTGAGGGTGTCGTTATTGGTTGAAAGCTGTCCTTACCATACTTGTCATAATGACCAGAGCAAACATAAAGTTCCTTATTTCCAATGTGGGGAGTTATTACACCTGAATACCCAGCTTTTGATTGAACTTTTTTGAGAAAATTTTCGAGACGCTCTCTCAGTGATGCTCCTTTTGGCAACCATAGAGGTAGACCTTGACCTACTCTTTGAGAAAAAGTAAAAAGTTCTAACTCTTTTCCGAGTTTTCTATGATCTCTTTTTTTTGCTTCTTCCAGCATTTCTAGGTGCTTAACTAACATGGAATGCTTGGGGAAAGAAATCCCGTAAACTCTAGAAAGTTGAGGTTTATTCTCATCTCCTCTCCAATATGCACCTGCAACACTCATAATCTTAAAGCTTTTCAATAGTCCTGTATTGGGAATATGTCCCCCTCGACATAAATCACTGAAGTCTGAGTGGTCGCAAAAAGTGATAGAGCCATCCTCTAGGTTCTCAATAAGTTCAGTTTTAAAAGGATTTTTTTTAAATAAACTTAAAGCATCTTTTTTGGAAACTGATCTCATTTTGAATTNGTGCTTTTGCCTCGCAAATTCGATCATTTTATCCTCTAATCTTTTAAAATCTTTTTCTCCAAAGTCCTCATCGCCAAAGTCTACATCATAGTAAAACCCGTTCTCGATAGATGGACCAATAGTGAGAAGGGCGTTTGGATAAAAATGCATAATTCCCTGAGCTAAGACATGAGCGCTTGAATGCCAGAATGCACTTTTCCCTTCAGAATTTTCCCAAGTAAAAAATTCNAATTTACCCGATTCATTTATTGGGTCATTAAGCTCTATGGTTTGATCATTCCATTTTGCAGTTAGAGCGTTTCTTGCGAGACCTTGAGAAATTGATTCAGCAATGTTTTTCGCTGATGTGCCTTTTTGGTAATTGCGAACACTGCCGTCTGGTAAAGTAATATTTATCATAGCTTCTATACAAATGAAGTTTGAAAGGCAAAGGTAATGCCTTCATGTATCTTTGCAAGATGACAAATCAACAAATTATTGATACCATGAATCAAAAACGTTCAGGTACCCTGATGGAAACATTAGATATTCAATATACCAGCATGGAAAAAGATATTCTTCGAGGAAAGATGCCCGTTAGCCCTAAACATCTTCAGCCTGCCGGAATTCTTCACGGAGGAGCAACTATTTCCTTGGCAGAAACAATAGGTAGTGCTGCATCGAATATTTTTATTGATAACCCAAGTGATTATGTTGCTGTGGGGCAGGAGATTGCAGCTAATCATTTGAAAAGTATATCAGGTGGCTATGTCTACGCTGAAGCAAAATTTCTGTATAAAGGAAGAAGTAGTCATGTCCTGGAAATTCGAGTGACAGATGATGATGAGAAACTTATTTCGTTTGTAAAGATGACCAACGTGGTTATTTCAAAAAAAAGAAAGAAATAGAAGTCTAATGTCATTTGCCTGGATACGTGAGCCTGGAAAAAAATCAATTGTATTCTCTTTAAGAGAAAAAAATGATGGTGATTTTTATTTTGCTCCATTTGATGGACAATTGATTCAATTATCAATCTCTGAGACGATAATTAAAAATTGTGATAAATGGGTAAAATCTAATTTAAAACTGAATAGTTTACCAAAAATTAATCTGAATGATTCACATTCCAAAAGTGATTATTTAAAATTAGTCCAAAAAGCTTTGAATTCATGCAAAAATAATGCTCTTGAGAAGGTGGTTTTATCGCGAACGAAATCACATAAATTGGGTTCAGTATCTCCAGTTGAGATGTTTAATAAGCTATGCGACGAATATCCACTAGCTTCTGTTTACATGATTATGATAGATGGTTTTACTTTATGGATTGGAGCGACACCTGAATGTTTAATGGAACTCAATGGAAATCACTTTAGTACTATGAGCCTCGCGGCCACTAGACCAATAAATTATGATGGTAAATGGGGAATTAAAGAAGAAGAAGAGCAACAGCTAGTTACTCGGGATATTGTTCAAATGTTAGATGCTTTAGGTTGTCAGAATATTAATATTGGAGATCCAAAAACTTTAGCTGCTGGTCCGGTTGAACACTTGTGCTCATTAATAGCAGCTTTTCATCCATTAAAGAATGCTTTAAAAACAGCAAGATCATTACACCCAACGCCGGCTGTTGGCGGACTACCTAGGGCTCAATCAAAAGCATTTATACTTCAGCACGAAAACTATAATCGTTCTTTTTATTCTGGATATTTCGGATGGCAAAAAGAGACTCGGTCAATATTCTATGTGAATCTTAGATGTATGGAACTAGGTAATAATGGAATTTTATCATATGCTGGAGCTGGAATAACATCCAAGTCAAAGCCTGAAGATGAGTGGAACGAAACAGAGGAAAAACTAAAAACGCTTCATCGCGTTATATCAGAGTGATGTCGCAAGATTTTCAGCCCCTCTCAGCTGCTCTAGGGATTTTGCTTCAAGAGATAAGTTTTTCTGCTTGGATATCTTCTCCAGGAAGTCGAAATGCCCCTTTACTTCATGCTTTTTCATCTTTAAAATGCCCGAATGCTGTAATACTTGATGAGAGAAGCGCTGGATACTTTGCTTTGGGTACATCAATAAGATCGGGAAAGCCAGTTATTTTAGTTTGTACCAGCGGAACGGCCGCTCTAAATTATGCACCCTCTGTGGCAGAGGCTTTCTATCAGCGAGTTCCCCTTTTAGTAATAACAGCAGATCGTCCAAAAAACTTGATTGATAATGGCCATGGTCAATCAATAAGACAAGAAAATATATATGAAGGACATTTAAGAGCTTCATCTATTCTAAATCCAGAAAAACCAATACAATATAATGTAGATAAAATACGCGACTCTCTTTATCTCTTGAAGGATGGGCCAGTACACATTAATGTTCCGATAAAAGAGCCTTTATATGAAGCATCGATATCATTGAATATTTCTTCCTTGGAAAGAATTTCAAAAGTAAAGGTTGTAAATAAGGAATTTTTAAAAATTCCGGATTGGATTTTAAAGGCTAGATATCCAGTTTTAATTGTTGGACAATGGAACCCAGAATGGGGAAAAATAGATGATATCGTAGCGAATTTTAGATTTAAAGGCTGGCTTGTGTTGGCAGAGCATTTAAGTCAGTTATCTGCTTTAAAAGCAATTAACCTCGATGATGTCCTAATAGATAATACTCAAATTCCTTTTGATGCGGTTGTTACTGTCGGAGGAGCATGGATATCAAAAAAATCTAAAAATCGTTTGAATGGTATTCAACACATGCACATCGGTCCCTCATCGCCGCATCCAGATATGTTTGGGAATTTAAAATATACGCTCGAAACAGCCCATAAAAAAGGATTGAAATATTTATTTGATTCCATACCTGATCTAGATGCTGCTTGGTTAAAAAATTGGTCCCCAAGATTTTATAAGAAAACAGCTCAATGGTCAGATTTGTGGGTAAACGAAAAGATTTCAAAATATGGATTGAAAAATTGGGACATACATTGGGCAAATTCGTCTTCTGTCAGATATGGTATTCACTCTTGGTCCTCTGGGGGTTGGAATCAGAAGGGCCAAACTCATTATTCTAATAGAGGAACAAGCGGAATAGATGGTTGTACATCTACTGCTGTTGGATCTGCATGGATATCTGGGAAGCGGACGCTCCTGATTACCGGAGATTTAGCATTTTTTTACGATAGTAATGCATTTTTAAATAATCATGTTTCTCTTGGCTTCAAAGTGGTAGTGTTAAATAATCACGGGGGAGATATCTTTCGACGCCTTCCAAAGGCTATTGATTCAGATATATTTGAAACTCACTTGAGTTACAAGCATAATCGAAGTATTAAAAACTTGGTTTCTTACACTGGTTTAGAATATTTTTATGTTTCAAAAATTGACCATTGGGAAATTGTTTGGAAGAAATTCATTGAATCGCCAAATTCAAGTGTTTTGGAAGTAATAACTGATTCTTCGACGAATGACAAAATGTGGAATAACAGATTTAAATAAACGATAGACAACTATGAGGATATGGACACCAATAAAAGAATACTCAGATATCAAGTTTGAGGCGTTCAACGGAGTAGCAAAAATTACCATCAATCGCCCTGATGTATACAATGCTTTTCGTCCAGAAACAAACAATCAAATGATTGAAGCTTTTGACATTTGTAGGGAAAAAGCAGATATTAGAGTCATTGTTCTAACGGGTGAGGGAGACAAATCCTTTTGTTCGGGAGGAGATCAAAATGTAAAAGGTGTCGGAGGATATGTTGGAGAAGATGGTGTGCCAAGGTTAAATGTTCTTGACCTGCATAAAAGAATCAGGGAGATTCCAAAACCTGTGATAGCTATGGTCAATGGTTATGCCATAGGTGGAGGTCATGTATTACATGTTGTATGTGACTTGACTATCGCTTCTGAGAACGCAAAATTTGGGCAAACAGGGCCGAAAGTAGGGAGCTTTGACGCCGGTTTTGGTAGTTCTTACCTAGCTCGTCATGTTGGACAAAAAAAAGCCCGTGAAATTTGGTTTTTGTGCAAGCAATATAATGCAGAGGAAGCCTTTGATATGGGTATGGTGAATTGCGTAGTCCCCCAGAATAAGCTTGAGGATAAAGTGATTGAATGGTGCGAGATGATTATGATGCGTTCTCCTATGGCATTGAGAATGATAAAAAGAGGTCTAAATGCAGAACTTGACGGTCAAAGAGGATTGATGGAATTTGCTGGAGATGCGACCCTAATGTACTATTTGATGGATGAAGCTCAGGAAGGAAAAAATGCTTTTCTCGAAAAAAGAGATCCAGATTTCGATAAATTTCCCACATTCCCTTGAAACTTCGTTCTTGGATTTCTGCATTTAGGTTAAGGACTTTACCCCTTGCATTTGCTTGCATATTATTGGGCTCTTTAATCTCTGCAGACAGAGGGTCTTTCAGTTTCGTAACTCTTATTTTAATGTTTTTGACAGCGAGTTCATATCAAGTTTTATCTAACTTATCAAATGATTATGGGGACTTTATTAGTGGTGTTGACTCAAAACGTTCAAAAGGAGCGGAGGTACGTTTAGTTTCATCAGGAAAAATTTCTTCGAATCAAATGAAAATTGCAATTAGATTATCAATATTAGGATCTATTTTTTTAACGGTTTTGACATCTTATTTTGGTTCTTTTGGTTTTAATGAGCCAATACAAATTTTCTTGTTTTTTTCATTTATTGGCTTTGTTGCAATTTGGGCTGCTAGAGATTATACTCTTGGCTCATCATATGGGTATAAGGCATGGGGTGATTTTTTTGTAATATTTTTTTTCGGGCCAGTGGGAGTTTTTGGAAGTTTTATACTTCAATCAAAAGGTTTTCATTTTATTGTTCTTCTTCCGAGTTTATCAATTGGGTTTCTTGCAGCTTCGGTTTTGAATTTGAACAATTTGCGAGACTTAAAATCAGATGATCAGGCAGGGAAGAAAACCATAGCGTTAATCTTAGGCGACAGAAATGCCCGTGTCTATCAAACTATTTTGATTTTTTTCTCTTTATTATCTGCAGTCTGTTTTATGTTTATTAATGGAACTACTTATCGAATAGATTTTTTATTTTTAGTGCTTACCCCTTTCTTTTTTCAATGCGTGTTAGAAGTTTGGAAAGCCAAGTCTTCAAAGGATTTTGATATGCTTCTCAAACCATCTGCTATACTATGTCTATTATTTTCGGTATTTATCGGACTAGGGTTGCTTCTAGATTCACATTCATCGGAGAATTTTATTTTCTAGGTCGATGAAAGCAAAATACTGGGGATATAATTATTATTTTAAACGGCCTGCTGGAACCTCACGTGGGGTCATGACTCATAAACCCTGTTATTTTATAGAAGTCACGTGTGATGGGGTTACGGGTCGCGGAGAATGTGGGATACTCCCAGGGTTAAGTATTGATAATCTCTTTGAATATGAAAACAAGCTCAAAGAGCTGTGTAGTGATTTATCAAAAATGGATTCAAATAAATGGAAATTTTGGGTTGAAAATAATGGGCCAGATGACAGTTGGTGTTCGGAATTTCAGCTTTGGCCAAGTATTATTTTAGCAATTGAACTCGCTTTGATGCAATGGAAATCAATCACAAAAACGAACTTGCCGTGGAATCTATTTGATACTGCATTTACAAGAAAAGAACTGGGAATACCTATCAACGGTTTACTTTGGATGGGGGATAAATGCTATCTGAATGATCAAATAGAAGCACGTTTATTAGATGGCTACCATTGCATAAAAATGAAAATAGGTGCTCTTGATTTTAAAAAAGAGATAATGATTTTAAAAACATTAAGACGTGAGCAGCCTAATATAGAGATCCGGGTGGATGCAAATGGAGCATATTCCTCTGAAACAGCTCTAATGAAAATGGATCTTCTCAAGGATATCGGAATTCATAGTATGGAACAACCGTGTCAACCAAAGGATATAAAATCTCTCAAACTAGTTTCGTCTAAAGGTGAAGTTTCAACAGCTCTGGACGAGAGCTTGATCGGGGTCACAGACGAATATGATAGAGATTATATTTTAGATGAAATAAAACCTGATTACATAGTTTTAAAACCATCGCTCCTTGGCGGATTTAAGAGTTGTAAGGATTGGATTCATAGAGCTGAAATTCGCGGTATAGGCTGGTGGATCACCTCTGCTTTGGAGGGAAATGAAGGCCTTGCCGGTATTGCTCAATGGGCAAGTTCTCTCGAAGGCTTAAAGGGTTTTCAAGGTTTTGGGACAGGCGCCTTATATAGAAATAACACGACACCTTTGACAGAGGTTAGGAAAGGTGAAATATGGATGCTTTGACTTGTTTTAGGATTTCATTTGATGCTAAATGTTCCGCGAAATACAAGGAGACCATAGAAAATCTTATTAAAAAATGGAATTCCACCGAATCTCAATTTTATTTCAAAACCAGTGGTAGCTCAGGAAAACCCAAGGCTATCGAATTTTCAAAGTCTCATATACTAGCGAGTATATCATCTACGGCAAAATACTTTTCTTTTTTTAAAGGAATGAAATCTGCTATTGCGATCGATGTAGCTAGTATCGGAGGTGCTATGATGCTTTTTAGAGCATTGGAGTTTGACATGGACATACAAGTTTTAGAGGTAAGGCGACGAATAAGTTGGAAGGGTGAATTAGATTTTTTATCTCTTGTTCCACAGCAGGCTCTAGAGTTAAACTCAGATCGATACAAAAAGGTTAAGAATGTTTTGATTGGAGGTGGTCCAATTTATGATCACCAGGAGAAATATCTATCTAAAATGCCCTCTCGCATTTTTCACGGATTTGGGATGACTGAAACCATATCTCATTTTGCTATTCGCAAGATTGCACCTGAAATAGAAAATCAGTATTTATGTTTAGATGGTGTGAAAGTAAGATCGTCGAATGGAGCCCTGAAGGTTACCATAAGGGATCGAGGAATAGTAGAACTTTTGACTACGGACAATGTCGAGGTAATGAATGATAATAAATCTTTTAATTGGCTAGGCAGACTTGATGGGGCCATATTGAGTGCAGGAAAAAAAATATACCCAGAGGAAATTGAAAAAATTGTTTCAGAGTTTTACCCAAATCATCCCGAAGGGTTTGTTGGTGTTTTGAAAGATGATGATTGGCATGAGTCGCTAGTATGGTTTAGTATACCCTTAAGTTCTATTGAGCAAGAAAAGTTGAGAAAAGTTTTCCGGATAAACCTCCCAAGTTGGAAAAGGCCTAAAAAGATAATCGAAAAGACCTCTTTACCATTGACTAAATCTGGAAAATATCAGCGTCGCTAGTTATTTGGTTGCTTTTGCGTGATCGGCAAGAAATTTTTCTAGCCCTATATCCGTAAGTGGATGTTTTATTAGAGCTGATATGGCACTAAGAGGTCCCGTCATGACATCCGCTCCTAGATGAGCACATTGAATTATGTGCATAGGATGTCTTACGGAAGCAGCTAAAATCTCAGTTTCAAAATTATAATTATCGTAGATTACCCTGATTGATTCTATCAAGTCCATTCCGTTAGTTGAGACATCGTCAAGCCTTCCTATAAATGGAGATACGTATGATGCTCCGGCTTTTGCTGCAACCAAGGCTTGTCCAGAGCTAAAAATCAAAGTGCAATTGGTGCGGATACCATTATCAGAGAAGTAGCGTATTGCCTTTACTCCATCTGAAATCATTGGCACTTTTACCACAATTTTGGGATCGATCTTTACAAGCTCAAGACCTTCTTTTATCATTCCCTGATAATCAGTAGAAATAACTTCTGCACTGACATCACCATCGACAATTGAACAAATTGCAGCGTAATGTGCTTGAATATTTTCAATTCCAGAGATTCCCTCTTTTGCCATTAGAGACGGGTTTGTTGTCACGCCATCAAGAACTCCCATGTCCTGCGCCTGTTGAATTTCAGAAAGATTGGCTGTGTCGATGAAAAATTTCATAATTATTTTTTTTGAAGGATTTGATATTTAGATAGCAAAGGTCGCCTTATTTTTGCATTATGCATAATCCAGACTTCATTCTCTCGATAAAAAATGACTATCATTTAGCTGTTTTGAGTCGAGAGTGCAGTCTTTTGGGTAGAAAAGAAGTTCTGACAGGAAAGGCAAAATTTGGAATTTTTGGGGATGGAAAGGAGCTTGCTCAAATTGCTTGGGCTAAAGTTTTTCGTAATGGTGATTTTAGAAGTGGATACTATAGGGACCAAACTTTTATGATGGCAATTAAGGAATTAAGTGCTAAATCCTTTTTTGCATCTCTTTATGCCGATACGGATCTAAAAAATGAACCCTCAAGTGGTGGAAGACAAATGAATGGTCATTTCTCCACACCCACGATTGACAAAAATGGAGAATGGTTAAATTTGATGCTGAAAAAAAATTCATCATCAGATGTTTCTCCAACAGGGGCACAGATGCCCCGACTTTTGGGTTTAGCACAGGCATCTAAGATTTACAAAGAAATTAAACTAAAGAATCAATTTACCAACAATGGAAAAGAAATTGCTTGGGGTACGATAGGAAATGCAGCAACTTCTGAGGGGATTTTCTGGGAGACTATGAATGCCGCTGGAGTTATGCAAATTCCAATGGTGATCTGTGTTTGGGATGATGATTATGGTATTTCTGTCCATTCAAGGCACCAAACCATAAAACAAAATATCTCAAAAGCTCTTAGTGGTTTTCAGCGAAAAAAAATCAAAAATGGCAAAATGTGGGAGACTGGTTTTGAGATCATAAAGGCTCGAGGCTGGAATTATGCCGAATTAGTTTCATCTTTCGAAAAAGCTGAGGTGATTGCGAGAAATGAGCATGTACCTGTCTTACTTCACGTGACAGAGATGACACAGCCTCAAGGCCATTCAACAAGTGGATCTCATGAGCGATATAAATCAAAAGAACGATTGCAATGGGAAAATGAGTTTGATTGTTTAAGGCAGTTTCGAATATTTATTGAAGAACATAATCTAATTGGTAAGGAAGAATTAAATAAAATTGAACTTGAGGCTAAAGGTGAGGCGAAGTCATCGATGAAAGAGGCATATGAAGATTATTTAGAGCCCCTAGCGAATGTAAGGGATCAAGCTGCAAATTGGCTCGAGGAGTTAGGATTTACCAAAGAGGGGGATACCTTAAGAAATGATAAATCTGCATTATGGCGAGACTCGCTTTCTAAGGTCAGGCTTTCCGCGATTAAGGCTCAGAAAAAAGGAAAGGATGTTTTAGCTGCGAGAAATTGGATAAATTTCCAGCTTGAAAAGGGTGATGAAGCTTTCAGTAAGTTTTTACATTCGAATTCAGCTCTAGATATTCCAATTGTGAATCCTACGTATTCTCAAGATTCTGATAATATCGATGGACGAGTAATTTTACGTGATAATTTTAATGCCATACTAGAAAAATACAAGGAGGTTCTCATCTTTGGTGAAGATGTAGGAACTATTGGCGATGTGAATCAGGGGCTTGAGGGAATGCAGGCAACTCATGGTGAAAATCGTGTTTTTGATACAGGTATAAGAGAGGCTACCATCGCCGGTCAAGGAGTAGGTTTAGCAATGCGAGGGTTACGACCAATAGCAGAGATTCAGTATCTAGATTATTTACTTTATGCTCTTCAGATATTAAGTGACGATTGCGCTACAGTGCACTGGAGAACAAAAGGCACCCAAAAAGCGCCCCTAATTGTTCGAACCAGAGGGCACAGGTTAGAGGGTGTTTGGCATTCAGGCTCACCAATGGGTTTAATTTTGAGTTCTTTAAGAGGTATGTATATCTGTGTGCCTAGAAATATGACCAAAGCGGCAGGTATGTATAATACTTTGTTAAGAGCGGATGAGCCAGCATTGGTTATTGAATGTTTGAACGGTTATCGTTTGAAAGAGAAACCGCCAACTAATATTGGCGAATTCACGGTAGAGCTTGGAAAAATTGAATTTTTAAGTCAAGGAACGCAAATTACCGTGGTTACATATGGATCAATGTGCAGGATAGTTGAAGATGCATCAGTTTTTTTAAAATCAATAGAGATAGATATCGAAGTTATTGATTGCCAAACTCTTTTACCCTTTGATTTGAATCACGATATTTTAAAATCTCTAAAAAAGACCAATCGTCTCTTAATAGTCGATGAGGATATGGAGGGAGGAGCTTCGGCATTTATTTTGAAGAGAATTATTGAAGATCAGAATGGTTACAATTTTCTTGATGCCGCTCCAGTAACATTAACCTCAAAGTCACATCGCCCGGCTTATGGTAGTGATGGGGATTATTTTTCAAAGCCTAGTTTTGAGGATATTGTCGAAGCAGTTTTGGAGTTAGTCAGAAAATAAAAAAGGCAAGGAGTCCTATCACACCGCTACAACCGACTACCCTTGCTGCATTTCTGCCCTGGGGGATTAATCGGGAGCTGGTTGTAAGATCCTTGCCCGCAGGCAAAGATAACCGACCTTTGCTTATCATTTTGAATTAAATAAGAATATGTATTGTCAAAATAGAATTTTTATAACAACACTTTTTTGTCTTCTATGCTTTTCTAGCTTGGAAGTTGATGCTCAAATTATCAAAACCAATACTATTAACCGTGGAGTAGTCGATGAAACTCAAAGGGATAGTTCAGGTTTTTGGGTATTTAACAACTCATTTGATGATTTGATAATTGAATCCATTCTTACAAATACAATTTACGGCGATTCCGTATTAAGATTCTATATCAATGATAGTACAATTGCAGTTGGAGATTCATTATATATTTCAGTTTTATTCACTCCGAAACATAATATCGAACACATTATCCCAATAATTCTCAAGACCTCCCATGATGAAGGGGCATTCGGATTGGAGTTTGAAGCGCAAGTTCAGTATTCAAAAACTTATTATTCCAGCACTCAAAATCTTTCAGAATCATCATTAAAATCCACATTAAATAATATAATTTCTTCGAATCATAATGTATTATCTTATAATGTTGCTCGAGATAATATGTATGCGACATTAGATAATCATGGAGGCCTTGTTGAATGCGTCTACACAGGGAGAAGTGCTAGCTTTAACACACGATCTGGCGCGGTAGCAAATAATATGAATTGCGAGCACACATTTCCACAGAGTATGTATAGCTCCTCTCCTCCAATGAAAAATGATATTCATCATCTTTTCCCTTCTGATCAATCAGCAAATAGCTCAAGAAGTAATCATCCTTTTGGAGTCGTTACAGGAACTCCGAACTGGAGTGTCGGAGGGAGTAAGCGTCAGGGAAATATCTTTGAGCCTAGAAATGAGCACAAAGGAGATTGTGCTCGGGCAATGCTCTATTTTGTTTTAAGATATGGAGATTATTCCAATTTTTTCAGTCCCCAAGAATCGGTGCTCAGAGATTGGCATAATGATTACCCTATTGATAGTCTTGATGAATATAGAAACAATGGAATTTTTGGTTTACAAGGAAATAGGAACCCTTTTGTTGACTATCCTCAATTCATCGATAGAATTTCTACTTTAGTTGGGCCAACATCTGCTCAAGTCAAAACAAATTATATAGTTTCTGAAGATACTATTAAACTTGTTAATCGAATTCCTGGCTCTCAAATATCAAGAAGGCTGATTATTGCAAATAGTGGCAACGTTCCATTATTGTTTTCGAACATGAATATCAGTAATTCGGGAATTAATATTCTCAGTGGAGGTTCTGCAAAAAGTTTGGAGCCAGGAGAGCAATTTTCAGTATTGCTAGAGTATAATTCATCTAACGTTTATTCTAATGACTCACTTACGTTCCAAATAACATCTTTATCATCTATGAGTACAGCTTCTCTTCCTATCATAAGTAAAACTAAGATGGATATTGTAGAACCCTCATCAACCGATAAATATGTTGTTCCAACCCCTGAGGGTCTTATGTTTTTTAATATTTCTGGAGAAGAAACATTACAGTTATTCGATTTTAATGGTCGTCTTATTGCCTCCAAATCGTTATCTCAGGGACCACAAGAATTATATAAATGGTTTATTTCTTATCCAAACAAAGGTTGGGTTAGAATTTTAAGAAACGGTAAAGTCAGTATTTGTAAGTTTGTCAAATAATAAAAAAAACATTATGAATGAAAATATGAAAAAAACTGCGTTAAACTTTGGTTTAATAATTTCTGCTGTAGGAATCTTATTCTCCTTAACAGCATATGTGATTGATGAAAAACTTTTTGTGAACCCAATTGCTACAATCTTAGTTTTAGTCATATCTGTAGTTCTCCCATTTTTTGCCATTCGATCATATAAGAAATTAAATAATGGATTTGCTTCCTTTAGAGAAGCATTCTCGGCGTTCATTCTTCCTGTAATCTTATCCTTATTCTTAAACTTTTTATTCAATATGCTTCTGCATAATGTTATCGATTCAGACCTATCCTCTCGTCAAGGCGCCATAGCTTTTGAAGGAATGATGGATATGCCCGATGAACAATTGGAAGCTACGTTATCTATAATGGGGCTGGAATCAATGGATGAGCTTGAATCTGAAATGATTAAAAAAACTCGAGAAGGCGCTTCGATAGTTGGTTCATTAAAATCCTCCGCAACCGGTTTTATATTTTTCTGTTTTATTGGACTTATTGCAGCAGCAGTGTCTAAGAAAAACCCGCCAGAATTTGAATGATAATTTAGATATATCGATTGTTATTCCTCTTTACAATGAGCAGGAATCGCTTCCGGAATTAACATCATGGATAGATGCAGTATGTGAAAAAAATAATTTTTCAGCTGAAATTATTTTTATAGATGATGGTTCTACTGATGAATCATGGAAAGTTATAGTTGATCTGAAAACAAATTATTCCGCAATTAAGGCAATGAGGTTTAGAAGGAATCATGGTAAGTCCGCAGCTTTACATATTGGTTTTAAAGAGGCTAAAGGTGATGTGGTAATTACAATGGATGCTGATTTACAGGATAGCCCAGACGAAATACCAGAACTAGTTCGTAGGATTCATCAAGAAAATTTTGATCTTATCAGTGGATGGAAAAAAAAGCGTTTTGATCCAATTACCAAAACTTTACCAACAAAATTATTTAATTGGGCAGCGAGAAAAATGTCTGGTATCAAATTGAATGATTTTAATTGTGGACTAAAGGCGTACCGGAAAGAAGTTATCGAAAATATTGAGGTTCAAGGTGAAATGCATCGATATATTCCAGTTTTAGCGAAAATGGCAGGATTTCATCGAATTGGTGAGCAAGTCGTCCAGCATCAGGCAAGAAAGTATGGAACTACAAAATTTGGATTGAGTCGATTTGTTAATGGGATGTTAGATCTAATCACCTTGAGTTTAGTAAGTCGTTTTGAGCGTAGACCGATGCATTTTTTTGGTACCCTTGGAACATTCATGTTTGTTGCCAGTGGAGCTTCACTTTTAGCAATGGGTATATTAAAGTTATATCGCTTAGCCCAAGGGATGCGTCCAGGGTTGGTCGCTGATGACCCATGGTTTTATATTTTTTTAACAGCTATGGTTTTAGGTACTCAATTATTCGTGACGGGATTGCTTGCTGAATTAATGGTTAGACAAAGCAGTAAAAAAGTCAACTATTCTATCTCTGAGGTTCTGAATATAAAGGAATAGGGATTCGATGCGTTTTTCTCTTATTTCCCCGACATTTGATCGTCCAGAAGAAGTCAAAGAATTTATATCCTCTGTTTCTAAACTTGACTACTCTCATAATTTATTTGAGGTAATTCTTGCAGATGGCACCCCAAATGATACATTGCGACCAATAATTGAATCTGAAAGCAAAAGATGTAAACTAAAGGTAACGACTATTCACAAAGAGTATTTACCAGTTTCTGAGGCAAGGAATTTAGCTGCAGAGAAAGCTCAAGGTGAGTATTTAATATTTCTGGATAGCGACTGTATAATCCCTTTAGAATATTTAAAAAGAATTGACTCAGCACTTGTGAAATATTCATTGGATGCCTTCGGTGGTCCTGACTCAGCTCCACCAGATTTTAATAATTTACAAAAGGCTATCAGCTTTAGTATGACAAGTTTTTGGACTACAGGTGGGATTCGAGGAAAAAAATTAAGCACATCAACATATTACCCAAGAGGATTTAATATGGGGGTGAAAAAGGATGTCTTTAAAACATTAAACGGGTTTGATGTAAATTTTAAAACGGGCGAAGATGTAGAATTTAGTATTCGTTTGGTTCAGTCAAAATATCGAGTAGGATTTGTTCCTGAGGCAGTTGTTTATCATAAAAGAAGATCAAATTTATTGGGATTTTATAATCAAGTAAAACGATTCGGTGGTGCAAGATGGCATCTTTCACGCAGGCATAAAGGTCAATTGAAAATTACTCATATGTTTCCAGTTTTTTTCATCGCCTACATTCTTATTGCTTCTTTTTTGGCAATATTTCACATAATGGCTCCACTTTTAATTGGAGTAATTTATTTGATAGTGCCATTTTTTTTGAGTGGAATTCAAAACAAGTCGCTAAAAGTTGGCCTTCTCTCAATTTTTAGTACTTTAATTATGATGCTAGCTTATGCTAAAGGATTTTTAGAGGCTGTTTTAGGAGGAGGGAGTCATCTTAAGCGCGGCTAATGTTTGGTATATTTGAATCATGATCATTCACATCGTTCACGGGGTTAATTTAGATCGACTAGGGGTAAGACAAAATGAATTTTATGGTAGTCATACCCTTGAGGAACGTATACCTATTCTAACTGGTTGGTTAAATAAGAATTGGCCGAATGTAGAATTGAGATCTTTCCAGAGCAATCTTGAAGGCGAGGTCGTGAATTATTTGAATGATAATGATGAACCAGAGAATGCATTTCTCATAAACCCAGGAGCATTTACTCATTCTTCGTTGGCAATAGCTGATAGTGTGGCTGGATTAAAGGCCTTTGTTCTTGAAGTCCATTTGAGTCATACATATGCCAGGGAAGCATACCGTTGTAGATCCCTTTTGGCTTCATACACTTGTGGCACCATTTCTGGACTTGGATGGGATGGCTATCGCCTCGGCATAGAGGCATTAATTGGATTACAAGATCGGAATTGATCTTAAAAGAAATATAATGCTCTAATGAAGTGGTCATTAGCAATTGAGCAGTTCCAAAACTACTTAAGACTGGAGAGAGGTCTGAGTCCGAATACGCTAGATGCATATTCTCGTGATCTTAAGAACTTTTCCATTTATTCGCAGGGCTTAAATGAGACATGTTTAACGGTAGATAAAGATTTAATAAGATCTTTCATTCAGACTTTGTCTAAAGAGGGTAAATCATCCAGAACTCAAGCTAGAATGAGAAGTTCGCTGAGAACATTTTTCATTTTTTTAAAAGAAGAAGAGTTAATAGATATTAGTCCGATTGAGGGAATAGCAACCCCTCAGCTTGAAAGAAAGCTCCCAATCTATTTGTCAATTCAAGAGATGAATTCTCTTTTGGCCGCAATTGATAGATCCCAATCACAGGGTGAAAGAGATAATGCGATTGTTGAAACTTTATATGCTTGCGGGTTAAGAGTGAGTGAATTAATAGGTCTAAGAATGAGGGATATTTATCGCAAAGATGAGGTTCTAAGAATTATTGGAAAAGGAAATAAAGAACGGGTAGTCCCAATTTATGAAAAAGCTCTTAAAGCATTAGATATCTACATTAATGAGGTCAGGGTTCATATTAACCCGAAAAAAGGTTTTGAGGATCATGTTTTTTTGAATCAAAGAGGAGGTTCGTTGAGTCGTGTTTATATATTTAAAATGATTTCCTCGTTGGCTTCTCTTGCTGGAATAAAAAAGAAAATTGGCCCGCATACCATAAGACACACATTCGCAACACATCTTATTCAAAATGATGCTGATATTCGAGTGATTCAAGTTCTTTTGGGTCATGAGAGTATCACAACCACTGAGATTTATACTCATTTAGAGCAAAATCATTTAAGAAAAACTTTATTAAAGTATCATCCTCGTGGATTATAAATTAATTCTTAGAAACAAAATATTTCCAGACTATTGATCCATCATATGTTCCATTTTTTGGCCATACTTTTTTTCTAATTTGGGATGGGAATGTAAATCCTGTGAACATTTTATAAAAAGAGAAATGTGCTCGAATTACAGCAAAAAAATGTCGAGGTTGTAAACGAATTAAAAATAAAAATCCTGCAGCTGCATCAAGAAACAAGCGGGCAGAGATGATTTTGATAGCTTTGGATGTCGGTGCGTTTTTACAAAGGATTAGTAAGCTATTTCGAAAATTTAGATATGTCTTTTTTGGTGACAATGATCCCAAAGTGCCTCCTCCTACATGAAAAACAACTGAAGAACTGCAAGATTCGATATCATAGTTTTGGGTCTGCATTCTCCAGCAAAGATCAATTTCTTCCATGTGGGCAAAGAGCCTTTCGTCAAGTGATCCGCTTTCATAAAAAGCCGATAATCTCACCATTAAACAGGCTCCTGATGCCCAAAAAATCTTGGTGAATTCTGGGGAATCATATTGACCTTTATCTTTCTCCAAGGATTCAAAAATTCTACCTCGAGCAAAAGGATATCCCCATTTATCTATTAACCCTCCAGCAGCTCCAGCATATTCAAAATTATCAGGATTATTATAATCACGAATTTTGGGTTGAATAGCTCCAATATTCGGATTTTCGATCATTCGACGCTCAAGAGGCTCTAACCATCCTTTTTGGGGATCAACATCTGAATTTAGGAAAACACAAAATTCGTGATCAGGATATATTTTTACTATTTCTTGCACAGCTCTATTATATCCTCCTGCATATCCTAAATTCACTTTATTCTCAATAAAAAGAACATCTGAATGATTTTGATTTACATATTTCTTTGAATCATCGTTACTACCATTGTCTGCAACAATAATCCTGGCGTTCGGCGTATTCTTAACGACTGAAGGGAGAAACTTTTCTAACCAGGAAACTCCATTCCAATTCAATATAACTACTGATGTTTTCATCCTCCACCTGAGTTGAAGAAAATATTATTATTGATTCTAGATCCAAATTTATTTGGGTCTTGTCGTCCTTCATCATCAATATCATTTGATATATAGCTTCTTTTTTGAATTGCGATTCTCCATTTAGAATTCTTTATTTCACCTATGGCATCAGAATGTAAAAGCTCATAATTTCTTCCCGCAACTGTATAATTTGCAAAAACAAAAAGCCGATTTATCTGATAGGGTGCATTACTCGCCTCTAACGTGTTGTATTGCCATATTTCATATGGGTAGCCGTCTGTTTCGAAAGGTCTTTTTTCAGTCAACGTAGGAGCACCATATTGTAAAAAAACTCGACCTCTATCTGTAGCATAGCCGGGTACTGCTCGACTTGAATATTTTTTTTCTACCTGATTCAATACTTTAAAATAACTAATAGCTTCATCTAAGGGATTCTCTAGGTTTCTAGATTCCCAAAAATATTCAAGAAATCTTTGGATCGAAGTGTCATTATCCGATTGGCTTAATAGCTCGATTTGCCTTCGCTCTAGGCCATTAGCAATTGGGTAAAGTCCATTTACATACCAATTTAGATTGCCTTTTTTACTCAGTTCTTTCAGCCATTTTTCTTTGAATGTATTCTTATTTAGGACTTCTTCAAATTGATTTGTATTGATCCGGTAAAAACTAATATTCTGTTTTGGATAAAGCGTGGGATCCATTTTTTCAATATTTAGAACTGTTCGAATTTCATAATGCCCAGAGGGAAGTCCATCTAATTTTAGGGAACTTAGAATGCTGCTAACTTTTTTACCATCTGAGTTCATAATTCTATTGGCGGCACCAAACCCTTTTATAGCTTTTTGTGATTCAAGAGAATAAAGTTGATAGGTGTAATAGGCTCTTTGATCTTCTGGAACTTGGTAAGCTTCCGTATAGAATTTTAGGATATCATCATCTCCATAAAAGAGAGCTTCTCCAAATTGTGGTCTAGATCCAAGAGGGTTTTCGTTTTGTTTCTCTACGAATCTAAGAGGGGCGAGAGTTGCCTTTTTTGAAATATGGGAGATTGAGAATTCTCCGTTCAATGTATCCGAAATCTTATCACCGATTCCATAAAGAATATTTAATGATAGATCGCCTGTATCCGATGCTAGTAGTATGCTTTGGCTAATCATGAAAGTGTTTCCTGATGGCTTTAAATTCTCCGGACAGATAAGTTTAATTTTGTCAACATCAACAATTTCTTCAGTCTTTGTTTTTGATAATGAAGTAAAGAATGTGAGATAGTTTTGAGCATTATTTTCCTGATATAACTTTTTTGCATTTACAGATATATTTATTTGTACATAAGGATTTATTTCTGCGTCCCAGTAGGGTATTACATTAATTCCAATCGGAATATCCTTATTTGTAGTATTTTCATCGTCTTGAGAGAGCAGGAAAGAAGACTGAAATAATAATAGTACAAAAAGCATCTTTTTCATAAGCACGAAGTTACGTACTTTTGCCGCGGAAGATTGGCAGAGTGGTCGATTGCGGTAGTCTTGAAAACTATTGACTGTAACAGGTCCGGGGGTTCGAATCCCTCATCTTCCGCACTGGATGAAGAGTCGGTAACACACCGGCTCTTTTTTTTCGCTGCAAATAAAAGTTTTTATTTAATAAGTTTAAGTTTTCCATTTTTTTGACGAATTAGCTCAGAGTTCTCTTTATCTTCAACCAGATAAATAGGTCCATATCTCGCGCATTGGGCGTGAAGGTTCCAATTTTTAAATAAAATAGAATCTACTTTTATTACCTTCCCCTTGTAATCTCTTGAGAGATGTTCTATGGATTCGCGCAATATCAAATCTCGATGATTTTTTACTATCGGTAATGCTCGAAATCCAATTCCAGTTATTAGACAAATAATTATTACCCAAAGTTTTGATTGAGTTCGGAAATCATGAAGATTAAGAAGTTCTTTCTCAATCCAAAATGCCATAGATATTGCAGCAAATGGAAATGCTGGTAAAGAATAGAAATCACTTTGCTTGAGAGAAATAATCATTGGAATTACTGCACTCAGAGAAAACAAACCAAATGTTAAACTCTTAGATGTAGTTTTTCTCTTCCAACGATTTCCTTTATTGAATAATCGCATTATAAGGGCTATTGAAAAAGGAAGAATTAGCTGTGTTAAATATGTTCCAACGATATGGAGACGGTTTTCTACTGTGGCAATATTAGAAATGCTGTTAATTACTTGCTTAGACCAGTAAGCGTTTAAATAAGTACGAGAGCTATTAAAGGCAAACAGAATAGATATAACAATCAGAGTACCAGTTAAGATTTGAAAACTATGGATGATGATTAATCGAAATTTACGATTCGAATCAGATGTAATATGCCAGAAAAAAGGAAATGCTAATGGAAATAATCCAACGGGTCCTTTTGTCATAAAGGCTGCCGATATTAGGAATCCTGAGATAAAAATCAACGATTGATGTTTTTTTTGAATCCCATAGATCGCAATAGCTACTGACCAAACCGTTAAAGGGCTAACCAAAGTTTCAAGCAGATTATTTCCATAGGACCAACAGACAATTGGAATGATTGCCCAAAATATGAGCGCCCATTGTATTCCTCTATCTGACAAATTTGACCACTTGCCTATTTTCTCTANNCCCANCGCAGTNANNACCCATAATAAAACTCCCATGATATCTTCTGTATACCATTTATCCCCGATAATATTAAAGAATAGAGACTGTATCCAAAAAAAGAAGGGGGGATGCTCAATAAAATTGGGATATAAATAAGGGGTATAAAATAGTTCCCAAAAGCTTCCAANTCCTTGAGATAGATTTCGAGAAATTGAAGCATAAGTAGCACCATCCATAAATTGTCCTGGTGTGAATAATTCAAATGTGCTAAGAATAAAGAAAACTGAAGCGGCTAATAATACTCTCACCAATTGATGCATCTGATTAAACCATTTATCTTATGATTNAGTCTTGAATGTAGCATTTTTTANTGAAAAATCATATTTCATTTNCTTTATCACTTCAATTTAAATTNTNAAGAAAAATTGAGTAGAAAGAAGTTAATTCCCAATTTGTTTTTGCCATTTCAAATATCCTTGGAATTGGCCATTCTGAAACATTCCGCCTANGTAGAANAGAGAAAAAGCTGTAGGTCGATACTGAATAAGNGGTTGCATTAGAATATTTATTTCACCGGAATCAAAATTATTCAACTGGCTTACTAGCCTAAAATCTAATGCCCGAGTAAGAGTATATTTAAATACGGATTGGAATAAGAATCCTTTATAAATNGATATTGCAGGATCATATAATTCATACATTTCCTCATAATCAAAATCTAAACTCCATTGAAACTTCCCTTTGGCCTGCAGGTCAAGATCTACTCCTCTTCTTCGGGAGATACCAATTCTTGGATTTGTTTCATTGTAGGCGATTTGTCTTCCGCCTCCAATTCCAGCACCTAAACTGAAAGCCTGATTTGGAGACCATGATATATTTAATCTTCCATTAAAAAGATTTTCATAATCTATGTTTAAATAGTTCTCTTTCTCAATGAATTTGGCATTAAAGGATAGATTTATATTTCCCGATAATTGCATTCTCGTATATGTGAATGTAGACCTTTCTTTGATAACGTTTTCATAATTAGTGTAAAGGGATGTTTCAGCATAAATGGAATAATTTTTAATATATTTTTTATTCGGAAATCCCCGGTATTGTTGTCCAATTTCTAATCTTCGCCGATTATTTCTTGGTTCAAATCCCATTTCTGGTCTAAAAGTTGGCGAGAGTAACATGATATCCGCACGAGTTTTCCAATTTGTGGACTGCCTGTATATTCCAGAGAACAAGCTATATCCTGAGAATCGTTCACCATCTAATTCCGGGGTGTAAGATGAAAATTTTTCACCTGAAGTGATCCAATCGCTCTGGGGTTCTTTAGTTTCTGTTCGCGCCAATTCAATTTTGTATCTCCATCGAGGGCTTATTTGATTATTCAGATCCAGAGCGATTGTATGTCCAAAACCACCTTGGTCATATATTCTGTGTGTCGACATAAATCCAACACTTGATGCATTAGCCATGGGATGTTCAGCCCTTAAAATAGTGGACCAATTNCCAGAGGTTGTTCCAACAGCTGAATAATTTTCGCCTGGGACTAAATAAGGAGATGANGGGTCATAGCCNGTNAGGGCATAGAATCGGAGTTTTTTGCTTTGGAAATTTAACTTCGATAACGCACTCGGTTGACTTATTGTTCGAGTATAAACATATTTTAATCTCGATTCTAAAAGGTCACTTCCTTCTATAAAGAATGGACGTCTTTCGGGAAAAAATAATGCAAAAGGAGAGTTTATGGCCACTTGAGCCACGTCTGCTTCTACNTGAGAAAAATCTGGAATCAATGCTGCTTCAATTGATGTTGCTGGATTAAGGGCCACAAAAGCTGAACCACCAAATTTTACAACTCTTGATATTTCATTNCTAGGTCCAGAGCTGGCGGCGCTAAAAGCATAAGGTAGCAGAGTACTGCGTAATTTAGGCTTTATGCCATCAAGGATTAAGGCATGNGAATACTGACAATCCTCACATTGAATCGCTCGGTCTAGAAAAAAAGTTTGGATTGTAATTTCTTGTGCTCCGTTAAATGATTTTCGCCAGAAGGCAAATTTCCAACGCTGCTCATTTGAATTTCCAAACTGCAAGGAATTAAATGGTATTCGCATTTCAACAGTGTATGATGAATCAAAACGCTTTGCCCAGGTTTCATAGTTACAATCAAAAGATTCATCGAATTCATTTCCAAAACTCGGGTTTGCTGGATCATTTTTTCTAACATCTAATTGGACTCCAAAAGCGTTACTACCAAGGAATACCATATTTCTTGTATCTCCATATACATCTAGAGCAATACCTATAATATCGTCATCCCAGGCCTCATCTCTTCGTTGCAAATTTGCTCTGAAATTTTCTGGGTCGAATTCTGCATAAAAACCCACGATTAGCGATTGATCAGTGCGGAAAATATAGCCCTTGGTTAGGAAAGGGCTTGGTGTGTTAGTTCCGGGACTCACCTCATACTTTAAATCCAATTCGATGGCCCCCGCATATTTCTCCTTGGTTACATATCCGTTTAATTTATGTCCCTGTGGTAGATAGGGAACAATTAAATCTTTTGTCGTTTGTGCAGATAAGTTCAATGTTAAAAGTGAAACCCAAAAGGCATTGGTAATAGTGGTTTTTAACATAGTTGAATTTAATTAACTCAAAATCTAAACAAAGATAGATGGCGGCTTGTTTAGATTAAGTAATGAAGTCAATAGTAAAGAATGCCGTAATTACGGGAGCGACCTCAGGAATTGGATATCAGATGGCAAAGATTCTGCATAATAAGGGTTATTCTTTATGGCTTACAGGAAGAAATTTGAAGGCAATCGAGGACTTAAAAACCGAATTTCCCTCATGCAATACACTTTCGGCTGACCTTTCTAAAGAATCAGGTAGAGAAGATTTTTGGCAATGGATAGGTCAGACTCCCGTAGACTTAATGATAAATAACGCGGGGTATGGTGTTTGGAAAGAGGTAATTAACTCTGAAAAAGGCGAATTAGAAAATATGATAAAATTAAATGTTGAAATATTATTACATTTTTCCGCCGAATTTGCAAAGCGAATGGTCAAAAGAGGAGTAGGGAGAATTTTAAATGTAGCCTCTGTTGCTGCTTTCTTTCCAGGACCTAATCTTGCCGCCTATTATGCGAGTAAAGCTTTTGTTTTATCTTTTTCAGAGGCATTGAACCACGAGCTAAGAAAGACGAAAGTTACGGTAACCACCTTGTGTCCAGGCCCCACTAAATCCAAATTTTTTGAAAGAGCGGGCGTGAAGAAGTCTCCTTTGATGGAGGGTTTTCTTATTCCTCATATGTCGGCATTCAAGGTGGCTCTAAAAGGGGTAGAGGGCTCATTAAAAGGTAAAAGGCGAGTCGTGCCCGGATTTTTGAATTATATATGGACGGTATCCCCAATTTTAGTTCCGAGATTTTTTCAACTCAGAATTTTAAATTATATCCAGAACTCAAGGAAAATTGCTTAATTTTTCAATAAACAAATCTATCTCCTGGGATTAGGTTTTTTTGGCTTAAAAGTCACATCTTAGATAGAAAACCGGGAATAACCCTAACTGGTATTCCTCTCTTACAGGGTTTGTTAGTCCGTCTACGTATGTTAGGGTTAATATATTTTTATGATTTGTAATGTTAGAGATATCTAAACCAAATTCCCAAGCTGTTTTGGGGTAGTTCCATTTATATCCTAATTTCAAATCTAATCGGACATAAGCTCGATATTGTTGAAAATTATTGGTCGCATCAATAAAGACAATTTCACCTGTCCTTACCGATTCTGTTTTATCTACCTCTTCCCCAAACCAACGACCGCCAACTGTTGTAAACTTACTGCCCAATGTGAATCTATTATTCTCACCGAGCTTAAATTCTTTGGCGCCTAGAATATTAATGGCATATCTACCATTAAAGACAGTATTTCTCTGGATGCCATCTGAACCCCTGTATTTGGCGTCAAATAGGCTTGCAGTCGTTAGAAAATAAAACCCTTTGGTAAAAAACCTTTCTGCCGTAAACTCAATACCATAATTTCTTGCAGTACCTGTATTTTCAAGTGTATCAGGCCATATGCGTCCAAAACCGGATCCCGTATTTAACATAGAGAAGCTACTGGATCTCACCTCTACGGGAATATCATACAAGTATTGATAATATGCTTCAACTTTTGTTCGTACCGGTGATCCTGAATAATTACGTTCCCATCCACCCGCAAATTGAAGGCTCTTCATTAGCCCGATTCTATCTGTATTGTGTTCTTGAGGATCATGGTCAATAGTCGTTAAAGCATAGTAATATAGATATGGGGCTTGAGCTTGGGCGTGGAGACCTGTCCCAGCAAAAAATCGATCATTATTATTTGCTTGGTAACTTATTCCGAGTCTTGGCTCAACAGGCATAAAAGAAATGTTATTAACTCCTGAATAAAGAGAGGTTATTCCTGCTGTGAAAGTTGTCTTTTCTGTAAGTCGAGATTTATAAGTTAAGTAAGGCTGAATCACTGGCCACGCCGCCTCAGTTGCCCACTGAACTCTCCATGGGGGTAGAGAGTCCGCCAAGCCATCATAATCTCTTATTGAATCTTGATAGTTCAAAAAATAAACATCGGCATTTACACCATATTGCAAAGTTCCGCGTGATCCTACTTTTTGATTGTATGCAATGTAGGCATGTAATTTATTTTCGGTGAATGTATAATTTAACATTGTATCATTTGATAGAATATTCCATCCGTATGATCCATCAGGTTGTTGGATTACATTTCGTCCAAGTTTAGTATTAACCGCTTGAACCTGAGAGTGCGAAGCTCCAAGCCCAGCTTTAAGATAAGATCTTGAATTAATAGGTTTGGAGTAGCTCAGTCCTCCAACGATCATGTTGCTTCCAAAGTAGGAATCGCGGTCCGCATCTCCATAACTTTCAAAACCGCTCGTATCGATTTCATCACTAATCAAAATATCAATATTACTTTGTCCAAACATAGTCCATAGAGCCAGTTTTCCTCCATTTTTCTGAGGAAAAGTCAGTCTGAATGCTCCGTCTTGGTACTGGGGAATTGCGTTGGTCCCGAGGGGTATATTTAAAGATTCAAATAGTGTGAGGGTACTATAACGATACACTCCCAAAAAAGAAGGCGTTTGGCGGCCTTTCTTTTTACCAAGTGGTCCTTCAAGCATCAATTCTGTTCCAAGAAGACCCAATTGTGCACTCCCTTCATATTTTTCATTATTCCCATCTCTCATTTCTAGATCAAATACTCCTGCTATAGCATTGCCGTACTCAGCAGGCCATGCTCCTGTAAAGAAATCTGAATTTGCAAGAAACTTGTTATTTAAAATCGTAACGGGCCCACCGCCAGTTCCAGGAATACTGAAGTGATTTGGATTTGGGATATTTATTCCATCCATTCTATACAATACACCTGCGGGGGTATTCCCTCGAATGACTAAATCATTTCTTTGGTCATCTGACCCTTGAACTCCCGCAAAGTTTGTTGCCATCCTCGCCGGTTCTCCTCTGCTACCCGCATACAAATTTGTTTCCTCTACTGAAAATTGTCTTGATGAAACCGTAGCCATTTCATTTTTCGCTTGACCTGACTGCACTGCAACCACGTCGACAGTGCCAAGCTGAGTTGGAGCCTCGATCAATGGAATTTTTAGAACGGCTTCTTTTGCCGAATTTAGCTCTAGTGATCTTGTTTGTCCTTTATAGCCGAAGAGAGAGACGATGATAGAGCTTCTACCAATTGGAACATCATTAATTTTGAAAGATCCATCACTATCGGTTGAAACCTCTTTTGGTCCAATAATGACACTCGCTCCCATTAGAGGGAATTTTGAATCTGCATCAACAACAACTCCACGAACCGTTTGTGTTAAAGTTTGCGAAAATGTTGAAATGCTGAATATCAGCATCATAAGCATCAAGTATATTTTTTTCATCATGAAGAGGATTTGATTTAGGTAAGTTAAAGGTAACTGATATTGGTCTTTATTTTCAATTTGAATAGAGATTATAAGGCTATTACTAAGCCGATAAAGTCTTTTAAATATTTTTCTTTTTGAGTTAAATTCTTTTAACGTTATTTGCGTTAAGAAAACAGATCAATGAAGAAAATTTCCCTTTTTATTCTTTTCGCATATTTCTTTTCCTCTTTTTCTTTATTTGGCCAAGTAAATAAAAGTTTTACGATTAATGGTTTTGTAAAAGATGTCGAAACAGGTGAGAAGCTAATCAATGCTTATGTATTTGACCAGGTTAGTAAAAAAGGAGTGACAACGAACTCTTACGGTTTTTACTCAATGACTCTGGTTCGTGATACGGCGGCAATAGAGGTTCAGTACATAGGATATGCACCATCGGTAAAAGCCATTTATCTAAATAGCAGATTACCTACAGAGTTAGATATAGAATTAATCCCTTCTGAGAATATTCTTGATGAAGTCACAGTGGTTGGAATAAGTGATATTCAAGAGACAACTCAAATGTCTTCGGTAAGTCTTAATATGAAGACTTTAAAAAACCTACCGGTTTTATTGGGTGAAACTGATCTTTTAAAAGTCATTCAATTACTCCCCGGAGTGCAGAGCGGAACAGAAGGCACTTCGGGATTTTACGTCCGTGGTGGTGGACCTGATCAAAACTTAATTCTGATTGACGGAGTACCTGTTTATAATGTTTCTCACTTATTTGGTTTCTTTTCGGTCTTTAATGCCGATGCTATTAATAATGTTCAGCTCATAAAAGGAGGGTTCCCAGCAGAATATGGGGGTAGACTTTCTTCAGTATTAGATGTCCGTTTAAAAGAAGGAAATATGAAGAAATGGCAGGGGACAGGATCCATCGGATTGATTTCGAGCAAGCTCACTTTAGAGGGCCCTCTCTGGAAAGATAAGACTTCTGTTTTATTATCTGGTAGAAGAACTTACCTGGATGTTTTAGCTCAACCTTTAATTGCTCAAAACAGTCCTGATGGTTCAGCCGGAGGGTACTACTTTTACGACTTAAATGCGAAAATCAATCATAAAATTAATAGAAAAAATCAGCTCTATTTTAGTTTCTATGACGGGTTTGACGAGGCATATATTCGTTCAAAAGATAATTATCAAGAGCCTGGATTACGTTCCGAAGAAGAATTTAACAGTTCTTTAAATTGGGGAAATCGAATTGCCACTTTGAGATGGAATTGGGTAATATCTCCGAAACTATTTTCTAATGTAACATCTACTTACAGTCGTTATAAATTCAATACGCGTATTAATACCGTTTCAAGAGAAACTCGTTACGCTAATTTGGGTGGATTAGAGGTTGTTTTATCCAGGGATACAAATACATTTGGTATTGATTACCTATCTGAGATCCAGGATCGTGGAGTGCGATGGGATTTTGATTATGCTCCTAGTCCTAGTCATGCCATAAAATATGGTGCTTCTCTGACCAATCATGCCTATCAGCCTGGGGTCAACTCAATAGCAATAACCTCTGGAAATATAGGCTTGGATACAACTTTTGGATCATTTCCCCAAGATGCTTGGGATTATGTTTTTTATTTTCAAGATGATTGGGAGGTAACAAAACAACTAAAGGTGAATGCTGGAATTCATTTTAACGGATTTAGTGTTTTGGCCTCAAATTCTCAGGCAGAAACGAATTATCAAAGTCTTCAACCCAGATTATCTGCTCGTTATTTGTTAGGAAACAAGAATTCAATTAAATGGAGTTATGTACAAATGGTTCAGTACATGCATCTTCTATCGAATCAAACCATTGGTTTACCTACGGATTTATGGGTACCTGTCACACAAAACATTCGTCCCCAGGAGGCTTGGCAAACGGCTATTGGGTACGCTCACAACCTAGGCAATGGCTGGGAACTCTCTTTAGAGGGATATTATAAGGACATGCAGAATCTTATCGAATATAAAGAAGGTTCTTCTTTTTTAACTTCTGCTGAGGATTGGCAGCAAAAAGTAACCATCGGTAGAGGGTGGGCTTATGGTATTGAGTTTTTATTAGAAAAGAAAACAGGAAAAACTACTGGTTGGCTTGGTTATACTTTAGCCAAAAGCGACAGGCAGTTTCCGGATGTAAATAATGGTACCCCATATCCATATACGTATGATAGGAGACATGATATTTCATTGACTGTCTCCCATGAATTTAATGAAAGGTGGAGTGGAGGATTAGTTTGGGTATACGGCACTGGAAGAGCAACATCAATTCCCACAAGGAAATATTCTAGCTTCCCTAATTTTTATAGTAATTTTTTTGAGGGAAGTCGTGTGATTGAGCAGACAAGTGGAAGAAACAACTTTAGAGAACCAGCATATCACCGATTGGACCTGGGTATGACATACAATCGTCAAAAGAAATGGGGAGAGGTAAGCTGGCAATTTGGAGTTTACAATGCCTATAATCGCATAAATACATTTTTTATGGATTTCGGATCAGACAATAATGGGAATGCCGTATTGAAGGGGTATGGATTATTCCCAATAATACCCTCTATTTCATATAGTTTTAAATTTTAAAAAGATGAAGAATAACGTTTACTTTCTTTTGCTTGTATTTGCATTTTTTTCATGTGAACGGATCATTCCTTTTACTCCTGAAGATTCAGATCCTAAAATGACTCTATATTCATTAACCTCAGTTGAGGTTTATGGACCTGGTTTTGGAATTATGACAGATTCAGTTGACCCACAACCAATTGACGCTTCCTTATCTCAAAGTGTCGGAATTTTAGATCCTTCCAATCCAATCCCTTTGGATCTAGCCGATATATGGGTAGTAGATTCCAATAATTCAGAAACGGATACCCTTATTTCCATGAATACAGGACAAGGATTTTTTAGGGCTCCAAATATGAAAGTTAAAACTGGACATCGTTATAACTTTTATGCCAAATACGGTGCATTAGATTCGATTTTTGCTACTTCTTTTATTCCAGCTACTCCTCAAAACATAGTTATCAATCCGTTAGATACTAATACTGGGAATAGTTCGGGTGGGCCGGGTTCAGGGGAAGAAAAACCCTACATATCATTTGATATCGAAATTAATGATGATGGAGCACCCGGTTATTATATGATTCAAGCATATGAGAGATTGGTGAATACGATTACTGTACCAGAATATATGATGTATTTGGAATCTGACGATCCCTCTATTATTAGTTCCGGGGATCGATGGAGTGGGGATATGAGTCTTTATGTTTCAAATAATCTTTTTTTAGGGGAAAAACGAATATTTAACTTTAAAGTAATCGGATATCCTGAACCTGACATGCAAAAAGTATTTAAAATAATTAAGATTGATAACGATTACTACAATTATCTTTCCTCTTTTGATTTGTATTCAAGCTCAGGTGGCCCTTTTTCTCAACCTGTTACTGTGTACTCTAACGTAACTAACGGCCTAGGACTCGTCTCAGGAACGAGCGCATTGTGGATCGCTCCATAGTACTGGATTCTTCCGGGTTTTTTGGAACATTTGTATTAGGACATATGTAGTCTGTCGTCTGGAGATCAGGGTTCTTTTTGATAGCTCCAAACCCGCCTTTAATATCAACGATATTGTGAATTCCCCTCTTTTTTAAAATGGAACTAAATATCATAGACCTATATCCGCCCGCACAGTGGATGTAAACAGGATTTCCAATGGGCAATTCATGGAATCGAGTATTTATATCATCCAATGGAATGTGATTTGAAGACATCATTCTTTCGGATCGGTATTCACCATCTTTTCTTACATCTAGAATTACCGATTTCGGGTCTTTTGAAATTCTATTTGCAAATTCTTCAGTATCAATACTCTCTACTTTGTCAATTTCTTTTTTAGCTCTAAACCAGGCCTCATAGCCCCCTTCTAAAAATCCTAAGACATTATCATAGCCTACTCTGGATAATCTCGTTATCGTTTCTTTCTCTCTGCTTTCCCCAGTTACGAGTAATATCTTTTGATTGATTTCGGGAATTAGAACTCCAACCCAAGGCGCAAATTGGCCGTCAAGACCAATATTAATGGATCCTGGAATGTGTCCTTTTGCATACTCCTGGGGTTTGCGTGTATCAAGTACGAGAGCATTCATTTCATTCGCCATGGCTTCAAAAGCCACCGGTTCAAAATATTGCTCTGAATTTTTGAAAATCTGATCTAATTCTGGGATAACCTTTTTATTCATTGCAACATTCAATGGGAAATACTTTGGGGGCGGCAAAAGGCCATCGGTAACCTCTTCGATAAACTCTTCGCGCGTCATATCATTTCGTAATGCATAATTGTTCTCTAATTGCCCTTTAAGTGTACCAATGGTTTCTTTACTCAAGTTCTTCCCACATGCAGAACCTGCTCCATGTCCGGGATAGATAATTAGATCCTCTGGTAAAGTCATGATTTTTGTTCTGATAGAATCGAATAACATTCCGGCTAACTGCTCCTGAGTTATACTACCTGTTTTTTGAGATAAGTCGGGCCTTCCAACATCACCGAGAAACAAGGTGTCGCCTGAGAATAGGGCTTCTTCTTTTCCCTCTTTTGAAAGTAATAAGTAGCAAGTTGATTCCAATGTGTGTCCCGGTGTATGCAAAACTCGTAAACGAAGATCTCCAACCTTTATTTCTTCATTATCTTTTGCTATATGCGCATTAAATTCTGTTGAGGCACTCGGGCCAAAGACAATAGTTGCTCCAGATTTTTCAGCTAAAGCAACGTGTCCCGAGACAAAATCTGCATGAAAATGAGTCTCTAGGACATATTTAATTTTGACACCAAGTGATTCTGCCTTATCCGTGTAGAGTTTCCATTCTCTAAGTGGGTCTATTACTATTGCCTCGTCATTGCTGTGAATGAAATAGGACCCTTGCGAGAGGCAACCTGTATAAATCTGTTCTATGTGAGAGGGAGTGTTCATTTTTTTAAAATTACTCTATTACAAAGGTATAAATCCAATCTGAAGGGAGGGTATTGGAAATGAATTTATCTTTTTACGTAATTAGATAAAAAAAATACAACGGATTATTACTTTGAATTAGTGGTTTAAATCAGATTTAATAAAATTTTTTCTTTTGATTGTATTATGTTTAAACGCATCTTTGCGTTATGTCTAAACCTGCAGAACAAAGGGGCGCCATTATTCCATTAGGATGGCCAGAGATGACAGCTCGTGGTTCTGAGAGAATATGGGAATATTTAAGAAAACTAGGTATTATTAAGAACGTAAACCTTTTAGTCGGACATGCTGGCATAATCGTAGTGCAGCATGAGCAACTTGAGTATTTTGATTTTGGCCGCTACATCACCCCAAAAGCAATGGGTAGGGCCCGAAGTTCGCGCACAGATCCAAAATTGAGGTTGAAAACAATTCCAGAATGGGATAGCGAGGGCAAGCTCCTAAATTTAGTCGGGATTCTTCAGGAATTGGAAAATAATTCTGATGCTACCCATGGAGACGGTCCAATTTATGCGACGGTATATTATGATGCAGATGTTAATAAAGTTTTGGAATATGCATATTCAATTCAAGACTTAGGATATTTGGGATACAACGGTTTAGACAGAAAATGCACAAACTGTGCTCGGTTCGTAGCTCGAGGAATACTAGCTGGCCTTCAAAAAAATTCGATGGAATATTTAAGGTTTCGATACCCTCTATCTTATGCTCCAACACCTTACTCAAATGTTTTGACTGCATCAAAAGGAAATTATTGTGTCTTCTATCAGGGGCAAGCAAATTTTCAAAGGCGACCAAGACAACATGCATTGACTCATATCTTAGGAAACCTGACACATGCTTTCAGAAGAAGTAAAGCCACAAAATTACCCTCTGATAGAAAAGTAGGTCAACTATACCCCCCAAAGCCTCGCCCACAAAAAGTCCCAGAGAAGGCCTTTTACATTGGAGGGATAGGAGAGGGGGCATGGCATGATTTAGAACCTGTTGACGCTGAAATTATAAAGATGACACGTTATTACGCGTCCGGTGAATTTGAGTTTTCAGATAATTATGAATTGAGAGAACCATGGCTTTCCGAATTCAATTTAGGGCAATGTGAATTAGTTCATGATACACATTTTGCTTGGCTTACCTTACAATCAAAATCGTCAGGTGAACGAATAAGGTGTTTTCGAAAAATTTAATATTCTAATTCATGTCGAAATCTACTAAAAAAGTGTTGTCTGAAATATTAACGTCTGGGTGTGATGAACGTATTTTTCTTCGAGAGGAAACACAAGCCAATAAGTATCATTTAAATCCAGTTGATTTTGAGGACTTATTTCATCGAGGCTCATGCACTTGTGGAACGTTAACCCCTTTTGCTGAGGAGGTTGCCATAGATTTTGAAAATAATTACGAAGAGTCTAACTATTCACAAATTTTAAAAAATCAAACAAAGAGGTTGCAGTTCCTCTTACGAGAGAGTGATGAAGACCAATTTCATGTTTATTATGGTCCAAGCGGAAGCGATTTGATGTACTTTCCTTTGCTTTTTCAAGCCATTATCAATCCGGATAAACCAATTATAAATATTGTCTCATGCCCTGAGGAGCTTGGCTCCGGATCCAAGGCAGCTGCTAAAGGTCAATTTTACTCAGAGTGGAATCAATTTGGAGAGAGAATTCCTATCGGAAAAAATATTTCAGGCTCGATTAGGTCGAGCGTCCATTTTTTGCCAGCTCGTTCATCAGATGGTTCCGTTTTGGATCGAAAAAAAACTATCAGGGAATTAATTCAGACCCAACCCGATCAACCAATAATAGGAAATCTTGTTTTTGGTAGTAAATCAGGAATTAAAGATGATTTAGATATTATTGATGAATTTTCTCAAGGGGTAATGTGGGTTGTTGATATGTGTCAATTCCGTACGGATCGAAAATTAATTCATGATCTTATAAATAAGGGTGTGATGATTATGGTGACGGGATCAAAGTTTTATCAAGCTCCTCCATTTTGTGGAGCTCTGTTAGTCCCAAAATTATGGTCTGATTTGATGAGTAAACTTGATGCTCAGGTTGCCATTGGATTGAGAAAAATATTTTGTCTCTCTGATATTCCTTTGGGTATGGAAAATATAAGAAAACACCTTATTGATTATAAAAATCAGGGTCTCAGGATGCGATGGGAGATAGCCCTTAGAGAGATGGAAGAATATATGTCCTTTGATTCTTCGGAAACAAATGCTTTAATTAGGAGGTGGAGTCAAGTAGTCATTGGAAGATTAGCCTTGAGTGATTCATTTCGCCTTATGCCTGATATTGAATTAACAAATGATAGTATTGTCTCGTTTATGGTATTGGACAATGGCACAGCCTTAAACAATAAAGAATTAAAAAATTTATTTGATCGAGTAATTACAGAGAAGCATGAAGGTCTTTTAGGATTCGATCGGGTATTTATTGGGCAACCCGTTCAGTATGGAGATAAGTCATTTATTCGTCTAGCAATTGGTTCATATTCTGTCAGAAAACAAATGGAAAAAAAGAAATTTGATCCGAAGAACGATATTCGATTGATTGAAATTATTGAAGAATATGTGGTTAAAATACATTCGGTTTAAAAGATGAAAGAAACTTCATTGATTGAAGAGGCCAGATGGGCATGGAAGGAGGCTTTTTCCATGGGATTAATTCATGATAAAGACACATCTATATTATTTCAGTCCTGGGGTCGGTTAGAGCGATACACTAATCATCTAATAAAGGCCTTTTCTCATCCTAAATCTCTGCATGCTGTGGCCATAAAAACTCAGCCTCATCCAAAAATATTGGAAAAGATTGTGAAATGGGGATTTGGCCTAGAAGCAGCTTCGATAGAAGAGGTAAAAAAGGCTCTAAAAGCCGGAATTTCTCCAGAAAAAATTGTTTTTGATTCACCAGTTAAGACAAGAAGTGAGATAACATACTGTCATAAGAATGTAAAAGGAATGCGATTGAATGCAAATAGTATCGAGGAATTAGAGCGGATGCCTGCAAACCCAGATTTTCAGTTAGGTTTACGTATAAACCCAAAAGTTAAAACTGGAGCACCAGATGTCTATGACGTTAGTCATGATGAATCCAAATTTGGAGTTCCAATAACAGAAAGAGAAAAAATTCTAGATGCAATCTTAAGATTTCCCGTGACCTTATTGCATGTTCACTCTGGCAGTCAAATGGCTAATATTGCTTCTGCTTCAGATGCAATCTGCTTGCTTCGAGATATTGCAATAGAGGCAAACTCTCTTTTAGTAGCTAAAGGTATTTCTCGCAGAATAAAAA
Organism: Cryomorphaceae bacterium; assembly: GCA_002682945.1. Classification (GTDB taxonomy): domain Bacteria; phylum Bacteroidota; class Bacteroidia; order Flavobacteriales; family Schleiferiaceae; genus TMED14. The sequence continues at coordinate 43,969 of NYSL01000023.1, read as the reverse complement.
CTCTCGATATTGGTGGAGGTTTGATGCCTGAGGAATTAGAGACGGGTGAAACATCAATGATGGAGCAATACGTTTCTAATTTGAGATTAAGATGTCCGGAGCTTTGGGAATTTGAACTGATAACCGAATTTGGTCAATGGAGCTATTTTTTCACTGGATATGCAATTTCTAAAATTGAGTATTCAATTCAAAAGGGTGACAAGTATATAACTTACATCCATATTGGTGCTGATTTTCTTTTAAGGGATTCATATGTGAAACCAAGAGGAATTTCTTTCGGTATCATGGATTCTAGTTTTCAATGGAAAAGGACAAGAAAAGTTTCTCACGATATTGCTGGACCTTTATGCTTCGCCGGGGACTATTTGGCTAAGAATGTTCCTCTGCCTCAAGCTGAAGAGACAGATATCATGATCTTAGCGGGAACTGGATCTAATAGTTATGGATTATGGTCTCGACACTGCTCAAGGGATATCCCTTCATTTTTAGCAGTTGATTTTGAGAGAAAAAAAGTAGAAAAATTAAGTCCAAGACTAGAAGCATTCCAGAACTTTTGAAGTTAGCCTTGGTATAAAATTTGTCCTAATCTATTGAGCATTAAATTATAATTACATTTTGTAAATACTTCCTATACTGTTATCGTGAGAGCTCTATTAACCATTTTTTTCGTTTTCAATATTTCTGCAATTCATGCTCAATTGGACACGGCATTTTACTTAGCTCCTATTCCTGAATGGTTAAATCAAACGCAAGAAATAGAGATTAGTACCCCTTTTCCAAATGCAACCGTAACTATCTTCAATTCAGACAGTTCGTATTATAATCAAGTGGTTTTGTCTCAGGGGGTCCCCAACACAATATATTTAAATACTACAGCACAAGGTCTTCAAAGTACATATGGAGCTATTTCTGCCCAGCTCGGAAACCAAATTATCGATAGGGCAGCGCTGTTCGTTAGGAGTGATCGAGATATCGTTTTAACACAAAGGGTAACTCAACAGTATAATCAAGATTTATTATCTGCGAAAGGAACTAGAGCGCTTGGTAAATTTTTTTTAGCTGGAAATCAAACAAAAATTGTGAATGCTCCGCCAGCTCCGGAAGCAGCCCTGGGGTTTATTTCCTTTGTGGCGATCGAGGATAATACCAATGTTTCAGTCAACCTTCCACCGGGAATTACGAACAAAAATGGAGATAATATCGTTTCTTGCGTTCTTAACAAGTGGCAGTCTTTCACCGTTACATTGGACGAAGATGAGCAGTTTGCAGGAGCCTCGATTGTTTCGAGCAAACCAATTTCTGTAACAACCGGTGCAAACCATGTAAAACAAAATTCTGGAGGTCCAGAGCAGGACGGAGGCATGGATCAATTGGTGCCTCAGGACCTTGTTGGAAATGAATATGTGATCGCCCGGGGGTTAGCTCCAGCAAGTTTAGATTATTTAGTGATAATTCCAACCAGTGATAATACGAATATTTCGGCTAATGGTACATTGGTAGCAACCAAAAATAAATCTGAAGTTTTTGAATTTACTTTACCTGGTGGACCAGGGTCTGTTGGTCAGATTACAGAAATTTTCTCAGATAAACCCATATACTGTTTTCATATTACAACGGGTTCAAGTCAATATGCGCCTGAGCTAGGAATGTCATTGGTTCCGCCAGCGAATTGCACGGGTTCAAGAGCAGTATATGCCTCTCGAATGGGTGGATTAAATACTCATCTTTTAGTTTTGGTGCCAACGAATGATGTCGGGTCTATGAAATACAACGGAAATCCCATTACTTCTTATAATTTTAAAAGTCAAAACCATGTTTTAGTAACCATTCCGAATACTACAAGTTTTTTTATTCCGGATGCATCTGTAACTAACACTTTTTCTTTGACATGTCGAAATCAATTTCATGTTGAAGTAATTGCCGGTCTCGGAACTTCAACTGGACTTTGCGGCTTTTATTCAGGATTTGACTCGGGTTTAGATATTTTGGATCCCTATTTAAATGTGGGATCCAGTATTTTAAACTTCCCCGCTCGGTGCAAGCGACCTTTAAAAGGTTTTTTTGGGATTCAAACTTGTGCACCACCAGCTCAAGTTATCAAAGCTGAAGTTGTTAGTGGTCAGGCCACAGTTCAAGACCCAAACCCTCTTGATACGGTGATTGATGTTTATCCCTCATTAGGATTTTCTGGAGAGATATGGGTAAAACTTGTTGCAATTGACGGATTGGGGTCTTTGGATTCTGTTTTGATGCGAATGCCCTTTTATACCGAAGATGCGGATCTACTTCCTGACACTATGTATGGCTGTCCTGGCAGCCCTGCAACGATCACAGCTCCCTTTGGTATGAACCAATATAACTGGAGTACAGGAGAGTCCACCCAAACGATTCAATACGGAAAATCAGAGCCTCTAATACTATATGCCGCATCAGACTCGTGTTCCTACGTGGACACAATCTGGGTGGTCTCAAAGAACCCTATGCCTGATCTTCTTCCTGATAGTATTTTGAGCTGTGACTCTCTGAATGTAATATCGTTCGCGCCCCCCGCAGGAGGGGCTTCTCAAATAGACAGTGTCTTTTGCAGAGGTACAAATGCTGCAAATAGTGGACCGGGTATTTTTAATTCAATAACTGGTTTATGGGATGTGTCCATGAAGAATGAGGGACTTTATGTTATGGAAATATTTGATATTGATAAGTGTGTTACCTATGAAAGTGTCGATGTTAAGATTAACCCAAATCCCAAATATGATTTAATATATGATTGCCCCGATGTTAAAATAGTTTTAAGAGATATTATTTCTTTTAGTCCATATAGCATCGAAAATAAACTTATTAATGATAATTCTGCGTCGGTGTCTTTTCCTTTTGATGGTGTTTATTCAGCAAAAATTCAAGTGACCAATCTCTGTGGAGGCTTAGATACGATCGATTTGTCGATTCCTTATTTTTGCTCTGGTGAAGATTTAATTTGGGCACCCAATGCATTTACACCAAACGGTGATGGCTTAAATGATGAATTTTGTATTTTTTCAAGTTATAGTGATGCAATGAGATATGAGATATATAATCGTTGGGGTCATAAGGTATTTAGTGCTCTACCCAATGAATGCTGGTCTCCTTCTAAGTCGATAACCGGAGTATTCTTGGTTAGGTTAATCTACCCTGAAGTTGAAGGGCATTCACCGAGGGTTCTAGAAATGACAATAACAGCTTTCCCATGAAAAAATTCGTTTTATTCATATTCTTATTTCAATCCTTGGGAATTATTAGAGCTCAAAATGGCACTGTAGCAGCGGCACATCCGATTGCAGTAGATATCGTTGAAAAGGTATTTGCTAAAGGGGGAAATGCATATGATGCTGCTGTTGCTGCTCACTTTACTCTGGCCGTAGTTCTTCCCAGAGCAGGAAATATCGGTGGAGGTGGATTTGCAGTGATCCATACTTCAAAAGGAGAAGCAGCAACTTTAGATTTTAGAGAAATAGCTCCATTGTCAGCAACGAAAGATATGTTTATCAAAAACAATGATGATCAGACTGTTTCGAGCTTAACATCCAAATCAGCTTCTGGGGTACCGGGGAGCGTAAAAGGGATGTGGAATCTTTATTTGAGGTATGGTTCAAGAAAGGTCTCCTGGTCAGATCTTTTGACTCCCGCAATTCTACTGGCGGATACGGGTTTTTTTATAACAGAAAAACTGTCTCAAGAGTTGAATTCAAATTCTTCAAATTTTACAATGCAAAACCCAAGTGGGTGTGGTCCTTTTTTTAAAAATACTTCTTGGAAATCCGGAACGAGACTCGTTCAAACTGTATTAGCGAGAACTCTTGAGGGTATAAGAGATTTTGGTCCTAATTATTTTTATTCAGGCCCTATTGCACTAGAGTTTAAAAAACAAGGGTATTTTTCTCTCGCCGACCTGGCATCATACAGAGTTTATTGGCGTGAACCACTAATGGGTAATTATCAAGGCTGGGAAGTAATAACTATGCCGCCGCCCTCAAGTGGAGGTTTGGCTCTTTTGCAATTTCTGTGGGGTTCTGAAAGAAAATCAAATACAATGCAAGAGATTCAAGGGGCGAACTCATATCATGATTTTACTGAACTGGCTCGAATTATTTATGAGGACCGAGCAAGGTATTTAGGGGATCCAGATTATATGAATATTGCTTTAGATGAGCTCTTAGATTCGAATTACTTAAATGATAGATTCAGTGTGATTAATCCCGAAAAAGCTGGGAAAAGTCCAGATTTACTAGCTACTAAATCGGAAGAATCCATGGAAACAACTCATTTTAGTATTCTTGACAAAGAGGGGAATGCGGTTTCTATTACGACAACTTTGAATGCATCGTATGGAAGTAAGAGATGGATTTCTGGCTTTTTTATGAATAACAAGATGGACGACTTTTCAATTTCTCCAGGTGTCCCAAATCAATTTGGCTTAATAGGCTTTGAGGCAAATGCAATTGCTCCGGGAAAAAGAATGCTCTCAAGTATGACACCTACCATACTTGTTAAAGGAGACAAAAAAGTGGTTCTAGGAACCCCTGGAGGAAGCACAATCATTACTAACGTTTTCCAAGTTATTCGAAGATTTATAAAATTTAAGGAACCTTTGCAACAAGCTGTAAATGCAAAAAAAATTCATGCTCAGGCATGGCCTAATACAATTTTTTTGGAGGAAGGCTCTTACAATAAAAAAGTTCTTAGACAATTAAAACGCAAGGGGCATAAAATCGAGTTTAAAACTCAAATCGGACGTTTTCAAGCGGTTAGCAATACAGAATCTGCCGCTGATATACTGAGGACAGGAGACTCTTCAGGAAGAGTAATTCATTATTAAATAAATTCTATGACTACAGCTTGATTTATATCTGGGTGTAGTGATTTAGATACAGGGCATGCGTGTGCTGCTCTTTCGATACCAGTTCTTATTCTTTCATCTTCTTGATCTGCTAACTTGATTCTAATTTGTACATCAATTGTATCGATTCTACGAGGGTTATTTGCCATAATTTTTGTTGTCGAACCTTCGATGGAGGAGATTTCAATTTTCTTAAAGTTGCTATAGATTGCCACTGTAGTTATAATGCAGGTCGTAAGGCTCAATGCACATAGGTCTGTGGGAGAGTAGGAGGATCCCAATCCCTGGTTATCAATTGGGGCATCTGTGATAAGCTCAGCACCACTCTTTTTATGTGTGTTATTGCATCTAAGCTTTCCTAAATAAACTGTTTCAGTAGTTGTCATTTCTTTAGATTTACAGATAAATGAATTTTTCTTTTTTTTCGGTAACTTCTCCGATACAGGCAATAAGGCTATTTTGTTTTAAGATATTTTCAACTTCGATTTTATCTTTTGGGTCAACAGAGACAAGCAAACCACCGCTCGTTTGAGGATCAAGGAGAATAAAAAGTTCTTCACCACTTAGTTTTTCAATGTCTTTATGGTATGCTAAGTAATTTTTTGTTGTTCCTGTAGGCATACATTGCATGGAATATAATTCTTTCAGTCTACCCTGATCATACTTGGGGACTAGCGAGTAATCTAATTTGGCACTACAATTTGATGCTGACATCATTTCATGAAGATGGCCAGCCAGACCAAAACCCGTAACGTCGGTCATTGCATTTACTCCGTGTATTTTAGCTAATTCCGATCCTTCAACATTTTGTTTCTTCATTGTTTTTAATGCCCATTTTTCATCGAAATAACTTGCAATTTCTTTTTTCATCGCAGTTGCAATGATTCCTATTCCTAGGGGTTTCGTTAGGTAAAGTAAATCTCCAGCTTTAGCACCGCTATTCGTTTTTAAATTATCCTTTTTAACGCGGCCAGTTACACTTAACCCAAAAATAGGTTGAGGTATGTCGATACTGTGACCACCCGCAAGCGGGATTCCAGCAATATTGCATTGTGCTCTTGCTCCTGCAATTACTTTTCCTGCAATATCAGATCCCAACGTATCTATTGGCCAGCCCAAAATCGCAAGTGCCATATCAGGAGAAGCCCCCATGGCATAAACATCACTAATGGCATTGGAAGCAGCGATCGCCCCAAAATCGAAAGGATCATTTACGATTGGGGTGAAAAAGTCAGCGGAATGAACTAAAGCATCATCGTTTCCCAAATCTAAAACAGCAGCATCATCATTTTGCTCATGTCCTATAATTAAATTACCAAATGATATATTTGGATCATAATTCGAGGCACTCAAAACATCATGAAGTTTGGTGGGTTCAATTTTACAACCACAACCTGAGCCGGGATTAAAGCTAGTTAATGTTACAGAATTCTTTTCATTCATGTTTTTTTGTTTCTTCTATTATTTTTATTGCAGCCTCTTTGTGGCTGCATCCAGTGATATCAATTTTAAATAAAATTTGGTTTTCTTTTTTTATGATACTTTCACTGTATGTTTTATCGTAATAATATAGAGCTATATCTGCTGCCAGATCTAATTTTCCTGATGAGACAAATTCTGCAGCTTTTTTTGCATTTTGATGACCTAGTCGTTTTGCTATTTGATAAAAACCGACTTCCAGTTGATTTGGATCTGCTTTTCCATAGAGTGAAACTAAGTGTGAGATTCTTTCTTGACGATTACGTTCAATTAAAACAATAGGTGATCTTTTTTTGATATCAAAAAAACTATTCTGAAGCCATATTCTACCTATGGATCTGGATTCGTCTTCAATCCAAATTCTTTTTACATTATTCAAATTATTGAGCTCGATAGAGGTGTCATTTTCAAATTGTTCTACGGTTGGTTGTGATAACTCGCCTATGTGGCCAAATGCAGAGCCTTTATGATTTGCATTGCCCTCTAAATCTATTACTGAGGATCCCAACAACGAAATCTCTCGTAAAATTTCGGTTTTTGCACATCCAGTAAGACCGCTTAGAACAATGTAAGGTCTCTCTTGCCCCCATGATTCAAGAACTCTATTTCGATATGCCTTATATCCCCCTTCCCAACGATTGACTTTATGTCCTGCTGTTTTCAAAAGCCATTCAACAGATTGACTTCGCATTCCACCTCTCCAGCAGTAAATTTCTATGTCGCTATTTTTTCTCAACTTATCGACCTTATCTACAATCTTATGCATTTTGGGCCCCACGTATTCTAACCCTAGACGTATCGCCTTTTTTGATCCCTTTTTCTTATATATGGTTCCAATTTCTGCTCTCTGCTCGTCTGAGAAGAGCGGAATTGAGATTGCTCCTGAGGCATGTCCCTTAATATATTCACTTGGACTCCGAACGTCAATAATTGGCATAGTCACAATATACAAATTGGGGATAAGTTTAGAGGTACATATCTTTGTTAGATGAGATTAGTTTTTCTTTTGATTTTGTTAATAAGCGTATCGTCATGCTTAGTTCCCAAAAATTACTTGATTCAGGAACAAAACCATGTGCTTAAGCTTCAAAATGATAGCTCTCAATTATATAAAAATGTAATTTCTTTCCAAGATTCATTGGAGTTGTTAGAAAAGAAAATCGCTCTTACAGAGTTGGGGACTAAAAAATTGGTGGCTCAGATTGATTCACTTAGAAAATCAATTCAAGGCTTGAACATTAATCTTGATAGTATTTTTCCTCGATTGAAAAAAACTAATATTGAGCGTGATGTGTGGCGAATAAACTCCTTGTATTATCAAAAGGAAATGAAGCGATTAAAATTCATTTCTGATAGTCTGTTGGAAAATACTTCGAATAAGAAATAAATTCTAGAAATGTGTTTTGATGAGTCGGAGTTTGTGCGTGTGCTTTTTTAAATCTTGATTATAAATCCCGGTTTGGTCAATTCCATCAATACGAACACTACCACTGGCATGTAAAATTCGATTTTCACGAATAAAAATCCCTACATGTGTTATTTGTCCGTCTTCATCATCAAAAAAAAGAAGATCTCCTGCTTGGGCTTCTTCAATGAAATCTAAAGTTTTTCCTTGCGTTGCCTGTTGACTTGCATCTCTAAGAAGAGACATTCCCGTGAGCAAATATGCCATTTGGGTAAGTCCACTGCAATCAATGCCAAATGCACTTCTCCCTCCCCATAGATATGGAGCATTGGAGTATAGATATGCATTCATTAATAGTTCTTTACGTGTTCGCTTCCTGGATGAAGTTCTGCCCGAAAATTGAAAAATCTCACTACCTACTTTAACTTTTTTTTCAACTTTATCAAAAAAAGGTAATTGAGAGCCTGCCAAAACAGTTCTTGTTTTGCTTGGAGTCTCATGTTCTAGAAGATCCAAGGTGTCACTAACTAAGTGTTGGGGAGTATCAATTAGATCTCGATAGTCTTTGGATTCAATCTTTTGAATCTGTTTTACTAAAACCCACCCCATATATCCATCATGGGCTAGTCGTATTTTATTCCAATCACTATTTTCATCAATTATTTCAAAAGGTTCCCCAAAAAGGACCTGATTTATCATTTCGGATTTATGGTCTGGCGATTCTCGCATTGCAAGTATACTAAAAAGAGAGAATCCATAACTAGTGTTCATTTCCTATAATTTTTCTATCACTAATGCTGATGCACCACCGCCACCGTTGCAGACGCCTGCAGCTCCATACTTTCCCTTATTTTGATCCAATACATTTAAAAGGGTGACAACGATTCTAGCTCCACTACAACCTAATGGGTGACCCAAAGAAACTGCTCCTCCGTTTACGTTAGTTCTATTTGGATCTATTTCTAAGAGTTTCATATTTACAAGACCAACTACTGAAAAGGCCTCATTTAATTCGAAAAAATCAATTTCTTCAATATTTAAACCTGCAGATTTAACAGCTTTGGGTACAGCTTTGGCTGGGGCAGTAGTGAACCATTCCGGCTCATGAGAATAATCAGAGTGGGATAGTAGTTTTGCTAGTGGAGTTATATTTAACTCTTTAGCTTTTTCAGCTGACATCAACACAAGAGCAGCAGCTCCATCATTTAAAGTAGAGGCATTCGCAGCTGTGACTGTTCCATCTTTTGTAAATGCAGGTCTGAGCTTAGAAACTTTTTCAAGATTAATATTTTTAAATTCTTCATCTTTATCGACGACGGTAATATTACCACGTCGATCTTTTATTTCAATAGGGACAACTTCTTCATCAAATTTTCCACTATCCCATGCTTTTGAACTTCTTTGATAGCTCTCTAGAGCAAATTCATCTTGAGCCTCTCTAGAGAATTCGTACTTGCTAGCACATTTATCTGCTAATACGCCCATAACGTTTTGGTCGTATACATTCATCAACCCATCTTTTATGATCCCATCAATGAGTTTAGTATCACCAAATTTAAAACCCGCTCTAGTTCCAGCTATGTAATGGGGGACTTGGCTCATGCTTTCCATTCCTCCGGCAATAGCAATATCAACTTGACCAAGTTGTATGGATTGAGCTGCTAAAGAAATTGATTTCATTCCTGAAGCACAAACTTTATTGACAGTTGTGCAGGGTACTTTATTTGATAACCCAGCTTCTAAAGCAGATTGCCGGGCGGGATTCATTCCTACATTGGCTTGGAGAACACACCCCATATAAACTTCTTCAACATTGTTTGGATCGAGATCAATTTTATCAAGAGCGCCTTTTATAGCATTGCTTCCTAATTTCGTAGCACTGAGGCTACTTAAGGCACCGTTAAAGCTTCCAATTGGAGTTCTAGCAGCGCTAACAATTACGACTTCATTCATTTCTTCAAGGGTATTTATGACTACTAATATAGAGTTGGATTTGTAAATCTTTCTCGGATATATCGCATTCGTTTGGAATCATAATATTCTTTGGGTTTTTAAAGCTGTACTATTTGAGAATTAAATAGAAAACTTTTAAGATTACTTTGGGCTTAATTGCCAAGCTAAGTTTATCTTTGCCGACCCCGAGTAAGTATTGTTTAAAGACAACATTATTTGGGCTTTAATAGCAACGGTGAGGTGGGTGAGAGGCTTAAACCACCAGTTTGCTAAACTGGCGTACGGGCAACCGTACCGCGGGTTCGAATCCCGCTCTCACCGCAGAAAAAAGGCCCCACAAGGGGCCTTTTTAATTATTGGAGTATTATTTTTTCTAAGACGGTGCTTTTATCGAAAGGGTTATCAAATTTCATTAGGTAAATCCCTTTGGGTAAATGACTTAGATTAAGATTTGTATGGCGTTCATTAATTCGAATTTCATGAACTTTTTGTTGCAAGTAATTGGTCACTTTGAGTGAGCTTCCGATCATTTTTTCATTAACCTCAATGGAGATTTGATGTTCTTTCGATGGGTTGGGGTAAACTAGGATTTTTTCATCAGTCAGCCTTGGATTTAAACCAATTCCACCAAACCAAAATTCTATCCAGTTTAAATTAAAAGGAGCTTGAGTAATGGTTAATCGCAGAATATGCTCTCCGGCAGTAAGCGGTACATTGAATGAGTATGTTTCCCAATCTTGCCAGTCTCCAGTTGCAGGGAAGTTAGCTGACCCTAAATTACTTAGAATGTTCCCGGTGGAATCAACAATTTGAATATTTAAGGCTCCAGGGCTTTGAGAGGCTGTTCTAAAGTCCGCTTTATGCATTCCGCTATTTAGAACTAAAACTTCATAGTCGACGTAGTCTCCCGGGTCAAGATATGCTAGGTTTTGACCACCCCCGTTATCAGTACATGTTTCTAGAGAAATTCCAACTACATTCAGATAATCTTCCGCTTGAACCCGTCCGGGTATGAGATGAACACTTGGAAGTAAATTTTCAACGTCTTCTAAAGTGAAAGGCTGCAAAGTAGTTCCATCTTTTGCGACAATGTTTCCACCAAAACTAATCTTTAAAACATCTGTGAACTTGTAACCTGAATTTAAATCAATATGCAAAACTCTAGAGTTATTACTATCACTCTCGATACCCGTGATAGTTTGCGTAATCCCGTTGGAGGTAACTACAAAACCATTTGACCCTGAAGCTTGAATGGGTAATATAGATTTGTTTAGCCTTATTGATACTCTATTTGGAATATCAATATATCCATCTACAAACTCATAGGGTAGACTTGATGTAGGACCTACGGGAACAAATTCAAAACTACTTACGTTAAAACCCCCTCCATCGGCAACAATTCTTAATTTTTTGTCATCTTTTTGCATAATGACATTCGGAACAATTCTTGTCGCCCATGATGTCCAACTTCCCGTATTTGGTGTGTAGTATGATGGCGATATGCGAACACCGTCTGCTTCAAAATGAAAATTTCCACCTGTAGACCCATTGCATGTAACTCGCACATGAACATCATAGACAGAATCGTTTTGAACATTAACTTCATATTGCATCCAGTCGTCTGTGTCTACAAAACCAACCTTGTATCCATTGTTATTCATGGTATCAGAATTTTCTTGAATGTCTACGCCATCGTTTCTATATATCCACCCAGAATTCCAAGCAGGAGGCGGGTTTAACTGGTATGATTCAGTATCGTAGTATGCATGATTAATGGTGCCCATGTCATATTCTGAGGCATAGACAATCCCTGGAATAGTATGATTGGCCCATGGTAAAGTTTCGTCACTGTAAACTTGTCTAAACATTGCATCAGTAACTCCTCTATTGTAAACACAGTTCTCCAGTTTTAGATTTTCCGCCAACTGCATAAGACCATTCGTTGCATCGGAAACACTTGGAGGTGTATTGGTCGCGCCACTCCAATAGTAAAGCAAATCCTGATAGCCTGTGCTCTTCAGATACGATAGGGGAGCGTTTATTGTTTCTAACTTTTTCTCAGGCCACCATGCCCATCCGACTCCATTAGTCTCAAAAAGCCGAATAAGATCCGTATACCAAGCATTTGAATTTTCACCCGTTTCACCGAACCAAATGGGAACATTAAAATTATCTCTTAGGTCTAATCCATATTGAATATCCGAAACATTGAACACGGGTGACCAATATTTGTGCGGAGAATAGACTAGGTTGCTGTCCCAAGGGGGTGTGAGTCCAGTAAATGTATTTGCAAACCAATTTCCCTCAATATAGATTATGTGATTTGTATCCACCGAACGGATACTATCTGTAACCATATCATAAAAAGCTCTTAAAAGTTGACCGCCTGGAAGATTCCAATTCGGCTCATTCAGCAGATCATAACCACCAATCCATTGCTCATCTTCGTATCGTTCTGCGAGCTTTTTCCAGAGTGAGGCAGCTTTCGATCTGTTCGCGGAACTCTCCCAAAGAGATGGCTTATTAGGGTCATAATCAGAAATTGCTTGATCATATCCTTGCCCTCCTGGCGCAGCATGTAAGTCTAGGATTAGATACATTTCATTTTGTTCGCACCATGATAGCAGTGAGTCCATCATTTCAAAACCTTTATTAAGCCAAGTGTTTTGGCCAGAAATAGGTTCATCTTCAATTGGTAATGTATACAAGTTGTAATGCATCGGTAGGCGAATCATATTAAAACCCCAACTTTTCATCGAATCAATGTCAATCTTCCTCACATGATTCTTTAGCCATGTATCATAAAACATGTCTGTATTCGCAGTTCCAATTAGGGCTTCAATCGTATCCCGAATTTTATGTTGAGGAGATGCGAAGGCTGCTGTTTGCATCATATAACCTTCTTGAACCATCCAACCACCAAGTCCCATACCTCTGAAGATAATGGTATCCTGATTTTGATTCACTATGGCTGTCCCATCGGTTTGAAGAAGGTGTTGGCCATTGGATTGGACATAGAAAAATGAGAGAATAAGGAAACTAAGGAGTTTAAATCGCATTTCTTTTGGTTTTAGTCAATTAAGCACTAAATATGTTTATTCGTAGGATAGTCCTTCGCCCATATTATAAATTAAAGACGAAGAGCTCGCACCTTCTTCGGCTTGAACTGGCCAGGGGAAAGAAAGCCTTCCTGTTGGATTGTAACTACCATAAAGTACATCTGAGATACCTGCTCCTTCTGTACCAGGTAACCAAATGGCTGCAAAAGCATCCCAATCATTAATATGGTTAGCGATATTCATGGGTCTTCCCGAAATGAGTAGAACAACTACTTTCATTCCTTGGGCTTTTGCATTTTCTATTACTTGTAGGTCTTCTTTATTAAGATTTAATGAGTCACGATCGCCAAAAAATTCGGTGTAGGGGTCTTCTCCAATAACTATTATCGCGACATCACCTTTCACTTTATTGGCAAGTGGATCGTGAATTATTTCTATTCCCGGAGGAGAATTTTCTACCAATCCTTCGAGAATAGTAGTTCCTTCTGTAATATCTCCTTGTCCACCCTGCCATTGAATAGTCCATCCTCCGCATTGCATTCCAAGATTATCCGCTCCTTTTCCTGCGACAACTATTTTTGACCATCTAACCTCTTCATTTGAGTTAGATAAAGGCAAGATAGATTCATTTTTTAAAACAACTACACTTTGTCTAACAGCATCTCTTCCTATTTCTCTGTGCTTTTCAGACCCAATATCAGATAGATATTCATAATCCATTAGGGGCTCATCAAAAAGCCCTGCTTCAAGCTTAACTTTCAAAATTCGAGCGACAGCATCATCAATTCTACTCATTGGAATGAGTTCTTCCTCAATGGCCTCTGTAAGTAGGGCCATGAATTTTTTGTAAGGTTCTCCTTCTCCTGAAACCATAACCATATCCATTCCTGCATTAATGGAGTTTACGATATCTGACTTATAGTCACCGGGGATTTCATCAATACCTTGCCAGTCAGAAATAACAAAGCCTTCAAAGCCCATTTCTTCTTTTAGTATATCTGTTAATAGCTCCTTACTTCCGTGGCATTTTACTCCGTTCCATGAGTTATACGATGCCATAACAGTCTGCACTCCCGCGTCAACAGCAGCTTGATATGCTGGAATAAGTGTTTTCTTTAACGTTTCTCTTGTCATTATTGTATTACCACGATCTACAAGATTTTTAATTCCCGTTCCAAAAATGGTATTCCCATCTCCAATAAAATGTTTCGCGCACCCAATAACTTTTCTTGGATTTTTTTTATTTGCTGATTGATAGCCTTCAACTGCAGCAACTCCTAATTCTAAAACTTGATTTGGATCGCTGGAGAAACCTTCATAGGTTCTTCCCCATCGGTAGTCCTGAGGACTTGCAATACAGGGTGCAAAGGTCCAGTTGATTCCTGTTGCTGCTACTTCACTTGAGGTAGCTTCAGATACAAGTCTAACAATATCCGCATTGCCTGTGGCTCCGAGACCAATATTATGTGGAAATATGGTAGCACCTTTGACGTTATTGTGACCATGCACAGCATCAATACCATAAATTAAGGGGATCCCAAGGCGAGAGGCTAGGGCTTTTTCTTGATAGCCGTTATATAAATCTACCCATGCTTTAAGGGTGTTTTCTTTAGGGTGAGACCCACCACCACTGAGTAAAGATCCTATTGAGTAATCTGTTATATCTGAATGATCATCGAGAAAACGATGATCGATTTGAGTAATCTGCCCCACCTTTTCAGCGATAGTCATTTGGCTTAAAAGGCTATCAATTGTTTGCTCATTTGTAGTATTCGGCTGACAACTGGTGAAGGCAAATATAATTAGTGCAGAAAGTGAGATTTTTTTTGGAAAATATTTAGTAATAGTCATAAGTACAATAATTAGAGCGAAGTTACAAATTTCACATAAAGGACCCAGACATTTTAAGGATTTTTAAAAAAAAAGGAGGGGCATTTCGCCCCTCCTTAAGTTATTATATCAGTCTAATTTAGTTAAGACTGACTCGGCTCCACTGGTGAGAATCACCTTGAGTGATGTGAACCAAGTAAAGTGCACGCGGTAGCGTGCTTACATTTAGTTTAACTGTTCCAGTTGTATTTGACTCAGTCATCATAGTGCGTCCATTTAGAGAGATAACTTCTACAGTCATTTCTTCAGAAGTACGTCCTACAACATTTAAAACATCATTTGCTGGATTCGGCATAACCAAAAATTCTAGATTATCTTCTCCAAAACCAACTGAAGTACAATTGGACTCACAGTAGTTGAAGCAGAAATCAAGCGTATCGTCTGCAGTACCTACAGTGTAAACACGGTTTACAAATCCACCGAAGTCTTGAGTACAAAGTGAATCGCTAGTTGAAGCATCAAACTGCTCTTGATTCGCCCAGTTGTCTAGGGTGAACTTATATTCTAGAGCAGTGTTTTGATCAATCATAGCAGTGTATTCCCATACATTGTCGCCATCAGCATCAGTCATAGGCATTGCATCACCAGACCAGCTGTTGAAGTTACCACTTACATATGGCTGAGTCCACGTAGCTGGAGCTTTTGGACTATTCATATCAACTACAAAGTGAATGTTTTGCTGAACTGCAGGAGCAGGACATAAACCATCAGTGGCACAAACTTCATAGCAAGTGCGAATTGACCAGTCAGTTAACATTGTATCGGTAGTACGATCATTCCATTGTCCGAAAGCACATGGAAGACCTGCAAGGTTCTCCTTAGTTCCCCAACCAGTGTTGTAACCGTTTAAGAAAATGTAGTCAGAATGGAATCCAACAGGCTTGACGAAAGTTGCAGTCCACATTTCTGTACCTGCAATATTTTCAAGCATATTGTCTGTAGGTCCGCCCATTCCTGAACCACCACCTACGAATAGGCCAGTTGTATCTACAGTCTGGTTCTCCATATTTACCTGAAATGTTGCGTATACCTCATTGGTATCGCAGCTATAACATTCGCTAAAGCAGACACCTTTTAGGATTTCGTCATCAACTACTGTCATCTGACGATCAGTAAAACCACCTGAGTTGGTGTTTGTACAGCTCATACCAGAAGTAAAGTTCTCCTGATCAGCCCATCCGTTTACAGTAAACTTCCAGCGCATTACTCCCGTATCAATTGGAAGTGTAACAGTCCAAATACTATCGCCGTCAGGGTCAGTCATTGGGTTACAAGTACCACACCATCCGTTGAAGGTTCCGTTAACGAAAACACCACCGGCATAGTTAGCATTTGTGCCTGAGTATTCAGTCATGTCTACGATGAAAGTTACGTGCTTCTGCGGAGTAGGAGCAGGACAAACCGTATTGGGCGAACAAGTACCAAAACAAAACTCTAGAGTTGTGTCTTGTGTGAATGTTGGCATGATTCTGTCGTCATAGTTTGCAGGATCACCACAAGGAAGGCCAGCAAGAGACTCTTTAGTGCCCCAGTCACCGCTATTGTTGGGACTATTAAGGAAAATAAAGTTTCCTCCAGCAGTACCATCTAATGTATCGGTTCCTTCCCATATGCCATCACCATCAGGGTCTGACAAAGCGACAGCGTCAGCGCCGCCAATTACACCACCACCAGCGTAGATGCCGTTTGGCCCTACAGTGATATTCGCAGTGTTGACTTTAAAAGTCACTACGTGGGTGTTTTGAGCGTAACCCAAAAAAGGTAGGGTTAGCATTAATAAAGCGTAGATTTTTTTCATTTTTTAGATTTAAGTTAGATTTAGTTGTTGTTGAGTTATTGTTGAGTTATTGTTGAGTTATTGTTGAGTTATTGTTGAGTTATTTGTAATTTTTTTCACCGTATTTATTGGAATATGCGAATATAATCAATTAGCATTTGTTGAGGAAATATCGTAGTTGGATCAGGATTCCCTGGCCAATCTCCACCCACTGCAATGTTCAAAATAAAGAAGAATGGATGGTTGAATCGCCAGGCTTGACCTCCCGCTATGTTATTTGGGTTGTAAGTGGCATATAAGTTGTCATCTACATAATATTTGATGCTATTTTCTTCCCATAGTACGCTGAATACATGGTATTTGTCAGAAAAATCTCCTTCGGAAACCGGAAGTGAGTAGGAGGTAGTTTTGGTATGTGCCCATGAATTTCCTTGAGGTCCATAATTTATAGAACCATGAATCTTATGAGGCTCATGTCCCAGTAATTCCATCATATCTAACTCCCCACAAGCTGGCCACCCTACACTAGACATATCATCGCCAAGCATCCATATAGCAGGCCAGATTCCTTGTCCTTTCGGAAGTTTAGCGCGCACATCGATGCGGCCGTATTTGTATTCTACTTTACCTTCAGTGGTAAGCCTAGCAGAGGTATGTTCCCTGTTTTGATAGGTTTCTTTCTTGGCTGTTATGACCAGTTTGCCGTTTTGTAGTGCTGTATTCGCTGTTCCACCTCGATAGTATTGAATCTCGTTGTTAAACCAGTATCCACCTGTTTCATAATTCCAAGAATTCATATCTAATGACGTCTGATTAAACTCATCAGACCAAACCATTGATTTACCAGGGTAGGAGAGTGGAGAATAATACCCCGAGGTGTCATCATTGACCATGAACGTATCGTCGTTCATAATCTTTATCTCGGATAAAGCGTCTTGAATTCTCACATTTTCAGGATCAGAAAAGCCTAACCATATAATTTCATCAGATTCCATTAAGGTGTCTGTGAGAATAGAAATATCGATTTGCGTTGTTGTTTCTCCTTTCGGAATTGTGATGACTTCGTCAAAATGGACAAAGTCTTCCCCCTCCGTGGCGGTAACTCCCGTTGTTTGACATCGGAATGATACATCTTTGTTAAATGTATCGGATATTGACACATTGTGGGTATGCGTGTGATTCACATCACGTTCTAGTATTTCTACGTCTTCAATCATTAGCACAGGCATTTCTGGGTTTTGGCATGAAATACCAAAACCTAGAAATACAAGGGGAATGATGTTTTTAAACATATAACTTTTTAATCTTCTGATTCGAATACAAACCTCCAGATGCCAACGCCGTAGTTGATCTCAAGTTCCAAATAGCGTTTGGTTCCAACCTGGACGATGTTTCTTATGTCATAAGTAACTGAAGACGCAGGAGGGCCTCCTGGAACTTCAGAGCCGTTAATTACTTTACAAAGACCCATGAAAGCACCATTTCCTAAAACTTTCAATTTAGTTCGCTGGCCAGGAGCTACAGGCTCAATAACTTGGAAGGAATGGTTTCCTGAGAGCCATGCTTGGGTTGCAGAAGGAACATCAGCATCATTAAAGCATACCTCAGGATTTGGGTCAACATATCCTTCGCTCCAAACATCTCCATTGGTTTTATACTCCATGGATCCATTGATATCAAAAATCCATTCATCATTCCAGAGGCAGCTTCTTCCTTGAATACCGGAAACACCAATCTGCCACCAAGTTGCTGATCCGTCGGTAGGTCCTACCCAGAGAGCAGAATCAGCAAAGGCCAATTTCCATGTTTTACTTGAGCAATCTGTTAAGCTTTGCACAGCTCCTGTACAAGGTAAAGTGCTCGATGTGCTCGAAATAGTGATCTGAGTGGAATCAGATGCCTGTCCTGCAGCATTGAAAACTGTATGCGTAATTGTATATGTCCCAGCATCTTGAAAAAATATAGAAGCGGTCTCTCCCGATATCGTTGATCCGTTTGATGCTGACCATTCATACAAAAAAGGGCTACCTGTGGCGGTGCTTACTAGATCGACAGTATTCGAGTCTGTTGTTCCCACTGAATCTACAGCAAAAGACCATGTAAACGATGCTACTGGTAGAGTAGGTGTAGGAGGTTCTGGATCAGGATCACAGCTTACCAAGGCAAATGCGGCAAGTGAGGCTGATAAAAGAATTTTATTTATTGTTTTCATTATAATTGTTTTTAGTATTAAAAAATTAAAAATCTATTGGCTAGTTATATCCTGGGTTTTGAGTCAGTGCTTCATTACTTGCATCCAATTCATTCTGTGGAATGGGGAAATAATTGTTGTGCGACTGATANCCTTGAGANCCTAAAATCTCTAGCGCTTTACCTGTTCTAACTAAGTCATGGAACCTATGGCCTTCACAGGCTAATTCAAATCTTCTTTCTTCCATAATATCGTCAATAAGCTGTGCCCCCGAGGAACTTTTTGCCGGCAAACCCACTCGGTTTCGTACTTGATTTAAGTATCCAAGAGCTNTTGACTCGGAATTTGTTCTGGCATTCGCTTCAGCAGCCATTAATAACACATCAGCATATCTAATTACTCGAGTATTGGTTCCCCAATTCAATGCTACATCACCATCGAGAGCAGCGTTAGTTGAGATAGGAGCATACTTCTTCATAAAGTATCCTGTATTTTGATATCCCGCCGTNTATGACGCTCCCTGAAGGGCAGCAGCATCGATTACTGTGTGGGTAAATCTTGGATCCGCTGACATGGCGGTCACTAACTCTGTACTGATTGGACAAAATCCCCAACCTGTGGCATACGTCGGCCCATTATAATCACGCATTCCAATGAACTGAGTGCCTACATTTCCTTCTCCACCGCCAGAACCAAATTGCCACCAACCTTGGAGTGATGATTCCGTATAGGCGATCTCAAAAACTGACTCTACACCGTATTCATGTTGACGATCGAAAATATCAGCAAAATTTGGCTCCAAAGAGTATAAATTTGAGGTGATGATATCTTCGCAAAGAGATGCNACATCAGACATCTTTGTTGCATCATTTGAGAATANGTAGGCTCTGGCAAGAAGAGCCTGAGCAGCACTTTTTGTAACACGTCCCATTTCATTACCACTTACTGTTTCCGGGAGGTCAGTAATTGCCTCATTTAAATCTGTTGCTATTTGCGTCATAAGACCACTGGGTCCAGGAATGTTTAGATTGAAATAATCATCGGCCCCTTGTGGCTCTGTGATAAGTGGAGCATTACCAAANTAGCGCATTAGGTCTAAGTAGAACTTTGCACGTANGAATTTTGCTTCCGCTTTTGTTCTNATTTTAAAGGCTTCAGAAGTTTCNGGTACCTCATCTATTATTTTGATGTAATAATTCGCTCTAAATATTCCCCTGTANGCTTTTTTCCAAAAGCCAGAATGCGGACCTAAATTCGCATCAAAGGTGAAATTATTNGTTGCTACCCAAGAAGGCTGGTCTGAAGCGTCACTTCCTCCTGCATAAGTGTCATCCGATGCAACATTCATTAATAAATGTTCCATGGTATACCCATTTTGATCGTTCCATTGAAGGACGTCATAGATAGAGACTAAGGCTTCAAAAGCTTGCTCTTGATTTTGATAATGATTGATCTCAAGAGTCCGACCTACGGGTCTTACATCTAAAAAATCTCTTGAGCAGGAGCTAAAACCGATGCCCAATATTATGGATGCAATTGTATATTTTAAACGAATATTCATGGTGATTATTTAAAAGAAATGTTAATACCTATGCTGTGCGTGCGTGCTTGTGGATATATTCCACGGTCAATTCCCACTCCAGAACCAATTTCAGGATCAAATCCAGAGTAGCCTGTGAAGGTTAATAAATTATTTCCGGAATAGTATGCTCGACATTTAATTATGCCCAACTTTTTTAGAAATGCAGTTTTAAAGTTATACCCTAGCTGTAAGTTTTTAACTCGAATAAAGCTACCGTCTTCTACATAGAAGTCCGAAGACCGGGCGTAGTTTCTGTTGACATCATTCATCGTTAAACGTGGGTATTCATTGGTAGAACCTTCACCGGTCCATCGATTCAATGCCCAGGTAGGCATGTTGGAAGTGGGTAAATCATAACGGCGTGTCGCGTTAAAAATATCATTTCCAGCCATTCCTTGAAGGAATAGAGAAACATCCCACCCTTTATAGGCTGCATTTGCAGTGAATCCAAAGGTGAAATCTGGTGTTGGGTTTCCAATTAGTGTTCTATCGTCTGCATTGATTACACCGTCACCATTTACGTCTTTAAATTTGAAATCACCGGGAACTGCATCCGGCTGAACAAGGCTGGAAACCCCTAAGCTATCCGTAAACGTATAGGCACTTACATCAGCTTGGTTTTGGAAGACTCCATCTGTTTGGTAGCCATAAATGTAACCGATGGGCAAACCTTCAGTTGTTCGAGTGATTTGAAGACCTTGAGGTCCAAACCCTGCGCCCTGGAGGAATCCACTTTCATTACCTATTAATACTACCTTATTTTGTAAGAAACTCACATTACCGCTGAAGTTTAAATAAAGCTCATTAGCAAGGGTTTTAGCCCAACCGAACTCTAACTCTACACCTTGGTTTAACATGACTCCAACGTTGGCCGTGGCTGCTTCGTTTCCGATGTAGTCCGGAAGGGTAGGTCTAATCTTCATTCCGTTGGTTTGTCGCCGGAATACGTCAATTGTCGCCCGGAAATTCTTGAAAAATGTAGCGTCAATACCCACATTACCTTGAGAGACACTTTCCCATCTTAGGTCCGGGTTAGAAATTTGAGAAGGAGAGGTTCCGTTAATAATGCGCTCTCCATATCCAAAGGTATATGCTCTTCCTCCAGAGATAGTAGAAGCGTATTCTAGGGACCCAGCAGCATCGCTTCCATTTAAGCCATACCCCGCTCTAATTTTTAATGTCTGGATTTTCGAATCATCAGTCCAAAAATCTTCATTGTGGAGATTCCAGCCCGCTGAAACTGATGGGAAATAACCCCATCTGAAATTTGGGCCAAAACGAACGGAAGCATCAGCTCTCATGATCGCAGTGGCTACATATTTATCTTGGTAGTTATAGTTTAAGCGAGTGAAGTATGATTCGATGGCGTAACGCTCCCATTTCCCTCCACCAACTTGCATAGATTCAATGTTTCTCGCATAGTCAATGGTAGCATCTTCAGCAATTTGAGTCGGAACATCCATTTTGCTTCCGCTCATATACCTTCCGTTCACTTCTTGTGCAGAATGTCCCACAAGAACATCAAATGCATGATCTCCCAGAGTCCAGTCATAAGAGATTGAATTATCCCAAATCCATGTAAAACCACGGTTGAAGCTCATACTTACGTTGTTTGTGTCTAGATAGTTTGTTGCATTTAAGTAGAATGGCTGAGTGAAATTTTGTCCACCCCAAAATGCTAGGTCAATACCGATTGAAGAACGAACTTTTAAATGATCAGTTATTTTAAATTCAGCGAAAGTGCTGTTTACAAATTTATCCGCCCATCCATATCCGTCTGCATTTTGAAAACCGGCTACTGGATTTACAATTTCGCTTGTCACCCTCGGGGATATAGCAAAATAGCCTCCAGGTCCTTGAACAAGATTATGTCGTAATTCTCCTGCCACTGTGTATGGCGCTTGAGATAATACGTTTAAGTCTGTCTCATATATGGGAGTAAGAGGGTCAATGTTCAAAGCTCGTCCTAGGGGCGACCCAAATTCAGAGTTATCAGAAACGCCACGCGATTCATTGTGGGTGTAGGTCGCATTCCAACCGACTTTAAGTCTGTTATTTACATTGGTCACGGTATTTAAACGAGCCGAAAATCTTTTATAATTTGATGCTCCTGGAGCGACAATTCCATCTTGTTCAAAATTGGATACCGAAGCAAAATAAGAGCCTTTAGAATGTCCTCCGGAAATAGATACATCAGTTGTGTTAATTTGAGCATTTGGGTTGAAGACAGCATCTTGCCAATCAGTTCCAACGCCAAGATCTTGAACATTACTGTAAGGTGCGGGTAGTCCAGCAGCCACATTCATTTCATTTTGAATCATAGCATATTGTGTCGAATTCAAAACAGGAACTTTTTTCCAGGGGTTTTGAACTCCGGTATAACGATTTACGGAGACTTCCATATTTTTCTTACCTGCCCCATTTTTCGTAGTAACAATTACAACCCCGTTCGCAGAGCGCGATCCATATATGGCAGCAGAAGCAGCATCTTTCAAAACCTCTATGGACGCAATGTCATTAGGGTTTAAGAAATCGATTCCACCACCAATTATGACTCCATCTACTACATACAAGGGATCGGACCCATTTATAGAAGATGTTCCACGAATTCTTACCACAGAACCCGATCCTGGCTGACCAGAGCCCTGGACAACGATAACACCTGAGGTTCGTCCTTGCAGAGCCTGTTCAACTCTGGGCAATGCCATATTTTCTAGGTCTTTCGCTTTTACTGAGGAGATTGCTCCAGTAACATTACTTTTCTTTTGCGTCCCGTAACCGGTAACAATTACTTCCTCTAACTCATTTCCTTCTTTATCTTCCTCTAAAAGAATAATCAATTGTTGATTTAGTTTTTCAATTAATACTTCCTTAGTTGAATATCCTAAAGAGCTAAAGATTAAAGTTGAATTTGGTTTAGCCGGAGATTTAAAGATTCCATCGAAGTTTGAAATAGTTGCTTGATTCGTTCCTTTAATTTTAACAGAGACAGAAGGAAGGGATTCTCCTGAAGCGGCATCTTTAATAGTTCCACTAACTTGAGCATTTGATACAAATCCAATAAGAGTAATTGTTACAAACAGGATTGCTTTGCGAAGAGTTTTAGTAATAGTCATAAGTACAATAATTAAGGCTAAGTTACAAATTTCACTTAAAGTACATCTAACTATTTGTGGTTTTTTTCAACAGGAGTCTACGTTTAGACTGATTAATGACGCTTACATTTAATCACTTGATCTTAGTGTCATTTAAACACTTAGTTTACTTTTATTGATAAATACGGAAATATTTGTGTCTTCTATTATCGTTTCACTAACACTCAATAAGTGGTCATATTTTTTTGTGTTTTTCTCGTTTTTACCATAAAAGACTTTACTTTGGTGAAATTGCACTTTAATCTTTTCAATTTTTATATTTGCCGCTTACTTTTAATACAGTACGGAATCTTGAGCTCGAATGGTTTGAGTTTTTACGGTGTTTTTAATTTGAAACAATTGAGCAGACTTTTTTTTTCTTTTTGCACTTTTATGTTTGTTTGTAGCGGCTCTTATGCTCAACCTTTAAATTGGAACAGTGATATTCCGATTGTAAGTATTTTCACAATGGGAAATACCATCGTCAACGAGCCGAAAGTTCAGGCTCAATGGACAATTTTTTGGAATTCTGATGGGACAAGGAACACTCTAAGCCAACCCCCTCATGATCAAGGTTTTATAGGTATAGAATACCGTGGGCAAAGTTCACAAATGTTTCCAATGAAATCGATGACGGTTGAAACTCGAAACTCTGATGGAAGTGATAGAGAAGTTTCATTATTTGATTTTTCAATTGAATCAGATTGGGTTTTATACGCAACCTTCCTCGATAAATCTTTAATGAGAAATGTATTGACTTATGATTTGGCGAGAGAAACCGGTAGGTGGGCGCCTAAAACTCAATTTATCGAAGTATGGGTTAACTCGGAGTATTTCGGTATTTATGTGATGGTTGAAAAAATAAAAAGAGATTCGGGTAGGGTAAACATTAAAAAACTTGANATTGATGAAAATCAAGGTATTGATGTCTCTGGAGGTTATATTTTCAAGATNGACAAGCAAAGCTCTGAAGATTTCTCNTGGACGTCAAGTTTTCCNTCGAATTTCTTTTATCCCAATCGAGCGGGNAGTTCTGTNAGTTTCCNGGGAGTTTATCCAAAAAGTAACAAGATCACAAATGCTCAAAGAGATTATATCACCTCTTTTGTTGATAGCATGGAGATAGCTCTTTCATCTGANACTTTTCAGGACTCTATTTTAGGTTATCGTAGATTTATTAATACTTCTTCATTCATTGATTTCATGCTTGTGAATGAAATCAACCGCAATGTTGATGCTTACCGAATATCTACTTATTTCCACAAGGATAGAAAAGATGAAGATGGAAAGATTCACGCAGGACCCGTTTGGGATTTTGACTTGGCTTTTGGAAATGCAAATTTCTGTGATGCTGATTCTCCCGAAGGTTTTGCGTTTGAGTTAGAACAAATATGCCCCGCAGGTCAGTGGCCGGTCCCATTTTGGTGGAGTCGTTTAATGACGGATAGTCTCTTTCGAAATGAGGTGGGGTGCAGATGGCAAAATCTCCGAACCTCGGTTTGGAGTGAGTCGAAAGTTTTGCAAAAAATATCTTTGTATTCTCAAGAAACGCAGGAGGCTCGATCGCGCCATTTTAATAGATGGCCTATTTTTGGACAACAATTATGGGTTTATCCAGATCCCATAGCAACAAGCTATGAGCAAGAATTGAATTTGCTAAGAGAATTTATTCTTGACCGTTGGGAATGGTTAGATGANAACCTTCCGGTAGGGCAAAACTGTATTGCTCAAGTCGACCCGGTAGATTCTTTAGTCAATTTTGCTTCGGACCCGATGCTAATAATTTCCCCAAACCCTGGATCATCAGGAATTCAGAGTTTTGATTTATTTATCCGCGAGGGAGGTCCAGTGTCTATTCAAGTTTCTGACTCAAGGGGAAGGATAATTTCATCTTATAGGAGATATGTTAATTCCAATAGAAACAACCTTACCAGGGTTGAGAGTTTGCGTTTGGTTCGCGGAGTTTATTTCATATCTATTCAGTTACCGAGTATGAAATTCATTACATCNAGATTTATCATTCTCTGAAGCCGGGATGAAACGCTGTACATTTTCTCGAACAATTCTTGTAAAATGATTTAAATCTCCGTCGCAATAATTTAAATTTGCTTTTATGAANAGTTATCATGTCGGTTTAACAGGGTCTATGGGAAGCGGTAAATCAACAGTTGCTGAAATCCTCCAAGAAAATGGTGTTCCTATCTATTTTGCAGATGACTCCGCCAAGAGGCTTTTGGTTGAGGATATTGAATTGAAAAAAATTATAGAGAAAGAATTTGGTGAGGGTATTTACATCGATGGCATTCTCCAACGCAGAGAGCTCGCAAAAAGGGCGTTTTCAACTCCTGAGACAACAAATAGAATCAATGCCATTGTTCATCCAGCGGTGCATAGAGATTTTGTTGAGTGGCACTCAAAACAAAAGAGTACCTATGTGGTTCGTGAAGCAGCCATATTGTTCGAATCAGGTTCGTACAAAAATTGTGATTCAATTATATTGGTAGAAGCTCAAGAAGACAATAGAATTTCTCGAGTCCAGCAGCGCAGTGATTTATCTGTTGATGAAATTCGTCAAAGAATGTCCAAACAAATGCCTCAAGCACAGAAGCGTTCGATGCTTACTAAAAGAGACTATATTATTGAAAATGATCGAGATTTAAAAGGGTTAAGAGATCAAGTTAAGTTTCTTCATGAAGCTCTTCTTGATCGGTTTTCTCGTTAAATTAAAGAGACCTTACAACAGATAAAAAAGCAGGACCAGAAAGACCACNACCAATCATAAATAATGTTTGGTAGTCACTTTTTGATAAGTCTATGCCGATTTGNATCGCTGAGTTTCCAGNAGGTTGAAAGTATGTCTCAAAATGAATAAGCTTATTTCTTATCGGGACAATCCAGCCTGCTGCCGCAAATGGCTGTATCGGTTGGAATAATGTATTCTGACAAAACCCAAAATTGATATTTGTTTCAATACCCTGCTCTGAAAAATTACTTACAGCAAACCAGAGTTTATTTTGCGGAATTATTTGATTTCCCCGCATGTAAGATACTGTNCCTGCTATNCTCGAAGACCAATTCATTTGACGATAAAATTCAAATTGTAGGCCTGCAAGAAGAGAAAAATCAATTTCAAATGGAGATTGAGCTGCAGCTACGGCATATCTCCACTCAAATTTTTTACCCATTCCAAATTGCCTTTGAAGTTGTGCTTGAGAATATTGAGATGTTGATTTCGGACCAGTAGTATTGCTTAAAATTGAAAGTTCAAGAAATTCAACGTTTACATCTAGAGTTTTCCCACTCTCNAACATTGGTTGAGAATAAGCGGATAAGTAAGCTAAAAAAAAAATTACGCAAAGACCTTTCACGTGACTTAAATTAGATACAACTAACTATTTTGAGCTGTTTTGGTGCTAATAAAGAATCAGTCTAAACTGATTCTTTATTTCTAACCTGGTGCCAAACGATCCAACCCAAAAGAGCATTGAATAGATAGAATATATATTTTGCAACGTAGGCNACATTTCCAAAGAGAATATTCTGATAAATTTTTAATCCATTATAAACCTCATAAAATGCCCATGTGTCTGCATACATACGGGGCATATTTAAGGTCCCTGAAAAGCTTAGGCCTGTGATTATTGCGGTTATCCAAAATTTAATCGTGTCTTCCGTTCGAATTTCATGGGCTAAAAATCCTGAAAATCCAATNTAGTTTAACAAGAAGGCCAATGAGAATGCAAATCCAATATTTATGAAATACCACTTATCAAANCCTCTTGGGACTTTGTTTCCTCTGCGCTTCCANAAAAAATAACTGGCAATNAGCCCAAAAAATGATACGGGGTATGTTAAGAAGGCCGCTTGGTTTCCGAGATAATAATCTACCAGAGCTGAATTAATTGTTGCCATTATGCCTATTAGATTCCCGATATTATTCCTTTTGGTGACGAGCCGAGTGGCTAACATTGAAAAGCCTGCNCCTNCGACAGACATGATTCCTATGGGTAAGCCATTAATAACGGTNTTGTGAAAGCCAAGTGCCAAGGAGACGCTAATTACAATNCCCACNCCNAGGATATCTAAGGCTGTACTCTCAGTAAACTTTTGAATCTGAGATTTTGATTTGGGCATTATCTAGAATAATAGAGAGTTGAACGGATGAATTCCAGTTTTTCCTTGAATTTTTTCTGCTGCGATAATTGCNCCCAGGGCAAACCCTTTTCTATTNAANGCCGAATGAGAAATGGTTATTTTGTCTATTTCAGATTGATAGGTAACCGAATGATCACCGCAAACTTTTTTCTCACGCTTCGATTCGATTTTTATTTTTTGATTTTCATCCTTGAGGCTCCAGTCAGTTATTGAGGTATTTTCAATGAGTTGTTCAGCTAGAGTAATTGCTGTGCCGCTTGGAATATCTTTTTTGTTTGTATGATGTGTTTCTTTAATTGAAGCTTTATATTCCTCTCGATTAGCAAGTAATTTTGATAATTTCTTGTTAATCTCAAAGAAAACATTTACTCCAAGAGAGAAATTTGAAGCATATACAAGTCCTGTATTTACAGTTAGATCCTTGATACTATTTATGTGGCTGTACCATCCTGTCGTGCCAGTTACAACAGGTATGTTGGATCTAAGAGCTTTGGATATATTTTCCACGGCGGAATTTGGTTCTGTAAATTCTATGGCCACATCTGCCCCTTTAAGTTGATTTATGTCCCAGCCTTTATCCAAACGGGCTATGATTGAATGTTTTCTTTCTTGAGCAATGACCTCAACCATTTGCCCCATTTTTCCATATCCTATTATTGCAATCTTTAACGCCATGATAATGATATTTTTGCTCCTATTGGAGCTTCNGGAAGGGTACTGTATGAAGCTGACAGATTAAGNTCNTCACTAACATCAAANTCTACTAGAAATCCGGCGGCATATGCATCTATGCATTGAAGTAAGTGAATTCCTATCAATGCTAAAAAACTGTAATCTCTTAGTCTGGTGTATTCATTTTCTAGGGAAAAAAGCTGGCTATCACTAAAAATACCATTAAACTCATCAGTTTGCCCAGGAACTTCAAATCGAATTTCTATAGCCTNTTTCAATCTTGAAACATAATTTTGATTTTGCCACAATACGTAACCAGAACCGCAAATNGCTCCGAAAGCGATGGGNGATTTCCACGCTTGCTTGTTTAATGCCTGACCAAGACCAGGAAGTAATAAAGAAGCTGTAAATGCTTTTTGCGGTTGGGATCTGTAGGCTTTGNTCTTTTTCTCAATACCACTGCTTATCGGACTTTCCTCAACTGCTTTGATTTCTTGCTCTACAATTGTCTGAGCATTTATGTTTATGTCAACTAAAAAGAGGCATAATATTATTAGCATGTATTTTAGGTTCTCAACCATTTTCAAAAACAAAAGTACCGTCTTTACAGAAAACATTGATAGAAATAATACGATTTCATAATTTCATTCCTGAGTTAGATTAAAAATGAAAATATGGATTTAACGGAAAATCCTACTCGTTGATATCGAAAAAGAAAAAAAACGTAATTTTAAGGAAATCAATTAGATAGTTCATCGGTGAAAAAAACTTTTTTATTTGTTTGCTTTCAAATCTTAGGTCTTACACTCTGGTCTCAAGAGAATAATGACGACAAAGGGGTATACTTTGAGGTAGATTATGCCTCAAATATGCTCTGGCTGGTCACCAATCTTGAGGATAGTGACTGTTTCGACCTTGCTTTTGCTCATAGTGGTGCAGATTCTGCTTTACCTATTGTGTGTAAATCTTATGTTGAAAGTGAGCTTCTTATCTACCATATAGACATACCCTTAATTCAGTTACAAGGTGAAGGTGAGGTTTTACAGTTATGCCCGCGAAAAAAAAACTTCCAAAAAATATTTGAATATGAATTTAAGAATGGACGATTTATTGTAAAATCCAAAGTTCGTAAGATTCCTGACGCCTTCGATTTTGATAAAATTCGCGAGCGAATTGCTAAATTGAGTAAAAAGGCAGAAGAATTAGAGGTTGAGAAGAAAAAAAAATCGTCAGCAGCTGACTGGGTGATTGCATCGTTAATCACGGTTTTTGTTGGTGCTGTATGGAGCCTTCTTTTATTTTCATCCTAAAGTTCAAGCAGTTTCAAAAACTTTTGATGAGATTATAAATCTTTCCACCTAATCATGAAATTTAATATTACTTTTGCGGCCTTGGTTCCGTAGCTCAGCTGGATAGAGCATCTGCCTTCTAAGCAGACGGTCGCGCGTTCGAATCGCGCCGGAATCACACAAAATAGAGCTGCATCATAAAGATGCGGCTCTATTTTTTTGTCAGTGCATATCCAATCCCGAGACAAATTAAGATTAAAGGAATAACATCGCAGATCTCAAATTTTTGGAAAGCTCCAGATTAAGGGTAAAAGAAAATATATGGTCAGAGTCAAAATGACTATTGATATTATGTTGAGCCAAACCCCTTTTGATATCATGTCTCTCATCTTTATCATTCCACTCCCAAAAACAAGTGCATTTGGCGCTGTGGCTACAGGAAGCATAAATGCACATGATGCTGCAAGGGTTGCAGAAACAAGAAGAATATATGGGTGAGTTCCCATAACCAAGGATAAAGTTGCGAGAACCGGCAATAATATCGCAGTAGTGGCAAGGTTTGAAGTAATCTCCGTCAAAAAATTAACCGCCGTTATGGTAACTAAAATCATTACAAACAGATTAATCCCCGCAAGGCTCCCAAGTTGGTTGCCAAGCCAAAATGCTAGACCACTTGTTTCAAAAGCAATAGCTATAGAAATTCCTCCGCCGAAAAGAATCAATATTCCCCAAGGAAGTTTAACGGCGTCTTGCCAATCAAGAAGAGCTTTGCCTTTTTCTTTAGAGGGTAGGATAAAAAGGATGATGGCTGCAATCATAGCTATGATAGTGTCATCTATGGCTGGGATCAATTGAGTTAAAAAAAATGACCTGGAAATCCATGATAAAGCAGTCATAACAAAAACAATTAGGACTAATTTTTCCTCTCGACTCATAGTGCCCAATTCANCAAGTTGCTTATTTATTATCTCTTTTCCTCCTGGAAAAACAATTCCACTCAGGGGAAAAGCAAACCTGGATAGATAAAACCAGCAAATAAATAGTAATCCAAAGGATATAGGGATTCCAAAAGAAAACCATTGAAAAAAGGTAATCTCGATATCATAAAGCTCTTGAACAATTCCAGCAAAGATTAGGTTCGGCGGAGTCCCTATTAAAGTAGCCATTCCCCCGATTGAAGCGCTGTAGGCAATTGATAACATTAGGGCTGTACCAAATTGAGAATCATTTAGGTCCATTTTACTCTTCAGCTGAGAAATAACCGCCATACCAATTGGAAGCATCATTACCGTTGTAGCAGTGTTTGAAATCCACATGGAAAGCATTGCCGTGCTCAACATAAATCCCATCATAATATTGGATAAGCTGGTCCCTACAGCTTTAAGAAGGTTCAACGCAATTCTTTTATGCAGTTGCCACTTCTCAATGGCAATGGCAAGAATAAACCCTCCGATAAAGAGAAAAATAAATTTATGACCGTATGCGGCACCCGTCTCTTTTAGGCCTAACACACCGAGTAAAGGGAAAAGGATTATGGGTAGGAGAGAGGTGGCTTCGATGGGGATAGCTTCGCTAATCCACCATATTGCAATCCATGAAGTTATCGCCAAAACGCTATTTCCCTCTGAACTGAGACCTTCAGGTTCAATGAAGAGTTGGATCAGTAAAAAGGACAGAGGTCCTAAAATCAGACCGATTCTTTTTTTGGTAATCATNACTTTTTAGGGAATTTTCATAGGTTTTTAACTGNTGCTNATATGNATTTACAGGTTGAAATATAGCNCCAAAACTCAGAAGTCATGAAAGATAAAGGTTNGAAAAGAATGGAAAAGCCCCGCAAANTTTGCGGGGCTTTGTCGGGAAGACAGGATTTGAACCTGCGACCCCCTGGTCCCAAACCAGGTGCGCTACCACCTGCGCCACTTCCCGATTCTGATTTTGATGAGTTTTACTTCATCGTTGAGGCCGCGAAAATACTTCAATAATTTTAAATGTGTCTCGAATTTTTCAATTCGCTAATCATCCTATGGGTTTAATGAATTAAAATAAATTAAGAATTCGGTATTTATTTTAAGTTTTTTATAAAAAAAATCAACAATAGTGCTGTTTTTAATAGAAAATTCCTACATTGTTTGCTAAACACAATTTTTTTAATCCAAAATCACCTAAACTGATGAAGAAACGTACTACTTCTCTTTTCCTTTCATTCCTTGCAATGANAATGANGTCATTGACCTCATTTGCCCAGCTAAGTGGGTCTTACACAATAGATCCCATTGGAACAGGAACCAATAATTATACAAGCTTTTCAGCTGCAACCTCTGCTCTTACGACAAGTGGAGTAAATGGGGCGGTAACATTTTATGTCAAGCAGGGAACATATACTGAACAGGTATCCCTAGGGGCATATACTGGGGCCTCGGCGACAAATACGATCTCGTTTGAGAGTGATCCGACAAATACGACAAGCCCGATAATTACATTTGCTCCAACATCATCAGCTACTACCTCAAATTTCACATTAGCTTTTAACAATGCCAATTATGTAAAGATTGATGGTTTAACGATAGAAACAAGTGGAACTTCTTATGGTCGTTTAATGACTATGATAGGAACCTCAAATAATGCAATTACAATTAACAATTGTGTATTTAATGGAGATGCAGGCACTTCAAACTCTACATTTTTTGCCTTATGTTATGCGATAGGTGTAAAATATGATTCTTTGTTTATTGAAAATAGTACATTCAATAATGGATCCTATGGATTGTATTTAAATGGTTCAAGCTCGAATCTATCAACAAATTTTGTGTTTAGAAATAATGATATTAACGGATTCCGTTACGGTTACGGTGTAGCCCCAAATTATTGTATTTCTGCGGATATTTCAAACAATAAGATTCACCAAAGTGCATCCGCGACTTCTTTTGGTTACGGTGCTCGAGTCTATGGATCTCCAACCAATGCGAATCCCGAAAAAATTACCATCCATGATAATGACATCTATTTAAACTACGGCTACGGTATCTATGCATACTATGCCTACGGCGTAGCTTCTGACCCCACATCTATATATAATAATGCGATTGTATTCAAGAATTCTGGATCATCATACAATTATGGAATTTATATATATCATCCAAGCCATATGCTGGTTGCTCATAATACAGTAAGAACGGGTTCTGCGTATGCAACCAATAGAGGAATTTACACGAGTGCCTCAACCAGTTCATCTTATCCTACACCCGGAGTATTAATCAAAAACAATATTTTTCACAACGAAGTGCAAGGATATCCAGCATATTTTTATGTAAGCAGTATTTTTTCCACTAGCTACGTAACATCTCAAAATAATTTATTTTATACTCCTGCTTCGGGTCTTTCCGGATATTACAACGGAACGACAAACCATGCATCTTTTGCTGCTTATCAGACAGCATCAGGAGATACAACATCTTCGGAGGGTGATGCTCAGTTTACAAATGCAGAAGATTGGCATGTTGAGGGCTTGGCAGCAAGTAACAATGCGCAGCCAATGTCTTCTATTACTGTCGACTTAGATGGAGACACACGCTCATCAACTGCTCCGGATAGAGGTGCAGATGAATTTGTGCCACCAGCATGTCCGACTCCTGCTGGCTTGACTGTTGGTGCAGGAGCATCAAGCGCTACTGCTTCTTGGGTAGGGTCTGCTTCCTCTTCATATGAGTTGGAGTGGGGGTTAACTGGTTTCACTCAAGGTACAGGATCCACCACCACAGCAACTTCAACAAGTGCTACTCTTACCGGTCTTGGTGCATCAACCACTTATGATGTCTATATTAGAGCAAATTGTGTTGCTTCAGGTAATGGATACTCAGGATGGTATGGTCCAGTCAGTTTCACAACTCCATGTCTTCCTTTTGCTGTTACACCTACATCAGGATTGATCGAAAATTTTGATGGTTCGAATTGGACTGCAAATGTGAGTTATCAAAATGATGTGTTCGACCCATGCTGGTCTCGAGCTCCCACATCATATTCATCTTTCGCATTTCTTGTAAATTCTGGTGGGACCCCTTCGTCAAGTACAGGTCCATTATCTGCCAGTAGCGGAAGTAACTATCTCTACACTGAATCATCTTTTGGATCTGCAGGTTCTACGGCCTTAGTAAAACTAAACACCTTAGATCTTAGCGCAGTAACGAATCCAGAATTATCATTTAAATACCACATGTATGGGGCATCAATAACAGGGTTATGGGTTGACGTATCTACGGATAACGGTTTAACATTCTCAGCTATTGACTCTCTTATGGGGTCTCAACAAACAAGTCAAGCAGCTGCGTGGAATACGCACGTAACAAATCTTGCGAGTTATGCAGGCGATACAATCATCATTGCATTGAGAACACAAAAAGGTTCATCATTTACAGGTGACGTAAGTATCGATGATGTTTCCGTTCAAAATGTTCTCTGCTCGGGTCCTAGCTTCTTGACGGCCTCTGGCGTGAATACAACAGGTGTTACCCTGAATTGGAGTGTAGCCGATACTGCCAACCCTACGCGCATTGCTTGGGGTCCAACAGGATTTACTCCTGGAACTGGGGTAGGAGTAGTTACTAGTGACACGACATATACTTTCACGACTTTAGCTTCTGCAACATGTTATGATGTTTATGTTCAGTCAGTTTGTGGATCTGCGGGTTCTCCTTGGGTTGGTCCAGTAACATTCTGTACTCCGTGTACTCCTGCTTCAATGCCTTATTCCGAAGATTTCCAGAGTTGGACGGCAACAACACCTTTGGCATGTTGGGATCTTGACAACGGAACTAATTTAGCGGGAAGGTATTCGACGTCGGCAGGAAATACCATGATTCATTATGATTATTGGAGTTGGCCTTCAGGTATTACAGCGATCGCTGAAAGTCAGCCAGTAACTATTTCAAGTGCTGCGACTATAAGTTTTGATTGGGCGCATTCAAATCAATATTATACAACCTACAATGACCAATTGGCTCTTAGGGTTCGAAAATCGACGAGTTCCAATTGGGATACACTAGTCTATTTAAACGGTCAGTCTTTTGGATCACCGGGAGCTACTATCTCTGCTCCAGGAACTTTTGTCAACGAAAGTGTATATCTCGATACTTCATATGTCGGTCATGACGCCGTATTTGAATTCTATGGAGCCTCAGGATATGGCCCAGATGTGTTTATTGACAACTTCGCTGTTGACTTTATACCGACGTGTCCAGATCCTATCTTGACATCAACAGGAATGACAGCATCGAGTGTTGATTTAGCGTGGACTACTGTTGGCACATCAGCGTTAGGTTCAACGGTTATGTGGGGACCTCAAGGTTTTTACTCGGGAACCGGTGTTGCAGGAACTACAGTGAGTGCTGTAACTTCTCCATACACGGTATCGGGATTAACTGCCAATACCTATTATGATTTCTATGTTCAGGATTCTTGCGGACTTTCAGGAAATTCTGGCTTAGTAGGTCCTGTTACAGTGAAAACAAGCTGTCTTACTACATTAAGTGGAACATACACTATTGACCCTGCGGGAACTGGAGCTAACAACTTTACTTCTATGGATAGCGCCATGCAATTCCTTGGTGCTTGTGGTATTTCGGGACCTGTGACATTCAATGTCGCTGCGGGTTCATACTCAGCAACTCTTGATCTTGGTGATATTGTAGGCGGTGACTCGATAAACACAGTAACGATTAACGGTCCTTCAACAGGTGTTGCTGAAGTAACTGCTCTAACTGGTAGTTCAGGCGTTGCAATCTTTGACGGAACAAGTTATGTTACCATAAATGGAATGACTCTTGTCAATCCAGTAGGTCAGAGTGTCATATTTACGGGTGGAGCCCATCACATCACTTTGCACGATAACGTTATCATTGGTGATACCACCGGAACGGGACTCTCAGCAGCTATAACTGCTACGAATTCTCTAACATCTCCAACTACTTATGGTGATAATGCTAATAACTTAACAATTACCGATAATCACATTAAGGGTGGTTATTACGGTCTTGTTCTAAATGGATCAGGCACAACAAATAAGATCAGTGATTTTGTTATTCATGGTAACGTGTTAACTAAGCAATATTTCTATGGAATTAGAACTTATTATGCCGAGAACGTATCTATCAAGGGTAATAGCGTTACAGATAATCGCGCCTCGGGAGGATACGGAGTAATGTGTTATTACACAAACGATTTTGTAATCGAAGACAATTACCTTCCAGCGAAGACTTATGGATTGTATTTATATTATCCAAATGTCTATAGCTCTTCGGGTACAGGATATATTCCTTCAAGCAATTCTCGTGTTGTAAATAATATGGTTACAGGTGGAACTTATGGAGCATATAACTATTCTCCTCGTTTTGTTGATTATTACCATAACACATTCCGTGGAAATACATACGGCGCATACTTTGGTCAAACGACACTCACGGGAGCCTCGCAAACCAATTTGGATATCCGAAATAATATATTCGTTGGTGGTTCAAACTATGCCTTCTATGCTTTAGGTACAGCCCCTCCATCCTTGACCATGGACTATAATGTCTACAATTCTGGAGGATCGAATATTGCGAATTTCTATGGCACCATTCATACGACATTGGCGGCTTGGAAAACTGCAAGCTCATCCTACAATGCGAATTCGGATGATGGTCCGGTGAACTTTATGTCTAACGAGGATTTACACTTGATCACTGGTGCCAATAACATTGGTACTCCAATTGCAAGTGTTACAACTGACATCGATGGCGATACGCGATCAACAACGAATCCAGATATTGGAGCGGATGAGTATTCTCCAATCCAGACAGATGCACTAAATGACAAGATCGTCGGTGCAAATGGAGGATGTGGCGACTCAACAACTATGTTATATACAGTATTCCAAAACTTTGGTTTGGATACAATCACTTCATTACCTGTTGAGTTACTGATCACTGACGCTTCTGGAGCAGTGACTACTCTGAATGCAACTTATACAGGATCTGTATTGCCGATGGGTTATGATACATTGTTAATGGGTACATTAAATACTTACGCGGGTGGTTCGTATGACTTTAAGTCTTACACTCAGCTTACTAACGATGGTCGAGCTAATAACGATACCTTAATGATAATGGGAAGTGAATACTTACCTTATGAGCCTGTAGTTCATGGAATGGTTGATACTGTCTGTCCAAGTCAAGATTCTGTGATACTTACAGCTGTAAATGTTCCTGGAACAACATATGGTTGGTACGGTTCAGATACGAGTTCTACGATTCTTGCGACTGGTGATTCTCTAACGGTATCAACAACTGGTCAAACATCTTACTTCGTTGGGTATTTGAATACAGCTGACTCTCTAGCGGGCCCAATCCCAGGTGGAAATGGTTCTGCGGGTAATATGTTTAATGTCATAAATACTTCAGGAGCTCCATTGAGTATTACAGGCTTTGCTCAAGGACCTGGATCAGGAAACAGTTCACAATCGAACGTGACAGTTCAAGTGTACTATTCTCCTGGTGACTACACAACGCAACCAACATCTTCATGGGTTGCTGCGGGTTCTGCTGTAACAAACCTTACATCCAGTGCCTCAACGGGATATGTCCCAGTAGCGGTTACGATACCAGCGGGTGCGACCTATGGTTTCTATGTAGGTCTTACAAGTGGTTCTGTACAGTATACAAATGGAACTGGAACTGCAGGTGTATCGACATGGTTTAGTAACAACGACATGACAGTGACTGAAGGTCTTGGAGGATCATATCCAAATCCAACGTTCAACCCACGTTGTTGGAATGGTACTATCCATTATGGGGCTGCAGGTTGCTCTAGCATAAGAGCCGAAGTAGAGTTTGCTGTGAATACAGATACTGCTCTAGCTGTTGGAACAGGGGTTGAAACAGATCCATTAACTGGAACGTTTGATTTTGATGCTACGGGTTCTATAGGTAATTCATACCTCTGGTACTTTGGTGATTCTTTAGGAACTGTCGGATCTGGAATGATGACTCAGCATGTATATGGTGCTGCAGGTATCTACACGGTGAGCCTAGTTGTTATGGATACAGTTTGTGGCTCTATGGACTCCATAAGCTTCCAGGTAACTTCTACTGTTAGTATTGATGAGAATGGTTTAGATCAAGCGGTTCGTGTATTCCCGAATCCGTCAAATGGTCAGTTAGCTGTTCAAATACATGGAGTTACTTCTTTTGAAGGGTCTCTTGAGATTATCAACGGTGTAGGTAAAGTCCTAGTAAAAGAAGTAGTATCTAAGCAGGAGGGTCGGTTCGAGCTTCCTCTGGATCTGCGTCAATTACCGAAAGGAGTTTACACGCTTAGATTGTCTGGTGAAGAGGGTATGAAGAACATCCGAGTTGTCCTTCAGTAATAAGTATTTAATTTAACATAAAGGCCCTCAGTTTCTGGGGGCCTTTTTTATTTGAAAAATTATGAAAGTTGGGGATTTAGTTTCTTTTTTGGATGAAAGTGGAGAAGGTGAGATTATAGAAATTGATGGAAATACAATCCTTGTTGATGTTCAAGGATTCCATAAGTCTTATGATATCTCCAAAATAATTAAGCGTGAGCAGGGGTTCGAAGCCCAAATTATCAATTCACGAGTGATTAATAAGGATGCCAGTGTTTCGAGAAAGGTTAAAAGGGCTGTTGATTCAGAGGTTTTTGTTGTTGACTTGCATGCATCAGCCATTCCTAATTTTCGAAACCAACTCAAGGGGCATAATATTTTACTGTTTCAAATGGAAACTGCTAAAAATCATTTGAAAGCTGCTCGGAAGAATCGTTTGAAAAAGATGATATTTATCCATGGCAATGGATCGGGGACTCTTAAATATCAACTTGAGCAATGGCTAAACAGCCTTAGTTACATTAGCTATCAGGATGCTTCTTACAAGTCGTTTGGGCAGGGTGCGATAGAGGTTAAATTATACAATTCAAAATAAGTAATACATTTGCATTACGTACAGTCGGCCTTGTCGCTTTATTTTAAAGAGGAAAGTCCGAACAACAAAGAGCACCGCGCTTCTTAACGGGAAGGCATACGTTTGAGAGAACGTTTGACAGCTAGTGCCACAGAGAGGTAGACCGCCTATTTACACCGATCGAGTAATTAGGTAAGGGTGAAAAGGTGGAGTAAGAGCCCACCAGTGACTTAGGTAACTAAGTCAGCTTGGTAAACCTCGCGGGTTGAAATGCCATGTAAACCGATGCTTGAGAGCTGCTCGCTCGATATCGGAGGGTAGGCAGATAGAACTTATTGGTGACAATAAGTGTAGATCAATGACAAGGACACACATTGTTGTGTACAGAATTCGGCTTACACGGCTGTACGTTTTTTAGAACTACCTTTGCCCCCTTATAAAATAGTATGACACTTTTCTCATCTCTCGGCCTCAGGCAAGAACTTCTTGATGCCATCCAAGATATCGGCTTTTCGGAAGCTACACCCATTCAATCTGAAACTATACCTCAGCTAATTGAAGTGAAAGGTGAGCGTGACCTTATTGCTCTTGCTCAGACTGGAACGGGTAAAACCGCTGCATTTGGATTGCCGTTGTTGCATATTCTGAGTGATCTTCCTTCTGCTGAGCCTAAAAGTCCGACTGCTCTTATACTATCTCCTACTCGAGAATTA
Organism: Cryomorphaceae bacterium; assembly: GCA_002682945.1. Classification (GTDB taxonomy): domain Bacteria; phylum Bacteroidota; class Bacteroidia; order Flavobacteriales; family Schleiferiaceae; genus TMED14. Next base: position 4,843 of record NYSL01000023.1, on the reverse strand, counting down.
TGTATGCAGATTACAGGTGAGATGGGGAAGTATGGTGCACGATCTAAGCAAATGAGAATGCTAGCTGTTTATGGCGGCTCTTCCGTAAGGGACCAACAAAGAACCATGCGCAAGGGGGTCGATATTTTAGTGGCAACACCAGGAAGACTTATGGACCTTGCCCGCAGAGGGGACGTAAAGTTTGATTCATTGAGAACATTAGTCCTAGATGAAGCTGATGAAATGTTAAACATGGGCTTTTTGGATGACGTCAGAGAAGTTTTAGAAAAATCGCCGGATTCCATGAATACTTGGCTCTTTAGTGCGACAATGCCCAAGCAAGTAGAGAGAATCACGAAGGATTTTATGAATGACTCTATTCGAGTTCAAATTGGAACTCGAAACGAGGCTTCTTCTCAAGTTGAGCATAAGGCTTTTTTAACTACTCGAGAAAACCGATATCAAGGGATCAGGCGTCTTATCGATAGCTCCCCAGGGATGTATGCTATGATTTTTTGTACTACCAAAAGAGAGACTCAGGAAGTTGCTGAAAAACTCATAGGGGATGGATATACTGCAGCAGCAATTCATGGTGACCTATCACAGCAGCAAAGGGATTTGGTTATGCATGCATTTCGAACCAAGCAAGTAAGGATGCTTGTTTGTACGGATGTGGCTGCAAGAGGAATTGATGTAAAGGATATTACTCATGTAATCCATCACCGCCTTCCAAATGACCTTGAATCTTATACTCACCGTTCAGGAAGAACAGGTAGAGCAGGGAAAACAGGTTTGAGCTGGGCGCTAGTAACCAATGCAGAGGCAAGAAAAATTCCTCAACTTGAGCGCGCCATAAAAAGAGAAATTAACAGAGAAAAATTCCCATCTCGTAATGATGTAGTTGTGGGGCAACTTCTTCATTTTGCCGAAAAAGTTTCATCTCAGACAACAGGAATTGAGCTTGTAGAAGAGAATGTAGATGCTCTTCTTCCTATGTTTGAGGGTATGGAGGTGCGCGAATTAGTCACTCGTTTTTTGGCTGCCGAATTTGATGTTCTATTTAGGCATTATGCGGAACACGTGGATTTAGACTTGAACCGTTCAAGTAAGGATAGTCGAAGAGAAAGAAGAAATTCCAGAGATGGAAAAGATTTTTCAGAAAGCAGTAGGGGTTTTAGGGACAAAAAAGATGAACAGAGAGTTTGGATTAACCTAGGAACCAAGCACGGTTTAACATGGCCTTTATTAAAGGATTTTGTTCGAGAGACGGCAAAACTAGGGGACTTTGAAGTGCAGGGTGTGAATGTCAGTCCCGGTCATGGATATTTTACGGTTCCCACATCGAAAGTAGAAACTGTAAGATCATCCATTGAAGGCGGTGAATGGGATGGAACCAAAATCAAAATGGATTTAGTGGAGCATCATGTTGGAAGGGAAGAGCGCAGACGTGACGAAGGTGGAAATCGAATGCGCGGTCGCGGTGGGCGCCCAAGAGCAAATAGCAACTGGGGTGGTGGCCGCTCTGGAGCAAGACGGTCTGGAGGAAATAGATATAACAGTGATTCTAGGCCTAATTCAAAGCCTGGGCGGTCTAAAAGACCAAGACTTTAATCTATACTGCTAATATATCGCTCGGCTTCTAAAGCAGCCATACATCCGGTACCTGCAGCTGTAACAGCTTGACGGTAAACCTTATCTTGAACATCTCCTGAGGCAAAAACACCAGGTATATCCGTTTCTGTAATTCCTGGAGATGTTTTTAGATAGCCCGTCTCATCCATCGTTAACTTCCCTTTAAAAATATCCGTATTCGGCTTATGTCCAATAGCAACAAAGAAGCCTTTTGCTGGAATAATTTGCTCTTCTCCATTGAGATTATTTTTAACTTTTACGGACTCTACTGATTTATCTCCCAATAGTTCAACGGTCTCTGTGTTCCACATGATTTGAATGTTAGGGGTTTCAAGAACTCTTTTTTGCATAGCCTTTGAAGCTCGCATTTCTCCTCGCCTTACTAGCAATGTCACTTTCGGGCAAAGCTTTGCCAAGTAAGTCGCTTCTTCAGCGGCTGTATCTCCCCCGCCAACAATTACCACTTCCATATCTTTATAAAAGAACCCATCGCAAACAGCGCAGGCGCTCACCCCAAAGCCCATAAATTTTTCTTCAGAAGGAAGTCCCAGATATTGAGCAGACGCTCCTGTGGAAATTATTACTGTTTTTGCTTGAATTTTAGTTTCTTCATCCACTGTGAGGGTATGGAATTCACCTTTTTGTTTTGAGAAATCAACAGCGGTTACAAGTCCCCATCTAACATCCGTACCAAATCGTTCTGCTTGTTTTTTCAAATCCTCCATCATGGCATTACCATCAACGCCATCAGGATACCCTGGGAAATTATCTACTTCGGTAGTTGTGGTTAACTGCCCTCCTGGCTGGAGCCCAACATACATAATAGGTTTTAGATCCGCCCTTGCTGCATAGATGGCAGCAGTATACCCAGCTGGCCCAGATCCAATTATAATACATTCATGTTTTTCCATAGGCATCAAAAATAGCAACAAATACCAACTAGGAATAGATTTTAAACTAATTATTTCATCTATTTACTAACGGCATTATGTTATATTTGCCGCCAATAATTTCGGGATGTAGCTCAGGTGGTAGAGTACACGTCTGGGGGGCGTGTGGTCGCAGGTTCAAGTCCTGTCATCCCGACAATATTCTTCTTAGATCATTAAAAATCAAGCGCTGAAAAGTGCTTGATTTTTTGATTCATTTTTGTGTGAATAGAAAAATTTTCAGAACTAAGGGTATAGCATATTAATTGCAAAGGATCCCATTTCTTGATCAGAATGCCCGACCTGAGGTACTACTTCAAGGCTCCATGAAAACGGGATTTGAGATTGGTCTGAAATAGATATTCCTTGCCCTAAAAAATAATGAGCCCTGTCAAATCGATTCAATCCCTGGACGTCAGCTTCTGCGGTGTGCCTCAGCCCTGAGGAGTTTGGATTATTATCTTCAGATCCAACAAGGATATAGTGTTTCTTTGAAAAAGAACGAAACAATTGTTCCTGTCGTTGTGTTTGACTTCCATGGATATTTTTTATGCCATAAGGGAAATTAATAGTAGCATCAGGCATAGTATACCAGCCTGCTGAGGCAGATATAAAATTTCTTGCATGGCTAGTTGAATCCAAGAGGGTCATTCTATGAACAAATTGAGCTCCTGCTGAAAAACCAAAAATATCGTATTCTGATTCGTTTGTTTCAATTAAGGAACAGAAATTATAAAATATCGGATCTAAAAGGTTGAAGCTCCAATCATCATATTGGTTTTGGCCCAAAGCGTTTTCTCCATCTGAAAATATGTTGCATAAATGGAAAGAATTCACATTATAGTGTTGAGTACTGAATTCAGGAGCGAGTAGAATAATATTTGATGCACTTGCCTCATCTCTCAATGATAAAATTAATGATTCTGCATTCCGACTATTTCCATGGATTAAAAGCATTACTGGAGTCTGGTCTGTAGCAGATTCAGGAATAAAATAATAACAATCCACTGGCTTGTCCTGAAAGTTAGCATAACTGCTAAAAGTGAATGATCCACTGCCATAAAGTTCTAAAGGTTCACCTTCTACAGGATTTGGATTCCTTTCTGGAAGGCATGATGTGAGACTTGATATAAATATGAAAATAATTAGCGTAAAAGATTTAAATATTTCTTTTGGTTTTTTTTTCATAAAATTGGATTTCACCAAGTTAAGTGTAATTTTAGAGAGTAAAAGTAAGCTCAATAATAGCTACACTTCTCAAAAAACAAAAATTTAACACATGAAAAAAAATATAGCCATATTCATCTTTGCATTATCATCAGTAATCTCTTTCCCCTCTCATGCTCAATTAAGTCTAAGGGGAGTTATAGATTTTGATCTACCAACCGCGGGTTCTACTGGAAAGGCTTTACACCTTAGAGCGGATTCAGCAATACAAGATTTAAGCCGATTTGCCATCGGTGTTGCTAACAATGGTGGCGGAACTGATGGAATAGAGTATGTTTTTCCATCATTATCATTGTCACTAGGTGATGATATTATTTTATATCGTGATTCCGCAGCAATTGCAAATTATTTTCAATCTTGCTTTTCCAATTTTGAGATAAAACTTCAGGCTTCAAATTCCATATCTCAAAATGGAGATGATGCTATTGAACTTTTTAAAGATAGCGTGATAATTGAGACATTTGGGGACATAAATGTTGATGGCACAGGCACATCATGGGAGTATACGGATTCGTGGGCGTACAAAGATACTTTAGGTGCTTTCTGGCCAAATGGATGGATTTATGGTGGCCCAAATTGTACTGACAACGATACCCTTGTATCTACTTCTAGTTGTCCATATCCTCAGTGCTCTAATAATTCTGTTCATGTAGTGACTTTTAGAGTCAATACTGCGAATATTACCGTAGGGCCAAATGGTATCTACGCTGGTGGTGGTGTAATTGGCGGTGCTGACGCCGTCGCCTTGTCTGACCCTGATGGAGATGGCATATGGGAAGGAACTGATACCTTGGATGGTACTGCTGGTGGAAACTTTATTTTCCTGAATAGTCCCAACAATAGTGGTGACTGGGGTACTAAAGAATCCCTTGCTGGCCTTCCTTGTAGCGATCCTGCAAACTATGATGACAGAATCATGCCAACATTCACACAAGACACAACTCTAGAGTTTTGTTTTGGAACTTGTTCGCCGAATACGGTTTGCCCTGCTCCTGCAGTTCAGCAAAACATTCACTTTGTAGTTGATATGAATAGTCCAAAAGCTCCAGCTACGTGGACTCAGCCATATGTAAGTG
>NYSL01000022.1 GCA_002682945.1 Cryomorphaceae bacterium | reverse complement strand
GCTTCAATACCTTGGTTTTGAATTACACCAGCATTAACATACTTAAAGATAGAACCCGTAGTAGAAGAAACTCTAGCAGGCATAATTTGATTCTCTGAAACCTGATTGTAGTATGATAGATCAAATCCAAAACGGTTATCAAATAACATCATCTCTAAACCTATCTCTGTCGAATTCGTACTCTCTGGAAGTAATCCTGAATTCGCATCCGTATTTGGAGCCGATGCGAGATTTGCACTTCCAAAAGGAGTACCCATATTATATGCATTCGCTAAGGCTTGAGCAGGAGCATCAGCACCCACTTGAGCGTAGTTTGCTCTGAACTTACCAAAGTTAACAGCATCAACATCCATAAGCTCTGAGAATACAAGAGAAACAGTNGCTGAAGGATAGAAGAAAGAATTATTATNANGTTGGNAGAGTTGAAGAAACGTCTTGACGTCCTGTAACATCAACATATAAATAATCCTTNTATCCTAAAGATGCTCTTGCAAANAGTCCATTTACACCAATGTTATAAGCGCTCTCAGATGGAGCCTCAGGAGCATTAGAAGAATTACTTAAGGCATAAACACCCGGCACAACAAGTCCACCGTTAGTAGATGCGGTAATGTTTGAAACTTCATTTCTTCGAATATTCGATCCTAAGTTTCCATTAAAAGAAAAGTCTCCAAAATTCTTGTTAGCCGTTAAGACTAGGTCAATATTAGTTTCTGAAACGGAACGGTTTCTTCTAATGTATCTTGCTGGATCTACTCCACCTACAGCAATACGCTCTTCTTCAAGAGAAGCATATGTATCAACAGAAGCACGACCCATGAAGTCTAACCAATCATTAATCTTATAGTTCGTCATGATATTACCCATGATACGATCACGAGAATCACTTGAATAATTTTCATAATGACTGAAATATGGATTGTCAAAGTAGTGAGGTGCTAGAGGTCTAGCAGCACCATAACCGTAGGCATTCCAAGAAAGGTTTTTACCTGTTGTTTCATAAGCAGCCCTTTGCTCTTGGATATCAACTCCTACATCATACCACTGACGGAAAGATTGGTTTGGGTTTTTATTGTCATAACCCGTTCCCATTCTACCCTCAGCACCTTGCTGTATGTAGCTAGCCGTAGTAGAGACCGTTAAACGATCACTNAAATTTTGACTTCCACTGAATGAGAAGTTATTTCTCTTTAATGAAGAGTTTGGCGAAATCCCANTTGTTCTGAACTGAGTAGCGCTTACTCTAAATGTACCATTCTCACTTCCTCCGTCTACAGCAACTGAATTATTAGTTGTAATTGCAGTCTCCCAGAAAGTTCTTGGATCATTTGCACCAGCAACGTGTGCTTGTGTTTGTTGGTAAGTTGATAATTCAGGGAATAAAGAGTTCCAACCATACTTTTGAAGGTNTGGATNGTATCTCATTCCGTATGATGCATCATCTCCAGTTGGGTCACAAATGTCATCAACTCCGTCACCATCTACGTCAAAAGCAGTCATCTTAGCTTCAGTCCATACCCCGTTAATAGTATCAGGACCGTAATAAGGACCATAACCTTGGCCGTATTCATTCTGATATCTTACAAAAGTAGAAGGATTAAAAGTTCCAACGTTATATCCAGAGCTGATAGAAATACCAAGACCCTTTTTTGCTGAACCTTTTTTNGTAGTTATTAAGATAACTCCATTCGNAGCNCTTGCACCNTAAAGTGCTGTNGCTGCCGCTCCTTTCAATACAGATACCTTATCTATATCTTCAGGGTTGATATCCATAGCCGCATTACCATANTCATAACCTCCGCGACCAGTTGTCTGATCACTCGTGTTTGTAATTTGGTTTGAGATGGGTATACCATCAACTACGAATAAAGCCTGGTTATTACCTGTAAGAGACTTGTAACCTCGTATTACTACGTTGGCCGAACCTCCCATGGTACCTGACTGCTTGATATTCACACCGGCAACTTTACCAGAAAGTGAACTCATGAAGTTAACGTCCTTTACTTTGGATACTTCAGCCCCTCCAACTTCTTGGACGGCGTAACCAATGGACTTTTTGTCTCTAGAAATACCAAATGCTGTTACAACTACTTCATCCAGTTTATCGGAAGAGATACTTAAAGAGACATTTAGTGAATTTCCACTTACTGTACTTTCCTCTGAGGCATAGCCCATTGAAGAGAATACTAATACGGCATTCTTTCCAGCCTTGATAGAGTACTTTCCATCAAAATTGGTGATTGCGGCATTATTTGTGCCTTTTTCCTTCACTGACACGGAAGGGATAGGCTCCCCCGTTGCGGCATCAGAAACAACTCCAGTCACATTCTGCGCGATGGCAGAAAATGAAAAGAACGTAGCGATGGCAAGGGCGAAAAGATTTGCTCTGCGTTTCATCTAGGTGTTATTTGAATGTTAAACAGGGCTAATATAACGTAAATTTTTGTTTAAGAAACAATCTAAAGGCCCTTAAATTANAGGGAATTAAAAAAAATCAATGTAAAATTATTAAGATTATTTGTTAAAATANACTAAGTGTATCTATTACATTAATACCGTTAATATTGTAATNACGACACTTTATTTTGATTGAGAGTATTCTCTAAAATTTCTTCAAAGGAATATCTTTTTTCAATTTTAGATCCAAAAAAACTAAAAAAGCNGAAGAACCCCATACCAGAACTGCAGCCTTATCCATATCTAAGAAGTTATTCAACACTCCATGAGTAAAATATGTGACCAACCCCAAAAGGGCACAAATAGCAATACTTCTGTCAGGTCCTTCAATTGTCTTATTGACTACCCGAAATCCAGTTTGAAAAATGGCCATCAAAAAAATTAGCATAAATAACAAACCCGGCCAACCCTGTTGAGCAAGAAGTCCAATGTACTCGCTATGNGCGTTGCCCCTATTTCCTGAATTTGTTGATATAACAGTNAGCTCAGCCGANTGTTGGAATGGAGCGTATTGAAATTGATAGGTGCCTGGCCCCCAGCCNACATGNGGTCTTTCNTGAAACATTCTTATTGCAGACATCCACCGATTTATTCTCTCTAGGTTTGATGCGTCAGTTGATATGTTTGATACACTTTTGATATGTTCAGTAAAATTCTCGGAAGACACAGTGTCATTTTTAGTAAATATTCTCAACCATTGCTCNTGAGTTACATATANGGAAGCAAAAACAATAGTTAATCCCAGAAAAAAGTATTTAAGGTTNATTTTAAGTTTAATCANCATGTAAATNCCAANAGCCGCAACAATACTNAGCCATGAAGCACGTGAATAAGAAAAAACCGTTGCNATANAGAGAAGTAAAANCAGTAAAGNATTCATNNAATNCCCCAANAGTGTTTGTNTCTTAAAAGNTTGATAAACTANAAANGGAAAAATNAAAGCNAGNGCCATTCCATAAGCNGTATGCTCCTTNAAAAANGGGAACATTACCCAAGTGCTNGTCTCTTTACTAAAGNCGAATTGAGAGTGAACATAAAGAGTATAAATACATGNTAGCGATAGACTAANNGCGTATANAGAGAAAAATCTNTTTCGAGCANTTTCAGACNTAAAGACGGGAATCATNGCAAAAAANAAAGGAATNACAAACCANAANTTTGATANCCAGGCTTTNAAAGACACCAATGGCATTTCACTNGTNANAATGCAGAATGCCATCCAAANAATTTGNAGCANCAAGGCTATNGANACNGGATGTTTTATAACNNTCCAAGGCAGCCTNCCGNTTTGGAGAAAGCGCAGAAGCANGAAAAAANTNATTCCAGCCAAAATGGGCTCTGTTGGCAGAGATAATCCTAAGTTGAAATTCGAATCTTTTAGAGTGACAGATAAAGGAGTAAATGCAACTATAAATAGTAAAAGACTATTTAAATGAAAAAACGCCCACGCAATCATTAAGAATGCGAAAGGCACAAAAGCGATTTCATAAAACTCCCACGCAACTGAAAGAGCCGTCAGTAGAACTATTGTAGCCCCAAATACCCACAGCAAAGGACTTCTTAGGAGGGAAGACTTTTCTTCAAATCTTTCCATGTGTTAAAAAGAAGTATAAATAATAAGGTAGATACAAATGTGGCAATAGAACTTACTGCGCAAATTAACCATCGAATCGGGTATTTCTTTTTGTCTGCAGGAATAGCTTTATTCACTCTAAAAGTTGCTGGCATTACCTGATTAGCATCAACACGAGATTGATTAAGCTTGGTGCGAATTTTCACTTCTTCCTCCTTCATCAGCCTCAATTCATCGCGTAGCGATACATATCTGCCACCATATTTAGCCAACGTGTCCAAAACAGCCTTCAGCTCCTCAATGGTTTTTCCAGGACGACCCTCAGCTATTGCAGTTGCGTATTGCTCGGAGACAACCATCGATTGACCTTCGTATTCATGAACTCCTTTTTTCCGAAGTTCCTTTATTTCATCCTCCATATTAGACATTTCCCTACGAACTTTGTCATATTCGTTTTTAACAATGTTGTAACCCACAAGAGCCCGATCTCTTTGAATTCTACTTTTCACTCTATCTAATAAGCTTGTTATCGAATTCGCAATATCAGACGCTAACTGGGGATCTTTGTCAAGAACTTTGATTTCAACACTCATGAATTGAGTCCTGCCAAAAGATATTTTTTCGGAATATTCTTCAAACAAATCAGTTCTTAAAGTTGAACTTTCTAAATCTAAATCATAATGATTTTTTAGATCAAANTCACTGGTGATGGTATCGAAAATTACATCTGAATTCAAAATCTGAATTAACTGCTCAGCTTGCTCTTCAGCGCCAAATTCTAAAAAATCTTGATCCTGGTAAGAATCCTGAGGAAGTAAAGCTTTCGAAGGGGAATTTGTAGTTGATGGAAAGACAATAACTGTTGACTCATATAGTGGGTCAATAAAAATCGGCATTGATCCAATAGCAGCCGAGATACCAGCCAATAGGGGAATGATTACTAAAGGTTTTCGCCAGTGAAATAAAAAGTTTAGGAGATTTTGAGATGTAGTGTCCATGGATTTAATGTTGATTCCACAAAGATAGGCTTCTTCCCATCAGGGTCTCTAGCCGATCAATATCATTAGTGAAGTATTTCATAGCCTTATTTCGGATCTCAGAGCTCAATACTTCAGGTTTTTTATAAAAAAGTAAATTTTTGAGATAAAAATATANTTTCTCNGGAATAAAGAGACGAATAGACTTAAGGTTCATTTTGAAAATAATTTTTTGAATTTTTGGGGATCTNGGATCCTGACTTTCATGCTTTTTATCCAATTCTGAAATAGAATTAGCCTCCACTCCAAAAAAATCACACACTCGATCCCAATTTTCTTGGGGATCATCAAAAAAACTCTCATAAATCTCAATTTTGAGCTGACTTTTATCAAAATTTTGCATCCANCGCGTTAAACTTTCCGAATAACAACTTAGATGATAAAAGTTTTGGCTTCTTCCCCAGACCGATTCGGACAAAAAATCCTTTTCGAGTTCCTTTAAAAACCCCTCTTGCGTAAGGCCATATTTTCTAGCCATACGATAGTGTGACCAAGCTCTATCGACGGGATTCCTTAAAATCAANAAGACTTTAGCGTTTGGAGAATTTTTTTTGATCAAATCAGGAGCCTTTTTACTCCAAAAATAACTTGTTGAACAATCCGCAAGCTTCTGACCCTCCTGTGAATGCTCAAAAATCCGAGTATATGATTGAGAATCCTTTATAAAACCTTGATGTCTAAATTCTAATTTATCCCCTTCCCAGTATTTTGNTGGGATTGAGGGAGATATTGAAGAAAATGCTTTCGAAAAATTGTTAGGATCTATCTCCTTCGAAAAATAATTCGACTCTTTAATCATCGCCAATGCNATCTTAGGATTCATAGCCATCCAATCCGATATGGTTGTCGTNCCNGCTTTNGCAGCTCCAATTAAAAAGATATCAGGACTCACCATGATTTAACGCCAAAAAATTAATGTTCGTATCCCAGTTCTNTAGAAACCAATAATCAAAGCAGCAACATTCCATAATATCATAGATAGCGATGTTGACCATGCTGCACCTTGAAGCCCGAAATGAGGNATTAAAACGATATTGGCTGCAATATTCAAAATTGCAGTATAAATCATAATATTTCGNGCTTTATTTTCATTACCAGTCATNTTTAATAGGTACATCACAGGCCCACAAAGGGCATTTATTACTTGACCAACACAAAGGATTCTAAGCACATTTAAAGAAGTCTCAAACTCCTCCCCAAAAATGGATAATAAAAATTGTCCGAAGACCATAATCAACAAGAAAATAGGAATACCTAAAACCGCATTTACCAGAGAGGCTTTATAAATAACAGACTGTAATTCTTTTGGCTTTTTTTGAGACCATAAAGATGAAATCTGAGGAGCAATTCGAGCATTTATAGCGAACTGAGTAAAAGTTATCANTGTCGCTATTTTAAAAGCCACTCTGTAATTTGCAATATCCTGAGCAGACATGAAATAACTGATAGCCAAAGTATCTGACCAAGACATGATCATAAATAATGCGCCCGTCAAAAACATTGACGTAGCGCTGGAGGAATATTTTTTTAATGAGCTCCAGGCTTTATGAAAAAGAGGGCCATAAAATCTAATGCTTAAGAATGCTAAAAACGAAGTACCTAGTACAAATCCCATAGGCCCATAAAAACTGAGCACCCCTGGAAAAATGTAGATTAAAGCAGAAATGAGTCCTAATAAGAAACTAGTTTGAAAAATCCCATACAAAAGCCATTTTTTTCGCGCTCGTAGATATTCTGAGTGAATTTGAAAAAGTGAAAAAAATGGAATACTTGCTGCCGTAATCCTGAGATAAAACCCTAGCCCATCATCTTTGAAAAAAGTCTCCAATAAATTAGAGGATAAAAAAAGTATAACCGCAAACAATATGGATGATATACCAACAAAGCTCTGGACTCTTCTCACAAATCCCCATCCTTCTACTTTATTCATATTTGGAATTTCTCGAAGAATCAATCCATCTGTGCCCCATTTGGATATTGCACCTAGTATGCTTAAAAAGGTAAATGCCACTTCAAAAAGTCCGTATGCCTCGGAGCCATATACCTTTATCACAACCCAAACAAATGAATAACCTCCGAGCGCACCCAGTATTTTTAGAATTAACACAAGGGAGCTGGTCTTTAAAAGAGAATTCCAATCTGAATTGAAAAATTTGACAGACATGGGGCAAAGGTCATACTTTTGAGGTAATGCCCCAATCAATTACAATAGCAATTAATGGACGCTGGCTTCTTGCGGGCAAATTAGAGGGCACCGGATGGTATAGTCATAGTATAATTAGCCTACTCGTAAAGCTTCATCCGGAGGTTGACTGGCATATTTTATATGATAGGACACCAGAAGAACCTCATATATACCCTGGTGCTAAATGTCATATAATTCGACCTGCAGCTAGACATCCATGGATTTGGAAGCTGTGGAACGAGTGGTTGGTACCTAAAAAACTCATAGAATTAGATGCCTCAATTTATTGGTCTCCTGATGGTTTATTACCGAGCAGAAAATCTTTAAATGGCAAACAGATCAAATTAATTAGCACCATTCATGATTTAAACTTCGTTCACAGACCTCATGAGATACCCCAAATCGTTGGCAATTACTATCGAAAAGTATGCAAAAGATCAGCGATGGATGCAGATAAAATTTTAACAGTATCTAAGACAACCAAGCAAGATATAGTATCCACTTATTTTATGGATGAGAAAGATATAAGCATAACTTATAATGCTCCTCAAGAGGATTTTTNTCCTCTAAGTGATGAGCAAATAAAAGTGGCTCGGCATAAATTTGGAAAGGGAAATCCCTATTTCTGCTTCTTAGGGGCATTTACTCCGAGAAAAAATTTNAAAACACTTGTTCAAGCTTTTAATAAATGGTGTTTATTAAATCCCGATAATAACCACCGTCTTGTAATTGGAGGACGTTCTCTTCATAAAGATGAAGAATTAAATACAGCCTTAAAAAATGGCTCTAATAGGATTATTCTCCCTGGCTTCATCCCCAGAAATGAATTAAATAATTTTTTCGGAGGTGCCTCGGCATTTGTTTTCCCGAGTTATTTTGAAGGTTTTGGTATTCCTTTAATTGAGGCTATGGCGTCAAATTGCTTGGTCTTATCCTCTAATTCCTCATGCATGCCTGAAATTGCAAATGACGCTGCTCATTATTCAAGACCAGAAAATATAGAAGACTGGATTTTAGCATTGAATTTTGCAATTCANGACATTCAAAAAGTGGATAGCTTAAAAAGAAAAGGGCTAGAGCGAGCAAAATATTTTAAATGGAGCACTTCCGCAGATCAAGTCTGGAAGTCCTTCAAAGAAATTTTACCGAATGAATTTTGAATCCCATTCAACTGCAGGGATAGATGAAGCAGGTAGAGGTTGTCTTGCAGGTCCAGTTTTTGCTAGCGCCGTAATTTGGCCAGAAGGCCTCAAAGTCAAGGGTCTAACTGACTCAAAGAAATTAAATTTTAAAAAAAGAGCTTCATTAAGAAAAAAACTAGAAAAAATTTTACCCAAAGAATACTGGGCAGTTGGCAGCTCCAGCCCTAAAGAAATAGATAAATTAAATATTCTTCAAGCAACTTTTTTAGCAATGCACAGAGCCATAGATAGATTGGGTATAGATCCCAATTTATTATTAATTGATGGGAATCAGTTTAANCCATACGGAAATATTCCTCATCGTTGCGAGATAAAGGGCGATAGTCGNTTCCAGGCAATTTCCGCAGCAAGCATCTTTGCCAAAACTAGTCGTGACGAATTTATGATAAAAGCACATGAAAAATTACCTGAATATGGATGGGATAAAAACAAAGGATACCCGAGCTTAGGTCATAAATTAGCAATGATGGAATTTGGGACTTCAGAGCTACATCGGAAATCTTTCAAATGGAAGAACCCTCAAAAAGAATTTGATTTTTGAAACAATGACCAGTATCATTCTATTTTTTCCAAGAGCATTCAAAATAGTTGTATTCATTTATCTTGCAATTGTTGTCTCTAGCTGCTCAAGTTCTAACTCCGATGGTAATAAGTTAGAATCTTTGCCTAAAAATCCATTAGCGATAATCTCAATAGATAATTCTTCCTTCTATAATTTATCATACTTTCAGGATGATAACCTCCCCAATATTAGAGATTTAAAATTTTTAAAAAATAAAATTAAATACAATTTAATAGGAAAAGCTATTGCTAGTTATCATCCAATTGGTGCAAGTGATCTCCACTGGCTTATAAGCATACCTAAAGAATCATTGGAATCATGGCACCCATCTCAGCTTAAAATGGAAAAAAATTTAAAGCGACGTTCTTACTCGATAGGCACTCTTTGGCAAACGAATTCTATGGTCATAGGAGAAACTCCGGGATATATTCTCTTAAGCACCTCAACAATTTTGGTGGAAGAAAGTATCCGCCAATTGGAAAAAACCAGAATTCGAGAAATTAATCTCAAGTTTTTAAATCGCCTAGTAAACAAGATGGAAAACAATGATTTTATAACTATCTCAAATCAAACTCTTTCTAAGTTTTGGCCTTTATACGGAGAAAAACCGATAAATGATAAATTCATAGATTACCGTCTAGTTCAAAATGAAATTTTATCTTGGAACTTTAGCAAATCCGAAGATTCAAATTCTGTAATCCTAATCTCTGAGAATTTTGATCTTTCTGAGACCATTTTTAAAAATATAAAAAACTCAAACTCCATTTCTTTCCCTGGGTGGAGATGGATGGTCCCCTCTCTTAATTGGGGTGCGTGGATGGAAAACAATTCTGAGATCTTGTACCAGGATAAAGTATATACTTCAAAAGCAATTGGTGAATTATGCTTTAGTGGCAGATGGGGCGAACCTTTCAAAGCGGTTACTTATGTTACTCAAGACAAAAAAATTGAAACATCAAATTGGNTAAAATCAGATCAATTTCAAATCTCATCCACAAATGAAAAAAATTCGCTTCCTCTTTTCTCTTATTCCAAAAGTGTAGGAGACTTTTTAGTTTCAGTAGATGATACAATTTCATTCAATAAATATGCTTCATTTCTTAAAGCCATTCGTTCTAAAAATCAAGAGGAGCATTACCAAAATGCAATTCATTGGTTGAGGACACAGCCGGCAGAAGCGAATTGCTGGTGGGTTTCAAATGCAACAAATGTGAGGGGTANAAAAAGTTCTACTCATTGGAGTGGAATCTCCATGCAAATAGAGGATGATTTAGGTAGATGGTGCATCTCNTCTTCGAAAATGGAGTAAAGTCATTGTAGCTTAACTAATTCTCCTTCTTTTGGCTGGTAGCCAACTGGCCAATCATTAATACGGTATAATTGACTCATTTGGATACCATAGAATTGGGATATAAAATCCACATCCTCGTTGAAATTTAATCGATGGGTAATAACCTTTCGAAGTTTCCTTGAAAAGGATTTAGCTTTTTTCTCAATATAAATTTTATCACCTTTTTTAACNTCCGAGGAATATATTAAATCATTAAACAACAATANTCTATTTATGGACAAACCGAAATCAGCAGCAAAAGATTCGATGGTTTCTCCTTCTTGAAAAATCACATAACATTTACCATTAGGGGTAATATTCAATCTTTCACCAAACTTTGCCTCTTTTAACCTTTTATTTTTTGGTGAAATATCCAATTCAAATAACCTCTCACTCTCTATAATTTTTATCAAACGAAGGGCATATTCCTTATTCGTCGCATAACCTGAATTTTGTAGACCCTGAGCCCAAGATTTGTAATCACGCGGATCCAATGTAAATAATTCATCATATCTGCTANGCGATGTGAGAAAAAAACTGTGATCACGATAACTTTTTATCACCTTTTTATAGGAACGGAAGCACTCATCTTGGAGATCATCGTCTGCATAAATNACNCTCCCAAACCAGTTTTCGTGACATTTAATACCAAANTGATTTTTTGCCTCTTTTGCGAGTCGGCTATTCCCGTTCCCACTTTCCAAAATACCCTGAGCTAGAGTTATTGAAGCTGGAATTCCAGATCTTTTCATTTCACGAATTGCCAACTTCTGATATTTCTCTATNTAATCAGTTCTTGAGAAAGAGACCTGGGAAAATAGGCTTGAACAAATTATGAAACTGTGAATTATAAATAATGATATTATTTTCATGAGGATATCCNNAAAGTAAAGTTAATGTCATCATATCTTTATTTTATTAAATAGTAAGCGAAAAAAGTGTTTATATAAAAATGAATGAATTGAATCGAGATGATTACTATTATAATTCGGAGGGTCTCATTGTATTCACTGAACAACATCACTTAAAAAGGGGTTATTGTTGTAATAACAAATGCAAACACTGCCCTTTTTTGACAGAGAATAATAATTAAAAGGAGATGAACGAATTCCAAAAAGATATTTTACAAGAAATTTCTAATTTTTTACCCGACCATAAAGAATATGATCCTAAGGTTTCACATGCTCCAAAACGAAAAGACGTCTTAACTAAAGAAGAGAAAAAGTTGGCATTAAAAAATGCTCTTAGGTATTTTAATCCTGAATTGCACCCAAAACTTGCTGATGAATTTGCTCAGGAGTTAAAAAACTACGGTCGAATTTACATGTACCGTTACAGGCCGAGTTATAAAATGCATGCAAGATCTTTAAAAGATTATCCATCTTGTTGCAACCAGGCCGCTTCAATTATGTTAATGATCCAAAATAATTTGGATCCTTCCGTTGCTCAACACCCGCATGAACTGATTACTTACGGAGGAAATGGAGCAGTATTTCAAAATTGGGCTCAATATCGACTGACTATGAAATATTTAGCAGAATTAAAAATGAATGAAACTCTCCACATTCATAGCGGTCATCCTCAAGGGGTGTTNCCCTCTCATGAAGGAGCACCTCGAGTGGTGGTCACAAATGGAATGATGATTCCTAATTANTCAAAATCAATTGATTTCGAAAAATATAATACTCTTGGAGTAACTCAATATGGCCAGATGACTGCGGGAAGTTACATGTATATTGGTCCGCAAGGTATTGTCCATGGAACAACGATTACATTAATGAACGCTGCAAGAAAATTTTGTAAAGGGAACCTTGATGGAAAAATATTNGTAACTGCGGGCCTTGGTGGTATGAGTGGAGCGCAACCAAAAGCTGCATCTATTGCTGGAATGGTAAGCATTACTGCTGAAATAAACGAAACTGCTGCACTCAAAAGGCACAATCAAGGATGGGTGGATGAAATTCACTATGACGTTAATGATGCTATACTATCTGCATCTAAATCGCATTCTGAAAAAGGAAACAAATCCATTGCATTTATTGGGAACATTGTTGATTTGTGGGAGGCTATAATTCAAAATAATTTGAATGTGGACTTAGGGTCCGATCAGACATCATTACACAACCCTTGGGCAGGAGGCTATTACCCTCAAGGCTATAGTTACAAAGAAGCCAACGATTTGATGGTTTCAGACCCTAAAAAATTCAAAAAGGAGGTTGAATCAACACTAAAAAAGCATATCTCTGCAGTAAATTTCCTTCACTCNAAAGGAATGTATTTCTTTGATTATGGGAATGCATTCTTGCTTGAATCTAGCAGAGCAGGCGCGGATGTATTAAAAGAGAACGGAGAAGATTTTATTTATCCTAGTTATGTTCAAGATATTCTAGGACCACTTTGTTTTGATTTTGGATTTGGACCTTTTAGATGGGTTTGCTCAAGCGGGAAAGAAGAAGATTTAAAAATCACAGATAGAATAGCTTCGAAAATTATACGCGAATTAATTCCAAAAGCACCCAAAGAAATCCGAATGCAACTAGAAGATAATTTGAAATGGATAGAAAATGCGGAACATAATAATTTAGTCGTAGGCTCCAAAGCGAGAATACTGTATGCAGATAGTATTGGAAGAATAGCAATCGCCAAAGCATTCAACGAAGCAATAAAAAATGGAGAAATAGGTCCAGTAATTTTAGGAAGAGACCATCATGATGTTAGTGGAACCGACTCTCCCTACAGAGAGACCTCAAACATTTATGATGGATCCAAATTCACAGCAGACATGGCCGTTCATAATGCAATAGGAGACTCGTTTCGAGGGGCAACATGGGTCAGCCTACATAATGGTGGAGGTGTTGGATGGGGAGAAGTTATTAATGGAGGTTTTGGAATGTTACTTGATGGATCAATAGAAACTGAAAAAAAGATAAAAACCATGCTATTTTATGATGTCAATAACGGCATAGCCAGNCGCGCATGGGCAAGAAATCCAGAGGCATTAGTTGCCATTCAAAGAGAAATGGAAAGAGAATCGTCCTTGCGAGTGACAATTCCCAATATTGCAGAAGATCTTTTAATAAATTCTACAATTGCTGAACACTTTTGATTAATTTCGCCAACATGAAAAAATATCACTTAATAATCGTTACATTATTTTTATTTGTCTCCGCATCTTGCGATAACGAATCAAGAAAACAAAATATGGCTGCAAACATTGATGCAATGAACATTGGCTTTGTACGTTTGGATAGTTTGACCAAGCTATATGATTACCACGGTGTGCTTGTAAAAGAAATTGAAGCCAAAGCAAAAAAAATGGAAGCTGAACTCATCAGGAGTCAGCAAAATATTCAGACCGAATATGAAGTTCTGCAACAAGCAGCTCCAAATCTANCCAAAATAGAATTAGAAAGAGCTCAACTTGATTTTCAAAGAATTCAACAGCAATACCAAGCCTTGGAGCAGCAGAGGAGTGGAGAGTTACAACAAGAAGAGTTAGAGATGAATACATTTGTTAAAAGCCAAGTTGATCAAGCTATCGATAAAATGAAGGATGATCTAGACTTGGATATTGTACTTATTTACGAGTCTAATCTGCTCTACGCAAAAGNAAACATGGATTTAACCGTTGAGCTTGCAAGCTATTTGAATAAATTAGAGATCCCAGTAAAGGAAAAATAAAGATTTCCCGAAAACCATATTACTCTTTTTCAGCCTGGCTCAATATGTCTCTTGAAATGACAACTCTCTGTATTTCAGAAGTCCCCTCATAAATTTGAGTAATCTTAGCGTCTCGCATAAGCCTTTCTACATGGTATTCTTTTACAAATCCATATCCTCCATGAATTTGNACGGCTTCAATAGTAACCTCCATAGCAACTTCTGAGGCGTAAAGTTTTGCCATTGCTGACTCTTTCGAATATGGTTGGTTGTTATCCTTTAACCAAGCAGCTTTTAAAACTAAATGTCTTGCTGCCTCAATTTTAGTTGCCATATCAGCAAGTTTGAAGGCTATTGCTTGATGNTCACCAATTTTTTTATTAAAAGATCTTCGTTCAGTTGCATATTTCGCAGATAGTTCAAAAGCACCTGAGGCAATTCCAAGAGCCTGGGCAGCAATTCCTATTCTTCCTCCTGATAAAGTTCTCATCGCAAATTTGAATCCGAATCCATCCTCTCCAAGCCGATTCTCTTTTGGAACTTTAACATCAGTTAGCATAATTGAATGGGTATCGCTTCCTCGAATCCCGAGCTTATCCTCTTTTTTTCCAACTTGAAAACCCATCATTTCTTTCTCTACGATGAAGCAGTTTATTCCTTTATGACCTTTAGAAACATCCGTTTGAGCCATTACCAGATATATCGAAGCGCTTGAACCATTAGTTATCCAATTTTTTGTTCCATTTAATAAATAATGATCACCCATGTCAATAGCTGTTGTTTTTTGACTCGTAGCATCACTTCCCGCTTCTGGCTCACTTAAGCAAAATGCTCCTAATAACTCTCCAGATGCGAGTTTAGTTAAATACTTGGTTTTTTGTTCATCCGTACCATACTCCTCCAAACCCCAGCATACCAATGAATTATTAACACTCATTATAACCGCAGCGGAGGCATCACATTTTGATATTTCTTCAATTGCTAAAACATAAGAGATGGTATCCATCCCCCCCCCTTTGNAGTTTGGGCTTGTCATCATCCCTAAAAAGCCTAATTCAGCCATTTTTTTTACTCCATCAGATGGAAATTGCTGATTATTATCTCTTTCAATAACTCCNGGCATAAGTTCCTTTTGAGCAAAAGACCTTGCAGTATCGCGAATTAATAAATGTTCTTCCGATAAGTTAAAATTCATAATTAGATCAGATTTGGAAAATTGAATCAGTTTAGACAAAAATACGAATGAAGGGCCTCACGATATATCNAGTTAAAATCAATCTTATTATGTTTAGTAGATTTGAGATATATGACTCTATTCGATAAATCTGAAGATTTTAAATTTAAAAAGAGCCCTAATGAGGCAATTACTGCCNTAGGCTGTATGTCGGGGACTTCATTAGATGGACTTGATCTAGCTTTAGTAACCTTCACCCCTCCNTCAAATAAAAATTCTTTTTGGAAATTTNNTGTTCAATCAACNGAATTTATATCATATTTTAAAACCGGTTGGGAANAAAAATTATTNACCGCTTACACCCTTTCGAATAAAAATAAANTTGAAGAAATATCAAAAAATTATGCACAATGGATAAGTTTAAAAGCTAANAATTTTCTTGANCGCTTNCCGAAAAACATACCTCAAGCAGAGATTTTCTGCTGCCATGGGCATACNGTAAGACANAATCCTNAAATGAGAGTAACCAAGCAAATCGGAAATACNTNTGAATTAACNACTNATNTNGACATTCCTGTAGTTTGNGACTTCAGGTCNGCAGATGTTAAAAGAGGTGGTCAGGGCGCCCCCNTAGTTCCGTTGGCAGACATGTTCCTTTTTCACGAATATCCCATCTGTCTCAACTTAGGTGGATTTGCAAACGCAAGCTGGGATAGTAAAGGAATACGATATGCCACTGACCTAGCTCCTTGCAATATAATTTTCAACGAATTAACTAAAAAAATCGGAAAATCTTATGACGATAATGGCAAACTAGCCGCCCAAGGAAATGTTAAGAAAAAAGAACTTAATAAACTAAATAATCTTTCATATTACAATTCATCAATTCCCAAAAGCCTGAGTTGGGAATGGGCGATGAGGCACGCCTATCCTATCTTACTTGAGATTCCAAAAATAGAGGATGCTCTAGCTACAGCAGCTGAGCATTGCGCTTGGGCAATAAATAAAGGAATTAAAGATATCAATGCAAAAAAAATATTTGTCACAGGAGGTGGAGTTTGGAATTCACATCTATTAAAGCGAATTGGTCATTACTTCAAGGGTGAAATATTTGTTCCAAAAAAAGAAATTGTTGATCAGAAAGAAGCTATTTGCTTTGCATTTTTGGGAATTAAAAAACTTCGCGGAGAAGTTAATGTGCTATCATCAGTAACGGGGGGGAGTAGTGATTCAAGCGATGGCATAATGTTTGTCAAAAAAGTAGTACAAAAATGACGAGGACACATCTTAGAATAGTACTTTAGCATTTCTAAAATTGTTCATGGACCTAAATATTAGATAAAAATCATAATAGAAATGACAGTATTGATGACGTTGGTATTTATTTTAGGCTATGCTGCCATTGTATTTGAGCACAACCTAAAAAT
>NYSL01000021.1 GCA_002682945.1 Cryomorphaceae bacterium | reverse complement strand
CCCCTCGGTGTAAACGAGGTGCTCTGAACCAGCTGAGCTAATCTCCCGGAGGGGTGCAAATATAGGTTTGGAATACCGTTATGCAAGCTATTTGAAAAATGAAAGATTTACTTTGTATCAAAAAGAAATAATTACGTCGATTAACAGTAATATCTAAAATAATTACTTTTCCTCAAAGCTCATACTTAGGCTATTGACGCAATATCGGAGCTTTGTTTCGGTTGGTCCGTCGTTAAATACATGACCAAGATGTCCTCCGCATTGGGTACATAAAATTTCCGTTCTTATCATACCCGCACTAAAATCTCTGATTTCTGTGATGGCCCCTGGTATAATNTCTTTATCAAAACTTGGCCAACCACAATGTGCNTCAAATTTTGATTCTGAGGTNAATAATTTACTTCCACATCCTGCGCAGCTATATGTTCCTTTTTTATAATTTTTATCATATTCTCCAGAGCCAGGATATTCAGTTCCTTTTTTTCTTAAAATCCGGAATCGCTCAGGGCCCAGTTTTTCAAGCCATTCTGAATCGCTTTTTTGAATAGGTGGCTTAAAATTATCCATTTTGGTTATCGTTTGGGATTGACATTGGGTCAAAATATTGAGTGAAAAGAAAAAAATTAAGAATTTGTTCATCTGTAATGAGAACATTTTAGATCAATTTTAGTTCAGGGTCTTTGTTCGTTAGCCCCTTTTTGCTTGATAGAGGANNGGCTTTCAAAAAAGAATTAATAGTGCCCTGGACTGGACTCGAACCAGCACAACCGAAGGTCACCACCCCCTCAAGGTGGCGTGTCTACCAATTTCACCACCAGGGCTAATGAAAAAATGTGACCCGACTGGGGCTCGAACCCAGGACCCATACATTAAAAGTGTATTGCTCTACCAGCTGAGCTATCGAGTCATTATTTTTTCAAATAAGGCTGCAAATATAGATAGAAACTTTAATTTAATTGTTGCTGTACTTTTGTTTTGAGCAATATTTTTAGGTATGAGGAAACCAATTTTTATTATAGGTTACATGGGGTCGGGTAAAACAAGGTTGGCAAAGGTTTTAGGTGATTACTTAAATAGTGATTATTTCGACTTAGATGATTGTATATCCTCATCACTAGGAAAAAATATTGATGAGATTTTTGAGAAAGAGGGTGAATTGNCTTTTCGAAAAGCAGAAAAGGAACAATTAAGACTATTTGAGGGAAGATCCGGAATAATTTCGGTTGGAGGAGGGACGCCATGCTATTANGAAAATATGAAATGGATGAATCTCAACGGGACTACGGTGTATTTAAAAGCGAAAATCNCAACTTTAGTATCTAGAATTTTAAACGATAAAATGATCCATCGCCCTCTTTTAAAAGGAGTTAATAAGGCGAATATCTCCGAGTTTGTCGCCAAGCATCTTTTTGAACGGCGAGCTTTTTATGAGCAATGTGATATCATGTGTGATACAGAAAAAACAGGTTGGGAAA
The DNA here is from genome assembly GCA_002682945.1 of Cryomorphaceae bacterium. Classification (GTDB taxonomy): domain Bacteria; phylum Bacteroidota; class Bacteroidia; order Flavobacteriales; family Schleiferiaceae; genus TMED14. Next base: position 26,106 of record NYSL01000021.1, on the reverse strand, counting down.
AAGAACTTATTGAAAGTTTACAAAGCTTAGACTAGGTATACAGCAGCTTTATCCCCAAAGCTCACTTCAACATTATCTTGATAGCTTGTACTTAAGCTTAGACCCTTTATATCGGCTTTNACTGGGTACTTCTTATGATTTCGATCAATTAANACTGCTGTTGAAAGATTTTTTGTCTNTGCAGCTAAAAAATACTTTACTGCATAAATAAGTGTTGCCCCTGAATTAAGAACATCATCAACTATAACCACAGACTTCCCGTTGAAATCTTCAGGACCTAGATCGCATTTTGTAGGTCCTTTAGGAGGGTTTTTCTTGTTGATAGAAATTTCTCCCAAGCGAATATCCCCATCATAAATTTTAGACAAACAATTTATGAGTCTTTGAGCAAGTTTGTAACCAGACTTGCTAATTCCGACCAGATAAAAATCTTTTTCTTGAGAATTTAACTCAAGGATTTGCCAAGCCATTCTCATGATTACCCTTTCTAATTTCGTCGGATCAAGTATAAGTGTACGTTCTTTCATACCGTGGTCTAAAATATTCTCTTAAAGATAAAATTAAATTTATTCTTAATTCGACCTCAATTTCAGCAATAAAATATTTTCTATGTGATGTGTCTGAGGAAACATATCGATCGGTTGAACTGATTCTACTTGATATTCTCCTTGCATTAAATCAAGATCTCTTGCCTGCGTNGCAGTATTACATGAAACGTAGACAATTTTTGGTATTTTGAGATCTAGTAATTTCTGAACAACTTTTGNATGCATGCCATCTCTTGGGGGATCAGTAATAAGAACATCAGGTTTTCCATGCTCGCTCCATAGTGTTTCATTAAATACCTCTCTCATATCTCCAACAATGAATTCCGTATTCACAATATTATTATCCAGAGCATTCTGTTTTGCGGCATCAATGGCTTCTTGAACACTCTCAATTCCTACAACTTTTTTCGCTATTTGTGCCATAAATAAAGCTATAGTTCCAGTCCCCGTATAAAGATCATAGACAACTTCGTTAGATTTTATTTTAGCCATTTTAAGAACTTCACAGTAAAGCGTGTGCGCCTGGGCGGAGTTAGTTTGATAAAAACTTTTAGGGCCAATTTTAAAGGAGAGTGTCCTTCCTTTGGATGTAACTGAAGGCATTTTCTCTACTAGTGACGACTTTCCATGGAAAAGTATTAAATCCAAGTCATAAATCGAGTCATTTCCTTTTGTATTATGAGCNTAATAAATACTTACAATTTGTGGAAAATTTAGTTTCACTGCCTCCAGTAATTTTAGACCTTCATTTTCGGGATCTTCAAAAAATTGTAATACGAACATCCATTTATTTTCTGATGAAGATCTCAGCATCATTGTTCTTAGGAGGCCCTTTTTATCCCTTGGGTGGAAGAAGGTGAGACCATTATTTAATGCGTAATTTTTTACAAATAACCTTATCGAGTTTGAAGGTTCCTGCTGCAAATGACATTCTTCGATATCAATAATTTTATCCCACATTCCTGGTACGTGATAGCCTAAGGCATTTCTTGATTCTATTTTCTTTTCAGAATTTATTTCTTCAAGCGATAACCATCGATTTGATGAAAAACTGAACTCTAGTTTATTTCTATAACGATATTCGTTTGGAGCACTTATGATTGGGAGAATTTTCCCGCTTTCAAGTTTACCAATTCTTTCTAAATTGTCTTTAACCTCTTGACTTTTGTATTTCAATTGAGCTGAATAATACACATGTTGCCAGTTGCACCCACCNCAAATCTCAGAGTGTTTGCATAATGGATCTCTCCGGTCTGGACCAGGTTGAATTATATTTTCAGTAATACATTCAAGATGCTTTTTTCTTTTTTTTATAATNCTTACATCTGCAACATCTCCTGGAGCAGCTCCTCGAACTAATAATGTTTTACCCTCAGGAGAGTGGCCAATAGAAATCCCTTTTGCCCCAGCTCTTTTAATAACAACATTTTTAATTATCATACAGTAAAGATACTGGTCTTTATAGGGCTTATCTTTGGATTGAATCTAAATACTACAAAATGAACTCCCAGAAATTTATAGAGTTAGAGGATAGATATGGCGCGCATAATTATCACCCTTTACCTGTTGTTCTCAAAAAAGGTAAGGGTGTCCATTTGTGGGATGTTGAAGGTGAAAAATATTTTGATTTTTTATCTGCTTATTCTGCTGTAAATCAAGGCCATTGCCACCCGAAGATAATAAAGGCTCTTAATGATCAGGCATCTCTTTTAACTCTGACATCTAGAGCATTTCACAATAANATTTTAGGAGAGTTTGAAAAATATATGACCNAAGTTTTTGGNTATGATAAGGTNCTACCNATGAATACGGGGGTAGAAGGAGGGGAGACTGCAAATAAATTAGCACGAAAATGGGGTTACCTGAAAAAGGGCATTCCGGAGAATAAGGCAAGGATTCTATTTGCTAAAGGAAATTTCTGGGGTAGAACTCTGGCGGCAATATCTAGTTCNGATGACCCCATCTCTTATGAAGGCTTCGGNCCNTATATGCCNGGTTATGATTTAATTCCATACAATGATCTGGAATCTCTTGAAAGTGAATTAAAGGATCCAAATGTTGCAGCTTTTATGGTAGAGCCGATCCAAGGTGAAGCAGGTGTTGTTGTTCCTGATGAAGGATACCTNGAGGGTGTNAGAGCTCTTTGCTCAAAGTATAATGTGTTATTTATTGCTGATGAGGTTCAAACCGGTATTGCAAGAACTGGTAAGATGTTAGCTACAGATTTTGAAGATGCTCGTCCGGATATTTTAATACTTGGAAAGGCTATATCCGGAGGTGTTTATCCGGTATCTGTAGTTCTTGCTGATGATGAGGTAATGCTTTGTATCAAGCCAGGAGAACACGGCTCTACATACGGAGGAAACCCGCTTGCTTGTATAGTTGCAAAAGCTGCCATCGAGGTTGTGATTGAGGAAAATTTAGCAGAAAATGCTGAGATGCTGGGTGAATTATTTAGAAATGAACTTANNTCTCGTTTGAAAGATTGTGAAATTATCTCTTTAATACGTGGAAAAGGGTTATTAAATGCTATTGTCATTAATGACTCAGATCAAAGCAAAACTGCATGGGATATGTGCATTTCACTCAAAGAAATGGGTCTTTTAGCAAAGCCNACTCATGGAAATATAATCAGGTTCGCCCCCCCTTTAGTAATCACAAAGGATGAAATGTTTCAGGCTTTGGATATCATCGAGAGTGTTGTCCGGAAGTATGAAAGTCGATGAGTATGCTTTTGATCCGACTTAGTTTGAATGTGCAGGCCAATCAGTATACATTTTGTTGAAGCAAACTCTCAATTTTTCTAGCCAATCATCCGTTAATGTCTTTTTTACGCTGGGGACATCAGGATACTTATCCTTATGGTATTTATATGCCTGACGCATAGGTCCTGCTTCTATTTCAATTATGAAATAGACTTCTGTAGTATATAAAACAATACGAAACTTTGAATGAGGTATCTGTTCTACTATGCGCACTAGAATTGGTATTGATAGATGAAATTTATTAATCGGTTCGTCAGATAGTTAGGAACCGCATATTCACGCGCCGTGGAAATATCCATTATCCAAAAATAACTTGCAGTATTTCGAATTTCAAGTAGGTTAAAAACTTCAATAGATACACTCGATTTAGAATTAAAAATATGCTGAAACCCAAGATCCATTCTTCTATACGGAGGTGCTTTAAATGGTTTTGAGAAACTCAGCGGAGATCCGAATGGGAAGCCTCCAGTAATCGAAACTTGGAGATAAACTTTATCATTTGTAAATCCTTTTAAAGCATCTTCAATCCTCAGAGAGAAGGCATATCTGTAATCGCTGCCCCTGCGAGACCATATATCTTCAAATTTTTCTTGAGATCGAAAAAGAGAAAGTGAAACCCAAGATTCAGTGCCAGGCAACCATTGGCTATGGACTCTATTATCCAAGCCAAAAACTCTTGCTATTCCAGGTCCATTACCCAAGTATCTTACCCGCATTCCATCTTGTTCAAATGGGAAAGCATTATCTAGGAATTTATAATATACCTCAGCTCTCCAGAAAAAAGGCCTGTCACGTGAAAGAAATTTCTTCTCAGCACCAAAGATGCTGTGCCATGCATGTTGCATTTTGCTATTCGTTATAAGTTTAGAATTACGCCAATCTCTCAATTCTCTCACACTGGCAGTTTGAGCATAAGACCCCAATTTGAGATCCCAAACAATACCATTTGAACCCCAATGTTTAAAACTCAATCTTGGGCATATTCTCATTTCGTTACTTCTGCTATCATGTAAAAGTCGAAATCCAGCATCCCAATAAATGGAGGAATTTTTGATTTTGTCCACGCCGTTGATGCGAAAGAATGCATAATTTTTGAGATTATTTAGTTCTCCTTCACTCGTCGTGACTTGAAATAGATTGAGATATTCCTTGAATTCAAATAAAGTATCCTCAGAGGTGAGAGTAACCTGTGTAGGGTTGTGAGCAAGGCTATAACCAGCAGAGTCAAGGTTAACCCATTCATAAAGCCTATCTAGACCGAATTGGAGCCGGCTTCCGATTCCAAAATCCATATTAATGTTATTTAAATCTAATGTGCCACCGATTGCAAAGTGTGACTCTCTTGCGAAAAGATAATTTCTTGCAAAACGCTGATGACCTCCTGATCCTCTTTGATATGAAATTTCCCCAAAATCGTCTGAGCCCATGTTATTGTTGACTTCTCCTAATAAATAGGCAGAAATAACATCTGCATTTTCGGACTCGAGTGCTTGAATTAACGAACCTTCAGCGAAAATATTTAGCTTTTTATTGGGTCGAAATGTACTTCTCCATCCTGAAAAAGCATTGTTGTAAGAGTAGCTCTCTTTGCCTCTCATACTGACGTTGAGTCTCAAAACATCAGTTACTGTGCCGAATTCTGTCACACGGCTGACTGGATTCAAAGTAAAATTGCTTAACTGAGCAATTCCCAAGAATTCATGATGCCATTTTTTTGTGTAAAAATTTTCAACAAACTGAATGTCGTATGATGCTGAAAATAAATCTCCTCTTGAATCACCAGTATTAATGAATGGTGAATTGCTTCGATATCTAACTCCTACACCCCCATTTGATTTAATTCTGTTTTCTGCATTATTGGATTTTGGACTTCGATAGCTTGCAAAAAATCTCCCAGAATAAATACCGGCTCGAGTACGAAAGTTGGACTCACCTGTATTTGCAATACCATACTCTAATTTCAATACGGAAGATAGCTTGTCACCTTCGCTCGAGCTAAAGCCACCTGCAGAGAACTCAAGTTGTCGAACCATATCTGGATTTATCGCACTTAGGCCTTCTTGTTGACCACTTCTCGCTAGTTGCGGTCTATAAATTTCAAACCCATTGATAATTAAAAGGTTTTCATCAAAATTTCCTCCTCTAACACTGTATTGGCTGGATAGCTCATCACTTCCGGCAACTCCAGCTAAGGTTCTAACAACACTTTCAACCGACTCTCCCGCATTCCCAATAGAATTAAGTGCGGAGGGATTAATTGATAGTATTGACTCTTGATTTTTTCTTTTATCTTTTACTTCAACTTCGATTAAGCGTGTTGTGTTTGGAATAGTGTCATTTATTGTGGATAAGCTTACGAAAGCAGTAAGAAAAAAAGTACTCAAAAACATATTTAATTTTTGAAATCTCCGCGTTTGAGAGCTTGAAAAAACTGTGACCAAGCGAAAGGATTTGATAATCTACCCAAAATAGCTGCACCGCCACTTGCTCCATAATATCTATTGGCGTCATGAATGGTTTGAGATTGAGATTTCATGATGTAATTTGATATTTCTCCCGCATCCATGCCCATGACTTTTGCTTGTTCTTTAAGCGATTGAATCGCTAGATTTCTAAGAGCAATATCCCGATCTGTCGTTTCTATTGTCATCGATAATAGTTCTCGATTTAAATTTTCAGGCCTGGGCCAAGGGTATAGAGTTACTTCATCAAGTTCAGTAGTTGATAATTCCATGGAAACAAGAGCAATATATGAATCACCACTTAGCGTATCTGGAATATGTAGCTTACTTCTCTCAAACCCAAATCGGGTAATAAAAATACTATCGCCAGGAATAGCAGTAAGGCTAAAAAATCCATCCGCGCCAGATTCGGTGGTAAACTTTCTACCTTTCACCTGAAATTTAGCATTAGGAATAGGAATTTTAGCAGAGTCTGCTGTTAACGCCACACCGCTGATTTGAACTGCTTGGTTTTGGGCACCACATAAGTAGGTGGAGATAATTAAAACAAAAAAAAAGAGATTCCGCATTTATAATTGAATTAATTGTCTAAAGGTAATATTGTTAAGGGCTTCATCTTCAGCAAAAATTTCAAAATTGAAAATCTTTATTTTTGAATTAATGGGGATTAATAAATTTTTATTTTTGGCATCAAAATATGCCCATTGCCATGAATTATTTAGTTTAACTCTGTAGTTTTTGATATCTAATAATTCATCATAAAGTTTGAAGCAAAAAGCTTCCTGGTTTTGAAAGATTTTCTTTCCAATAAAATAGATTTTAGGTGGGCTATTATCCGAGGATACATAGGTCTCACCCCATAATTTCATTTTAAAAAGTATTTTGCCATCCTCTGTCGGCCGACCAACAACTTTTGAAATTCCTCTTGGGTCTCTACCAATTAAAACGGTTTTATGTCTTAGTGTCTTTGGGTAGTCTAACGGGGGTGTCCAAAAGTAATTTAATGATTTTGTTACAGGTAAGTCTGGGCTACAAATCCATTTTGGTTTTTTACTAGCTGTGGTATAGACAATTTTGGGTTTCATTGGTTCCATAAATGAATTCTCACTCCATGAAATTTTTAGATTTCTAGCTTCAATTTCTCCATTAGGTGATGTCCAATCTAAAGGAGAGCTAGTTTTGGAGATAATTTCCCAGAGAGAATTAGAGGAATTTTTTAGCACTGGGCCTTTTGAAACAGTTTTTTGTCCACTCATTGTCTCTATCATAATTGTTAACTCGTAAATTCCATTTTCTGGAAATGAATAAGAGTTTTTCCAAATTTTTGCAGGCTGAGATACTGGAGCAATTCGATAAGTTCTAATCCCCAATTTACTGTGAATATCATGCTGCATATGTCCGTCTGAACCTCTGGTATCGGAAAATGAGAACCGTTCCATTTCCCAAGAAAAATCAGGATCTTCTTGTCGGTTAGGCTCATTGATATCTTCAATCCATGCAGACATTGATTTTATTCCGAGTTTTGGACCTTTTGGGATTTGTTGCTCTAATATTTCTACGCCAATATCTTGCCAATCCGCAATGATTAGTGTGTCAGTCCAAATACTGTTTACCCTCTGACCTGCTTTGGTATGAATTGCAATGATATTTGGATTTACTATATCTGAACCGATTTCAAGACCATAGTCCACAGGGTTTAGTGGTTCTTGAGTTTTACTATCTCTCCATTCAAAGTGCAAATGCGGTCCTGATGAGCTACCTGAATTTCCTGACCATCCAATTGTATCTCCGGCATTAATGCGATAATCGTCTTTTTTAAAATATAGATCGATAAGATTTGATTTGGTTTTGAAAGATTGTTTTAAAAGCAAGTCATGGAATGACTTTTGAAAACGATCTAAGTGTGCATATACCGAGGTATGACCGCTTGGATGAGAGATGTATAATGCCATTCCGAAGCCGCCCTGTTTAACCACTAGTCGTTTTAGGTAACCCTCTTGAACACTTCGGACTGGTTGTCCGACTTTACCTTTTGTCCTCAAGTCTACACCTGAATGAAAGTGATGGTTTCTGAGCTCGCCAAAGCTCCCTGCAAGGTTAGGCTTCAAATCTATGGGCTGATAGTCGAATAAATCCACTTGAGCTAAAAGCGCTTTGCTAAGCAAAGCAAAAACAATAATGAATCTAAAGGCCATGCCGAAAGATAGGAAATGGATGTCAGATTAGTTATGTTTGTTAAATCAAAATTTTCTTAAATGTCTTCTACAATAGATAAAGTTCAAAATATTCAAAATCAAGTACATAGACTTATAGATGTTTACCGAAATGTTCAAAAAAGTCTCGGAGAGAGGAATAATAGAATACAAGAGTTGTCAGATCATCTAGAGCTTGAACGCAAAAAAAATTCAGATTTAGTAAGTCAAATAGAAGAGTTGCGCTTAATCATTGCATTTGATGGAAACCAAAAAGATAGATCTGCCATGAAAGAACAACTTAACGACTGGATAAAAGATATTAATAAATGTCTTGCTCAATTAAATATATAGTCCTTTAAGTAATCAAATTATGAGTGAGCCATTAAAGATTAAAGTGAATATCGCCAATAGATCTTACCCTTTGACTATTGATAGGAAGGATGAGGAACAAGTTCGTAAGGCCGTCGTTATCATTCGCCAAGCTGTGGATAGATTTGAAGAAAAATATGCAGTTAGTGATAAGCAAGATGCGCTGGCAATGACAGCATTGCAAATGGCTAATCAGATGTTGTCAAAAACAAATGATGACTCGTCCAAAGATTCAGATGCTGTTTTAGATCGTTTAAGGACAATGGAATCTCAATTAGATGCCGTATTAAGCTCTAATATTGAGAGTTAATTATTTTCACCATTGCAGATTTAAGTTACTTTGTAAGGAATTATTGATTTAAAATTTTTAAGTTATTTTATCGTGTAATTAAAAAATTGATGCGAAAAATTAAAAGTTTACTTATTGCAAACCGAGGAGAAATATCCTTGAGGATTATAAGGACAGCCCGAGAGATGGGAATCCGAACTATTACCGTTCATTCGGAAGCTGATAAGAATGCTCCGCATGTTTATCGAGCTGATGAATCCTATCTTATTGGTGAAGCGCCAAGTGGCTCGTCATATTTAGATATTGAGAAACTTATTCAAGTTGCGAAAAAATCCAAAGCAGAAGCAATTCATCCAGGCTATGGGTTTCTATCCGAAAATGCTGAATTTGCAAAAAGAGTTATTAAAGAAGGTCTGATATTTGTGGGGCCCGATTCGAATTCAATCAGTGTTATGGGGGATAAATTATCGGCGAAAAAGGCCGTTTTAGATTTTAATGTCCCTTTAATTCCTGGGACAAATTTTTCTATCAAAAATATTGATTCAGCAATTCTTGAAGCAAAGAAAATTGGATTTCCAATAATGATAAAGGCCTCTGCGGGAGGAGGTGGAAAGGGAATGAGAATAGCTAATTCGGCAAAGGAGCTAAAAGAGATGTTTCCCTTGGCGAAAAATGAAGCCCTTAAGTCTTTTGGTAATGATGAGGTTTTTATAGAAAAATACATTTCTTCACCTCGTCATATTGAGATTCAGGTCCTAGGAGATAGCTTTGGAAATTTTGTTCACTTGCTGGAGAGAGATTGCTCCATACAGAGACGTCATCAGAAGGTAGTTGAAGAGGCTCCTAGTAGTCTTATTAGCACTAAATTGCGAGAAGAAATGGGTCTTGCTGCCATTAATGCTGCAAAGTCCTGTGGTTATGTAAACGCAGGAACTGTAGAGTTTATTTGCGACACTAACGGTTCATTTTATTTTTTAGAAATGAATACGAGACTCCAGGTTGAGCATCCTGTAACCGAATTAATTACAGGTGTGGATATAGTTAAAGAACAATTGCGAATTTCTATGGGCGAACAACTGTCATTCAATCAAGTGGATGTCATCTCAAGAGGACATGCAATGGAATTGAGAATTTATGCTGAAGATTGTCGGAATAATTTTTCTCCAGACACAGGTTTTCTAGAGGTTTATAGACGCCCTCAAGGGCCTGGTGTTCGGGTAGATGATGGAATAGAAGAGGGGATGGAAATTTCAATTCACTATGATCCAATGATTGCCAAACTTATCGTGCATGCTCAGGACAGAGAATCCTGCATAGATCGAATGAAAAGAGCTATTGATGATTATGTAATAATTGGTGTTGAAACAACACTTCCTTTCGGGAAATTTGTTATGAATCATCCAGATTTTTTAAGTGGTGAGTTTAATACTCATTTCGTTGAAAGAAATTATAATTCTGACCAATTAGAGTCGGAGGACGATTGTCAGATTGCTTTGGCTTTACACAAACATGAAGGCACAAAAATGAATTACATAAATGAATCGAATAATACGAATTCCAGATGGAGATCTCGTTTCGAATAAGTTTCAATATTTTCATATTTTTTCTTCTCTCAACCAAGTTCGCTTTGGGGCAAAATCAAATTGACTATGGTCAGAGAGAATCCGGATATACCATCATCGAAAATGATACAATCCCATGGGTTTTCTTGGATGATATTCTTGTTCTTGAAAAGCCAACTTTTTCTAATCCAGATGCACGAAAAAAATATTATATTCTAAGGCATAGAGTCATAAAAGTATACCCATATGCAAAAGGTGTAGGTGAGAGGTTAGATACTTTGAATCAAAAGCTATCCATAGAAAATAGACGTGTAAAAAGAAAAAAATTGACACGGAAATACTATAAATTCTTAAAAAAACGCTTTGAGCCAGAACTGCATAAACTGACTATTTCCGAAGGGCAGATACTTTCTAAGCTGATTTTTCGCGAGACCGAAATGACAGTTTTTGAAATTATTAAGAGTTATAGAAATCGATTTAATGCCATTATATGGGGTATTACGGCAAATTGGTGGAACATTTCACTTAGAAATAAGTATCTTCCAGAAGTCCACGAAGAGGATGCATTAATCGAGAGGATATTACTAAGGGCCTTTGCAAATAATGATTTAGAGCCCAGAAAATATTATTATAAACCATCATGAATTATTTTTCTCCAGATAATAAGCACAATCCACATGGTAAATGGGTTATGTCAAGGATTAATACAGATTTTAAAAATGAAAGGTTTTTTCAAAAAATAACGAAGAAAGATATTCTTGAAAGAGGCATTAGTTATGGTTTAAAAAAGAGAAAGATATTAGCTCAAGTCCTAAAAGATCAATATCNGGAATGGCCNGAGGATAAAAACNTNATATCAAATATTAATAANATCCTNAANNCCGCCTCNGTGACGGTAACNTGTGGNCATCAACTTTGTCTNGGNNTAGGCCCTTTGTATGTTCATTCTAAAATTAAAGAGACNCAGTATTTTTCTAATTTTTTGTGTCAGGAGCATAATGCTATTGTTATTCCAATATTTTGGATGGCTACTGAGGATCATGATTATGAGGAAATTAGGCATCTTCAATTTCAAGATCATAAGTTTTCAATTCAGAAATCATTCAAAGGACGATCTGTTGGTTCTTTGCCTGCCAATATCGCGAAGGACGTAATAAAAGAAATGATTGAAAAATTGGGATCTAATCAACCATTAAATGAGCTTTTAGAGAAGTTTCAAATAGCTTACACCAAAGGTGGAAGTCTTGCAGACGCAACCAGAAGATTGATTCATGAAATGCATCCAGAGGTTCTTTGTATTGATGCATCGGATAAGCGTTTAAAGGATATGGCGTTAGATTTATGGAGAGATGAAATACTAACCCAAAGTTTATATAATTCTGGAGATACTTCAATCTGGGATAATGCAAAAAGAACACCTCCTGTTCCTTTCAATAAATCAATGATGTTTTATCTAAAGGACGGTCGGCGTACTCGGATAAATTTTGAAAATGGAAATTATTACTCAGATGGAATAATTTGGTCACCAAAAGACTTAATAGAAGAGATTGAATTACACCCAGAAAGAATAAGTCCAAATGCTTTATTAAGACCGATTTATCAGGAGTTTATTTTGCCAAATATGTCATACATCGGAGGGTTTGGGGAAGTTGAATATTGGCTTCAATTGATTCCCTACTTTAAAAAAATGGGAAAGCAGAGAATTAGAATTATGCCGAGAACATCATTTTCATGGTGGACAAAGTCAATCTCAAAAAAATGGAAAAAAATATCCAATGATGATGTTCATTACTGGATATCAAAAAAGGATTTTCGTGAAAATTTTTTAAAGACTCAAGGTATAATAGAGGAATATTCATATCCCCTCTATGAAGCTGCAAAAATCGTTATGGAAAGAGAGTATAATCAGGAGCTTGGAGTTCAAGAATCGGGCAAATCATGGCTGCAGAGAATTAAGAATGATGAAAAAAGAATGAATAAAAGGATACGAAGGAATATCATAAAGAGAAATGATGATGATTTAAAGAAATTTAAAGAATTTCGAGATCAGCATCACCCCAATGACAAGCTGCAGGAAAGACATTGGACCGTATTGGACTTAGTATATAATTTTGGATCATTCACAGGTTCTAAATACTACGATGCATTCACTGTTCAAAACAATGGATTCATATGGATTCTAGAGGAGTAGGATGGTATATTTGCATTCTATGGAGGATGCTATTTTAATTCTAGATTTTGGGTCACAATACACTCAATTAATTGCTCGTCGAGTAAGAGAATTAAATGTTTACTGTGAAATACACCCATTTCATAGCATACCATCTGGTTCTGAAAAATTTAAAGGAATAATTTTAAGTGGATCTCCGTTTTCAACTTTGGATATAGATGCACCAAAACCTGACTTATCGAATTTTATAGGAACTGTTCCAGTTTTAGGTGTATGTTATGGTGCGCAGTATTTAGCAAAAATTTTTGGTGGTAAAGTAGCTGCTTCAAAGCATAGAGAGTATGGAAGAGCGAGAATTAATTCAATAAACTTAGAATCTGGCCTCTTAGGTGGGGTTCCGAATGGCTCATCTGTTTGGATGAGTCATGGCGATACGATAACAAATCTACCCAAGAATTGTAGTATTGAATCTTCAACAGAGGATGTTGAAATTGCGTCATTCCGATTTAATGATCATTACACATATGGTATACAATATCATCCAGAAGTCCATCATAGTGAGCATGGAATGGAACTTCTTAAGAACTTTGTCTATAAAATATCGAATTGTTCACCGAGCTGGACTCCAGCGGCATTTGTTAAGACTACTGTCAATGATTTAAAGAAGGTCATAAATAATGATAAAGTAGTACTGGGTCTTAGTGGTGGAGTTGATAGCACGGTAGCTGCCATACTTTTATCAAAAGCTATTGGGGATAATTTATATTGCATTTTTGTCAATAACGGACTTTTGAGAAAAAATGAGTTTGAAATGGTTTTGGATCAATATAAAGGTCTTGGTTTAAATGTCTTTGGTGTTGATGCATCTAAAAGATTTTTGGCAGCTCTTAATAATATTGATGATCCGGAGGAAAAACGAAAGGCCATTGGAAAAGCGTTTATTGAGGTTTTTGACCAAGAGTCAGCGAGGATTAAAGGTGTTGATTTTTTAGCTCAAGGGACCATTTATCCAGACGTTATAGAATCCGTGAGTGTCAATGGCCCGTCGGTAATGATTAAATCTCATCATAATGTTGGCGGACTTCCTGATTATATGAAGTTGAAAATCGTAGAACCACTCAGATCTCTTTTTAAAGATGAGGTTCGAAGAGTTGGGAAAGAACTGGGGCTAGCTGATATTCTGCTAGGGAGACATCCTTTTCCTGGCCCAGGATTGGCGATTCGAATATTGGGTGCCGTGACGAGGGAAAGGGTTAATATTCTCCAGGAAGTTGATGCGATTTTTATTGATAGTCTTAGAAAGGCGAACTTGTATGATACGGTGTGGCAAGCAGGAGCAATATTATTACCCATAAAGTCCGTTGGAGTAATGGGTGATGAGCGTACATATGAACAGGTGGTCGCATTAAGAGCTGTTGAGTCCACTGACGGCATGACTGCTGATTGGGTCCATTTACCTTTTGAGTTTTTATCTGAAGTTTCAAATAAAATTATCAATAATGTTAGAGGTGTTAATCGTGTGGTCTATGATATAAGTAGTAAACCTCCAGCAACGATTGAATGGGAATAAAAATAAATATTATTCTGATTTTATTGACTATGAGTATTTCTTCTCATGGCTATGCTAGCATTTTTCAAACCATTGAAATTAGTCTTATTTCAAACTCTTTGATGAAATCAAAAGATGGAATAAGTTCTGACTCGAGTATTACTATAAATGATTCAATAAAAAAGCCGAGATTGTGGGCTGTAGCAATTCCTTTTAGTTTAATCTTGGATACCTCTTCTGTTGATAGTTTAACAGAAAATCTTGTATTTAATAATAGCCAAAATAATTGGATAGCATCCAATAAAATGGCATCGGAATTTTATACAGGATTCAGAGCAGCTATTGATACTTTAAATGCATCTGGCGAAAACATAAAATTGATAGTTGTTGATCACAATGAGAAAAAGAATACATACCGTATTCAGGATGATCCGAATAAAACTTTTTTTGAACTGTCTCCAAAAGAATTTCTGGGAGTATGTGAAGCAATAGCTGTAGAAAAAATTATTGGCCCGTTTCGTTCAAATGCATCGGAAATACTTGCTAAATTTTCGTCGAAAATAACAGTTATTAACCCTGTATCAAGATCAGTGAATACAGAAAATAATCCTCAATTAATTGCCGCCGCTTCTTCGAGAAAAGCTGAATCTATATCCCTCGGGAAACGAGCCGCAATCGAAAGGCAAAATAATGATAGTAGTATCACAGTTTTGCTTTTAACTCAAAAGAGTAGAAAAATGAGATTAGATAGTGTTTTTACTTACTCTTATTCCGAAATGGGTGGTGATATTATTGAATTAGTTTCCTTAAATATATCCGATGAAACTGATTTTCAGGAATTGGTCTCAAGAGGTCCTAGTGATTATCTAATTCGCTATGTTCTTCTCGACAACAATGTGCTAACCGCAGCACAGGTACTGAGTGCTTTTAGATTACGAGATCCCGTGTTAACAGAATTATGGACTATGGGATCAAATATCAGCAGTAATGCTCTGGATTCATACCTGCTGCTTCGTCAACCCATAGTTTGGGCACAAATTGAAAGAGCAGATTATGTTGAGCTCAAAGGTGTATTTCAATATTTGAAGCGTTATTCTGGTTATGCTCCTGGTAGATGGGAGTGGTTAGGTTTTGATATGGCTGTATTTGCAAACTATATGAAGAGTAATATTCCTGCTGCTTATTCTGGCCCACGAAGATTATATTTATGGAAGCATAAAGAGGGAGACGGTTATATTAATCAATCTTCCATATTATTTAGATTTGATTCACTCGGTGTAAACCGCTTGGATATAATCCCGACTTTTGAATTACCGAACCGAAATGATAGTTTAATTGTTAAATATGAATCACAAAAATTGGATTAATGAATGATATTTTAAACTTGGAGCCTAGAGGTGTTTGGGAAGCTTTTAGTGAATTGAATGAAGTGCCAAGACCATCGAAAAGAGAAGAGAAAGTTCAAGCGTTTGCTATGGAGATAGGGAGATCACTAGGTCTTCCAACGGATAGAGATGAAGTTGGAAATATCAAAATAACAAAACCTGCAACCGGGGATAAGAAAAATGCTTCTCCGATAGTGGTTCAGGCACATCTAGACATGGTCTGTCAAATGAATGATGGGACTAAACACAATTGGGATGAAGATGGTATTTCCATGTTTATTGATGACGGTTGGGTAAAGGCAAGAGGTACTACGTTAGGTGCTGATAATGGTATTGGTGTCGCATTTGCAATTGCATTACTTCGATCTAAAAACTATTCTCATCCAGCTTTAGAAGTTCTTTTCACTTCTGACGAGGAGACAGGCATGACAGGAGCTTTAGGTTTAAATCAGGGATGGCTTAAGGGTAAATATTTATTAAATATTGATACTGAGGATGACACAGAGTTAACTATTGGCTGTGCTGGCGGAATAGATGTATCCTCCTTTATGAAAGTGAATCGTAGAAGTGTATTAATTGAAGACCCCGTTGTCTATGAAATTTCAATTTCAGGTTTAACTGGTGGGCACTCAGGTATGGATATACATTTAGGACTTGGAAATGCAAATGTGCTGCTAGCAAGAGTTTTGAGAGAGATTGAAAAAAAATCTTGTGCCCTTCTAATTGATTTTGACGGTGGCAACCTGCGTAACGCAATTCCAAGAGAGGCTAATTCCAAAATTTTGTTAGATAAATCGCATCTAGAATCATTTACTAATTGTATAGATGGGCAAGCAAAGGAGTTAGAGGTAGAGTTAAAGACTACGGATCCCAATTTTAGACTAACCGTTTCGGAAGCCTCATTTGAAGGAGATATTCCTGAGGTTATTGATCCGGAGCAGCAGCAAAAATTGATTTCAGCAATTGCAGGGTGCCCAATAGGAATTATTAGAATGTCTCCCGAGGTTATGGGCTTGGTACAAACTTCAAATAATGTTGCGAGAGTTAGGGTCATAGGTAAAGAGGCTGAGGTTCTTTGCTTAACAAGATCATCTTCAGAATCAGAAAAAATCGATTGCGCAAATCGTATTGCTGGAAATATGAAAATGGCAGGATTTGTAACTTCTTTTTCGGGAAACTATCCTGGGTGGGAACCCGCTCCCTCTGGATATTTAGCAGATTTGATGAAAAAAACATACATTGAAATTTTTAATGAAAAACCCAATGTTAACGCTTGTCATGCAGGGTTGGAATGTGGTATTATCGGTGAGCGATCCCCTGGAATGGAAATGACTTCATTTGGTCCAAATATTAGAGGGGCACATTCACCTGACGAGAGAGTTGAAATAATATCGGTACAAAAATCATGGAAGTATTTTTTAGAGATCTTGAAAAGAATTGAATAATTGATAAAATTCTAATCTAGAAAAATGGTTACAGTAGATTTAATCTTTGGAATTACGGCATATATATCTATGGAAGGAGCAGCATGGGCTGCTCATAAGTATTTGATGCATGGCCCCTTGTGGTTTTTACATTCGGATCATCATACCAAAGAGCCAGGTTTTTTCGAAAAAAATGATTTTTTCTTTTTGATCTTTGCAATACCCAGTTGGTTGTGCATCATGTTGGGTATGATTTATGGAGTTTCCGAGTCCGTTGCATTTGGTTATGGTATTGCAGCTTACGGTTTGACTTACTTTTTAGTACATGAGATTTTTATTCATCAAAGATTTCGATTCCTTCGAAATACCACCAACCCTTATTTCAAAGCAGTTCGACTAAAGCATAAATTGCATCATAAAAATTTAGATCAGCATGGAGCAGAACACTTTGGTTTACTTTGGGTATCACGAGAGTTAATTAATTCGCAACGCACAAAAAAGCAGCCATAATGAAGGGACTTTACCTACTATTAGATGCTTTAGTTTTTCTTGGGCCTTTAACTAGATCATTTGAGCCGAGGATCGCCTATTACAAGAAATGGAAGAGAATGTTACTAGCGACCTTTTTAACAATGTCAATAATGATCCCATGGGATATCATGTTTACGCAAGAGGGATATTGGGGGTTTAATCCTGACTATTTAGTCGATATATATATAGCAAATCTTCCTGTTGAAGAAGTTCTTTTTTTTATTGTTGTTCCTTTTGCGTCTTATTTTATATATGAGGTTATGCAACTCTTTTTCCCAATAAAATCTACTCCCAAATTGATGCATAGATTTAGTATTCTGGCTGGAGCATTTTTAATTTATGTAAGCATTCAACAAATAGGTATGTACACTGCAATTGTCGGTGTTACTCTTGGCACTGAATTAATTTTAGCTGGGCTATGGAANGTAAAATGGCTCAAATCTTTTTTTAGNTCATTTATAATAATGCTGATTCCCTTTTTAATTGTTAATGGATTATTAACAGGTTCGTTTTTGGATAACCCNATTGTTTGGTATTCTGAATTAGAAATTTTAGGATATCGAATATTTACAATTCCAGTTGAGGATGCTTTTTATTGTATGGCAATGATGCTAATATATACCGCAGTAATGCAAACNAAATGGATCCCAAAGTTTTATTCCTAGACGATTTGATTGGTGTCGTAGTCAAACCTACCATGCTAATGGTAGAGCCTGACAGGCTTGGTAACCCTAACCTCCAAGATTGGGCTGAAAATGAATGGGGTGGTAAGTCATGGGCCGTTCACAGATTAGATAGGCCCACAAGCGGTCTTGTGGTTTTGGCTCGTAAGAAAAAATCATGTACCCACTTAATGAAACAGTTTGAAATGAGAGTAGTTAGAAAGAAATACCGTTTCAAAACTCATGTCCCTCTATATGAGAAATCATGGAATTGGGAGGATTATCTTAAGAAAGATCCTATTAATTTCAAGAGTGTTATCGTCTCAGCTAATGAGGGGAAAAGGGCTTTTTTAAGCGGAAACCGCATAGATGAAAATATTGGTGAGGTGGAACCCAAAACTGGGCGTTATCATCAAATAAGAATACAATCGAGTAAAAGGGGTTATCCTATTTTAGGAGATGTCCACTACGGTGGAAAAGAATGGGAGAATAAGGGAATAGCTCTTCATGCAAGTTTTTTGTCTTTTCGTCATCCAAGAAATGAGGAAATAATGAATTTCGAAAACGTATCAGATAGATTTTAATTGTATTTTTGAAACTCATTAACGTTCTATGCTTACTCGACGACATATCCGCATTAAAGTCATGCAGGCACTTTTCTCCTTTTACCAAGGGGATCAAAAAAATTCAAAAGCTGCATTAAAAGCCCTTGATGAGAGTATTCAAAATATTTATAATCTTTATTTATATGAGCTTAAAATTTTTTGGCATTTTCATTCGTTTTTAAAAGAACGTCTTGAAATAGAGAAAACGAAGAAAATCCAGAATCGTATAAGACAAGCACGGATAGATTCGTTGCTTCATATGCCCTTTATGCAGGCATTAGTTTTAGATAAAGAGGTTCTAAGGGCTTGGGATAAAAATCAAATTAATTGGGATGATGACATAGATATGATCCGCGGAGCATTTTTTTCCTTTTGGTCCAAAGAAGCTCATTCAGATTGGTTTCTCTCAAACAGTATCGCAAATGAGCAAGAAAGTGTTATTTGGTTCAAGAAATTTTATAGTGATGCGATAGCGAATAATTTATCTATTCAAAGCTATTATGAGGATTTAAATATTCATTGGTCGGATGATATTGATGCTGCCCAAATGATGGCTGTTCAAACACTCCAAAACGCAAAAACTGGAAAACCGCTTTTAGTAAAGCTTTTTAAAGACAAAGAAGATAAAATTTTCGCACAGATGTTATTTACTAAATGCCTCGAGTCCCACTCAAATTTAATGGAAAGAGTGCGCGCCAAGTCGGAGAAATGGGACTATGAAAGATTAGCTCCTCTGGACAGATGTATAATTGAGCAATCTCTCGTTGAGGTCATCAATGCTCAAGAAGTTCCGGTTAAGGTTACTATTAATGAGGCTATTGAATTAGCTAAACAATATTCAACAGAAAAGTCTCCTGGATTTATTAATGGATTGTTGGACTCTTTGATTAGTGACATGATTCAAGAAGGTAAAGTTAAAAAGGTTGGGAGAGGACTAATTGATTAGTACNTTCGCAGAATTCAAATTTATATGTTTATGAAAAATATTCTCACCGTTTTTGCTGCGATTGTTTTGTTCATTTCATGCTCAGANGCGGCTTCAAAAATCAAGAACTTCGAAACAGAAGATTTAAAAATAAATGATTCAGATATTTTTTCTCAAAATGAACTCCCCANTTTTTCATTTGAAGAAGAAGAATGGAATTTTGGTCCGATTAGTGATGGCGATGTAGTGGATCACGATTTCATATTTACAAATACTGGGAAAGCTCCCCTTATTATTAGTTCAGCCCAAGGTAGTTGTGGATGCACGGTCCCAAAATATTCAAACGAGCCCATAGCNCCTGGTAGTGAGGGTGTTATATCTGTTCAATTTAATTCCAAGGGGAAAGTTGGCAGCCAAGAAAAAACAGTGACATTATCGGCGAATACCGTACCTAACACAAAAATTTTAAAAATTAGAGCGCAAGTTGCTGCGAAATAATTTGTTTTTCAATCTAAATAAAATTATGAATACAATATTTTTACAATCAAATTCAGCGGCAGGAGGAATAGGAAGTTTTCTCCCATTAATNGCAATTGTTGCTGTTATGTATTTCTTCTTTATTCGTCCACAAATGAAGAAGCAAAAGGAAGAAAATAAGTTTCGAAGTCAATTAGTAAAGGGAATGCGAATTGTTACAACAAGCGGCATACATGGTAAGATATTGGATGTCGATGAAAAAACTATACTTGTCGAATCTGAAAATAGCCGCTTAAGATTTGAAAAGGCCGCAGTCAGNAAGGACTTGACGATGCAAGTGAATCCCTCAAGTAATAAAAAAAACAAATAAGAATTTTTAAATTCTTTTCATTTGTTGTTGTAACATTTTTATTTGATCCCCGAGTAATCCTTTATCATCAAGCTTTTTAGCTTCTGTAAGNAGAGCTTGGGCCTCTTTACGTTTTCTTTTTGTCATTGCCATGGCTGACAATTGCATTTTGGCAAGAGCTCTATCCTGTTTCATCCTAAGGCCTGTTGAAAGGGCTTTTTTCATCCAAGATTCACTCTTTGAAAGGTTTGTCTGNGAATGCATAAGGCCTCTGAGAAAATAATAATAAGCAAGTTGACCCTTTATAAGTGTGCTTTCAGGGTATTTAATTTTGTCTAAGTGTTTGCCTGCTTTTTCAAAGTCTTGCTTTCTTATTTGCCATAAGGCCATGAGAATTCTTTCATTTCTAAAATGGAAAAGTATTGGAAAAATCATGAGAAGTATTAGAAATAGTCCATTTCCGATTTCTGATTCAGTAAACTGAAAAATGGCTAGCCCTAAAATTAGTGCTGCGATGGCTAGTCTTAAGTACTTTTTAATCATATTCAAAATTACTTCTTGTTTTGTTACAATCTAATAGATGTTAAAAACATATTCATACGAATATAAAAGGATAACATTAATACTATAATTTCATGAAATATTATAAGAAATTTAAATAATTTCAAGCTTGAAAACGATTCGAAAAATATTTGTACTTGATACTTCGGTAATTCTCTACGATCATAATGCTATAATGAATTTTGAAGAGCATGATGTGGCTATTCCGATACCGGTTCTGGAAGAGTTAGATGAGTTCAAAAAGGGGAGTGATATTAAAAACTTTGAAGCCAGAGAATTTATTCGACTTTTAGATAAAAAAGCAGAAAAAAAGAAATTAACAGATTGGATTAGCCTCAATGGTGAAAAAAGAGGAAAGTTTCGAGTTATTATGGCAACCCCGGGCCTGAATGTTGATGCTACAGAGATTTACGGAAAAGGGAAAAAAGATCATAGTATCTTAAATGCCGCTCTTTTTTTACAAGAAAATCAGCCCGATAGACCTGTAATATTGGTCACAAAAGATATTAATTTGAGACTGAAAGCAAAGGGTTTAGATATTCATGCTGAAGATTATTTAACAGGAAGAGTAAAAGAATCAAATAATAGATTTTCTGGCCGCTCTGAACACTCTAAATTTTCTGAAAAGGATCTTCAAGTTTTGTTTGAGCAGAAGAATTTAAATTTTAATTCAAAGAAAATTTCCAGCTTAAAACTGGAATCTAACCTTTTTTACATCCTTAAATCCCCCAAAAATTCAGCATTAGCTTTTTTTAATGGTGGTTCAAATAATATGGAGTTGGTAGAAAAGTCCAACTATTATGGTATTCAGCCTAGAAATTCTGAACAAGCATTTGCTCTTCATGCAATAATGAACCCCGCAATTCGTCTTGTCACTTTAACAGGCGTCGCAGGAACAGGTAAAACACTATTGGCTCTAGCAGGCTCTTTAGAGCAGCGTCGCGATTTCAAGCAGATATATCTTGCAAGACCTATAGTGCCTCTTTCAAACCGAGATATAGGCTTTTTACCTGGAGATGCAGAACAGAAGATCAATCCATATATGCAGCCCTTGTGGGACAATCTAAAGTTTATTAAAAATCAATTTGGAGAAAGAGATAGAAACTATAAACAAATTGAGGAAATGGTTGCTAATGAAAAGATTCTTGTTACCCCTTTGGCTTATATCAGAGGCNGATCTCTGTCAAATGTGATTTTTATTGTGGATGAAGCACAGAATTTAACACCTCACGAAATAAAAACAATAATCACTAGGGCGGGNGAAAATTCTAAGTTTATTTTCACAGGAGATGTACACCAAATAGATACTCCATATTTAGATGAGCAATCTAATGGTCTGTCTTACATCGTAGACAGGCTTCGTGGCCAGTCTATATATGCACACGTGACCCTTGAGAAAGGTGAGCGTTCAGATCTTGCGAATTTGGCTAACGACTTACTTTAGTATTTAGTAAAAAGATGGCCCTCCTAAAATGGTTTCAGGTGATGATTCTGATTNAAACTGTTTGAAATTATCTTGAAACTTAAGTGCTAAGTTCTTTGCAGCTTCATCAAATTCATTCGNATCTCTCCAGGATTTTCTTGGATCCAAGACGTCTTTTGGGATTCCCTNNATATGCTTCAAACGGTTAAGTCCAAATATTTTGTCTTCAATAAAATCCGAATCATTGAAAGATACGGTTAAGGCTTCATTGATCATTTTCCTCGTGTAATTCAAAGATATTCTTGAGCCTATTCCNTATGAGCCACCAATCCACCCGGTGTTGATTAACCAAACATTAATTTTATTGTTTTTCATTTTTAATTTTAGTTGTTCTCCATATTTAGCTGGGTGAAGAGGCATAAAAGGAGCTCCAAAACAAGCCGAAAAAACAGCTTTTGGTTCATTTACCCCTACTTCAGTACCTGCAACTTTTGCTGTATATCCTGAAATAAAATGATATGCTGCTTGATTTGGGTCTAGTTTTGAAATTGGGGGTAATACCCCATATGCATCGCAGGTTAGAAAGAATATGTTTTTGGGAGAACTTCCGAGTTTAGAGGCCAGGTTTTCAATATGGTTTAATGGATATGACACTCGTGTATTACTTGTTATGCTGGAATTTTCATATTCAGGATTCATTTTTGCGTCCAAAATCACATTTTCTAGCATTGCCCCGGGCCTTATTGCTCGGTAGATGTCAGGTTCTTTATCTTCAGAAAGATTAATAACTTTTGCATAGCAGCCCCCTTCAAAATTAAAAACACTTCCGTCATTTGTCCAACCATGCTCGTCATCTCCGATAAGATTTCTTGAAGGGTCCGCACTTAGTGTAGTTTTACCCGTCCCTGAAAGTCCAAAAAACAGAGTCGTATCTCCGTCTTTTCCAATATTTGCAGAGCAGTGCATTGGTAACGTGTTTTGTTCTGTAGGTAAAATAAAATTTAATACCGAGAAAACACCTTTTTTTATTTCTCCAGTATATCCAGTTCCACCAATAATTATAGTTTTGTCTGAAAAGCAAATGATTGCAAAATTTTCTGATCGGGTATTATCAACTGCTGGGTTTGCCTTGAAATTCGGAGCGTGGAGAATGGTCCAATCGGGATCAAATGAATCTAGGTTATGTTCTGACTTTTGAAGATCTATGAGCATATTCATGGCAAATAGATTATGTTCAGGGAATTCATTTATAATTCGAAGTCCAAGTTGATGTCTTGGATCAGCTCCTGCAACAGCATCACGGACATAAAAATGTTTGTCATCAAAATATTTAATTAATTTCTTTTTGAGATTTTTAAAGTCTTGAGTATCGAATGGTTTATTAATATTACCCCACCAAACTTTATCAGAGGTTTTAGTATCCCTAACAATGAATCTGTCTTCAGGAGAACGTCCCGTAAANCTTCCAGTATGTATGCAAAGAACATCATTAGCAGTCAATTTTCCACGATTCAATCTAATGGTTTCATCCGTAAGAAATTGACGATCAGATTGATAGGAAAAATCTGGTGAAGNGAAGTTGAGATTAGAAAGCCATGATTTAATGGTCATGNTCTTAATTAATGATTCAGTCATAAGAATTTATCAAAGGTTATGACAAATTTAAAATACCTTAGTGTCATAGATTAACCGTTTATTTTTTTAGTTTTCAACAGTTTTAAAGTGATATCAATTATTATTCTCGGTGCCGGACGAAGTACCTCTTCTCTCATCGAATATCTAGCAACACATGCCGATAACCTCAAATGGAGTATTACTGTTATTGACATGGATAAAAAATCAATTCATGAGAAGTGTAATCCTTTTGATAATGTTAAGGGTGTTTACGACGACTTAAAGAATCAAGAAACCCTCAAAAAGTGGATTTGTGAGGGAGATATTATCGTAAGTATGTTACCCGCATTCATGCATCCTGTTGTGGCTCAGGTATGTTTAAAGAATAATAAGCATATGGTTACTGCNTCATATGCTAGTCCAGAGATGAAAGCTTTAAACGATCAGGCAAAAGAAAAAGATTTAATTTTTTTAAACGAGTGCGGAGTTGACCCAGGTATTGATCATATGTCAACGATGGAGATCGTAGAGCGTTTGAAAAGTGAGGGGAGTAAAATTTTATCCTATGAGAGCTTTACCGGAGGAATTCTGGCACCAGAAAGTGCGAAAACGATTTGGAATTATAAATTTACTTGGAATCCAAGAAATGTAGTTCTTGCCGGTGCAGGATCAGCAGTGAAATTCATCCAAGAGGGTTTGTATAAGTTCATCCCTTATAACCGGTTGTTTCGAAGAACGGAATTTATTGAGGTCCCAGGATATGGACGATTTGAAGGCTACGCNAATAGAGATTCGCTTAAGTACATAAAGGAATACGGTTTACAAGGTATTCCTACGATGTATCGAGGCACACTGCGGCGCCCTGGATTTTGTCGTGCTTGGGATGTTTTTGTAAAAATTGGAGCTACTGATGATTCATATTTAATGGATGATGTTTCCAATATGACGCATAAAAGCTTTATAAATTGTTTTCTAGCATACCATCCCACAGATAGTGTCGAGCTAAAATTAATGNATTACCTGCAAATACCTCAAGATTCAGTAATTATGAATATGCTCGATGATATAGATATGTTGAGCGATGAAAAGGTGGGTTTGGATAAGGGTACACCAGCTCAAATACTTCAACATATTTTGGAGAAGAAATGGACAATGNGTGAGAATGATATTGATATGTTAATAATGTGGCATAGAGTTTTGTATCAAAAGGATAATGTAAAATATCGTTTAGAGTCTTCAATGGTTGTGAAAGGTAAAAATTCTCAAAATACAGCAATGGCTTTCACTGTAGGTCTTCCTGTAGGTATTGCGACCCGTTTAGTCGCTTTAAATCAAATCAAATCAAGAGGTGTTTTGCTTCCTATGGATAAAGAGGTTTATGCTCCGATATTATCCGAATTATCAAAATGGGGTGTGCGTTTTGATGAGAGAATCGTAGAAGAAGATAGTTAGATTGTATATAAATCGGGATGAGCACAAAGCTCTATCATCCGACTTTTTTTGTCGATGTTTTTTATAAAATGATCGACTAGAGGAATTAGTGAAGTTTTTTCTGTTTCAATATTTTTCACGCGAATCAGNGGTTGAAGTGGTCTGTCAATTACATCCAATACTATCATATCTCCNGAAGAAGCGGAATCTATTGCTTTGTATCCAATAATTTCATGATAATAAAATTGCTCAGGGTTTAGCGATGGCAGCATATTTTCTGGCAAAAAAACTGCTTTTCCAATAAGCCGTGAAGACTGTTCTTCTGAGGAAACGTCTTCAAAGTTTAAAATCCATTCGTTTGATTTTAATTTCTTATTGGATGAAATGAAATATGGAAGTACGGTGGTATCAGAATCATTAACGAATAAGACATTAATCGATTCATAATAGGAGGGGTTATCAGTATCTAAAAAAAGAACTACCGCTCCTTTAAAACCATGTTTTTTCTTTATGTAACCTAATTGGAAGTAGCCCTCCATAGTTGATTTTACTATTCTTCAGTGCTTGCTTCTGGAGCAGCCTCTTCAGTANTCGCTTCTGGGGCCACTTCTTCAGTACTCGNTTCTGGAGCAGTCTCTTCAGCGCTTGCTTCTGGAGCAGTCTCTTCAGCGNTTGCTTCTGGAGCAGCCTCTTNAGTACTCGCTTCTGGNGCANCNTCTTCAGTACTCGCTTCTGGAGCAGCTTCTTCAGCGCTTGCTTCTGGAGTAGCTTCTTCAGCGCTTGCTTCTGGAGTAGCTTCTTCAGCGCTTG
>NYSL01000020.1 GCA_002682945.1 Cryomorphaceae bacterium | reverse complement strand
CATTCCATTATCCCGTCGTGCACCATCGCCAGTAAAGTAATAGCCTTTAAAATTTGAAAAATAAACATCTTTACATCTTTTATTGTCGCCGTAAATGGTCCTGATCATTGATGGCCACGGCGATTTAATACATAAATATCCTTCAACCCCATCTTTTACAATTTCTTTTCCACTTGAATCTAGCAATGCCACTTGGATTCCAGGGAGAGGTAATCCAGCATAAGTAGGTTTTTCCTCATTTATATTTCCAAGACCAGAAATCATAATTCCACCAGTTTCAGTCTGCCACCATGTATCAACCACTGGACATTTACCCCCACCAACTACATTTTTATACCAAAGCCATGCCTCTTTGTTAATTGGCTCTCCAACAGATCCAATTATTTTTAAACTGTCTAAGTTGGATTTTTTTACCCATTGGTTTCCAAAAGTCATAAGTGATCGAATAGCAGTCGGTGCGGTGTAAAANTGATTTACCTTATATTTTTCGCAAATCTCCCAAAACCTTCCATTATCGGGCCATGTAGGAATACCCTCAAACATAAGGGTGGTGGCACCATTTAGCAAAGGTCCGTAAACAATGTAACTATGGCCTGTTATCCATCCNATGTCTGCNGTGCACCAAAATATATCTCCCCNTTCATATTGAAACACATTTTTAAAACTGTAAGCAGCGTAAACCATATATCCTCCACAAGAGTGAACTATACCTTTAGGCTTGCCTGTTGAACCTGAAGTGTANAGGATAAACAATTCNTCTTCTGCATCCATCGTCTCTGCTTCGCAGACATCATTCACTTTTTTTATCGCTTCGTGATACCAAATATCTCTGCCCGGTGTCATTGAAATATGCATTTCGTTGCGTTTAACGACTATAACGCTATGGACACTTTCACAAGACTCTATGGCTTTGTCAACAACGGATTTAACTTCAATATTTTTTGAACCTCTGTACATGCCATCTGAGGTTAATACAGCAGAGCATTTTGAATCGTTAATCCGATCTGAAAGTGACTGAGCAGAAAATCCAGCAAAAACAACGCTATGAATGGCTCCAATTCTTGCGCATGCAAGAACGCTAATCGTCAATTCCGGTATCATCGGCATATATATAGCAATCCGGTCACCTTTTTTTATGCCTCTCGATTTTAAAACATTCGAAAATTTACAAACAGCAGTATGCAAGTCTCGATACGATAGTTGAATTTTTTTTTCTTTTGGGTTATTAGGTTCCCATAACAGTGCGATCGATTCAGAATTATCTAATAGGTGTCTATCAAGACAATTTTCAGTTATGTTGAGTTTACTTCCTTTAAACCATGTTGANCCAGGCCTCATCTCACTGGTCTGAATAACCGAGTCCCATTTTTTCTTCCATTTAAAATTTTGAGCAATTTTCTCCCAAAATAACTGTGGGTTTTCCCTAGCGTTATTCGATGCCAATTCATGTTCCTTAATTGATGAGATNAAGAAATTTTTCATTTTATTCCATTTTTTTCATTCCCCGAGAGTATAAGTATCGAAATATGGCTTGTTCACCAGCTTTTGAAATCAAATTTCGTCTTGCCTTTTTATTGACTTTTACAGCCATTCGGGGTATGGTGCTCGCCCATTTCCCCTCTGTAAGGCTTCCCGCTTTATATAGTCCATGACACTTTCCGCAGTTAACCTGATAAAGGCTTTCTCCAGCATTATACTCTGTCAATGTNTAGCCTGGAAATCTTTTTTGAACATCTTCCATCGCTAAGGGCTCCGGTTCTGCGGTTTTTTTAACTCCTATTTGCAAAAGACCGCATGAAGTAATAGTCGCAGAGAGAATAATCAAGAAGAATAATTTATGTGATTTCATAACATTGAAATGCTTTTCTAACAATACAAGTCTACGTGTTTTTAACGGGAATTGAACATTTTCAGTTGAAAAGTTGTCAATTTTAAGGTGTATAACCTCTATTGAGATCGATATCTTTGAATATGCGGATCTGTTTATCTTTCTTTCTTTTTGTAATAATTTTAAGCCTAAAGGGCAATCCACCTATCTACTTTTTTCCAGACTTAATAAGGGTTGAGCAAGCACTTTGGCAGCAAAAGAATTTTAATAGACCAGATGGGCATGTAAAGTTCCAGGGATTATTTGGTTTTCACCCTGCGGTTTATGCCAAATATGGACTGGATGTCAAGAATACGGATTCGTTGAGAAGCTTTTCAGTTGCTCAAAGTTTATGGCTGGATTATATGTGTGAATTCAGGGATTCTTTAGAAGCTGATATTGCTATGATTTATGGACCACTATTGGTAAAATCTATGTCAAAAGAAAAATTAGATAAGATTGGTTCAAGGATTAAAAAATACAAGCATCCCGCAGAATTTCAAACTTTAATTAAAAGAGTGAAAATAAATGAGGGTGTCGTAAAAAAAAATCAAACAGAAATTAAAAGAATCAAGCTCTCGGAAATACCAAAATTTACCATTTACATAGTTAAGAAAGGAGATAATTTATGGAAGATAAGTAGGAAGTACCCCTCTGCATCAATAGATAAATTGATTGAAATCAATAAGAATACTGATGTAATTTATCCAGGACAGAAGATTCATATCCCGCTATAAATAGTTATGAAAAATGATCTAAGGACGCCTTTCCAAGTGGCTTTATTTTTTTTAAGCCTGATATTTGTTTTTGGTNTTTCATCATACTTTAACCCATCTTCCGAAATATCAATAAATAACCACTTTACGATAAGAACACCTCAATGGAAAAATGATGTNATTGAACCCATTGCAGTGAAAAAAGATGATNCCNAATTAANNGAACNNNCTGATTCTTTNCTTTTTAAGATACCTGNAAAAAANANCAAGCCAATAGTTCAAAGCTATNAATCACAGCCTACNTCATTTTCCAATATNCGATTTTCNGATTCTGATGATTTAAGNTTTCAACTTTTATNTGAGTCATTAAGGANTTTGCAAATGGAAAAGGCTTCCAACAAATCTATTCGGATACTTCATTATGGTGATTCTCAAATTGAAGGCGATAGAACTACAAGGGAGATAAGAAATTTCTTTCAAGAAAAATATGGTGGAACTGGAACTGGATTTCAAAATATGACTCCATTCGTACCTATGGCCGCTGTTGCGCATACTACAGAAGGTGAATGGGTGCGTATGACTAGTTTTGGGAGACAGGATCAAAGGCAAAGTGATGGGCATTATGGAATTACAGGTATTGCAAACCGGTTTGACTCCCGAGCCGACGGAAAATATGATGCCTTTATCAATTTTTATCCTAGAAGCTATGGATATAAAAAAGCGCGAGAATTTTCAAAATTTCAACTTTTTCATGGCCCCTTAAAGGATAGTTTAAAGATAAGTTGGTTTATTAATGATACTTTGAATCAAATCCAATTCATGGATACTTTAACGGATGATTCAAAATTGGTGGTTCGAGCTTCGGAGCCAATAAAGGAACTGAGAATAGAATTTAAAGGAGCAAGCCCTGATTTTTACGGAATCTATATGGATGGTGAATCAGGAGTAAATGTCGATAATATTTCCATGAGAGGTTCGAGTGGTATAAGTTTCACTCAAATGGATGAATCTCACTTTAAGAAGGAACTGAGTAATCATGAAATCGCATTGATAATATTACAATTTGGGGGAAACTCTGTACCCTATTTTAAAACTAAGGAGTCTGTCAAAAGTTATGGTCAATCATTTAAAAGACAAATTCAGTTATTCAAGAGACTAGTTCCGTCTGCTAGTATTCTTGTTGTAGGTCCAAGTGATATGGCCTCTAAAAAAGGCTTAAAATGGCTGAGCTACCCAATACTTCGAGAGGTAAGAAATACCATGATGAGTGTTGCCTTTGACGAGCGTGTCGGTTATTTTGATTTATGCGGTTTTATGGGAGGTGAAGGCTCGATGGTTGAATGGGTAAATAAATCGCCTCCTTTAGCGGGACCAGATCATATTCATTTCACCCGAAGAGGTGCGAAAAAAGTTGGGATAGCGATTGCAAATGCTATTAAGCAAGAACTGAATAGATATGAATAAACTGAGTCTATTTTGCATTTTTTTGATTTATAATTTTTGTATATCTGCCCAACCGGTATCGTTAAAATCTTTGCCAGACCCGTTGCCGGAATCAGCTATTCCGAACCAATTAGATTTTCCCAATGATAAAAAGAATTTCATACCCTTTTTTGATAAGTTAAACGATTTAATTTTTAGGGGTAGTAGCGAAATTAATATCGTTCACATTGGAGGATCTCATGTTCAGGCGGGAATGCTAACGGATGCCATAAGATTTAAACTCCAATCAATGTCTCCAGGCTTAGAGGGAGAGCGAGGTTTTTTTTTCCCATTTGCATTGGCACACACAAATAATCCTAGAACGTATAAAACAAAAGCTTTTCCATCTCTTAACAATTGGACGGGTCAGCGATGTTCTGTTCCCCAACATAAAGGGCCATGGGGACTTTCAGGAATAAGGGCATGGACTCGTGATACCTCTTCTAGGGTTCAAATTTTTAGTACAAAAAAACCTTTTGACTTTAAACAAATAAGAATTTTTGCCGCTCCTAGCGATAGTTCAATGAGTGTAAAGTTTTTAAATGCCCCTGATAGTTCATGGTATAATTCGTCAATTGATGCATTTGAGGCGAGATATAAAAAAAATCAAGATACCATCAATTTTAGATTGTTTTGTGAAAACGATAAACAGAATTATTTTTCCTTGGAGGGTGTGCAAGTTTTGCGAGGAACCCATGGATTACGTTATCATGCCATCGGCGCCAATGGTGCTGCAACTCATTCATATTTAAAATGTACTCGATTCAAAAAACAATTAAAGGCTATTTCTCCAGATTTAGTTTTATTCGGGCTTGGAATCAATGATGCTTATAAAAAATCAGGACGTTTTGATTCAATTGCGTTTGAGCGGAATTATGATAGTATTGTTAAAGCAATAAAGTCGGTTAATTCAGATTGCAGTTTTATTTATTTAACGAATAATGATAGTTTTTATAAGGGTCATTACAATCCTCACGGAGAAGTTGTGCGCCGCTCTATGTATCGTTTAGCCAAAAAACACTCAGCAGCGGTACATGACTTATACAGTCTAATGGGGGGGCAAAATTCTATTGCGTTTTGGATTCGAAAAGGCTGGGCTAAAAAGGATGGTATTCATATGACTTCGGTGGGTTATGGGATTCAGGCTTATTGGCTTGCAGAAGCCATTGAAAGTGAATACTTGATGAGCCAAATTGAAAATAACTCTGATTCGGGAATAACTCAATTTAATTTGACTAATGATTGAACTCATACTTCGAGACTTTTCTCAAATTTGGTTTTTCTCCGCAAAGTCCCCGCTAAATTTTATAACAATAGTTTTCTGGATCCTATTTGCTTTTTCCTTGTTCCTTTATGGTTTGATTCATAGAAAACAAGCATTACGAAATGCATTTTTGTTTTTTATTAGCTTATTTTTTTATTATAAGACCAGTGGTGGATTTTTTTTACTTCTAATTTTTTCTACAGTCGTAGATTATTTGATCGGTCATGGACTAAACAGAACTGTTTTTGATTGGAGACGGAAGTTGTGGGTTATGCTCAGTGTTTTCGTGAACTTATCGGTATTGTTTTACTTTAAATATCCTTACTTCATATCAGAGTTTCTTTTTGACGCTTTTCAAATTGAATGGAGTCCACAGCCAGTTCACGCTATTTGGAGTAATGCATACTTAGGTACCGATTTTGTTGAAAATAAGATCCTTTTGCCAATTGGAATTTCATTCTATACGTTTCAATGTTTGTCATACATTATTGATATATATAGAAGAAAAATTGAGCCTGTAAAATCTCCTTTAGATTTTGGATTTTATGTCAGTTTTTTCCCACAATTAGTTGCTGGTCCAATTGTTCGTGCATCTGAATTCATACCGCAGCTTTATAAGCCTTATAAATTAACTCGTGCAGCTTTTGGTTTAGGGCTTTTTTGGATTATTAATGGATTAATAAAGAAAGTTGTTTTAGCTGATTATATAGCAAGTAACTTTGCAGACAGAGTTTTTGCACAGCCCACATTGTATAGTGGATTTGAGTGTTTGCTCGCATTATTTGCATATTCTTTGCAAGTTTATGCAGATTTTAGTGGCTATACAGATGTAGCTATCGGCGTGGCTTTATTGATGGGATTCACATTGACAAAGAATTTTAATTCGCCTTACAAGGCTATAAATGTTGGTGATTTTTGGAAACGTTGGCATATTTCGTTGAGCAGTTGGTTAAAAGACTATCTATATATTCCACTTGGTGGAAATAGAGAGGGTTCTTTTGCCTCATATTTAATCATTTTCCTTTCATTTTTTGTTTTGGGAATTATGGCAGAGTCATGGAAAGCTCCAGCTTTTTTGGGAATTGCCTCTCTTCTTGTTTTCCTCTTGACCAAATGGATTACGAAATTTCGTAAGTGGTTAAATACAAATATTAATTTGATGCTAACAATGCTTTTAGGTGGTCTTTGGCATGGATCTTCTTGGAATTTCGTTTTTTGGGGCGGTCTCAATGGCTTAGGACTAGTTATATATAAATTCTGGAAGAATATCCGACCATGGAATCCAAAGTCCTCACTTTTGACTCGATTTTTTGGAATTACAACAACATTGTTTTTTGTCACTTTCACTCGAGCTTGGTTTAGATCTGAAAGCTGGGAAAGTGCAATTTCTATTTTATCACGAATTTGGACATCATTTGATATTTCAATTGCTGATGATATTTTAATTGGTTTTTGGCGCCCATTGGGATTGATGTTAATCGGTTATTTAATTCATTGGATTCCAGAAAGGCAAAAATCGTGGTATCGAGAGGCATTTATTAATGCCCCCTTATTTATTCAGTGGATGATTAGTGCATTGACAATATTACTCTTATACCAAGCAATGGCTGCAGATAGCCAGCCATTTATATACTTTCAGTTTTAAAAAATAATTTAGTATTTGGCTTCATCAACTGATTTTTCGTATCCTCGGTAAATTGAAGCCAATTTCATTATGTTTTCTACATAATTGGATTTGTAAACTTTTGCTACATTGTTATCCCATAACTTTGGATTAAGACCGAGTTTTTGAGCCTCTTTAGTTTCCTTAAAAATTGCAGATGGTCCACTATTATAGCTAGAAAGTATGAATGGAATACGATTTTCAATTGATACCCCTTTTAATTCCCAATATTCATTTAAATAATTAATATATTTTAAACCAGCCCTTATATTTTGTTTGCCATCAAATAATTGAATAGAATCAATTCCAATTGATTTAGCTGTTCTGGGTAGTAATTGCATTAGCCCTATTGCTCCTGCATGAGATATGACATTATTTTTAAAACGACTTTCTATAAAAATTAGTGCGTTTAAAGTATGTTCATCTAGAACAATTTTACCTTTCAATTGCTCATCGTAATCGCTAATATTTTTTTGATTTTGAAAATTTGATTTAAAATTATGAGACTGAAAAAAGGTGATTTTTCTTCTCAAAGAGGGGTCAGAAATCATATTATTTACCGAGTTAATAATGGAGCTATCCCGGCTATTGCAAGCCCACGAAATTTCTCCTTTACCTAAGAGCTCAATATTATGTTTAAAGGGCGTTTTTGAAAATAGTTCTTTTGCTAAATAGTCAGGTAGAAGCCATCCAGAATTGTTAAAGCTTGAATGGCGCCACATTTTTTCTTTTTTTATGGAAAGTGGATAGGTGTTAGATTTTTCTAATGTAATCGATGGTTTTGGATAATCACTTAATAAAAACAGGCTATCACCTCGTCCATATTTGACCCACTTAAATTTTCGAATCGGAAGTGAATATATAAATCCATTTTTTTCTTGCCGAGGAATATTTCCGACAGCCATTGAGACGGTTCTCTGGGCCAGAAGTTTTAATGCCTTATTTACACTTGAAACAAAAACCCAATCAATATTAATTCCGTTACGTTTACTCCATTCATTGATTAGGAAAAAATCTAAGCCTTCAGGATTACCATTTTCAATATTAATTGCTCCAAGGTCTGCAAAAAATGCAATTTTTATCCTGTTACCGAACTTTATCTTTTGGGCTCCTTCATCATGTTTATAATTTAAAGTGGTTCCTGGTTCTGGTTGCGGGATAAAAATTACTAGGCAAAATAAATATAAATAAGTCTTATATGAGATTCTCTTCATTGTTGAAAGATCATTAATTGCTATTACTTTTGCCCTATTATGCTTGGTTTAAAATTACCTACAGATCCTCGCTGGGCAAATTCTATTGAAGAAAATTTAGAAGAGATATTGGTTGACCATGCCTATTGTGAACAGAAGGCTGCATCTACCGCAATATCTTTCATTGTCACTTATCCCGAGCTCAGTGATTTAGTTACAAGCATGATATCACTTGCTCAAGAGGAAATGGCTCATTTTTCAATGGTACACAAACTAATTATTGAGAGGAATATGACACTCGGAAAAGAGAGAGTGGACCCTTATGTCCGTAAAGTTTTAGATTTTTTCCCCAAAGGTGATCATAGGATGAAAAGACTCGTTTATCGTTTGTTAGTAGCTGCTTTGATTGAGGCCCGAAGCTGTGAAAGATTTAAAGTTTTATCTCAAAAACTATCGGATGAAAAACTGAAAAAATTTTATGAAAAATTGATGATTTCTGAAGCTAGTCACCATACACTTTTTTTGGGTTTAGCAAGGAAATATGGTGATCGAAATGATGTAGATAAATTATGGAATAGCCTTTTGAAATATGAAGGAGAAATAATAAAAGAGTTCGCCGATTCCGATCGTGTTCATGGCTAACTTTTTAAAAAAAATATGGTTAAAAGAATATTAAGTAATGAGTATAGATAATTCAGTAAAAAAATTAACATTAGATTCTGCCCATCGAAAATTGGGTGCTAAAATGGTTGAATTTGCAGGATATGAAATGCCCATTCAGTATTCAGGAGTCACACACGAACATCTTGAAGTTCGCAAAAATGTAGGGGTTTTTGATGTTTCGCATATGGGAGAATTTTACGTTAAGGGTCCGGATGCAATAAATTTTCTTCAGTTCGTTACTTCCAATGACATATCTCGCTTATCTCCGGGTAAAGTCCAATATTCATGTTTCCCGAATAATAGTGGCGGAATAGTGGATGATTTGTTAGTTTATTGTTTGAGTTATTCGGAGTATATGCTTGTTGTAAATGCTTCAAATATTTCAAAAAATTGGAACTGGTTAGATACGAATCGGACTTCTTATGATGTTGAATTGACAAATTCTTCAGAAAATATATCTCTTTTTGCTGTCCAAGGTCCTAATTCAGTCAAGGCATTGCAATCTTTAACAGATATTGATTTGAATAATCTTTCATATTACACATTTGAATTCATGAATATGGCTAATATTCCAGATGTTCTAGTATCAGCCACCGGTTATACCGGGTCGGGTGGGTTTGAATTATATGTTCCTAATGACCAAGCTAATATACTTTGGGAAAGAATTATGCATTCAGGTTCTGAATACGGAATAATTCCTGTTGGTCTCGGGGCTAGAGACACTTTGAGATTAGAAATGGGATACTGCTTATACGGAAATGATATCAATGATAATTCCTCACCTATTGAAGCGGGTTTAAGTTGGATTACTAAATTCAATAAAGAATTTATTAATTCTGGTTTTCTGAAGAGGCAAAAGGATTCTGGAGTCGAAAAAAAACTCGTTGCTTTTGAGTTAATCGATAGGGGAGTGCCTCGAAAGAATTATGTCATAGCAGACCAAATGAAAAATGAAATCGGTTTGGTAACAAGTGGAACTATGTCGCCTTCTCTAGGCAAAGCAATAGGGATGGGGTATGTGAAAACAATAAACTCAAGATTGGGAACTGAAATATTTGTGATAATTCGAAATAAGTATCTAAAGGCCAGAATTGTGTCGCTACCCTTCTGGAAGAACTAGCTAAAGCCATGAATGAAAATTTGAAATTAGATCAAGTTGATCGTCAAATACTTGGACATCTTCTTTTGGATGCCAGAAAGACGTTTACTGATATAGCAAAGGAGTTAAATGTATCATCTGGTACTGTTCATATCCGAGTAAAAAAAATGGAGAAATCTGGGGTTATCAAAGGGGCAAGTTTACAATTGGATTATGAAACTCTGGGTTATGGTTTTATTGCATTTGTGGGAATATATCTTAATCAAACTCAAAATACTTCCCTCGTTATTAAGGAGCTAAAGGAAATCCCTGAGGTTACAGTTGCTCATATCGCAACTGGGAGATTTGGGATTTTTGCAAAGATCCGCTGTACTGATACGAAGCACGCAAAAGATGTTATTTTTAGGATTAGTGAAATTCCAGGTGTAATTAACACTGAGACCATGATTGCTCTGGAGGAGTGTATTAACTCAAGTAAGAATTTGCTCCAAACAATATTGGAAAAAATGTAACTTACTCAGGTATTAGAAATAACTCTTTCTTCGGACTCCTACTACATGCTTTGCGAGTCGCATGACCTGTTTGGTATATCCATACTCATTATCATACCAGACATAAAGGATTGCAGTTTTTTTATCATCATGAAGAAGGGTTGCTTGACTATCAAAAATTGAACAGCATGAGTCTCCAATAATATCACTAGAGACTAATTCTTGACTAATTGAATATTTTATTTGTTCTACAAGCGATCCTGCAAAAGCAGCTTTTTTTAATGTTCCATTAATTTCTTGAATCGTTGTTTTGTCAGCAAATTGCAAATTTAAAATTGCCAAGGATCCATTGGCAACTGGTACTCTTATGGCATTGCTGGTGATTTTTTTACCAAGGCCAGGTATTGCTTTGTCTACGGCTTTTCCAGCTCCAGTTTCTGTAATAACCATATTCATGGCTGCAGCTCTTCCCCTTCTATATTTTGAATGCATATTATCCACTAAATTTTGGTCATTTGTGTATGCATGAATTGTTTCAATGTGACCTTTTTTAATTTCATAATTATCATTCAATATTTTTAAAACAGGAACTATTGCATTTGTAGTGCAGCTCGCAGCCGAAAAAATTTTATCTTCGCTCAAAATATTTTCTTGATTTACTCCATAAACAATATTTGGAATGTCCTTTCCGGGGGCTGTTAATAAAACCTTTTGAACACCTTTACTTAATAGGTGTTTTGATAAGTTTTTTTTATCTCGAAGAATTCCCGTGTTATCGATGAGTAAGGCATCATTAATTCCAAAAATCTCATAGTTTATTAGCTCACCAGAATTCGTTGATATTACATGTATAGGCCTTCCATTAATAATTAGTTTAGATCTTTCATGGTCAACTTCCACAGTTCCAGGGAAATGCCCGTGTATTGAATCAACTCTCAAATTGGAAGCTCTTTTCTCAAGATTTACTGAATTTAGTTCTCCTCTAATTACAATTGCTCTTAACCTTAACTGATTTCCTCGTCCTTCTTGAGTTATTAATTCTCTCGCTGTTAGTCTACCGATTCGACCAAAGCCATAAAGAATTACATCTCTTGGTTGAGGATTTTTGTCATTAGAATTTTTAAAGTCTATTAATTTTGAATTAATAAAGTTTTTTCTTTCCAAAAACACACCAGCTTCTCTTTTCCATTCCAAGGAAAGTTTTCCAATATCAATAGTCGCATTTGTGATTGAAGAATTTGAAATAGACTTAGCTATTGAAAGAGTGTCTTGAATAGTAATAGGTTCGCTCGCCATGACTGTGGCATGAGAATGTGCTTGAAGAATTTCGGAAGACTTTTGATCAAGTAGTGGTTGTCGAAATAAAACAATTTCTACATTTTTCTCATAAAATAAGTCACCTACATATTTAATTAATTTAGATGCTGATTTTTCAAATTCAATCCTTTCATTTACCGAAAATTGGTAGTTGTCTAGTAAAGGGTTCATCAAGTTTTAGTTATGTTTTTTATATCAATTGTTTAACATAAAATTACCACCCGGTGTACCAAATGTGTCATTATAAACAAAAAAAATAATTATATTTAAATTGCTAGTTTTGAATGATTTATATAAAAAACAATAGGTGTATTATTCACACGAAGAGTCTAAAAATATTCTTATCTGAACTATATACCGAATGCGAAATAATCCGGTCTTCCATCGGAACGGTACCCTTGAAGTAGAACTCCATCCCCAGGGCTTAAAGTTTTAATAATATTTTCAACGTCGTCTTGAGAATTGACTGCCTTATTATTTAATCGCGTTAAAATAAAGTCCTTGGGCACTCCTGCATTTTTTAATTTCCCATTGCCGACATTTGATATGATCACTCCATATTGGATTCCGTATTTATTTTTTTGTTCTTCACTTAAAGCTTCAAATTTGGCTCCAAGGCTTAATTGGGATTCAATCTCTTCTTTTTTGATCATATCCGTATTTCCATCTCGATTCCGGAGTGTGATATTGAAACTCTTTTTCTTTTCCCCTCTTAAAATTTGAACTTTAATTTTGTCCCCAGGTCTTCTGCTTCCTATGGCTTCCAAAAGTTCCGATGATTTCGTTATGGTCTTGTCTTCTACTTTGACAATAACATCACCTTTTTTGATTCCTGCTTCCCTTGCCGCTCCATTAGGAGTTATATCAGTGATGTAAACACCTTGACTAGCAGATAAAGATTCTTTCTCTACTAAATCCTGATTGACATCTAAAATATTGACACCCAAGTAAGCCCTTTGGACTGTGCCATATTTAAGCATATCGTCAACAACTTTCCTCACAATGTTTGCAGGCACTGCAAAACTATACCCTTCATATGAACCTGAGCGAGTACTAATTGCAGTATTAATCCCAATTAATTGTCCGGATGTGTTGATTAAGGCACCACCACTATTTCCTGGATTTACAGCAGCATCAGTTTGGATAAATGCTTCGATTGCAGATTTATCGTCAATTATATTAATATTTCTGCCTTTTGCAGAGATAATGCCGGCAGTAACTGTGGATGTTAGATTAAAAGGGTTTCCTACAGCAAGAACCCATTCACCAAGTTTTAGATCATCTGAATTTCCGAAAGTTAAAAGCGGAAGATTTTTCACATCAATTTTCAAGACAGCAAGATCTGTTGTGGGATCTGTTCCGATAATTTCCGCTGGGTACTCTCTGTTATCATTTAAGCTAACTTTTACTTCTTTAGCATTTTCTACGACATGATTATTGGTTACTATATACCCATCCTCTGAGATTATAACTCCTGAGCCAGAGCTTTGTACAATTCTCGGGGTTGCTTTTGGTTGGGATTCACCAAAGCCAAAGAAAAAGTCTCTAAATGGATTATAATAATATCCTTGTTCAACAGAGGTTTTGACATGAACAACTGAATTAACAGCTTCTTCCGCAGCAATGCTAAAATCTGTGGAGGATGTAATGCCTTTTACACGCTCAATTACTTTGACACTTTGGGTATTTTCTATACTTTTTTCAATTTTAGGTTCTTGAAATTCTGAAAATAAAACTGCACCAAAAAGGCCGCTTATCACACTAATTAAGATGACAATTAGGGTAGAAGAAAATGATCTTTGGGACATAATTTTTTTTTTTTAAATATACTATATGTTGGTTTTCAAAAACCATTCCACTTGCTACATTTACATAATGTTAAGACAATTTGTCAAGTACCATGGTTCTGGAAATGATTTCATTATTTTTTCCGGTGAGCCAAATAGAATAAAGTCTTCTGATATTCAGGACTTGTGTAAAAGAAGTTTTGGAGTTGGTGCGGATGGTGTCATGTTCATTGAGAAATCTGAATTGAAGAGTATCGATTTCATTGTTCATTTTTATAATCCAGATGGCAAACTTGGATCTCTGTGTGGAAACGGTTCACGATGTGCAGTTTCATTTGCGTCGTCACTTTCCTTTTTTCCAGGAAAGTCATGCATATTTGAGGCCTTTGATGGTAGGCACAGAGGCCTACTATTGGATAATGATTTGGTTAGTATTAATTTTCTAAATTCAACAAAACCTGTAAAGCAAGCTTCAGGTTTTTTTGTAAATACTGGCTCTCCGCATTACATTGAAATTGTAGATAATCTAGATCAAATTAATCTTACTGGAATCGGCCCTTCGATGAGCAAGGATCTCTTTCCCTCAATAGCATGTAATATTAATTTTGTCCAGAGGGATGGAGGTAGTTTTAAAATGATAACTTATGAAAGAGGTGTAGAAAAAGAGACATTGAGTTGCGGAACTGGTGCTGTTGCTGTTGCGTTGGTATTAAATCAAATTAGTAACATCAAATCTCCAATTACTGTAAATGCAAAAGGAGGAAATCTAAAAGTGGATTTTTCTTTTGAGAATGAAGTATACAATAATATAGTTTTAACAGGCCCTGTAAAGAGGGTATTTCAAGGGGAATGCAACATTTAGAATCAAAGAATATCGTTTTAAGGCCTTTGGAGCCATCAGACATTATAAATCTCTTGAAATGGGAAAATGATCCAGAGAATTGGGTTCTAGGGATCCGCACAACACCGTATTCAAGGCACTCTTTGGAAAAGTATATTTTAAATTCGGAAAATGACTTTTGGGAAGTGAAGCAAATTCGTTTTGCTATAACTCAAAAGTCAGACGGATTATGTATTGGTCTAATTGATATATTTGATGCTCGACCATTACATTTGAGAGCTGAGGTCGGAATATTAATTGATCCAAAATTTCGTGGAAATGGCTTTGCTTTCCAATCTTTGCAAATAATTCAGAAGTGGGCAAGTAATTATGCGATGTTAAAATCTTTGAGCGCCAACGTTTTCTCTGAAAATACCGCTTCTTGCGGTGCATTTGTAAAAGCTGGATTTAAAAAAAGTGGTATTTTAAAATCATGGTTTAAGACTCCAATGGGTTGGAAAGATGTTACAATTTTGCAGTGGCAATCATCAATATTCTGAGTTGAATGAAAAAACTGATTTTAATTATTTTATTTGGAGCATTTGTATTCGCTGGAGTAATTGCTTTTTCTCTTTATCGCGGGATGTTAATAAACTTTTCAATTCAAAAAAAAACTGATTCACCTTTTTCTATTTATGTTCCTGAAGAGGGTGAATCCATATCTATTTTGTTGGATTCTCTCAAAGCTTCAGAGAAGATTCATTTCTCTAAATGGGTTTCATTGATAGCCCGAATTCGTGGTTATGATTCTGCTCAGTTTGGACATTATAAAATCGATTCAAATCTAGGAGCAATGCAGTTCTTGAGAAAATTATCTCTTGGTTATGAAGACCCAATTAGATTCAGAGTTGCAGGTTACAAGAATAGAGATAAATATTTACAAGAAATTTCTAATTTTTTTCCATGGTCGATAGATTCTTTGCGAAAACATCTTGGAAATGATAGCTCATGGACACATTTAATTCCCAATACTTATGAAATTTATTGGACAACATCTCCAAAGGGAATTGCGAAGCGAATTAATCAAGAATACAAAATTTTTTGGGGAAATCATCGTAAAGCAAAAGCAGATGCTCTAGGTTTGAGTCCAGATCAAATTATGGTGTTAGCTTCTATTAGTCAAGCAGAGACAAAAGTTCTAGAGGAGATCTCCAGAGTTGCAGCATTGTATGTAAGTAGGTTGAGAATTGGAAAGCGACTGGAATCGGACCCGACTGCAGTTTATGCTTTTNACGAATTAAACCCCGATGAAGGCCTGATTAGGCGAGTATCAAGNAAAATAACAAGGATAAAACACCCATATAATACTTATTATATTTCAGGCCTTCCACCAAGTCCGCTTGCTTCCGTTGAACCACAGATAATAGATGCCGTATTACAATCAATTCCGAAAGGAGAAATTTATATGTGTGCGGATCCAAATCGTATTGGTTATCATAATTTCACATCATCTTTTAGACAACATCTAATAAATTCTCGTAAATATCACAAAAGCCTCAATCAACGTGGGATTCGACAGTGAGATTTTTGAAAAAAATTACTCCATCCACTGCATCGCCAAGGATTACTGAGTCTTTATTTATTTCATCCCTTANGAGCATTTTTGAAAGTTCGTTAATCACTCGTCTTTGAATTATTCTTTTTACAGGTCTTGCCCCAAAAATGGGATCAAAACTTTCTTGGGCCAACATTGAAACAGCTTCATCAGTGAAATCTATGGTTATATTTTTCAGTTGATCAAGTTGTTTTATAATTTCGGAGAGTTGTAATTTCACAATGGCCTTGAGATCTTTTTTTTCCAGTGGTTTGAATGTAATGATCTCATCAATTCTATTTATNAACTCTGGTTTAAAGGAATCTTCTAATATTTCGTTTAGCTCGTCTTGAGTTTTGCCCTCTAAAAGAAGCTCTGAGCCAATATTTGATGTCATGATTACAATACAGTTTTTAAAGTTAATTTGTCTCCCTTTACTATCGCTCAAATGACCATCATCAAGAACTTGAAGTAATACATTAAAAACATCTGGATTGGCTTTTTCAATTTCATCTAGTAATACAATTGAGTAAGGCTTTTGTCTAATTGCTTCGGTAAGCTGTCCACCTTCTTCGTGACCAATATAACCTGGAGGTGATCCTATTAACCTCGATANGGAGTGCCTTTCTTGGTATTCGCTCATATCGATTCTAACCATTGCACTTTCATCATTAAAAATAAAACCAGCAAGACATCGTGCCAATTCAGTTTTTCCAACACCTGTAGGGCCAATAAATAAGAAAGAGCCAAGTGGCTTTTTGGGATCATTTAATCCTGCCCTAGATCTTCTCAAGGCATTGGATAACGCCGAAATTGCTTCACTTTGACTAACAATGGAGTTGCTTAATTCATTTTCTAATCTAAGGAGTTTACTCTTTTCACTTTCAATCATTTTATTAATAGGTATNCCCGTCCATTTAGCAACTGTTTCCGCAATATCATGTTCTGAAACTTCTTGNTGAACGAGTAGCTCCGGACCTTTAAGTTTCTCTAATTCTTTAAGTGCATTGGCTAACTTTTTTTCAAGTTTTCCAATTTTTCCATATCGAATTTCCGCTACAATTGCGTAGTTTCCTGATCTTTCGGCTTGATCAGCCTCAAAACGACTTTGTTCAATTTCTTCTTTTGCATTTTGAACATTTTCAATAGTCTCTTTTTCTTTTTCCCACTGGGATGAGAGCTTTGATCTTTGTTCAATGATTTCTGCAAGGTTTTGTTTTAGAATTTTTAATCTTTCTTTATCATTTTCTCTTTTAACCGCTTCTTGTTCAATTTCAAGTTGAGCTAATTTCCTATCCAGGCTGTCAAGATCCTCAGGTTTTGAATTCATTTCTAATCTAATTTTTGAAGCAGCTTCGTCAATTAAATCAATTGCCTTATCGGGAAGAAATCTATCTGAAATGTATCGTTGGCTCAAATCTACTGCTTGAATGACTGCGGCATCTTTGATTCTGACTTTATGATGACTTTCATATTTTTCTTTCAAACCTCTTAAAATGGCTATNGATGCCTCTCTATCTGGTTCGCTAACTTGAACTTTTTGAAATCTTCTTTCTAGTGCTTTATCTTTTTCAAAATATTTCTGGTATTCGGAAAAAGTCGTAGCACCCAAACATCTCAACTCTCCTCTAGCTAGGGCAGGTTTGAGAATATTTGCAGCATCCATAGCACCATCTCCTGCTGANCCAGCGCCTATTAAAGTATGGATTTCATCGATAAATAGAATCACCTCTCCATCTGAATNAGCGACTTCCTTGATAACGGATTTTAGTCTTTCTTCAAACTCACCTTTAAACTTAGCTCCAGCAATAAGTAGTCCCATATCCAAAGAATAAATCAATTTATTTTTTAAGTTATCCGGGATATCACCTCTCATTATGCGGTTTGCAAGTCCTTCGGCTATTGCTGTTTTTCCAACCCCGGGTGCTCCAACTAGAATTGGATTATTTTTCGTTCTTCGACTTAAAATTCTTAAGATTCTTCTAATTTCATCTTCTCTCCCGATTACTGGATCTAATTTCCCTTCAGCAGCAAGAGCATTGAGATTTGAGGCAAATTGATCTAATGTTTTAAAGTTATTATCTGACATTGAATTTTTTAATTTTTTTTCTTTTTGAAAATCTCTTATGGTTTTATGGAGTTCTAATTGAATGAATCCATGTTTTTCGAAGATTTTTTTCATTAAACTTTCATCTAAAGCAAGCCCAAAAATTAAGTAATCTAAGCTTATNGTTTCATTTCCTTCATTCTGTGCCTTTTGAATTGCAGAATCCAATNCTTTTTGCGAATTAACAGACATAAAGGATTTTGAAATTTTTTGGGAAGGNATTTTTTCAAATTCTTTTTTNAGATCAGCTTTTAAATCTTGAAAAGAAATTCCAGATTTTTTNAATAGNGTTTCGCAAAAATCGNGATCTGTNGAGAGGCATCCGAAAAAAATNTGGATNGGTTCGATTGAACTATGACCATTTTTTGCAGCTANGCCCTGGCCAAGTTGTATAGCCTTTTGGGTATTNAGCGTAATATTCTCCANGGTNTTNAGGTTTTCTTTTCAAAACCACAAATCAGATGCCGAAGGTTTTTTTGGGCCAAAATGACAGTATATTCAACTCTAAAGTGTCATTATGGCTACTTAGATCTACAAAATGTTCATATTCTAATAAACCTTAATGCTGAACTATGAACTTTCTAATTATTGACTTTCCGTCAACATGGACTTCAAGGAAATGAAGACCATTGGAATAATTAGAAGCATCTAAATTAATTCTATTCGATCCCTTTTCACCATTTATTTGACTTTCCATTAGGATTTGACCTAAACTATTTGAAATCGATATACTTAAATCTATTTTTTCGGAAGCATTAAAATCT
Organism: Cryomorphaceae bacterium; assembly: GCA_002682945.1. Lineage (GTDB taxonomy): Bacteria > Bacteroidota > Bacteroidia > Flavobacteriales > Schleiferiaceae > TMED14. The sequence goes on along the minus strand of NYSL01000020.1, from coordinate 21,643 downwards.
ATGGTTCCTATATCCGAAATAGGGTTTGGAGAAATGTGGCCTAAGAAAAAACCAGGAATGATTATTTCAGGTATTCCGATACCCACAATATCTGCAGGAGTTCCCGCTGGCATTTCTTCTAGGCAGAAATCATCAATTGCCCATCCTTGATCATGGTAAGTGTAATCAGCACCAAATCTAAATCTGAAAACTAAACTTCCTGGTTTTTCAACTGTAAATTTGATGGTAGAAGTTATGTAGCCATTGGTATTTCCAGACCAGCCCGGTCTTATAATATCTAATGAGGTAACATTTGTTGTATTGTACCATAGACCATTCGTCAGGGAGCTTCCAAGCGTATACCAGGTAATTCCCCCATCATATGACCAATCTACATTTCCACCATCGTGGTATAACTCTGTGATCATTTGATGATCGAAGCTCATATTGTATACTTTAAATGTGTCTAGTACAAAGAATGGAGTATGAAGTGCACTTTGGCCCATATGATTGTAGTTACTGTCTAATCTTGTCATCCATGCACTGGAACCGCTCGATGCGCTTGAAATATCAGTTTGATTAGGTGTCCCAAATTCCCAATCATGTGGAAGNGATTTAATGGATGGNTGGAGAGGTAGCCANGATGCAATGTTAGGATCTTCAAAATCATTACAGTAGGGGTTTAGTAAATCAACATTTATTCTATCCAATGTCGTAAACGCTAGACATAATGAATCATCAGAAACCAAATTATCACCTTTGGCATTGGGACGAGATGTTTCCACACATATATTGTACGTTCCTGCCCCATTATTTACCCATAGCTGTTTGATGTCATACCATTGTCTTTGCCCACGCATCATAGGAGTAGTGTTTCCAGATTTATTCTTAAAGACCACCGTTTCGTAGTTAGACCATTGGCCTCCGTTAACTTTGTAGCGAACCTTACAAGAGTCTAAAAGTTTAGCACCGGTATTCTCTATACGAACTCTAAGGTGTGAAGTATCTCCAGGAATAATAAGATATTCGAGAGTTTCAATTTCTACAGGTGATGCAGAGTTTTGAGGAGGTACATAAACTTCAAAATCATCTATCGCCCAGCCCTTTGCACTACTTCCGGCAGAGGAAACCATCCTCGCCCTTAATTGAATAGGATTGGTGGAGTAGTCCCAAACACTTAATGGTATAGAAGATGTTATCCATTGTCCTCCGCTACTTCCTAGCCAGCCCGGTGTATTCAAAGAGGGTACAGCAGCTGATCCGTAGCTAGATCCATACCAATTGTAACCTACAGACATCGAGGCATTTCCTAGAGTATTCCAGTTTCCATTTTGGAAGTATTCAATTGCGCCTCCATCGCCTGCTGCAAAATCGAATTTATGTTTAAAACGCAGTTCCGCGGCTACAGTTGTATCAAACTCGGTAAGCGTCGGAATTCTCAAAATTTCCGTCATTCCGGGTTGATAGTCATCTTTTAAACCTGTGATCCAACAATTTGTACCCGAGGCCGCACTNTTCCAGCCACCACCTTTTGCAGGGGTACCAAATTCCCACATTTGCAAAGTGCCAGAGCCACCTTGTCCGAAGAAACTGAATTCATCTCCGATACAATTATCAAAATCAACTGGCCCAAAAGCAATGGGGTAAGAGGTTGCACCTGATGAGATTTTTGANGCGGTATCGTTTAATGCAAAACCGTCTCCAGTAAGAGTTGTCCAAGCCTTTACTTCAAAATCACCATTGTAATATGTTGGTGGAGCTGAAACAGTAATTGTAACCTCCGCGCCAGGAGCTAAGGGACCTGGGTGAGTAGTGGTNTAAGTTCCTGAATTTGTCGCNGTGCAAAGATCTTGAACCGTGTAAGTTATGGGGATATTAGATTGAGCAACTGTACCATAGTTTATTACTTTGAATATTACATTTTGGGGATTCAATAAATTCACAGAGTTCAAAGGAGACTTGACAATACTNACCCCAACATCTGACGCAGGTCTATCATAAATAATGATATCGTCCATAGCGATATCTGCCATTTGTCCAGATCCAACTTTTCTTGCTAGAATCCTAATATTTACAACATCACCCGCATATGGTCCAAGATCCACAATTTTAAATTTCCAATCATCGACTTCTTTGGTTTGCTGTGGATTTATTATTGGAGCACCTGGCACTGTTTGCCAAGAGTTGCTTCCGTTTGGAATAACTTGAACGTTTAGGAGATTTATATCTGATCCGTACATATGGTACCAAAAGGTTAATACTGGATTTGTTAATGACGAAAGGTCAACACATTTTGTTGTACTAAATAGAGCTGCTGGTCCATTATTTCCATAGGTTCCCTCAGCGTATAGGTAATTACCTTTCTTTCCCCGAGACCATCTTGGTCCAGTTGAAAAGGTGGGGGTCAAGTCATTCCCTATCATGAACGCGTAATTTGATGAGTTGGAAGCAGGAAGAGCTTCCCAATCTTGCGTATTGAATGTTCCCGGGTTTGCTGCTGTTCCGTTACCTGGAGCCCATCCAGCTCCATCAAAATCTTGAATATGCGGAAATTGATTGATGGGGACTTTATGCTCAATGAAAATCGGTCCGATACTATCATTNCTTGAATTGGGATCACCTTGAACCTCAGACCAAGCATAGATATCATAATTTGTGAAGGCACTCATATTTGCTTTTGGTGTGAAAGTATATGAGGCTGTATCCCCGAGACCCAATAACTGGTATAAGGTGTCTCTAAATATATTGGTGGTATTCGTTGTTAAGTCCGTCACTGAGTATGCCATAGGAATTGTATCTATTGGGAAAAACCCTTCAGATCGAATATGCACTCTCACATCTTCGTTAGAGGTATATTGGCAAAAACCATTTTGAGGCTTGTACAATGCCAACATTTCAATATCTGCAGGATCTGGTTCATAGACGCTGATGTCATCTAGAGCCATATCTCCGAGATCATTGTTTGATGTATTGTTCTTGTTTCCTAGAAATCTAATTCTAATTATTTTACCTAAATAAGGATCAAGATTTACTAACATTTTTTCCCAAGGTTGATTCTGGCTGGTTTGAAATTGCCCAGGAATCATAGCTATCGCATTGACCCAGGAGGGAGAGGTAGATCCAGTATCAATATCAACACGCATATTTCCCATATTCTGACCATATTTATGATACCAGAATTCCAGTACTGCATGATTCAAACCAGTAAGTTTAATACAAGGAGTTATTACTGTTGTGTTATTGTTCGTATTTCCCTGAGATGCTTCGGTATACAAATATTTTCCTGTTCCTGTAGTATGATCACCNAGNGGTCCTGTGTTTGGAGTTCCGGTTTGTCCTACCCTTACAGACCAAGCAAACCCGGTTGAGTTGGTNTTTGGAGANACCTGCCAATTTTTTCCGGATGGAGGGTTTCCCTGAGGGAAAATTCCCCTGTGTAAGTTACCCGTTCCTCCGACTCCAGCCCCTTGAATCCAATCAATGGATGAAAAATTTTCGACCCAAGGGAAATTCGTTACCAGGTAAGGAAAACTATTTGATGTCGTCACTCCGCAAATAGCGGGAGGAGATGGGTCAATCCAAAAAGTATTATAAGGAATTCCTGAATTTAAGGACGGGGCTCTATCCATGTTTAAGCAAGCTGTGCAGTCAAATACTTCTACATACCAATCGACAGAATCTCCCACAATTAAATTTGTTAAAGTATGAAAATACTCTGCTGAGTCTGGACATGCCGTACTTATGCTACTTGCCATTTGGACAGTATCCCATGGTCCATTGTTTAATCTATGGAAAAGAACAACTGAGTCTATTCCTGAGCCAAGATCTCTGGCTTTTAATCGTATTTCTTGGTTACTTTGATATCTGGGACCAATGGGTTCTCTTTTTGGATTCAAGTTGAAATCTATTGTTGGAGGAACTAACTCGCAAGGAGCTGCTTTAACTTTAAGGTTGTCAACGAACCACCCAGCAGGATCGGCAGTCCCAAAAGGGCTTCTGTATTCTAATATGAACTGAATCAAGCAATTTTGATAACCATTAGCAGTCCCACTTGGTCCGTTACCGATAATACTGGAAATATCAAAAGTCTCACCAACCCACCATGAAGCAGATGGTGCAGTTCCAGTACCGGCCGTCGTAAGACCACCCCAATATGGAGTTCCATTAGGGTTTGCGTAGGATAATTCATTGAAATACCCAGTGCTTCCGTATGAAGGTGATGTGCCGCTATAATGAGTTCCATTCAATCGAGTCCAAGAGGCACCGTTGTCGTTGGAGACCCTTATGTAAGCATGCTGGCCAAAGTGAACTTTACAAATTTGAGCAAAGCTTAAGCTGACAAATACATTACCAACTGTTGAAAATGTATCTGTTTGAAAAATNACTGAGTCAAAAGGAACAATTTTNGCATGGTATGAATTTGGAGTTGAAATAGANAATGCTGAGGTGTCGTTCCANTATGGTANTGTTGTTCCCNNNGATGTGTTAAAGGTTGTNACTGAATCAGGTCCAGAGGGGGGGTCNAATTTCTCCTCAAATACAACGGTTATTGGGCTTGTCTGCGCAAATGTCGATAGAGAAAAAAATGAAAATACTAATATGAATAAAAATTTGTAACAGTCTCTCATAACTTTTCTTGGGTCCGTAAGCTTAACTCTTATCCTCAAATATACAATTTTAAGCTCTTCATTCCTCAGCGTATACTCAGCGAGAGCAAGCTATTACCATCTAATTTACAAATTAGCTCATCACCTGCCTCTACAGAAGCCACTCCTGATGGAGTTCCTGTAAAAATTATATCTCCCGATTTAAGAGTGAAAAATTGACTTATATGACAAATTATTTCCTCAATTGAAAAGATAAAATCTCTTGTATTCCCTTTTTGAGCCAAATCGTTGTTTTTAAATAATTGTATTTGGTAATTTTTTTTATTCGGTGATCCTTTGATCCATTTTCCTATGGCNGCNGANCCATCAAAACCTTTNGCTTTTTCCCATGGNAGNCCAGCNTTTTTNAGTTNNCTTTGAATATCTCGTGCTGTGAAATCTATACCNACAGAAATGGAGTCTACATAGCTCAGGGCATANTTCGGCTCTATGTATTTGCCTACTTTTCCAATTCGTATNATAAGTTCNAGTTCNTGATGAACCTCTTTTGTCCATGGGGGGATAACAAAGGGGTTTCTCGGTTGCAGGATTGCTGAGTCTGGTTTGCAAAAAATAACTGGTTCTTTTGGAGCAGAATTACCTAACTCCTTTGCGTGATCTGCATAATTTCTTCCAACGCAAATTATCTTCATTTGTGTTTTAATCTAATGGAGGTCAATATTTTTTTTGTAAAAAGCGGAAAATCTGCATTTTGAATCCATGAATAATACCCTGGATCTTTTTTTAGCACTGAAGCCACTGTTTGGTGTTTATATTTCCCGAAAGAAAACTGTTCTTCATTTTGCTCATTAAATGTTATGAAACCAGCAAAATCTGCGGCTTTGTTTCTTCTACTATATTCTGACAAACCATTAATGTCNTTGGGTAAATCAGAATACCTCNAAACTTGAGCTTTAAGAATGTCTAAAGTAGCTCTCACATCTGCTTCTGCNTTNTGTGCATTTTTNAGTTCCTTATTACAATAAAATTGTAGTGCAGCACTTAGGTCTCTTCTTTCTTTTTTATGNAAAATATTTTGAACGTCAACAGCATTTACTTTATGCATATCAACTTCAATACCGGCTCTTAAAAATTCTTCAGCAAGAAGTGGTATGTCAAATTTATTACTATTAAAACCAGCAAGGTCTGAGTGCTTAATGAATAAAGATATTTCTTTCGCTACGTCTTTAAACGTTGGGCAGTCTCTGACCATGCTATCTGTAATACCATGAATTTCTGTTGTTTTTGAAGGAATCGGTATTGTGGGATTGATCCTCCAAACTTTGGTTATTTCAGAATTATCTATATTGACCTTTATTACACATATCTCAACAATTCGATCGTGAATTACGTTGATTCCTGTTGTCTCTAAATCAAAAACACAAAGTGGTCTATTGAGTTTGATCATATTTCACGATCGATATTCCAATTCTCAAGGTATTCAGCAACTCTTTTTATGAACATGCCACCAAGGGCACCATCAACGACTCTGTGATCATAAGAATGCGATAGAAACATCTTGTGACGAATTGCAATTGCGTCTCCCTCGGGAGTCTCAATAACTGCAGGAATTTTTCGGATCGCACCCAATGCCAAAATTGCAACTTGTGGTTGGTTGATAATGGGAGTTCCCATGACATTTCCAAAAGTTCCAACGTTTGTTACTGTATAAGTGCCACCAGAAATATCATCTGGTTTCAATTTGTTTTCACGGGCATTTTGCGCAAGCTCATTAACCTCTTTAGCTAAACCAGATAAACTAAATCTATCTGCGTTTTTAATTACAGGAACNATAAGGTTACCATTTGGGAGAGCGGTTGCCATTCCAAGGTTTATTGATTTATGTGAAATAATCTTATTTCCATCTACACTAACATTGATGTTCGGGAAATCTTTTATGGCTCGTACAACTGCTTCAAGGAATATTGGAGTGAATGTAAGTCGATTATTTTCCCGCTTTTCAAACTCACTTTTTACCCTTTTTCTCCAAATTACAATGCTTGTAACATCAGCCTCTACAAATGAAGTCACGTGCGGAGATACTTTTTTGCTCATTACCATGTGATCTGCAATGAGTTTTCGCATTCGATCCATTTCTACGATATCNCCATTTTCTTCTGNAGAGATACTTTGAGTCGAAAAATTATTCTCAATTTTTTCAGGCTGAGATAGGGGAGATACGGAGGAGTCAGTTTTTATTTCCCCCACATCATTGGTTTGAGAATTATTTCTATTAAGAAATTCCATTAAATCGTGTTTTGTTACTCGACCTTCATTTCCTGTTCCTGGTATGCTATCTAATATCCCTTGAGATAATCCTTCTTCTTTAGCAATACTTCTCACTAGTGGACTGTAGAATCGGCCTGCACTTTCTCTTGATATTTCTGAACTATCTGAGGTAGTTGATTCCGAGGGAACAAATGGAACTTTTTCGTTAAAAGTTTTATTTTGGGTTTGAATATTTTCAATCGGCTTGGTTTCTTTTGATTCCAGTTCAGGTTTAGAACTGGTCGAATCAGTATTTCCCTCAGATTCAGTTGAAATGTGAGCGATTACCTGACCAACTTGAATAACATCATTTACTTGAAACAAAATTTTTGATAATGTTCCAGATACAGGGCTAGGTAGATCGCTATCAACTTTGTCAGTTGCAATAGTCAATACCGATTCATCCATGGAAATGGTATCTCCCTCTTTTTTTAACCATTCAGTAATGGTCGCTTCTGCTACAGATTCGCCCATCTTGGGCATGGTTAATTCAAACATCTTAAAAAATTTCTTCTACAAATTTAGTTCAAATGGGGGCGTTAAAGAATGCGTAAATATCAAATTCAGGTCTCCAATGGTGAGCATACCTTATATCAGCAAATCTAATCAAGTTAGAATTGTTTAATTGACTAGAGTGAGAAAAGACACCATCTTTAAGCGATGGCAAACCAATAGGTTTTTTTGAGATGTACCCAACCCATATTTTTTTTAGTAAAATAATTTCTGGCAAGCTTTTTATGACGTAGCGTCCTCTGCGGGACCATATAAAAATTGGAATTCCAATTATCACAATAAATGTGATTAATATGTTCAAGATATTTTTTGTTCTCTTTATTTCTAGTTTTGATAAAGCGGCTATAGATAAGTCTGATGAGGTCTGATAATCATCACTGCCCAAGGTCCATGATGCATATTTAAAACGATATTTTAAATTTTTTTTCCTTAAAAAAATCATCGCTCGAATGATCTTTTTAAGATCAATTTTTTCAGGATAAAAATGAATTTCTGAGAATTGCAGAGGGTCTTTTTGAATTAGTAATTCATCTATGGAAATATCATAATTTGTCATTTGGTTAATTGGTTCAGAACTATCCCTATTTACGTGAGCTACAGTATTTTGAGAAATTCTGGGAAGGCGCTCATTAGATTTAATATTCAATAAGAATTTAATTAATAAGAAGGTTATGAAAAATATCAGGCATGAAATCAGAATTAATATTCTTGAGAATCGCAAATCCGATGGTAAAAGAGAGTAAAAAATAAGCAATACCGATGTTGAGGTTATAAAACCTGTGAAATAGCGAATAATAGAAGCTTTATTTGAGTATGCCCCATTAATAATCATGCTGCCGACCCAGAGAGTAAGGTATGCTGGGAGTAATCGATCTCTGAGTGTAGAAGGATAGTGGCCTCCGTTCGGGTATCTGTAGTTACTTTCCCAGAAACTTATAAATTCATTTGCAAGAAAAAAACCAATTATGAATGTTAGCAAAATTGGTAGTGTTGTAAAAAGGTACCTCTTTATAATTTCAGACGATGCTTTGCTGTATATTCCTAAACGTATCAAAAAACTATATGAATGCGCATTGGTTTTCAAGTGCTTTTTGAAAAATATATCCATTGATTGATAAAAATTTTTCACATACGACCATGATGAATGCTTGGTGCTTTCGCCTTTAAAGTGGATGATGGGGCTTGTGGCAAAGTACCGGTTTTCAAAACCTAATTCCATTATTCGGTATGATAAATCAATATCTTCTGCGTACATAAAAAAAGCTTCGTCAAAGCCATGACTTTTATTTAAGGCTTCTTTAGAAAGCATCATCCAAGCACCACAGTGAATTTGAGACTGAGCATTTTCATCTTCATCAACATTTCCAAGATAATAACCTGCCCATTTTTTACTTTTAGGAAATAGTTTTGCGAGACCAATGATTCGATAAAAAGCAACCCATGGTGAAGGGAAACCCCTTTTAGATTCCGGAAGAAAATTTCCTTTTCCATCAATCATTCTGCATCCCAGGGAACCTAAATTTGGGAAATCACGAAACTCTTTCAAGGCAAGTTCAAAATTATCTTCCCCTACAATAGTATCCGGATTTAGAAACAGAATATAATTACCCTCTGCTTCTTTTGCACCGATATTATTGGCGGACCCAAAACCTAAATTTGATTTATTTTGAATTAAATGAACGGAGGGGAATTTGGATTTTATGTATTCAACACTATCATCTTTTGAATAATTATCTACAATAATAATTTCCACATCAATGTTTTTTGATGCTCGAATTACAGAATTTAAGCATTGATCAAGATATGCTTTGACATTATAACTAACGATTATAACCGATAAATCCATAATCTTAATTACTGAGAGTAGATTCAAAAAGAACTCTCTGTTGCAGGGATTTACTTAATGTAATTTCATCAGCATATTCAAGAGAGTCACCAATAGGAAGGCCTCTAGCGATAGATGTTAATTTTATAGATAAATCACCAATTTGTCGATATATATAAAAAGCAGTAGTGTCACCCTCCATGGTTGCGCTTAATGCCATTATTACTTCTTCAGCATTATTACTTTTGATCCTGTTCACCAATTCTTCAATTGTTAGATCACTAGGACCAAGCCCATCCATTGGGGAAATCAGACCACCCAAGACATGGTATTTACCTCTGAATGCATTTGTTTTTTCTAATGCTAAAACATCTCGAATATCTTCAACGACGCAAATAGACTTATCATCACGTCTTGGATCACTACAAATTGAGCATTTTGGACTATCGCTTATGCTATGACAATTTTCACAAAATTGAGCATTTCTTCCTAAATCTTGAATAGATGATGCAAGATTTTCCATTCTATCATTGCCTTGCCTCAAAAGATAAAGAATTAATCGAAGAGCTGAACGTCTGCCAATTCCTGGTAGTCGCGACAATTCTCTAACTGCTCGTTCCATTGTTTTCGAAGGAAGTTCCATTATCACAAAAGTAAGCCATCTTTACAGGCATGAAACCTGAATACATTTTACTTCTCATGGTTAGCTATTTTGCTTTGCTTCTTATTGTTGCAAAAGCAAGCACAAAAAGGGGAGATAATTCTACTTTCTTTACAGGAAATCGTCAATCTCCATGGTGGCTTGTAAGTTTCGGGATGATTGGCGCTTCATTGAGTGGAGTGACGTTTATTTCGGTTCCTGGTTGGGTCGAATCGTCAGGTATGGCTTATATGCAAATGGTGTTGGGATATGTCGTTGGCTATTTCTGTATTGCTTTTATTTTATTACCCATATATTATCGGTATAACACGACTACAATCTATGGTTTTTTATCTCAGAGATACGGGAAAATTGCACATAAAACAGGTGCGACATTTTTTATTTTATCTCGATGGTTAGGAGCCTCTTTTCGTCTTTATCTGGTTGCAGCAATTCTTCAGTCTTTAGTATTTGATCAACTTGGAGTTAGATTTATCTGGACGGTGATAATAACATTAGCATTAATTTGGATTTACACGAATCGAGGTGGCATACGCACAGTTATTTTTACAGATACTCTCCAAACTTTGGCAATGCTTGGAGCTGTATGTCTTACAATTTATTATGTTTATCAATCATTAGATCGTTCTGATGGGATATTAAATACCATATTTTCTCAGGAAGAGTCAAAATGGTTTTTCCCAGATGCAACAGATGGCCGAAATTTCTGGAAACAATTTTTAGGTGGAGTATTTATAACCCTGGCTATGACAGGTTTAGACCAGGACATGATGCAAAAGAATTTAACCTGTAGAAACCTAAGGGAAGCTCAGTTTAATATGATAACTCTCTCGGGTGTTCTTGTCTTTGTCAACATACTTTTTTTATCCTTAGGAATACTCTTGCTAGTGTATGCTCGTCAAGAGGGAATTGATGCGCATGGGGATCAGTTATTTCCTGCAGTTGCAAATTATTTTGATATCCCATTAATAGTAGGACTTTTATTTTTTATTGGTTTAATAGCTGCGGCATACTCATCAGCAGATTCAGCATTAACATCCTTAACTACCTCTTTTTGCGTAGATATTTTGGGTGTAGAAAAAATGAAAGAGTCAAGGGCGTTACTCATTAGAAAAAGAGTTCATATTGGGATGACTTTGGCAATTGCCCTTTTAATTATTCTTGCACGGCCATTTGTTGATGCATCGATAATAAAAAATATTTTTACCGCAGCGGGATATACTTATGGCCCATTGCTTGGGCTTTTCGCTTTTGGAATTCTATCAAAGTCTAGTATTCAAAATGAGTTTATGATTCCAGTAGCGGCATTATTGAGTCCAATTCTAACTTATGTCATAAGTTGGGTATCTCCGATATATTGGAACTACACTTTTGGATTTGAAATCATATTATTAAACGGTTTACTCATGACCACGATGTTATACTTAAGTTCGACAAAAGAGTATAAGTGAGATATGGTAAAAACACTAATGTCCAGTCTGTGAATAAACTAAAAATAAGGGAAAATTATAAAGAATTTGAAACCCGTAGACTAATTATTAAGCCTACCAGCATAGAAGATGCTGATTTAATTTATTTAATAATGAACGCTCCGAAGTTCATGAAATATGTTGGAGATAGAAAAATAAATTCCATTCAAGATGCTAAAGAGTATATTCAAAATAGGATGCTTCCACAATTGTATTCAGTAGGGTATTCGAATTATTCAATTATCATTAAGAAAAATGAAAAGAAAATTGGCATTTGTGGACTTTATCACAGAGAGGGTATTGATGGAGTTGATTTGGGTTTTGGACTTCTACCTGAGTACGAAGGTTTTGGATATGCTTACGAAGCGTCTAAGCAACTGGTAAATGCGGCATTTGACGAATTTGGATTTCAGGAAATTAAAGCCATTACAGCCAAAGGAAACTACGCATCCCAAAAACTTCTTAAGAGATTAGGCTTCGAATTTAAAGGCCTCACAAATTTCTTCAATGATACTGAGGAATATCTTTATCGAATAAAAAGGTCGGCATGACTTTTTTTAGTGTTAAAAAAAATCTTTTCTATTCTGTAATTAATTCTTGATAAACGAAATCGTTTTTCGAGTTCCTTTTGCAGATATTCTCATTAAATATTGACCTGATGCCAGTGTTTTAATATTTAAGGTCTTTTCTAAAGACAAGTTACCACTGAAAACAANTCTTCCAAGAGCATCAATGACTTCTATGTTTTCAATTTCCTCGTCTCTTGGACCAATGAGTTTGACTATGTCTTGACTTGGGTTTGGTAATAAAGACCATTCTATTTGTATGGCTTCATCATTTCCAACGCCAGATATTTGAATCAATACTCCGGTAGAATCCCAGCCACAATCATTGTATGATGCCAAAGAGACATTGTAAGACCCTCCGCTAGAAGGGTAAGAGTGTGTTGGGCTTTGAAGGCTACTGTTGGATCCGTCACCAAAGTCCCAATTCCATTGAGTTGGTGATCCACTCGAATTATCTGAAAAACTTACAGTTTGCCCGCTAATACCATAGGTGAACCCTGCAGAGACCGGTTGATTTATATTGAATGAAAGCGTATCGATATCTGTTCCACCAGAGTTTGTGAGAGAAAGAGTGGCAGATTTAGAACCGCTNGANAAGTAAATAACAGAATGNGGTCCAACTCCATTTGCGCTNCTTGGTATNGAGCCTGGGCCGAAATCCCANGAGGCAATNGCNGNTCCCGGNTTTACAGCTTGAAAAACAACAGTGTCGTTCATACATGTAGTNCTGGATATTGAACTATTAATAACTGCATTTGGGCTNNTGGCTCCCAGGTCATAAACTCTNACATTGTCTATGTGAAGATTATTTCCATATCCATTGATAGCAGCAAATCTGAATTTTACACTCGGNCCNGAGAATCCAGTTGAGAGAAAAACCGTATCCTCACGCCACTGTCCNGAACTATTTGGTACAAATGTTCCTGTCTGGGAAGGNACAGTTGCGAGTACATTACCCGATTTTAAATAGCCAGAACCAACCCATGAGCTTCCGCAATTNGANGAAACNTCNATCCTCAGNCCATCAGAATAATTTGAGTTGTATTCCGCATANGCAACATCAAAAATNAGAACNGGTTGAGTTGTTCCTGTTANATCGATNCCNGNNGTTATNAGATAATCTTCTTGTAACGGAGCATTNTAATTAATATTTGAAATNTATGCTACCGAATTNTTTTGACCNTTACTTCCAATTGCATTTTTCTGATCCCANGTTGTAGAATTATCNGGATTTTCAATTTCCCAGCCTGAAGGTANAAAGCTCCCGAAGCCCTGNTTAAAAGGTAATAANGATCCNCCATTNACAATTANTGANNAAGAGTTNGAGCTATCTGATCCAAAATTATTNCTTGCATTTANACTAATAGCGTANGTTCCNAAAGTATTAAAAGCNACCTGNGGATTCTGACTTGTTGAATCTGTTCCATTCATGAANGAAAATCCTGANTTCGGGATTATTTTCCAAAGCCACTGATTNGGACTATTNAGGCTATTNTCAANTAGNTCAATTGTTTGGTTTAAACAAGGTAAAGAATTGCTTATGCTNAAATTTGCTGTTGGTGCACTNGTNACCTCAGAAATAGATATATCATCTATNGCAATATCACTTGAGAAAGCTGTTCCTGTTTTNCCACGNAACCTTACAACNATAATATTCCCNGCAAATGCTNCAAGTGATATATTTTGTTGGGTCCAATTNGATCCCGNTACNGTNTTGATTACNGGTGCATAATCATTATACCATTGACCCTGACTNANTATNTCAATATGNAGTTCTCCNGTCGGAACTCCCNGACATATGAGACCAAAATTCTAATTCNGGNATTATTGTTTGAGTCATATCGATACAGGGAGTTGTAAGAATTGCAGTGTTNTCGTAACAAGANGAGGCTTCGAGATATANATACNTNTCANTNCCNGGACCNCCNGTNTGNCCTGACGATGGACCTGTACCTGATGANGGTGTTCCTCCTGAATTTGNTCTCCAATCGATATCNTCTTGAATACCATTAGNCCAATTGGTCATATGCCCNGAAAGATTACAAATTGTTCCAGCACAATTNTTACTNGTTCCGCAAGTTGANAAATTGTCAAAATTTTGGTTNTANGGCATAGCATATGTTGAGTCAGACTGCACAATCTCAAAAAGTGANATCAACGTATCATTCCATCGGTTTTGATCTATNAAGGATTCTGCCCATACTTNTACCGAATANGACCCNAGCNTACCTGCNTTTACGGTTGTACTNAATGTAAATACATGAGTGTTTGTTGACGCTAAGCTTACGTATGCTGTATCTCTTACAATAGCATTGNTTCCATACTGATATGCCATTGGAACAGTAAAAATTGAATCTAAACCNCCATTTTCAATTNANATAGANACAGGTAAATTTCCAGTGTTTTGACAATCTGGAATACTNTTTGANGGACTTAAAATAGATGNGATTATAACATCNTTNGTNAGCAAGCAACCTTGAAGACCNGGNGTTTTTTCAACNGCTACAGCTCTTTTTCCTACTTTTCCTCCAGGAGTNAATGCTGCGACGCTCCACCAAATTGTATTTGAAGGGTTTANATTGTAGAATGTNTAAGAATTATTTANAGTTGTATCGACAGGATCCATGTATTCTTGCCCGAGCATATATACNACGTAGCCAGAAGCATTAGAAACTGNATTCCAACTCACATTAAACGAATCAGGGCAAGCCCAATTNAGTTGAAGGTTGGCAGGNTATCCTACTANNCCNATAGGNGCATNTGTTATGTCGCTGNCACNACCCCTTGAGATTCTAAAAACNAGNCTATCACCAACTCCATTTGGCGTTTGAAAAGTAGATTGTCGACTCGATGAGGGGGCCGTTGCAAACTGTGTAAAGGAATTTCCTGCGTTGGAGCTAAATTCTAAACTAAAATTACCAGTTCCATTTGGAGCATCCCATCTCAATGGAATTGTTGTTAGTGGAGGTAAAACTTCCCCACCAATTGGATAAGTTAGTTCCACTTCATCATTTACAATTGTCCACGTCACCCAATAGCCTTGAGGTCCAGATGGAATTGAGCTACCATTTACTAAAAGCTTATAGGTTCCGTTATTCGGTTGATTAAGAGTAAATTGTTCTGAATTATTGAGACTATCAACCGCTCGAACTGCATTAGAATTCAATGCTGTTGAATTCGGAGTAGGATTAAGAACCCAAGGAAGCCATGTGGAAGCATCAAGTTTTAATGTAGCATTTAAATCATTGACGAGTGCCCTTCCAGCATTCACTGTTGCTTGAGGGTCTGTCCAATGAACCATGATTCGAAGTTCCTGAGCACCAAAAGGAACTGGAATATCTATCGTATCCGTTTCATTTTGAGTTACAGTGTCCTTGATGAACCAATTCATCTCAATTGCCTTGGCTGCTCTGAGTCCATTTACTCTTCCAAAACCATATTTAAAATCTGGCCCAGGATTGCCCAGATCATCGGCATTATTTGTGAGCAGTGCTCTCATCAATCCACCTTCTGGATCTGCTCCGTTATTATTTTGTTTGTAAGCGTCATATAATTGAGCTAAAACACCTGCGATCCCTGGACATGCCATTGAAGTACCTGTAATTGATCGATAATCGTTAGGAGCTAAGCAGGAAAATACATTGGTCCCTAAAGCTGCAATATCAGGCTTAATTCTACCGTCATGGGCAGGGCCTCTACTACTTGATCCTGCAATAATATCAGATCCAGTAACATTTGCGGTTGCTATTACATTTTTACCTTGCTTATGGCCTCCAGTGATATTTCCCCATCCTGAACCAGCTCCATAATTACAGTTTGAATTCCCGTTGTTTCCAGCTGAGAATACGTGAGTTAAACTTGGGTGCTGAATAGCGTCTAAATCAACACGGCGAGTGAAAGACGTGTATCCTGCATTACATCCGTTAGAGTAGGAAGAAGCAGTGACTCGAATTCCATAAAGCCCGTAATCAGTGTCAATATCATTTAGGTTGTCCGGGTAATCATAATAAACTAATTTCGATCCAGGTGCTTGGCCTTCGCCGTCAGGATCCAAATTACCTGCCCCCATTATTGTTCCTGCGACATGGTCTCCATGTGCGCCGTTTGATGGTCCTGATTTATTAGCTAGCACTCTTCCTGAAAAGTCTATATGTGGTTGAATATCCCCATCATCCCCGTGGCCAACAACAACACCATCTCCATCGTAGTTTCTACCCCCGGCATATGGAACTCTCAATGCATTTGAGCGATGATTTTTGATTCCAATTTTATTCTCTGGAATCGCGGGTGCTTCTTTTTGTTGGATGTAGGTTATCATGGGGTGTTTTGCAAGATCAATGACTTTTTCTGGAGATATTAAAATTCTAACTCCCTCAAATTGGGGTCCTAACAAATCAATCTCTAAGTTTTTGAAAAAATTCTGAAGCCCACTCCAGTCAATTGATGGAAGTCCTTCAATGTATAATTCCCATTTATTACCTACCCAAATGTAATCTGGAACGTTATTATCTGCAAGTTGCTTGGAAAGCTTCATTTCTGGCATCAAAACACTCATACCGGTAACGCCTTCCTCTTTGAGAGCGATTATTGTTTTTGAGTTCAGTTGAGAAAAAGTAATCAAATAGGAATTAATTGGAAGATATCCATTGTTTTCAATACCTACCTTGTTCAGTCTTTGCCAGGACTCAGGGCTCAGAGGGCTTGGTCCCGATATGACTCGAATAAATTTTTCTTGATTTCGCTCAGTTTTGTTGAGCGACTTCATTGTAATTTCGGAAATTGAAGGAAGAGAGTAGATTCCCGATTGTAAAATGACTCGAGACTTTTTATTTACTTTGTTTTCTGAGTTTGTATTTTGTGCTTGACTAACAAAACAAAGGCATAGGAAAAGAAGAATGTATGATTTTTTCACTTTGGAGTAGAATAATGTGATTTCAAGTTACGAAGTTATGAGAAGCCTGTTACTTTTTAATATTCATTTTTAAATTATGAGACTGTCAATTTTTTTAACATTTATATTTTTTGTTAGTTCATCATATGCTCAAAATTCTGGTCAGTATACGTCTCCTTCAATTGGAGAATCAAACCTTTCACGAAAAGCACTAGATTTTAAGATTTTATATCTTGCCGCTCACCCAGATGATGAGAATACTCGTTTAATTGCTCATTGGTCAAAGTTTGATGGATTTAATGTGGCTTATTTGAGTCTTACAAGGGGTGAAGGAGGGCAAAATATGATTGGTTCGGAGCTTGGTGAATCTTTAGGTGTAATTCGTTCTAATGAACTTTATGCGGCAAGAGAAATTGATGGCGCGATTCAATATTTTGGCGAGGCTTTAGATTTTGGGTATTCAAAATCAGTTGAGGAAACACTGGATAAATGGAACGAAGAGAAACTTCTTAATCGTATTGAAGCTGTAATTATGGAATTCAAGCCAGATGTAATCGTTACAAGATTCCCAGCTGACAAGAGAGCGGGTCACGGGCATCATACGGCCTCAACTGTTTTGGCCATTAAGGCTTTTGAAAACATCAAATTAAGATCGAAACCTGGCGAATATTCTCCCAAAGCCATCTATTGGAATACCTCTTCATGGTGGATCCAGGATATAGAAAATGATGGGCTCAATGATTCTATTCAATCCATAGAGATCGGAGGATTTATACCTGAGTTAGGGAGATCATCATTAGAGATTGGAACAAAGGCACGTGGAATGCATAAATCGCAGGGTTTTGCGGGAAAAATAGATAGAGGGTTTAGAAAAGAATATCTGAAATTATTGGTTGGGGAGAATATAAATTGGAACGACATAAAAAAACTTNCAAGGAGAGATTCTCANATGGATTTGGAAGGAGTTTATATCGATTTTATTGCTGAATCCCCATACTTTATTGAAGGTAAAGTACTGAAATCCGAGCTCGTTTTTTATAATGAATCAGAGCGTGATTACAGTTTTCAAATTATAACCTCTAAAAATTCAATNAATTCTAACCATCATAAAATTGAAAAGCATAAAAACTTATCGGTCCCGATAGATTTGACAAGCCTTAACGAAAAAACTATTCTATTTAAAGATGAGGAAATAGGTGATGAAAGGGAAATAAACCTGTGGCCGAATTACGTGAAAGCTGATCGAGTTTTAGGTGAGGTTAGGCGTCCTGTTCAAATCGCTAAACGCTTCAGTATTAGTTACTCTATGCCCTGTGNCGTATTTGTAAAAGGTAAAAAACGTAAATTAAATGTCTCGATTCATCGCTGGAGCGAAGAGAGAAATTTAAAATTTGATTTTAAATTTCCAAAGGGTTGGAAAGTAGAAGCATTAAACAACTCAAATAATGAAATACAGTTTACCCCAGACCAAAGGATATATAATTTAGAATTTTCGGTTGAGCCCAAAAAAAATGCAAAATCAGGGGATCTATATATTCAAGACATTGCTCGAGGTGAATATTTAGACAGGACTGAAAAAATCCGCTATGACCATATTCCGCATCAAGAGGTATGGCTTAATGGATCTTTGCCAATTAGATATATCCCAATGGACTTGCCTCCTTTAAAAGTGGGTTACATAAAAGGTGTTGGCGATGATGCGCCCATGGCTTTGGCGCAAATGGGAATTTCTGTTATCCATTTAGATCCTGATTTACTAACCTTAAAGCAACTCAATGAGCTTGACGCTTTGTTAATTGGGGTAAGGGCATATAATGTTAATATGGGATTAAGATCTTCACAGAATTTAATTAATGATTATGTCCGACAAGGAGGTCGTTTGGTTATACAGTATAATACAGCGTCCCGAGATAGGGTTTTGAAAAAAATGGGGCCTTTGACTTTTAATTTAAGTAGAGATCGAATAACCGTAGAAACAGTTGAACCTGGAATGCTGGAATTAGATCATGTTCAAATGAATTCACCAAATGTATTGGATAAAAAAGATTTTGAGAACTGGGTTCAGGAAAGAGGTTTGTATTTTGCAGATTCATGGGATTCTTCTTTCATTCCCATGATCTCATGGAGTGATCCTGGAGAAAAAAAGAAATTGGGATCATGGATTGTCGCAAACTATGGAAATGGTACAGTTACGTATTGTAGTCTTTCTCTTTTCCGTCAATGGAGACATGGAGTAGAAGGGGCCTTCAGGATTTTAGCCAATTTAGTTGGTCATGGAAAGTAGTTTATCCAGTCTGGATTGGGTAGCTCTCATTGGAACTCTTGGCTTTATTACTTTTTATGGAATTTGGAAAACTAAAAATAAAAAGACCGGAAAAGAGTTTTTAGTTGGAAGTAAAGAAAGTCACTGGGCAACAATTGGCCTTGGAATTATTGCTACTCAGGCATCAGCGATAACATTCATATCTACTCCAGGTCAGGGATTTGCTGATGGTCTAAGATTTGTTCAGTTCTATTTTGGTATGCCAATCGCACTCTTGCTTATTGGCATCTATGTGGTGCCAAGATATATGAGCTCTGGAGTTTCCACGGCTTATTCCTTTCTTCAAAAAGTATATGGAAACAAAGTGAGATGGCTAGCAGCAAGCCTTTTTTTGCTTTCTAGAAGCCTTTCTGCAGGGATTACTCTCTACGCTCCCGGAATTGTCCTTTCTGCAGTTTTTGGGTGGAGTTTAAATGCCACAATTTTGATAACCGGAGCTATTGTGATACTATATACCGTATTTGGTGGTTACAAAGCTGTCAGTTTAACTCAATCATTTCAAATGCTTGTTGTCTTCATTGGGCTCTTTGCAGCAGGATTTGTTTTAATTCAGGAATTACCAGATACAATGAGTTTTTCGAAATCTTGGGATTTGATGGCTGTTTATGATAGAACTAAAATTTTAGATTGGTCATTTAACCCCTCCAATCGCTACACTGTCTGGTCTGGTCTAGCTGGTGGTTTTTTTTTAGCAATGGCCTATTTCGGCACAGATCAGAGTCAAGTGGGAAGGTATTTAGGTGGAAAGAGTAAAAGAGAAATTCGCATAGGAATGTCTTTTACAGCATTGATAAAAATTCCTATGCAGCTATTTATATTGGGATTAGGTTTAATGTTATTTACCACTATGCATTTTTCGGATGAACCCATTTGGCATAATCCATCGGTTCAATCAAAGTGGCAAAGTATTTCATTTTCTGAGGTCAATAGTATCAATCAGTCATGGGAAAGTATGATATCCGATAGAAGAGAAAATGCGATCGAATTCTCTGAGTCTAACAGTGGTTTTAATCAAGAGTTAAAAAATGAATTAGTCTTACTAGACCAAAAACGAGATTCACTAAAGAATAAAGCTGAAATGATACTAGTGAATAATTATCCTGGAATAGAGACAAAGGATACTGACTATGTTTTTCTTGGATGGGCATTAAAAAGCCTCCCGATGGGTTTGCTTGGGCTTTTGCTTGCAGTAATTTTTTCAGGAGCCATGTCAAGTTGTAGTGCAGAATTGAATGCTTTATCTGCTACATCAATAGTTGATTTTAAAGAGACATTTGGGAAAAAGAAGGAAACAAGTGTTTTTATTTCACGTGCTTTGACCGCATTTTGGGGTTTTTTAGCACTAATTATTGCAATGAGTGCCTCATTATCAGAAAACCTGATTCAATTAGTTAACATTATCGGATCTCTATTTTATGGCCCAATGCTTGGATTGTTTGCATGCGCATGGATATTCCCTAGATTTAAACCATCTGCAGTATTCACGGCTGGAATGATCTCGCAAATGATGGTTTTGGTACTACATTTATTGAATAATTTAGATATCATTCAATTGGGATATTTATGGTATAATCTGATTGGATGTATTTGCGTTGTCATTATATCCTCAATCCTCTCTTTGAGTGTTTCGAATAAATAATTTCCATTCTTTCAACAATACTTTCGACTGCCGGACAGATATTAGAATTCAATTCTGTTAGTTGCAGTATTTGCTTCTGCTTTGGTCTGTTTGTATGCGGATAATCAGCGCATGCAGAAGGCCTTACAGCATAAATACCACATTTATTGTCTTCGATTAAGAAAGGACAGGGCAATTGTTGTAAAACATAGTCTCCGTCTTCGTCGATTTTTAGATATGATTTTTCAAAATCCAAAACTTCATAACCAAGGTGCTTTGAAACTCTTTGTCGGTCTCTTTTTGTCCATAAAGGACCAGTGGTTTTGCAACAATTAGCGCAATCAAGACAATCGATTTTCTTAAAAGCTTCATCGTGTAATTGATGAATTACTGTATCTAAATTTTTTGGATTACTTTTTTTAATTCTTTTAAAAAACTTATTTCTAGATGCTTTCTTATTGTCCATGAGAATGGGAAGTTAAGCTTTGAATCTTGGATCGAAATTCCGATGTAAACTTTGAATAACCTTTGGTTGCTGGACCTGAAAAACCAGCATGGATTTCAACCAAATCGCCTTTTTTATCAAATAAAAGATAGGTGGGATAAGAGATGAAATTACTAATCGGCAGAAGCCTTTCAACTTCACTTTTCTGGGCTTTCCCTGCGAACAGTATTGGATACTTAAGACCTAAATAGCTTTCTATTCGTTTAATCGAATTTAAAGACCTCAATCTATCCTTATTTTTTTCAAAGGCTAAGGCATAAATATTAAGATTGTCAAAATCAGAAAGCTCATTAAAAAAAGATGATTCATCAAGACAGTTTGGACACCAGCTTCCCATGACCTGTAACAAGGTCACCTTTCCCTCGCCAATTGGAACGCG
>NYSL01000008.1 GCA_002682945.1 Cryomorphaceae bacterium | reverse complement strand
AGACTTTTTTAGGTATTTTTTGTCATATTTGGGCTCTTAATCAATAAAAAATACATATTTATGAAAAAAGTAATTTTAATATTAGCAATCACTCCTTTAATGATGTTTGCTCAAACAAAGAAAAGTGGAGTATTATATTCAAGTCACCCTGCACTTGATGTTGTTAATAGCATGTATAAGTCATTTACAGATGGAGATATTGAGTCATACGGAGACCATTACTCGAAAGATGTCAAAATTTGGACTAATGGTGATTATTCAGAATCACGTGGACTTGAAGATGACTTAAAGTCAACAGAATGGTGGATGAAAAACTTTGTGATTGATATTAGCAGAAAAGGTGTTGGAACCCCAGACGTAATAAAATACAAAGGCGATAAAACAGGTACATGGGTCTTTGACTGGACAGATTTTATAGCCGTGAATAAAAATTCCGGAGATACTGTAAGAACGACATTTCATGATGAATATTTGGTTTCACCTGAAAATAAAATAGTTAAATGGTTTACGTATTACGATACAGAATCATTTTACTCACAAATCCAAAACTCTTTTGGGGCCCATAGAAATGGAATAGTCTATGATGAGCATCCTTTCATTGAGCAATTAAAGGGCTTGGTAAAGGCCTATGAGGCAGGAGATGCAAATAAAATGACAACATTTTTCTCTCCCGATGCTAAATTTTATAAAAAAGGAGGCGGAGATACAGAGAACTACAGTAAAATTAGCCTAGCAGAAAGATTTAAATTGTGGGAAAAAGGAATTGGAGGATCTATTGCCAGAAGAATGGAAGTTTATGGCTATCCCGATGCCATTCGTTATGAAAAAGGTGAAGGAGGATGGGAAGTCCTCTCATGGTGGAACCACATGAGTGTAACACAGAAAGGTGAAGAGACAACTGAAAAAAGAGATTTCATTCACTTAAGTCATTCCTTTGATGATGAAGGAAAAATTACTCGAGAAGTTTTATGGGTTGAATAGGACCTGAACAATTATTCAAAGGGCCTTCAAATGAAGGCCCTTTTATTTTCTTCCTTTCGAGCTAGGGTTCTTGTGATTTCGAGAGAACTGTGAAAGCTTAGTTTTAACTTTTAGTTTACTCTTAGACTTTTTGTTATTTCTAACATTCTGTTTGTTCACATGACTTTTAGATGCTTTGGGCTCATTTTCTGATTTCGAAAATTTCGTAGCACTATATATCATTTCAATCTCCTTATCTGAGGCATTTCTCCAGTCTCCAGGCTTTAGTCCATCACTTGAAATGCCCATTATATTAACTCTTTCCAGTTTTTTGACCTGGTAGCCTACATACTCACACATTCTTCTGATTTGACGATTCAAGCCTTCTGTTAAAGTGATACGGAATACAAATTGTCCTTCCTTTTGGATAATACATTTTTTTGTCACCGTCCCAAGCATTGGTATACCTTTTCTCATCTTATCGAGATCATTATCTAAAAGTTTTTTGTCGACTGTAACCAGATATTCTTTTTTGTGCTCATTGCCCGACCTCAATATTTTATTTACTATGTCTCCATCATTTGTTAAAAATATCAGTCCCTGTGAATCTTTATCAAGTCGTCCCACCGGAAAAATTCTTTCTGGATAATTAACAAAATCCACAATATTTCCCTTGACACCTTTCTCGGTAGTGCTGGTTATACCTACTGGCTTATTTAAAAGAATAAAGATTGGCGCCACGTCAACTTTGATATCCAAAGAAAAGCCGTTAACAAGGACCTTGCTTCCGGAAAAAACAAGATCTCCTACCCTCGCCTTTTTCCCGTTTAACTTTACCTGACCACCTACTATATATACATCTGCTTGCCTTCGACTGCAGTAGCCGCTTTGACTAATAAATTTATTTAATCTAGTCCCTTTTAAATTAGGCATGAAGCAAATATAAGTCTGGTTTCATATTGTTTTTATTGACTCGTTTCCATAAAAAAAAGGCACCCACATAAATGAGCGCCTCCTTTCGTTGAAACATTCAACCTCAACTCAATTCACAATTGCACGTACCTTTTTCTGAATAATATTAAATCCAGTACTGATTCCAATTCGGAATGTATTTCCTTTAGCTGGAGGAATAAAAAATAAGTTCACAGGAAAATTCATTTTACCGGATTTAATTGTTTTTCCAAATGCAAGCATTAAACCTGAGGTGATTTCAAAATCTCCTCGAGAATCCAGTCTCTTGATAGTTTCCCTTGTATTATCAAAACCGGGATCACCAGAAATAAGGAAATTGCCATCATCATCCTGATAACCTGTTGAAAATGTGGTGCCTGAAAGATTAGGTCCTATTGCAAACTCCCAACCTGTTCTTGAATTTCTCAATCCCATTAAGGCACTGACACTGGGAACAACTGTTCCATACTCAATCCCCGCTAACATGGGTATTATCTCAACAAGGGCTTGAAAGTCCCCACTATTAATAAAAACCTGTTCAAACTGAAAACCAAAAGAAAACATGCTTGGAGCCCAATAATCAAAGCCTCCAAGTTTATCGCTCATAAGAATTGAAGAATTATCGCCGATAATACCTGTATATGCTAATCTAGGTCCTGTGTTGTTTATCGCCTTTGTATCTGGGTTATTTAACATACTCTCGTATTCCTCACTTACAGTTAGTTTTTTCATCGTCTCCTCGTCATTTGGAATGTCAAAAAGAGTATTTATCGTCAATTCAGTCATTGCAATAGACTGCTCTGGAATATCTAAAAACAAGTTAGAAGCTGAATTTAAAAAACGNCCNGTAGAAACATCGAAAAGNCTAAAGGTGTANGAGACCAAAAGNCCNAACTGATCNAAACTACCCGTTAGGATATAATCACATTCAAGCCGTTTACCAATATCAGCAAGACAGATTTTTGAAAAACAGCCTCTTAGATTAACCGAGTCTCTCTGGCTTATGTACTCTATATCGTATTTATCAACTACCTCATACTTGTCAATACGAATTAAATCCACAATAGATTTTTGAATAATTTGGTTGGCATCCACAAGATCATAGTTTCGGGTATCGAAATCTAAGACTGCAATACTTAATTTTTGACCATTAACATTGAATAAAAGCGTACTAAAAAGAATTATANAAAATAATTTTTTCATAATTAANNAGTTTTTGATTTCTAATTNAATAACAAAATTGAGATAAAACNGATTNTGNNAATAATGATATTTCCGTAATGTCAANCTTCTTTTTACGGATTTAATCTAATTCCAAATGAATGTTTTCAATTTTTAGACAAAAAGAGGTCTATCTGCCATCATTGAAATAACCTCGGTGCTTATGGATTTTAATTTATTTTCAGACTCAGGATTATGGATAACTTCATCTATAAAATCGACAATGATCTCCATATCAGATTCCACTAGACCTCGAGTAGTAATCGCCGGTGTTCCAATTCGGATTCCACTAGTAATAAATGGTGACTTATCGTCAAAGGGTACCATGTTTTTATTTGCGGTAATATGAGCCTTAACAAGAGCAGATTCAGCTAATTTTCCGGTAATATTTTTATTCCTCAAATCAATCAACATAAGATGATTATCTGTTCCGCCCGAAATAATATCATAGCCGCGAGAAATCATGGCTTGAGCCATGGCATTTGAATTTTTTTGAACCTGCATAATGTAATTAAAAAAACCATCTGACAATGCCTCTCCAAAAGCTACNGCCTTTCCAGCAATTACATGCTCCAAAGGACCACCTTGTATGCCGGGAAAGACCGACATGTCTAGGATATTGGACATCATACGAATATTGCCTTTTGGAGTTTTCAATCCCCATGGGTTCTCAAAATCTCTTCCCATCATAATGATTCCACCTCTCGGACCCCTTAGTGTTTTGTGAGTAGTACTCGTAACAAAATCACAATAAGGCAAAGGATCATTTAAGATACCCTTGGCAATAAGGCCGGAGGGGTGAGAGATGTCAGCTAAAAGCATTGCTCCTACTCCATCCGCTATCTCTCTAAATTTGGAATAGTTGATGTCTCTAGAGTATGCTGAAGCCCCACATATTATCATTTTTGGCATTTCAACATCTGCTAGCTCTTTAATCTTTTCATAGTTTATTAAACCTGTATCTTTCTCAACGCCATAAAAGACCGCATTGTAAGTTTTTCCCGAAAAATTTACTGGGGAACCGTGNGTTAAATGTCCTCCATGACTTAAGTCAAAACCCATGATTTTATCACCCGGCTTTAAACAAGCAAGAAAGATTGCAGCATTGGCTTGAGATCCGCTATGAGGTTGAACATTCACATATTCTGCATCAAATAGCTCAGCAGCCCTATTACGTGCTAAATTCTCGATTTCATCAACCACCTCACACCCACCGTAATATCTCTTCCCTGGATATCCCTCAGCATACTTATTCGTTAATATCGAACCTACGGCCTGAATTACCTGCGGACTTGTAAAATTTTCCGATGCAATTAGCTCAATGCCCTCTACTTGGCGCTTTCGCTCTTTATCTATGAGATCAAAAATTGTTGAATCGTGTTCCATAATATTGGCTGTAACTTGCATTCAAAAATAAGTCAAATGAAGTATGTGATTGATTCTAAATTAGAGAGTTTTTTACCAGTTTCTCAACAATCTGATTTTCCTATTCAAAACATTCCTTTTGGTNNAGGAACTTGGACTTCGGGCAAAGACGTATGCTTGACTCGTATTGGTGATACAGTAATTAACTTATCCTCATTAGAAGAGAATAGTTTTTTTAAANACTGTGGGCTTAAAGAAAATACCTTTAATCAAAACACATTAAATCCTTTNTTGTCTCATGATAAAGCCACTTGGCGTGCCGTTCGAAACAGAATTGNAGAGATATTCAGTAAAGAAAATAAAGAATTTGAGAGAAATGTTGATCTAAGAAATACGATCGAATGCCATATTTCCAAAATTTCAGTTGGAATGCCAGTAAATATTGGTGATTACACAGATTTTTATGCCTCAAAAGAGCATGCGACAAATGTTGGGTCCATGTTCAGAGATCCAAAAAATGCTCTCTTACCAAACTGGTCTCATCTTCCAGTAGGTTATCATGGCAGAAGCTCAACAATTTTCCCGTCAGGCAAAGATATTTATAGACCCAATGGTCAAAGCAAAGCACCTTCTGATGAGAACCCCACTTTCGGACCTTCAAAAAAAATTGATTTCGAACTTGAAGTAGGCTTTATTACAGGCGATGGCCCTGAAAATGGAGACTCAATACCCATTGAGTCTGCTGAGGATTTCATATTTGGACTTGTACTATTGAATGATTGGTCAGCTAGGGATATTCAACAATGGGAATATGTTCCTCTCGGACCTTTTTTAGCCAAAAATTTTGCTTCATGCATTTCACCGTGGATAATTAGTATTGATGCTCTAGCTCCATTTCGTTGCGACCGACCGATTCAAAATGATCCAAGACCGCTTNCTTATCTCCAACAGAAGGCTGATAAGGCGAATTTTGACTTGAGTTTAGAAGTGAATATTCAACCCAAAAATTCATCAGAAAACTTAATTGCTGAAAGTAATTTCAAATATATGTACTGGTCCATNGCTCAGCAGTTAGCTCATCATAGTGTAAATGGATGCCTTATTAAAGCCGGAGATTTGATGGGAAGTGGGACAATATCTGGACCTAATAAAGGTTCATATGGCTCAATGCTTGAAATAACATGGAATGGCAACGAACCGATAGAGCTTTTGGATGGTGAACAAAGATCATTTGTTNAAGACTATGACACAATAATTTTGCGAGCTAAAGCGACTAATAAAGATATAAGGATAGGCTTTGGAGATTGTGTATCCAGAATTATTCCTTCAAAACCATGGAAGAAGAAATAATTGATTTTAAAAAAATCATTCGATCAAAATATCGAAAACTTCTGCGCGTTGCTGAAAAAAGAGGAAGCGACAAGGAAGACTTAACTCTAATCCGAAATGCTTACAAGGTTTCCGCAGATGCCCATAAAGATGTTTTCAGAAGGTCAGGTGAACCTTACATCATTCACCCCCTTGAAGTAGCCCTGATCGTATCAGAGGAAATTGGACTCGGACCTAAATCAATTGCTGCAGCTCTATTACATGATGTCGTTGAAGATTCGGAATATACAAATAGTCAAATAAGCCATATGTTCGGAAGTTCTATAGCTCATATAGTTGAAGGTTTGACTAAAATTCAAGGGATTTTTGATAATCAGTCGTCATCATTACAAATTGAAAACTTTCGAAAATTATTACTCAGTATTAGTAGTGACGTAAGAGTGATTTTAATAAAAATGGCAGATAGACTCCATAATATGAGAACTCTTGATGAAATGCCTTATGCCAAACAACTTAAAACTGCAAGTGAAACCTTATATATTTTTGCACCCTTAGCCCATAGAATGGGACTCTATCANATTAAAAGTGAATATGAAGATTTAGGGCTAAAATACACAGAACAAGAAGTTTACAATGAAATAGCTGATAAGCTTGAGGATTTTAAACAGAATGACTCTGATTATCTAAAAAGATTTAGTACCAGCATTGATAGCCTTTTGGAATCTGAAGGCTTTGAATTTTCAATAAAAACAAGAACAAAAGGAATTTTTTCGATTCGACGAAAAATGATTAACCAAGCAATTTCTTTTGAGCAAGTCTACGATAAATATGCGATAAGAATCCTATTAGATGCTGGACCTAAAAGAGAGAAAGCTGAAATATGGAGAGCCTATTCAATAATAACCAGTGTTTTTAAAGCAAATCCAAGAAGGCTCAGAGATTGGGTGACTTCCCCGAAAGCAAACGGGTACGAATCTCTTCACATAACGGTAATGGGACCGGAGGGACATTGGATTGAAGTTCAAATTCGTTCGAGAAGAATGGATTTAGAAGCAGAAAAAGGGTATGCGGCACATTGGAGATACAAAGAAGATGGTTCAGGAAATAGCGCTTTNGACAAATGGCTAAATATAATAAAAGAAAATATTGATAATGAAGAAGATAGAGCTATTGACTTCGTTAATAAATTTAAGCTTCAACTCTTCTCTGAAGAGATCTTTGTATTCACTCCTCAGGGCAAAATGCTAACCCTACCAAAGCATTCGACACCAATTGATTTTGCTTTTTACATTCACAATGATATTGGCATGAAAACATTAGGGGCTAAAGCTAATGGAAAGCTTGTACCTCTCTCATATGAATTACAAACAGGTGATCAGGTTCAAATTCTAACAAGTGAAAGTCAAAAACCGATATCAAAGTGGATAGATTGGGTTGTAACCTCCAAAGCAAAAACCGCAATCCATCAGTTTATTAAAAATGAGGAAAGAAAATCCATAGAACACGGACAAAGACTGCTTGAAAGAGCTATGAAAAAAGTCAAATTCGACTGGAATGAAAGTCGAATTCAAAAAATGATTAATTACTTTGGAATTAAAACTCCAAAAGAACTTTTTTCAAGATTTGGATCTGGCCAATATAATGGAGAGCACATAAGGAATTTTATTCAAGAAGAAAGTGGGAACTTTTATCAATACCTAAGAAAAAGATTTAAGCCAAAAACTACCAAACTGAGAGACTTAAATAACGATTCCAATAGTATTGTTTTTGGCCCCGACTTGGTAAATCTAGATCACGAAATGGCCACTTGCTGTCGGCCAATTCAAGATGATCCAATATTTGGATTCATTGATGATAAGGTAATAAAAGTACATAGAACTGACTGCAGAAATGCCATTAATATGCAAGGTCAGTTTGCAGAGAATATTATAATGGCCCAATGGGCAAAAAACACTTCTGGAGACTTCAATGCCACACTTAAATTTTCTGGGGTAGACTCATCCGGACTTCTCCTTAAAGTTTCGAAAGTGATCTCCAGCGAAATGAATATGGATATTATCAGCCTGCATATAAATGGTTCAGAAGGAGTTTTCAGCGGCACGATCTCAATAGTAGTAACCGACAGAAGACAANTAACTCAACTTGCATCTAATCTAAGAGCGATCAAGGGTATCATAATGGTAGAACGAGAAGTAGGAAAAGTCGACTAAGGCAAACCGATATACTTATGACTTTGCAATGAAAGTCTCCAATCAGGCTTACTTTCTAAAAACTNTATAATCATTGGCATTACTCTCTCCTTCTTACTCCATTCGGGCTGTAAATAAATCTTACACTTTTTACCAACTCGCTGAGAGTGGTATTCAGCCCATTTCAGGTCATCTTGATTNTAAATTATAATTTTTAACTCATCCGCTTCAGAATACCACTGATCAATTGGAGGTTTGGTTTTCTTTGGTGATAGACAAACCCAATCCCAAGTCCCTGAAAAATTGTATGAACCAGAAGTTTCCAGATGAATCCTTTTACCCAAACTTTTTAAGGATGTGGTTAATGGGGTCATATCCCACATCAATGGCTCTCCTCCAGTAATAACAATAGTTTTATCTGAATCTTTNATTTGACTCAAGATATCAGATATCTCAGTCAAAGGATGTTTGTTAGGGTCCCATGATTCTTTAACATCGCACCAGTGACAACCAACATCACATCCACCAATCCTCAAAAAAAATGACGGAAGACCAGTGTGGGCGCCTTCTCCTTGAATAGTTCTAAATGCTTCCATCAAGGGGAGCGCTGGCAATTTAGTTCTTTTCATTTGCCGCTTTCAAAGTATTCATCAACAAACCTACTCTTGTCATAAGCCCTACACCCCCGGGAACCGGAGTAATGGCTGAAGCAATTTCATTTATGGACTCAAAATCAACATCACCCTTCAATTTACCATTTACTTTATTTATTCCGACATCAACCACAACAGCTCCTTTTTTTATAAAATCAGCATTTACATATGACGCCTTGCCAATTGCGGAGATTACAATATCTCCTTTTTTAACAACTTGTTCGAGATCTCTTGTTTTGGAGTGAGTTAATGTAACCGTAGCGTTACCCCCTTTGCTATTTTGACCGAATAAAATTGACATAGGNAAACCAACAATATGACTCCTTCCGATTACAACAATATTTTTTCCTGTGGTTTCGATATCATAAAACTCAAGTAAAAGTTTTATACCATAGGGAGTAGCTGGTAAATAAGTATCTAATCCGAGTGCCATACGGCCCATATTTTCTGGATGAAACCCATCAACGTCTTTTAATGGATTGATAGATAAGACAACCTTCTTCTCGTCTATTCCTATTGGTAGTGGAAGTTGAACTATAAAACCATGGATTTTATCATTATTGTTCAACTGATTAATTTGATCAAGAAGTTCAATCTCTGAAATACTTTCATTTAAATGAATTAATGTAGATTCAAAACCAACCTCATTACAATCCCTTACCTTACCCTTTACATACGCGGATGAAGCTGGATTGTTACCGACTAGTATAGCTGCCAAGTGCGGCTTACGAAATCCTTTTTTAAGACGATTATTTACCTCTTTTTTAATTAAAGATTTATAATTATCTGCAGCGACTTTACCACTTAACTTTTTTGCACTCATCTCATCTGTTTCATCATGTTCATCANCTTTTGCTGCCCACCTTTACCCTGCATCATCTTCATCATCTTACTCATATCGTTAAACTGCTTTATTAGCTTATTTACTTCTGATATTTCCCTGCCACTACCATTTGCAATTCTTACTCGTCTTTTGCCGTTAAGAACCAAAGGGTTAGACCTCTCATAAGGCGTCATAGATTGAATCATTGCTTCAATATGCTTGAAAGCATCATCTGGTATATCCATGTTTTTGATTGCCTTACCCACCCCCGGGATCATACCCATAAGATCTTTCATTGAGCCCATTTTCTTTATTTGACGAATCTGTTTTAAAAAATCATCAAAACCGAAAGAGTTGCTTGCAATCTTCTTTGATATTTTTCTTGACTCTTCTTGATCGAAAGACTGTTGAGCTCTTTCAACGAGCGATATCACATCACCCATTCCGAGGATACGATCTGCCATTCGGTCTGGATAAAAAACATCAATTGCATCCATCTTTTCCCCAGTGCCAATAAACTTAATAGGAACATTAACTACTGATCGAATCGTCAAAGCAGCCCCACCCCTGGTGTCCCCATCTAACTTCGTAAGCACTATGCCTGTATAGTTTAAGACATCATTAAAAGCTTTTGCAGTATTTACCGCATCTTGACCTGTCATCGAGTCAACTACAAACAAAGTTTCACTTGGACTTATTTCCTTATGAATAGTAGAGATCTCTTTCATTAACTTTTCATCTATAGCCAACCTTCCTGCCGTATCCACTAATAAATAATCATACCCCTCCTCCTTTGCTTTTTTTTGAGCCAATGAAGCAATNTTCACNGGGTCTTTTTCATCCGGCTGTGAAAAAACCGTCAAATCAACTTGAGAACCTAGCGTATTTAGCTGATCTATAGCAGCTGGTCTATATACATCACAGGCTGCTAAAAGAATCTTCTTTTTTCTTTTTTCCTTTAGCAAGGAACCAAGTTTCGCTGTGAAAGTCGTTTTACCTGACCCTTGAAGTCCGGCCATTAATATTGTATTTAGCCCATTTTCTGAAGCAATTTCTTCAGCATCACTACCCATAAGGCTGGACATTTCATCTCTAACTATTTTTATCATTACCTGACCTGGCTCGACGGCTTTGATTACGTCTTGACCAAGTGCTCTGTTTTTAATAGAGTCCGTAAACTCCTTTGCTATCTTATAATTAACATCTGCATCAACCAGCGCTCGCCGAATGTCCTTTATTGCATCAGCAACATTGATATCAGTAATTCTCGACCTTCCGCTTAGACGATGAATAGCCTTATCTATTTTTTCACTTAAATTTTCAAACATTATCAATAGATTTTACGAAAACAAAGTTAAACTAAACGCATAAATGACTAATATGAGAGGTTATTTTTTTAAAAAAAATAGACTTAGAAAATGAAACCATAAGTCCTTAATCTTTCATTAATATTGTACTTTAGAAGCAGCTGTTAGCTAATTCACACCATAAAAAGTTTAAACATGCACAAGGCAAAAATTTCTGGCATGGGCCATTATTTACCCAAAAAAGTTATTACCAATGATGACCTGAGTAAATTCATGGATACAAGTGATCAGTGGATACAAGAGAGAACAGGAATAGTCGAAAGAAGATGGGTAGATCCTGAAAATCAGATTAGTTCATCAAAGATGGGATTCTATGCTGCTGAAATGGCGATTAAAAACTCAGGCATAAACAAGAGTGAGATTGATCATATTTTGTTTGCTACTATTTCGCCAGACTATTACTTTCCCGGTAATGGAGTTCTAATTCAAGAAATGCTAGAAATTGAGACTATCGGTGCTACAGATATAAGAAATGCATGCAGCGGATTCATTTATGCGCTGAGTGTCGCAAATGCCTATATTCAAACGGGTCAGTATAAAAATATTCTTGTTATTGGATCCGAATTACAAAGCCCAGTATTAGACAAATCGACGAAAGGCCGAGACCTAAGTGTAATTTTTGGTGATGGGGCGGGAGCTGCCATNGTTTCAAGATCATATGATGATAGTGAAATATATAGCACTCACNTGCATAGCGAGGGCAAAAACTCACTTGAACTATCAATGCAAGGACCTTCAGCGATCCATTGGTTAGATGAAGTTNAATCTAACAATGAAAAATCCAGCCTTTTCTCGCCTCAAATGAATGGTNAATTTATTTTTAAAAATGCCATCGTTCGGTTCGAACAGGTTATTAAAGAAGTTTTAGAAAAAAATTCAATGAAACTTGAGGAAATTGATTGCTTAATTCCTCACCAAGCGAACTTGAGAATTTCTCAATTCATTCAGAAAAAATTAAAACTCAAAGACGATCAGGTTTTTAACAATATACAGAAGTATGGAAATACAACTGGTGCCTCAATTCCGATTGCCATGAGTGAAGCTATTCAAAATAATTTCATAAAAACCGGAGACATTGTCTGCCTTGCTGCTTTCGGCGCAGGATTCACATGGGGATCAACATTATTGAAGTATTAATCTACCATGTTGAGGACCTCTGAGATTCAATGCTATCTTGAAAATGATACATCATTATATTTTCCACCCCTCGAATTACCAAAGGGCAAAACCCTTTTAATTAAAGGAAATTCAGGANCTGGTAAAACGAGCTTTATTCACTCNATTGCTGGTTTAATCCCATTAGTAAGTGGTGAAATTGAAATCAAAGACTTTGGTAAGATCGTTCAAAACAAAGTACCTCGTGGTTGGAGAAAAAATGCAGTTACATTTGTTCCACAGCGACCATTATTTTGGCCTTCACTTTCTGTGGTAGACAACCTTAAACTCGGTCAATGGTCTAAAGGTGTCTCATCTGAGAATATTTTCGAAGTGCTTGAAAAACTAGGAATTCTACATGTCTCCAAAAAACCCGTAAACACCCTTAGTTATGGCCAGCAACAAAGACTCAGTGTAGCAAGGGCCCTAACTTCAAAAGCCCCATTAATTCTAGCTGATGAGCCAACTTCATCTTTGGATGAAGAAAATAAAATTAACGTTTTGAAATTATTTCAAGAGCATCAAAGCGAAACNAAATGTTCAATGATAATTTCAACTCATGATAGCAATATTGATTCTATAGCGCATCAAATAGTAAATCTGAAATGATTAATTCTACCTATTTTGCTTTTAAAGCCATCTTAAAACGCAGAAGTTCAACATTTTTTATTTCTTTAATTTGGGCCTCTGGGCTTTTTTCTATTGCCAGTATTCAAAGATTAGACAAAGGCCTAACAGAGGGAATTGTAAATCAAGTGGGAAGTACTGATATTCTAATAGCAGCTAAAGGCTCACCAACTCAATCTATCTTCGCTAATATATTTCATATTGATCAACCTACTGGCAACATACAAAATAAAGAGGCTGAGAGAATTATTAAAGAATATAATTTAAAAGATGTCAGAAGGATTGCCTACGGAGATAACTATTTAGGTTTTAGAATTTTAGGTTGTGATAGCTCAACATGGAATAATTTAAATTATAAAAGCTTTGAGGGGCGCTATCCATTAATTGTAAATGAGGTATTGATAGGAAGAAAAGTATGTGATCTTACAAAACTAAAAATTGGTGACGAATTTTATGGGACTCATGGGTTAGTTGGACATTCACATGAGAGTATGAAATATAAGGTTTGTGGTATTGTAGAGTCAAAAAATTTAATTTGGAACAGTTTAATATTTTCAAACTTAGAGGCAGTATGGAAGGCTCACGAAGGGTCAGATTCAAATTATACAGCAATTCTTGCCAGCCTTAATAATCCTATTGAAAAATTATTGATCCCGAGAAAAATCCAAGAAAAAAATTCAGTTATGGCCATATCCCCGGCACTGGAATTAAATAACATATTAAGCTGGATCAACCAAGGAGTAAAAATGTTTAATAGTATATCTTTTTTATTTATTATTACCGCCATTTTTAGCATGTTCTTTTTTCTTCAATCACATATTAAAGAAAGGTTGGGTGATTATGCNTTACTTGTATGCTTGGGAGCTTCGTGGTTAAAAATTGCAAAAGTTGTTCTTTGGCAAAATATATTTATCGGTTTGATATCTATTATTTTAACATACATTGGACTTTTTATCCTTTGGCTATCTTTAGATCAAATAAATATTTTTGGAGATATTATTGAAAAAAATTATTTCTGGCAACTTTATCAGGATGCCTATTGGGTACTTGGCGTTTTAATTCTAGCTTTCCTAACATCAATTGGACCTTGGGTATGGTTACAAAGAATACCTTTGCACCGTGCGCTTGCCGACTCTTAAACATCTATTTGTATTGCTTTTAGCTCTCCAGGTATCTTCATTTATCAATGAAGAGCCAATTAATTTATCATGGAAATCCCTTTCTGAGACGTCATTTTCCGAATATTTTAACGAGACCAAAAATATTTGGACTCTAGAAGGGGTATTTCCAGTGANCATAAGAAAACTAAATGGCTCTAATGTTAAAATCACAGGCTATGTTATTCCGATTGATATTAAAAAAAGAAGTTATGTTCTTTCTGCATATCCCTACAGTTCATGTTACTTTTGTGGTGGTGCAGGACCTGAGAGTATCGTAAACCTTCAGTTAAATGATTTGAAACATCATATTGAAACTGATGCCATAAAAACTTTCTCAGGAGTTTTAGATCTTCAGTCCCGTCCAAAAAATGGATTTTATTTTACTTTGATTAATGCTAGAATAGAAAATTAAATGAAAATCATCTTACCCCAGGTTATAATAACTGATCCTAAATCTCCATACAATGGGCAAAAAATGGATATCAGAATAAATAATGGAGAGATAAAAGAGATCAGCAGCANTATAAAGAATAAACAAGATTATGATCTTATCGAATTCTCCCGAGGACGATGGGTCAGTCCAGGATGGGTCGATATAAGATCTAGATCCGGAGAACCCGGTAATGAGCAACGCGAAACATATCATAGTCTTTCTAAAGCTGCGGCAAACGGGGGCTATACTCACATTGGAATACAGCCCTCAACTTATCCAGTAAGAGATAGNAAAACTCACATAGAATCAATACTTCAATCTACAAAAAACCTTGATGTCGGTTTTTTACCTCTAGGGGCTTTAAGTAAAGAGTTGAAAGGTAAAAAGCTATGTGAGATTTATGATATGAATTTATCAGGTGCAGTAGGTTTTTCTGATGATCAAAATGATATTGAAAACCCACATCTTTTGCAATTGGCTTTACAATATTCAAAAGACCTTAATACTGTAATTCATACTTTCTGCTTCGAAAAAAGATTATCACCAAAAGGTCAGGTAAATGAAGGGAATATAAGCCTGACAAATGGTTTAGCTCCAATCTCGAGCATATCCGAAACAACAAGAATAAAACGAGACTTAAGTATTCATGAGTATTCAGGAGGGCGAATGCATATAGCAGGCGTTAGTACCTCTGAGGGAGTTGATTTAATTCGTAGGGCAAAAAAGAATCAAATTGGATTGACTGCAGATGTATGCATACTTAACCTAATTGGAACTGATGATGATCTTGTTGAATTTGACACCTCCTTAAAAACCCTTCCTCCTCTTAGGTCTAAATCGGATCAAAAATCTCTATGGGACGGCTTAATGGATGGAACCATTGATATTATCGCTAGTGACCATAACCCAATGGATATTGAATCAAAAAGATGTGAATTCGGAAAAGCGGAATTTGGGACAGCTACAATTGAAAACTCTTTTGGCTGGTATCGANCAAAAAAAGCCAATCAAAGAGCATTAGATAGGTGGGTTGAAGCCGTAGCACACAATCCGAGAAAACTCTTTAATCTGAAAGATTGCTCTATAGACATAGGGAATTATGCAGATTTGACAATTTTTGCAAATGACGGAAGTCTAATTGAAAAAAAGACTTTAGGTGCAAATGTTCCAAATTGGAATCAAAACGGCCGTGCTATTGGAATAATAAACAATAAAAAAATTATTCAATTATAATTTTAAGGCCATCGTAAGCAAGAGATACTCCGCTTGGGAGAACCTTATTAATCTTTGCGTTTAAGCCCATTTTATGGCTTAAGTGAGTTAAGTAGACTCTTTGGATTTTTGAAGCCTTTGCAAAGGCAAGAGCTTCATCCAAGGAAAAGTGAGAAATATGTCTTTCTTTTCTCAAAGCATTAACAACCAAAACCTTAGCTCCTAAAATCTTTTTAAATTCGTTTGAAGTCATTGCAGAAACATCGGTTAAATAGACAAAATTGTTAATTCTAAAACCTAAAACTGGCCATGTTCCATGCTGTCCCAATATGGGAATCCATGTTTGTCCTGCAACTTTAAAATTTGACTCATGGGATATATTAGAAATACTAAACCCGGGGGACCCTGGATACTTATTAGATGAGAATGCATAAGAAAACTGTTCTTTTAATCGCGTCTCAACTCTTTTTGTACAAAAAATAGACACATCCTTTTTAGTTTTAAAATTAAATGGTCTAACATCGTCTAATCCAGCAATATGATCCATATGCTCATGGGTTAAAACAACAGCNTCTAATTTTTTACATTTTGCTAATAACATTTGTTGTCGAAAATCTGGACCACAATCAATTATTACATTTTTTTCTTTGTAAGAGATCAAAACAGAAGTTCGAAGTCTTTTATCCCTTTTTGATAAAGAAATACACACGTCACAATCGCAACCAATGACAGGAATACCTTGGGATGTTCCCGTACCTAAAAATTCAACTTTAAGAGAATTCATAATACGAATTTAAACTACCTTTACAAGTATGGAAGATATGGTATTATCTGCAGCGCAGAAATCACTTCGAGTTAATCTGGATAGCAATATATATGGATCTTTTGCAGAAGTTGGTGCGGGTCAAGAAACAGTGCGGCAGTTTTTTCGTGCAGGTGGGGCCTCGGGAACAATAGCGAAAGCAATGAGCGCCTATGATAAAGACTTTTCCGATGCCATATATGGACTTGAAGATGATGGCAGNTATGTCACTGAAAGTCGATTAAGAAAAATGATTCATCATGAATATTCATTACTTGAAGACCGACTTCATAGGGAAAAATACCCAAATAAAAGATATTTCGCATTTGCAAACACNGTAGCTACTATAAATTTTACCAAAACATTTAAAGGACATGGCTGGTTAGGCATTAGATATCAAACCTCTGCCGATAAATCTCCTAATGAAGTTATTCTGCATGTAAGACTCCATGAAAATGACCCCAAGCACCAACAAGAAACCATAGGTAACATTGGAGTTAATCTCATTTATGGTGCTAATTTTCTTTACAAAGAACCAAAAGAGCTTCTTCATAGCTTATACGATGGGATTGACCGAACAGCTATTGAACTTGACTTGATAAATTTTTCAGGACCCGATTTTATTGATGTTGATAACCGTTTAATGTCATTGCAATTGATCAAAAATGGCTTTACTGACGCTGTTATTTTCGGACCAGAAGGGCAAAACCTTCTGCCAGCAGAAGTTTTATACAAAAAGAATGTATTGGCTATGAGAGGTAGCTTTAGACCAGTTACTAAAGTCAATATGGATATGATCAAAAAAGGTTACCGCCAGTTTATTCAATCCAAAAGAGTAAATAAGGATAAATTAGTTGTTCTTTTTGAAATCACTCTAAATAATCTTTTAGCAGACGGTAGTATTGATGAACAAGACTTCTTGGATAGAGCAGAGATTTTATGCAGTATTGGACAAACTGT
This sequence comes from Cryomorphaceae bacterium, assembly GCA_002682945.1. Lineage (GTDB taxonomy): Bacteria > Bacteroidota > Bacteroidia > Flavobacteriales > Schleiferiaceae > TMED14. The sequence goes on along the minus strand of NYSL01000008.1, from coordinate 30,667 downwards.
TCTGATCTCAAATTATCAAGAATATTACAAATTAGTTGATTACTTCTCTGGATTCACCAAAAAACGACTGGGTTTAATAATGGGGATTCCAAGTTTACAAGAGATCTTTGAAGAAAAATATTACAGAGATTTGAATGGTGGAATACTAGAGGCATTCGGTAAAATATTTTCAAAAGATTTGGTAATCTATGCTTATCCATTTAGAAAAAATGAAAATTCTAAGCCAGCTAGCATAAAGGACGTTGTCATGCACCCAAGATTTAGACCTGTTTTTGATTATTTATTCTATAACCGACGAATGAGAGATATTGAGGACTATGACCCGCAAATTCTAGGCATTTGGAGCCGTAAAATTTTGGAAAAAATAAAAAATGGTGAAGATGATTGGGAACAAGCACTACCCACTTACGTGGATACAATAATCAAAAACAAAGGGTTATTCGGATACCCTGCCGAAAAAAATTAAGTACTAGACAACCCTTCTTTATATATCCTCAGCGCTCTTTCTCTGGCAAATTTGTGATCGATTATTGGCTTAGCATATTTTCCTGAATTAAGTTCGGGAATCCATTTTTTGACGTAAAGATTTTGCTTATCAAATTTTTCAAGCTGACTTAAAGGATTAAAAATTCTAAAATATGGAGCAGCGTCGCATCCGCTCCCACTAGCCCACTGCCAACCTCCAATATTGCTAGCAAGATCAAAATCAAGGAGTTTTTTTGCGAAATACGCCTCACCCAGCCTCCAATCGTGCAGNAAATGTTTCGTTAAAAAACTGGCAACAACCATCCTTACTCTATTATGCATATAGCCTGTGGCATTTAATTCCCTCATTCCAGCATCTACCAATGGATATCCTGTTTCGCCAGTGCACCAAGATTCAAACATTGACTCGTCAAAGATCCAGCAAATTTTGTCATATTGAGGCTTAATAGCTTTATTCCGAGATTGTGGATTGTGAAAAAGAACCATTTGATAAAAATCTCTCCATATTAACTCTGTCAGAAAAATATCATTTTTTTCCATTGCTGACTTGACTAAAGATCTTATCGATATTGTTCCAAACCGCAAATGAATTCCGAGACGCGAAGTTCCCTGGTCCCAAGAAGGAAAATTTCTTGATTTATCATAATTGATAATNGTTTTTTCATTCGGAATTCTCTCTGGAAAGCTGATTTTTGATTTTGAAAAACCTATCGAATTCAGAGTCAAAAGCTGCTTATCTGAAGATTCTTTATTCCAACATGAGTCATCTCCCAACGGTGAATCATTNATGGTTGACAAATTAGCTTTTAATTTTTCTAACCACCTTCGAGCGTAAGGAGTAAATACCANATACGGACTACCATCTTCTTTTGATATTTCATTCTTCTCAAAAATCACATGGTCTTTTACTGAAAAGTAATCTTTTCCATAACTCTTNTATAGCTCAGATATTTTTTCATCTCTTTCTATTGAATGNGGTTCATAATCACTATTGCAGTAAATGGCTCGAATCTCTGGATTTTCATCCAATAAGGACTTATTCACAGAATAAGGGTCTCCGTGTAGAACCCAAAGAGAAGATCCAAAATTTCTAAGCTCTAAATCCAAACGAATTAACTCATTATGAATAAATGTTACCCTGGGGTCGGATTTATCTTCTAATTTATTTAAAATAAAAGGGTCAAAAATGAATATACATTGAACTTTTTCTCCAGAAGCTTTAGCTAACTCTAAAGCCTTATTATCATNAAGCCTTAAATCTCTCCGAAACCAATGTAATACCATTATATAATCTCTTTAAAAATCTATAAGATGAACTTAATCATCACCAAAATCAACATAGTTTCTTGGTGTTTCATATAGCCTAATTTTCAAATCTATACCAGAGCTAAAGTGTGGCTTTAGCCAATTATAAATAACCATTGCAATATTTTCTGCACTCGGATTCAAATTTTTAAATGCGGGAACATCAAGGTTTAAATTTTTATGATCTAAACGCTTTTCCACTTCTATTTTAATAATATTAGATAATTCTTTCATATCGNATACGTATCCGGTTATAGGGTCAATTTCTCCTTTGATACTGACGATGAGTTCATAATTATGGCCGTGAAAGTTGTTGTTATTACATAAACCAAAAAACTCTTGATTCTTTTTATCACTCCAATCTCTAACATGTAAACGGTGAGCAGCATTGAAATGAGCATGACGACTAACTGTTGCTTTCATAACTAAAATGATTTTGATAGTTTTTTAGGATAATTTTAAACCATTCCGTAAAGTTTTGTGGGAATTTTTTTACTTCATCAAACAATTCTTCTAAAGAAATCCATTTTATTTCATCCACTTCACTTTTATTTAAANTAAAATTACAATTGTTCGCTTTTGCGCTAAATACATGGTCAAATTCATGCTCTTTAAGACCGTTATTGAATTCCGCCTCGTACGTAAAAGAAAACTCTTCTTTAAGATCAGAAATACAAAGACTTACCCCTAACTCTTCTTCGATTCTNCGTCTCGCCGCTTCAATGGTAGTTTCGCCTAATCTAGGATGAGAACAACAAGAGTTTGTCCACAATAGAGGACTATGATACTTAGTTGATGCTCTTTTCTGCATTAACGTCTCTCCGCGTGAATTAAATAAGAATACTGAGAATGCTCTGTGAAGAGATCCTTTTTTGTGAGCTTCCATTTTTTCCATAGTCCCTATTTCTCTATCCGATGAATCTACCAAAATGACGTACTCTTTCATACTAGAGAAAATTGAAAACGTGCCTAATATAACTACTTGCAAACAGCATGTATTTTTTACTGTTTTTGATTCTAATTCTATTTTTAAATATTGAACCTGATGCTGTTCCCATTATTTTTTTAAATAATGAAAAATAATACATGTAAGCAATATAAACACCAAATCGCGTTCCTTTTGGTAGGTCAAGAATGCCTTGATACCCCATTCTAAAATCTATTGCAATATCCTTTTCTATTTCTCTTTTTGCATCATCATTAAAGTCAGAGAAATCAATATTTGGAAAATAGGTACGTCCAAGAAGATTGTAATCTGCACTAATATCTCTCAAAAAATTAATTTTTTGAAATGCAGAGCCCAATTTCATTGCATTAGGCTTAAGTTTTTCAAAATATACCTCATCGCCATCAACAAATACCTTTAAACACATCAAACCGACAACTTCTGCACTTCCCAAAATATATTTTTCGTAATCCTCTTGCTCATACGTTCTGTCATCTAAATCCATTTCCATGGAAGTCAAAAACGTGTCAATAAGGTTAGAATCTATTTTGTATTTATTAACTGTTTCTTGAAAACTGTTTAATACAGGATTTGCACTTATGCCNTCCTTTAATGCCAGCTCTGTTTCCTTCCAAAATCTTTTTAAAAGAGTTCTTTTGTCAAAGCCATGAAAGGAATCGACAATTTCATCTGCGACCCTGACAAATCCATAGATATTATATATTGGTCTTCGGTATTTTTTTTTTAAACCCAAAATACCCAANGAAAAAGATGTGCTATANGCTCTGGTTATAAGTTTTGAAACCTTAGAAGATGATTGATGATATATTTCTATCATTTTGTTCTAAATCAAATTATCTAAGGGGGAAATTAACCTTTATTTCATTAGCAACAACCTCACCGCTTATGATACATGGAGGAACGCCAGGTCCTGGAACTGTGAGTTGTCCTGTGTAATAGAAATTTTTTAATTTACCCTTCAGACTGGGCTTAAATATAGCAGTTTGATCTAATGTATTCGCTAAACCATAGGCATTTCCTTTAAAGGAATTGTAATCTTTGACAAAATCACGGAATGCGTAATGCTCTTTAAAGATTATATGTTTGCGAATATCCATGCCCGTATGCTTTTTTAATCGATCTGAAACCAATTCAAAATAATGATCNAAAATATCGTCAGTATCCTCCATACCGGGAGCAGTCGGTATTAAAATAACAAGACTCTCTTGACCAACCGGTGCTGATTTGGGATCNGTNTTTGAGGAGGCTGAAATATAAAAAAGTGGCTTTTCTGGCCATCTAATATTTTTGTAGAGAGCATCTGCATGATCGTCAAATGAAGCATCAAAAAAGAGAGAATGATGTTCGACCCCTGGTATAGGCTTACTCAGTCCCACGAAATAAAGGAAACAGGAAGGGGCTAGTTTTCGTTTATCCCAATATTTTGGGGAATATTTTCGATATTTCGGATCTAAAAGATTTTGTTCTACATGGGCATAGTCGGCTGACGCAACGACAGCATCACAAACAAAATTTGTTTTCAATGTCTGAACCCCAACGACTTGATTCTTATCATATTCAAAGCCTGAAACCTCCGTATCAAAATGAAATTTAACTCCTTTTTCTAATGCCAGTTTATAAAACCCCTGAACGACTGAAAACATTCCACCTTCAGGATACCATGTTCCCAGTGACATGTCAGCATGATTCATTAAAGAATACAGTGCCGGCGTATTACTCGGAGTTGCACCAAGAAATAAGACAGGAAATTCCAGTAACGCTTGAAGTTGAGGATTTGACACAACTTTTTTTACACTTGCTCGTATATTGTTTAACAAGTCTAACTTCAGAAGTCCTTTAAGAATTCTTAAATCAGCAAATTCAAAAACGCTGAGCGAAGGTTTATGAACAAAGTTTTCAATACCCACCTTGTACTTGTAAGCCGCATCATTTAGAAACTTTTTTAAGCGAATAGAGGATCCAGGTTCAAGCTTTTCAAAAAGAGCTTCTATACCAGTCATATCCGCTGGTATTTCGAGAAGATCATTCTCAAAAAATACACTGTATGAAGGGTCTAAGCGTAGAAGCTTGTAGTAATCTTCTGGCTTTTTATCAAAATCGGCAAAATACTTCTCAAAAACATCGGGCATCCAATACCAAGAAGGACCCATGTCAAAAGTAAAACCCGACCTTTTCAGCTGACGTCCTCTGCCTCCTGGCTGCGTATGTTTTTCTATAACTTCGACATCGTAACCAGCTTGAGCCAAGTATGTTGCAGTGCTCAGGCCAGAAAAGCCTGCTCCAATAACGATTACTTTCATAAATGCCTATTGTGTAGTATCAATAATCGATTTCTTTCAACTGCTCAACCATTTTCTTTCGAGCAAGAAAGATACGGCTTTTGACTGTCCCCAATGGAATATCCATTTGAGTTGCAATTTCATCATACTTAAACCCATCAAAGTGCATCATAAAGGCATCTAGGTATGACTTTTCAATTGACTCTATATTTTTCAGTATAGTATTTAGATTCATACTGGAGTCCGCTTCAGTATCTCTATTTGAAGTTATCGAATTCATAATAAATTGGTTTTCGGTATCATCACTGAAGGTGTTTTGATTTTTTCTCTTNCTATAATTGTTTATGAAAGTATTTCTTAAGATCGTGTAAAGCCAACCTCTAAGGTTTGTTCCCTCTTTAAATTTGCTCTCATTTTTTAGAGCCTTTANAAAGGTTTCTTGTATTAAGTCCTCCGCATCTTCTGCATGATGCGTTAATTTTAGAGCAAGCGATCTAAGGAAAGATTGATGCTCTTGTATTTGTATGCCAAAAGAATTAGAAAACATAGGTTCTTGGTTTTGTTTAAACTTAACTTACAAAAGTTAGACAAAAAGAATGCCAAAACAATAATTTTGTCTAAAAATTTTTAAAAAACTTTAAACAAACAAAAACTAATGGATTGTAAACTAGCGTATTGACTTCTTGAGAATCTCACTCAAAACTCGGACATCAGAGGCTATGTTAACTTGACTTTTATTCACACGAGGTTCCCAATTATGGGTTGCAATTCCTGAGAGATATATAGGAATGTTTTTAGATTCACTAGATAATTGATGCCAATAAAAATCTCGGTTACTATTATCCGGGCTTGATGTCCAGATTGAGACAATACCCTTCCACTTNTTATTTTCGAACAACAATGGTTTCAAAAAATCCAAGGGAACAGACTGACCTAAATAAACAACTGGCTGCTTTAGNGACTTTAAGATAAAGTGAATGTAAAGTAAACCAATTTCATGCATTTCTCTTTCTGGAAGGTAAACCAAAAAACCGGGGTCCTTTTCGGTTGAAACTTTTGCTGGAATTTTATCTAAAGCTGTATATAATTTTTGCTTTATCAGGTTACTAGCAAAGTGTTCATGAGCTACACCAATTACGTCTGTTTGCCATAAAACTCCAATTTGATGTATAAACCCTCCTACGACTTTCGAAAATGTTTGAACTTCCCCAACATTGTCTATACTTTCTTGGAGTATTAATGAAAAAAGGGGTTCATCTAAGTCAATGGTCGCCCGGATGAGCCGGGCGATCTGAGAAGGAAAATGGTTTAATGAATTTGCAAGGTTTTGAACCGAATTATTCATTCCTTCATCGGTCAGCTTGGCAACATTACTTATCCTCCAGCCTTTGTTTACCAGGGCAGAAACATTTAAAAGCTTTTTTAAGTCATCATCCGAATATAGGCGGATATTAGTTTTTGTTCTTTTCGGGACAATAATCGAATAGCGCTGTTCCCAAATTCTCAGTGTATGGGCTTTGATACCCGTTAAGTGNTCAAGATCCTTAATACTATANTTAGTGTTCACAATTTTAAAACANCAGAATTATGAATTTGTTCAAGACTCAAGGACTTACATTTGCAAAAAATAATTTATCTGTGAAAATATCCGACGAAATCCTNCGACGAAGAACTTTTGGAATAGTCTCTCACCCGGATGCTGGAAAAACAACTCTGACAGAAAAGCTTCTTCTTTTTGGCGGAGCAATTCAAGAGGCTGGTGCGGTCAAGAGCAATAAAATCAAAAAATCAGCCACTTCTGATTTTATGGAAATTGAAAAGCAAAGGGGGATCTCAGTTGCAACATCAGTGATGGCGTTTGAATACAAAAACCGTCATATCAATATATTAGACACTCCTGGACACCAAGATTTTGCCGAAGATACATTTAGAACTCTAACTGCAGTAGATTCAGCAATAGTTGTTGTAGATGTAGCTAAGGGAGTGGAAACACAAACAGAAAAGCTAGTCAAGGTTTGTCGAATGAGAAAAACTCCAATTATGGTTTTTATCAACAAGCTCGATAGAGAGGGAAAAGATGGTTTCGATTTACTGGATGAAATTGAATCTAAACTGAATTTAAAATTATGTCCTCTTTCCTGGCCTGTTGGTATCGGAGCAGAATTCCAAGGAGTATATAACTTGTGGGACTCCAGCCTTCTTTTGTACGAACAAAAAGAAAAACAAAAAGTCGCGAAGTCATTTTCAATTGATGACATTAATAATCCTGAACTTGATCTAAAAATTGGAAATACCCAAGCAAAAACACTAAGGAATGAAGTCGAATTAATCAAAGGGGTATATCCACGCTTAAATAAGAGAAATTACCTCGAAGCAGAAATATGTCCTGTTTTTTTTGGATCTGCATTAAATAATTTCGGAGTAAAAGAATTGTTAGATTGTTTCGTAGATATTGCTCCTCCTCCTCAACCAAAATCAGCATCAGAGAGGTTAATTTATCCAAATGAAAATGATTTTAGCGGTTTTGTTTTCAAAATACATGCTAATATTGACCCCAATCACAGATCAAGAATCGCTTTCGTTAAAATTGTATCTGGAGAGTTTAAAAGAAACAAAAACTACTATCACGTCCGAGAAAAAAAACTGTTAAAGTTTTCAAGCCCATTAACTTTTCTTGCCAGTAAACGATCTATAGTAGATTCAGCTGTTTCTGGAGATATTGTTGGCCTCCCCGATACAGGTAATTTTAGAATTGGAGATAGTCTAACATCAGGAGAAGATCTTCATTTTAAAGGTATACCAAGTTTTTCGCCAGAACATTTCAGATTTATTAATAATGCTGACCCGTTAAAATCAAAACAGCTAGCGAAGGGCATAGATCAACTAATGGATGAAGGAGTTGCCCAATTATTTGTATTGGAATCAAATGGTCGGAAAATCATTGGAACTGTTGGAGCTCTTCAATATGAAGTTATTCAATATCGATTGGAGAATGAATATGGAGCAAAATGTAGTTATGAAAATTTTTCGGCATACAAAGCTCTTTGGATAGAATCCGAGGACTCCCAACAATTCGAGGAATTTATTAAATACAAGTCGAGATATATCGCAAGGGATAAATTTGATAGAATTATTTTCTTTGCCGATTCTTTATTTACTCTTCAAATGTCAAAGGAAAAGTTTAATAAACTTAGGTTTCATGAAAAATCAGAATTCTAAAAGCTTATTCCCCATCCATAAATTGATCAAGAACATTTTGGCTCACCCCTGTCATGCTAAATCCACCATCATTATATAGGTTCTGCATTGTCACTCGCTTCGTGAGATCAGAAAATAATGCAACACAATAATTAGCACAGTCTTCGGCAGAAGCATTTCCCAATGGACTCATTTTCTCCGCAAAATTTAAGAAACTCATAAAGCCCTTTACCCCACTACCAGCAGTAGTGACAGTAGGAGATTGAGAAATAGTATTTACCCTAACTTTATTCTTTATCCCAAAATGATATCCAAAGCTTCTTGCAATAGATTCTAGATAGGATTTATTTTCTGCCATATCATTATAATCCGGAAATGTTCTTTGAGCAGCCATGTACGTTAATCCTAGGACAGATCCCCATTCATTGATAGCATCCATTTTATACGCTGTTTGCAGTAATTTATGAAAACTAACAGCAGAGACATCCCACCCTTTAGTTAGAAAATCATAATTCAAGTCAGTGTAAGGTCGATTTTTTCTAACATTTACAGACATTCCAATACTGTGTAAAATGAAATCAATTTTCCCGTTAAAGTGCTCCATCGATTTCTTTATCAAATTTTGTAATTCATCAAGATTTGTTGCATCCGCAGGGATTACTGGAGCATTAATGGCATCCGATAAGGTATTAATTTCTCCGAGCCTCATTGCCATTGGAGCATTCGTCAAAACAATCTGCGCACCTGAAGAATGACACTGCTCAGCAACTTTCCAGGCGATAGACTCACTGTTTAAAGCGCCAAAAATGATCCCTTTTTTTNCTTTTAATAAAGTATTCATATTTTNATTNTTATAATTATAAAGTTCGTTTAATTTTCCAAAAGAAACTTAGCTTGAGCCATAGCAGCCTCGGAAACTTTTTCACCAGTCAATAATCTAGCGATTTCCTCTTGCCTTTCATCAAAGTCTAAATTTTTTAGCTCTGTACTTGTCCTGCCCTCTTCTGTATTTTTTAGGACCTTCCAATGATAACTCCCTGCAGCTGCAACCTGAGGTAAATGAGTTATTGCAATNACCTGAGAGTGTTTCCCAATATCGCTAAACATTTCTGCCATCTTTGCGGCTGTTTCTCCCGATACACCGCTATCGATTTCATCAAAAATTATAGTTTCTAAGCCAACTCCTTTNNCGAATAAACTTTTTAAAACTAAAAATAATCGGTTTCGTTCACCTCCGCTAGCTACTTTTTCTACAGGCATCATAGATTGACCTGAGTTCGCTGAAAAATCAATGGAATATTTATAGTGTCCATAAATAGCAGGAGAAGATAATTTTGAGGTCCTTATAATAAATTTTGTTCCTTTCATATTTAAGGTGCTTAATGAATCAATAACACTCTTTTCGATACTTGAAAACAATTTAGATCTTTTTTGATGGAGTAATTCAGCGGCATGTATGACCTCTGTCTCAAGCTTTAAAAGCTCTTTCTGAAAATTTTTAACATCCCTGCTTTTATTTTCAATTTTTTCAATTTGATCTTGCCAAAGGGATTCTAAATCCAAAAGANCCTCAACTGATGGAGCACGATGCTTTAATTTTAATTGCTCTATAAAAGCTAACCTCTCCTCTACTTCCTTTAACCTGTTAGGATCTGCATCTATCTTTTCCGTCCAACTTTCTAGATTATACATTATCGTCTGATACATATCTTGAACCGACGAAGCTTCATTTCTAATAGAAGAAAAAATATTTGATTTTTGTTTTAATTTATCGAAACACCCCATCCATCTCGATAGATTATTATCCAATCCGTTTTCATTTTCCGACATGAATCTTATTTCATCAAATAGCAATTGAATTTCTTCGGAGCTAGACANTATCTCTAATTCATTTGTCAGGTCATTCTCCTCACTCAATTTTAAATCTGCTGATTTTAATTCATCCAAGACGAATTTTAGATAATCAAGATCAATCTTTTCCCCATTTAACGTATTTAAATTATTTAATTTGGACTTAATCTTATTTAGCTTGTTATAGATAGTCTCATAGGTGTCTCTTTGTGCGTGTAAATCTTCGAAACTATCTAAAAAGTCAATAATAAATTGTGGATTTTTAAGAAAAAAAGAATCCCTTTGGCTATGCACATCAATTAGCATCTCTGATAAACTTCTTAATCCCTCGAGCTTTACTGGACTATCATTTATGAATGCTCTAGACTTTCCGTTNGGTACAATTTCTCTNCGGAGAGTTGTNCTTTCCGAAAAATCCCAATCATTCTTTTCAAAAAAAAACTTCCATTTTTCTGGGTCTAAAATAAATTCTGCTTCAACAACACATTTTTTACCATCTAATGTCAATTTTTTAAGATCAGCCCGCCCTCCCAAAGCTAATTGTAACGCACCCAAAAGAATTGATTTACCGGCTCCAGTCTCTCCTGTNAATACAGTAAACCCCTGCTCTATCCTCTGATCTAAGCTATTGATCAGAGCAAAGTTTTTTATGTAAAGACCATTTAACATCGNAGACTATATTTTCAAAATTTCTTATCGACCAATTCCCTCATAACTTGATGCATTCGAGGGATCCATTACTTGTATAACTTTAATCATCTCATCTGAATTATACTTCGGACCGTCGCTAAAAATTTGAATTATTTCATTTGATTTTGTGTCAAAAAACCATCGCAGTAAAAAACTATTAGGTTGCTTATCATATATTGGTTTCAGTTTTTTGAGTGATGTAGCTATCAATTCTTTTGCTGACATTTGCTGGTTTGGGTCGTATAATTTATCTATTCCTAACCTGTGATAATCATACCAAACAGTTAAAAAACTTGAATTTGAAGGATTCATGAGGTCCTCAATTAACCAGTATCGATTGAGATTATTTTTAAATCGATCCCATCCACCACCTGCTCCAGCAGAAGCTGCATTTGCAGCTATTACTTGAGCCTGAGAGAAGTATGAAATTTGATTTGGACTAAAAGAAGACGCGTCTAATCCAAGAGCAACAAAACAATAAAATGCAACAATCGATGTGAGATTATTGGAGTGCCTGCCAAGATTAAATTCCAAAACAGAATTGGATCTGTAATTAATTGTTAAATCCCCATCCTGAAACAAAAGAGTTGGTGTCTGGTAATCCGCCATATAAACTGGTCGAGCAAATTGTAACTGTAAATTCCCTGACATATTCGCAGAACTCGCATCATATTCAGTAATTGTAAAAACCATTGACCCACGAATTTTTTCATTTTGCTCATATGAAACGGAAGTCCAAGATCTCTGATTTATAAAATTGCTTAGAGCTGTTTCTAAATCGGAAAACCTTTGACGATCATTGGTTTGAACTCCAGGAGCTTGAACTTTAACGTCAACGACAAATTCTTGGGCATCAAGCTTTAGAAAGAAGCTTATGAAAAAACAAAAAAAGAAATAATTTTTTTTACGCATTACTGTTTTTTTTGAATCCATTCAATAAGTTTCACAGCTATATCTTTTTTTGAAAGCAATGGCCATTGATGTTTCGCATTCTTCGTTACCAAAGTAACAATATTTTCCTCTTCTGCGATTCCAATATTCTCGGAGTTCGCATAATTTAAAACTATGGCATCAGCATTTTTTGCAATCAATTTTCTTTCTGCTTCAACTTCACCGTTTTTTGACTCCAAAGCAAAACCCAAAACAAATTGTTTTTTTGTCTTTCTTTTTCCTACCTCAGATAAAATATCCGGATTTTCCTTTAGTTCAATATTACTGATTGAACCATTATTCTTTTTGATTTTAAGTTTCGAGACATTAACTGGTCGATAATCTGAAACCGCTGCCGCTCCAATAAAAATATCGCAATCCGACCAATGTTTTAAAACTTCATCATTCATCTGAATAGCAGATATGACTGGCTTATAAATAACATTTTGAAATTTTTCATAATGATAATTAGAGGGACCATGAACCCAGAGCACTTTAGCTCCTTTTTCACTTAAAGCTTTGACTAATGAAACACCTGTCAAACCCGAAGAACCATTACTTAAAAACCTAACAGGGTCAATTGCTTCCCTCGTTGGTCCAGAAGTCAATAAGATTTTTTTATTTATCCAAAAATCATCTCTTAAAAAAAAGGATCTAATGGCGATATGAATATTTTCAGGCTCTTGCATTCTTCCTGGACCACTTAAACCACTTGCTAAAAACCCAATTGGGGAAGGCAAGATCTCATCACCCCAACTCTTAAGCTTTTCCAAATTGGTTTGATTGGCCATACTATTAAACATGTCCAAATCCATAGCGGGAGCCCAAATTTTTGAGCATTNTGAAGACAAAAGAACTGCCGATAATAAATTATCACAAATACCATTGACATATTTCGCTATTGTGTTTAAAGTAGCAGGTGCAACTAATATAACATCAGCCCATTTGGCAATTTCTACATGATTATTCCAAGAAATCTGATTGCTATTTATGTTTACCATATCCATCTCCACAGGCAATTCAGAAAGCGTGGAAAGCACAAGAGGAGACACAAAATCTTTTGCTGTTTTTGAAATAACCAATCGAACNTGAAATTNGTCGACTTTCANTAATCTTACAAGTAATGGAATTTTGTAGGCAGCTATNCCGCCAGAAACACAAATTAAAACATTTTTACCCTTCAGGGCTTTCATGCAGAAGTATCTTCTTCTTCAGGATAGCGATTATATATTTTCCCGTCCAACCACTCATGTACTGCCATAGAATGTGGTTTTGGGATCGCCTCATATTGTTTTGAGAACTCTATTTGTTCACGATTTTCAAAAACCTCTTCTAAAGAATCTGAAGAGGACCTAAAATCCTCAAGCTTTTCATTGATTTCAGCACGAATACCTTCATTTATTTGCTCTGCACGACGAGATACAATTGAAATCGCCTCGTAAATGTTGTTTGTTTCACGATCAATTTCATTGAAATCCAGAGTTCGCGTGTTTTTACTTGCTTGAAGATGATCTTTATTCATTATTCATAATTTTAGAAATGCAAAAATACGATTCTTTTCTAAAATATTTTGTGATTAGTTTAAAATATCTTCCTCAGAATTTGATTTCGCATAGCGAAACTTAGGTTCGAGCTCCTTTAAAAATTNACTTTCAGGAAAAGCATCTTGGAGTTCTANGTATGAAATATATGCCTCTTTATATCTATCTTTTTGAAGAGTGACAACCGAATTTGATGCCAAATTATAAGCGGATTTAAATCTCAAAACTAANGCCTCCTCGCGGTATTTTGTGTCGGGGTATTCACCTAGCATTACGTTGAAAGAAGTAACTGCACTGGAATAATTCTCTCTGTGAAAATAACCTTTTGCTATATCGAAGTATTTTTTTTCTAATCGCTCTCTTAGATCATCAATGAGGGAATTACATTCCATTGAATGAGAAGATTGTGGGAAAGAGTTCATGAATAATTGTAACTCATCAATAGCCTTATAAATATAGGCTGGATCTAAACTTGAGCTAGGAGCTTCCAAATAAAAACAATAGGCAGCTAAGTAAGCAGCCTCCTCAGAAAACTCATTATTTGGAAATGTATTTGAAAACCTTTTCATGTGATAACCAGATAAAATATAATCTTTTTGACCGTAAAGTGTAAGTGCATAATATTTATATACATCTTGAGCCTTTGTAGTTCCTCTGTAAGAAGACATAAGCTCATCAAATATTGGGAGCGCTTTGTTATATTGCTCTAGTTCAAAATATTCTTTTGCCTTTAAGAGTTTGAGTGATGGGTCATTACTTTTTAAAACCTTCTGGTAATCGCCGCACGAAGACAGAACTATTGAAAATAATAGTACAAATAATGAATNCAATTTCATTTCTNAAAGGTAGATTATTCTTAATAATTTAAATGTGAATTTANAANCCCATTTTAGCAGCCTCATCACAAATTGATTCCTTTAATTCATTCGTTACGGGCCATAAAGGCAACCTNACATTACTAGAAGAAATTTTCATATGCTCCAATAATGCTTTTACTCCACTGGGATTCCCTTCTTGAAAAAGCATTTTTGTGATTTTAAAGAGGCGATAGTGAATAGCACGAGCATCTTGAATGTTTCCAGATATGCAGAAGTCAATCATTGAACTTAATTCAGAGGGGAAAGCCTGTCCATTAACAGACACAACACCTTTTCCACCCAGTGCCATAATTGAAAGTGTTAAGTTATCATCTCCAGATAAAAGATCGAAACCTTCAGGAGCTTTATCAATAACTTCCATAACCTGTTCTAGGTCGCCACTGGCTTCTTTTACAGCCACAATGTTATCAAAATCCTTTGCTAACCTTAAAGTAGTAATGGCATCCATGTTAGAGCAAGTACGACCTGGGACATTGTATAAAACAATTGGAAGCTTTGAGTTCTCAGAAATTATTTTAAAATGTTGGTAAATACCTTCCTGACTTGGTTTATTATAATATGGGCTAACACATAAGAACCCGTCAACAGGTAAGTTTAATTTCTTAATCTTTGTACATACTTTTTGCGTATTATTATCACCAATTCCTAAAAGCAACGGCAAGGCACCTTTATTTGCGTCAATTACAGTTTGTATAACAAGTGCTTTCTCCTCTTCAGAAAGTGTTGCTGTTTCTGCAGTTGTTCCCAATATGACCAAAAAATCTACTCCTCCACCAATGCAGTGATTTACTAGATTCCTTAATGATTCATAATCAACACCACCTGATTTATTAAATGGAGTGACCAAAGCTATTCCAGTGCCTTTAAATATATTTCTCATTGACTTGGTTTAATTTTTTCTAACCATTGCTTCAATTCACGAAAATAAATCGAATAATTCTTTTTTTCCGACTTTAACACTAAATCATAAAAATCTTCATCACCTTCGGCTGTCACTCTTATTCCAGCGCGGGTTTTAGATGCTAATTCATCAAGAGGCATAGTTTTTCCACGGTGGAGTGTTACTATTAAATCAAAATCAGTTTGAAGAAACTCTAATGCATTCCCCGACATGGGAGCACCTTTCCAGTTAAAATCATCGACAAAAATCAATTGACGACCATTGTAAAGAACATTCTTCGGACGCATTTGACCTGTCCACCCGCATAAACTAACTGACTTTTGCTCATTTTTCAAATTTTGAACAATCTTTCTTAATTCATCGAGGTCAGATGGATCAGAATTTGCATTAAATAAGACACCTATTCTTTTTACATTTCCCCAACCAGTCCAAGGATAATTCAAAACACTTGCATCCTTAGCACTTCCCCATCGATTTTCTCGAATGGGCTTGCTTAATTTACTGAGCCAATCCATGTCTTATATTCAATTTCTGTTATTTGTGCTACGTTCAGAGATTCGGCTTTCTTTAATTTCATTGGACCTACACCGCTACCCTTCAACAAGTAATCTGTTTTTGAACTTATTGATGTAGACAAATGACCACCATTTTTCTCTATTGAACTTTTAATTTCCGCTCGAGTGAATGAATCGAAAACTCCAGATATAACAAAAGTTTTTCCCTCTAAAAGCCCCCCTGAAAATTCATCAGAGGAGGTAAAACATAATCCAATTTCAATTAGTTTTTCAATTTCATAAATACTTTGCTTACTCAAAAAATACGTGGATAATGAAGTTACTATCATTGGACCAACATCATCTAAATTAAGTAACTCATCTTCTGATGTTTTCATTAAGTTGTCAATATTCTTGAAATGTCTGACTAATTTTTTCGCAACAGTTGAACCGACATGTCTAATACCCAAAGCGAAAAGCACTCTTTCAAAAGGAACATTTTTACTTTGCTTTAGTCCCGATAATGCATTTCTAACAGATTTATCTTTAAATTTTTCCAACTTCAACCAATCGTAAGGTTTTAGCTGGTACAAGTCTGAAGGGACTTTAGCAAGCCCTAGTTCAACGAGTTGATCAATAGTTTCAGCCCCGATTCCATCGATATCCATTGCATTTCGCTGGATGAAATGATTTAAACGGCCTTTTATTTGAGTTTTGCATTGAGAGGAATTAGTGCAGTAATGTTGCGAATCTCCCTCTTTTCGGCTTAAAATAGATCCGCAATCCGGGCAATTCAAAATAAAATCTACAGAAATTGATCCTTTTAATCTTTTAGACAAATCAACTCCTGTAATTTTAGGAATAATTTCCCCTCCCTTTTCAACCCATACTGTATCATTTTCATGTAAGTCCAATTTTGATATTTGATCAGCATTATGAATAGATGCACGTTGAACAATAGTACCTGAAATTTGTACCGGATTTAATATCGCAACAGGGGTAATTGCGCCTGTCCTTCCCACTTGATATCTTACGTCCTTGAGCCTTGTAAGAACCTTTTCTGAATTAAATTTATATGCAATTGCCCATCGAGGGGTTTTCGCTGTATAACCAAGTTTATTTTGGCTGGCAATTTCGTCTAGCTTGATTACAATTCCATCAATGGCAAAAGGTAAATTATGTCTAGCATCATCCCAATAGTTTACGTAATCTAAGATTTCATCAAGGGATTGGCACTTTTTCAAAGATTTACCCTCTTCACTTGGAACTGGGAAACCCCATTCTCTTAACAATTTCAGGCTCTCTATATGGGAACTAACCTCTAATTCATCAGAGTGCACGGAATACATAAAGGCACTCAAACCTCTGCGAGAAACCTCGGAAGAGTCTTGCATTTTGAGGGTTCCACTTGCCGCATTCCTTGGGTTTGCAAACCTTACACCTTGATCCGTGAATCTTTTCTTATTAAGTCGTTCAAAAGAGGAAAAAGAGAAATAGACCTCTCCCCTAACCTCAAGTTCTTCGGGAGCCTCAGTAGGAAGTTTTAGAGGTATAGTGTTAATTGTACGAATATTCATTGAAACATCATCACCTCTTATTCCATCCCCCCGAGTCAAAGCATGTTTAAGCTCTCGATTTTCATAACAAAGGGAAATTGCGACACCATCATATTTCAATTCAACAGACCACTCCAAGTCATTTTTTAATGAGTCTTTACAGCGATTCATAAAAGCCAAAAGGTCTTTTTGATCATATGAATTAGATAAACTAAGCATCGGTCGCTTATGAGTATGAGTTTCAAATGACTTAATCAAAGCCCCACCAACTCTTTGGGAAGGACTATTTGGGTCATAGAATTCTGGAAATTTTTTCTCTAGAGCTATGAGTTGATCGAGTAGACCATCAAATTCCATATCACTTATTATTGGCTGATCTTTCGAATAATATCGATAATTGTGATCATGGAGTGCCTTCCTAAGAAGCTGGATTTTCTCGAAACTCATCAATTCAAATTTAATGGAGTATCACAAACGAATCGACTTTATGAAACGATCTTTTCCACAATTGTCCTTAAAAATTTGAATTTCACTCCAAACATCTTGTTTTTGCAAAAGTTTCGCAATCATTTTAGCGTGTTTATAGTTCACTTCAAACAATAGGATTCCTTTTGTCTTCAATCCCACTTGAGCCCATTGACTGATCTTATCATAATAAATTATTGGATTTGTATCTGAGGAAAATAATGCCATATCAGGCTCAAAGTTGAGAGATTGATCCAAAAACTCGGAGGGAGCTATGTAAGGAGGATTCCCTACCCAAACATCATCATTTTTTGGTTTCACCCATATAGGAATAGGTCTCATAAGATCATTTTGGTAAAGCTTTAAATTTGCTTGATTCAGTTTTGAGTTCTCATCTGCCAACTTTAAAGCATCTCCGCTGATATCAAATCCAATTATATCTGCAAGAGGATATTTAATTTTTGATGCAATTGCTATACATCCCGAGCCTGTACATGCATCAATTATTCTTAGTGGGCTTATTACATTTTCAAACAATAAAAATAAAAGTTCTTCAGTTTCGGGTCGAGGTATTAGAGCCCGGTTATCAATCTTAAATTTCAAACCAGCCCAAATTAATTCTCCTAAGACATAAGCAATTGGTTCATGTTCTTGTAATCTTTTTAAATCACTACGATATACCTCTAGCTCATCTGAAGTCAAATCATTTTGAAAATTAAGTTCCCAATTAATTCTCCCTCCATGCCTTACTTTTAACCATTCAGACCATATGGCTCTGGACTCCGATTCACTCCGATAAGTCCTAAACATTAAGTCAATAAACTGAGACTGAGCCTGATTACGCTTCATTCCATAAAGGTAGTATGTACATTTGTACAATGGATGAAGTTACTGCAATGAAAAGGTGTATCGCCTTAGCTCAAAACTCTATTGGATATCACCACCCAAATCCTAAAGTTGGATGCATAATAGTTCATAATAACAAAATTATTGGTGAGGGGTTTCACCATAAGTATGGTTATGAACATGCTGAGGTAATGGCAATGAGGTCAGTTAAGCCGGAATATCTTGAATTCATACAAAAATCTACCCTATTTGTAAACCTAGAACCATGCAGTCATTATGGAAATACTCCACCATGTGCAGACATGATAATAAAATCAGGAATTAAAAATGTGGTTATTGGAACAAAAGATCCAAACCCCATAGTTTCAGGAAAAGGCATCGAGAAACTGCGATTGTCAGGAATTGACGTTAGCGTTGGAATCGCAGAAGATGAATGTTTAAAATTGAATAGACGATTCTTTAAGTCCATAAAAACAGGAAATCCTTATATCATAATAAAGTGGGCAGAATCTTCAGATCGCTTCGTGGATATCAATAGAGATTCAAATAAAATAAATCCAATTCAAATCAGTTCAATATCATCTAGATCTTTATTGCACTCATGGAGAGCCAAGGAAGAAGCAATACTCATTGGAATGAAAACCTTTATTTTAGACGAGCCACTTTTGAATGTCCGGTATTCAAAAGGGCCTGATCCAAAAAAAATATTATGGTTATCCGATAACAGGGCTTCGAGTAAAAATATTTTTGATAATGCGATAAAAAATGGCTGGATCGTTTGGACAATTAATAAAAATGAAGATCAAGTCGATGCTTTAAGGCGAAATTTAAATAAATGTCAATTTCGAAGCATTCTTGTTGAAGGTGGAACTGACACAATAAATCTATTTTTACATAATAACCTCTGGGATGAATGCAGAATTATTAAAAACGAAAAAATATATCTTCAGGATGGAGTTAAAGCTCCATTATCTCCAGAAAACTGGTCAGCTTCTAAATCATTTAAAATAGAAGATGATCGAATATCTATTTTCAAAAAATTATGAAATTAATAGAAATAATAAAAATGAAATTATTCGTAATTATTTTATTTACGGCATTTTTTTCTTTGAAACTTACAGGTCAAGTTTTCCCCGTAAATTTCTGTTGGATTCAAAATGAAAATCATGGCCTGGATACAGAAAAATGGAAAGAATGGTTGATTCTAAAATCAAAAATTCAAAAGCCCTTTGAATGGGTTCAAATAAGCTCAATTCCAACAATTTCCGGAGGTCATTTAAAATTTCAATTATACTTACACAATCTCCCAGTTGCAGGCGCTCAAGCTAATATAATGGTAAAAAATAACGGAAAGGGTCTAGCTGCATCTTTTCCTCAAATCCCTGACTTAAATATTGATAAACCATCAATTTATTCAGACTCTTGGATCTACATCTCCGAAAAATTTAATGAATGCAAAACGAGAGATGAAAGAAAACAAACAGAATTTGGGCTTTTCTGGCACCGCTATTGGGAGGACTCTCATGGAAATGAGCTCTACAATCAAAATATGTTATCTCATTACTCTGACAGCATAGGTCTGGTTAGTATTTTTAATCCCGATCCCTTAACTAAAGCTGGTGTAGTTTATGGGAGTCCCTACATTGACGCAAATGACCAAAACTTAAGTGTTTTACAACCCCTACAAGATAGTGCCTCTTTAGATCTAACTTATTCAGGATCAACTTTTCTATTAAAAAACTCTGCTGCTGAAATATCTGAATTTGATCCTCCTACTCGCACCATTCCTCAATCCATGAATGGTAATTTTATTTTCTCAAGAACTGATCCTGGGTTTGAAATGACGAATGCACTATATCATATATCAAAAATGAAAGATAGAATTGACAGTCTGGGCTATAATCATTTGGTCAATTATTCAATTCCCGTGGATGTTAATGCAATGAACGGATCGGACAATTCAGCTTTTGACCCTGGCACTACCCCACCATCACTCCTCTTTGGAGAAGGGGGAGTTGACGATGCGGAAGACGCCGATGTAATTATTCATGAATATTCCCATGCAATTTCTCATAGTGCATCACCAAATACTCTTTTTGGTACAGAAAGACAATGTCTCGATGAGGCACTGGGTGATTATTTTGCCTCAAGCTATTCAAGAAACTTAAATTACTTTAATTGGCAAAAAGTATTTTCTTGGGATGGACATAATGAATTCTGGAATGGCCGATCAGCAGTAAATACTCAAATGAAAATGTATCCGAATGTAACTTTTTCAGGAATATATGAACACACCGATTTATTTGTGGATCCCCTCATGAGACTCTGGATCAACCATGGATCCAATACAGTAGATAATCTTGTCCTTGAATCAATTCATAACTGGACATCTGGAATGACATTTCCCGTTGCCGCAAATTGGATTTTAGCTGCAGATTCAGCCCTATATGGAGGAAATCACTCAAGCGATATCCATTTGCAATTTGCAAGGTGGAATATTTTAACTCCAAAAGCGAATCAAAAAGAAAGCACAGATATTAAAAAACCAAAGGATTTCCATATTCATACTATATGGATGATTCCACCTGATTTGCAGGGAAAAAGAGCTGAAATATTATCTTCAAGCGCTTTACGTGTATGGACGGGTGAACTTCCGGAATCAATAGATATGGGATCCTGGAAATCAGGTATATATTATTTGAGAAATTCAAATGGAATTTCAAAAATATTACTTCAAAAATGAGGTTTAAGTATGGTGCTAATCTCTCTTGGGACACTGACGGGCTTACCTGTTTTGACTGAGGCAAAAACTAAAACCACTTTCGCTGTAGATGCAAGATCTCCTTTTTCATTGAAAATTTTATTATCAAATTTTATTCTTGTCCCTTCAGGAAAATCAAAAATTGTCGTTTCTACTGTTATTATTTCATCATAGCGAAGTGGAATTCGATAATTAATTTCGAGAGTCGAAACGGGGAGCATAATTCCACTTTTTTCGAGGTCGCGATACCGTATACCAAGATCACGTAATGCCTCTACTCTTCCCATTTCTAAAAAAGCTGAATAATTACCATAATAGCAGTATCCCATCTGATCAGTTTCTGCGTATCGTATTCTAATTTTACATGTTGAAACAACCATTTAAATTCGTATTACAATATTGATTTTGAATTAATTAAATATAATTTCATTGAGCTTCACGAATGAGTGAAAAAATATGTATGTGCAAAAAAAAATTTAAAATCAATAGTCAAACAATTTTTTTTCAACGGATTTTATCGACACTTTCGCTTACCGGTATGACATCAATTTGAGATTGTCTTGTTTCAATTTGATTATCGGTTAGAATATAAGTTTAAATGTAAAGAATTTTAAAGACACATGGAGCACACTGCAGATACCATTTGGCGCAATTGTTTGATTTATGTCCAAGATAATATCAGCCCTCAAGCCTACAAAACATGGTTTCTTCCGATTCGACCACTAAAGCTTCAAGGAAAGGTTATTACGCTTCAAGTTCCAAGTAAGTTCGTCTATGAATGGCTGGAAGCTCACTACATAAAGCTTCTGAAATCGGCAATTACGAAAGAATTAGGTTCAGAAGCCCGACTTGTCTACTCAATAGTAATGGATCAAGATACTGCTCACCTAGACGAGAGTAAAGTTGATATTCCGTCATCGAATCGATTACCAATTGAAAATCCCAAAGTTGCTTTGCCGGCAAAAATTGGCGGTGATAAAGGAATTAAAAATCCATTTGTAATCCCTGGTTTGAAAAAAGTTAATATTGAAAGTCAACTGAACCTCAATTACACTTTTGAAAATTTTATTGAGGGAGATTGCAATAGACTTGCTCGTTCAGCAGGCTACGCCGTAGCTCAAAAACCGGGTGGAACCTCATTTAATCCCTTACTTGTTTATGGTGGCGTAGGGTTGGGAAAAACCCATCTTGCTCATTCAATAGGGATAGAAATAAAAGATAGATTTCCAGAAAAGACAGTATTGTATGTTTCTGCTGAGAGATTTACTCAGCAATTTATTGATGCAATAAGAAATAATACAAAAAATGATTTTGTTCATTTTTATCAACTTATCGATGTTTTAATAATGGATGATGTCCAATCCTTTAGTGGAAAAGAAAAAACTCAAGATGTATTTTTTGAAATTTTCAATCATCTTCACCAACAAGGGAATCAGGTAATTCTCACCTCAGACAGAGCTCCTGTTGATCTTCAAGGTATGGAACAGCGACTCCTTTCTCGTTTTAAATGGGGATTATCCGCTGACCTGCAAAGACCAGATCTTGAGACCCGTATTGCAATACTTCGTCAAAAGCTTTATTCAGATGGAATAGAAATGCCGGATGATGTAGTTGAATACCTCGCATACAGCATAACAAGCAATGTAAGAGAACTTGAGGGCGCACTTATTTCTTTACTAGCCCAATCCTCTTTGAATAGGAAAAAAATTACTGTAGAGTTAGCAAAACAAATGATTGATAAGTTTGTCAAAAACACAACCAGAGAAATTAGCGTAGACTTTATTCAAAAAGTTGTCTGTGATTATTTTGACATGCCCATTGAACTTTTAAAGAGTAAAACGCGTAAACGAGAAATTGTCCAAGCGCGACAACTGACCATGTTTTTTGCAAAAAAAATGACGAAAAATAGCCTAGCGGCAATTGGTGCGCAGTGCGGAAACAAAGATCATGCAACTGTTTTGCATGCTTGTAGAACAGTAAGTAACCTTGCAGAGACGGATAAACGTTTTAGAGTTTTTGTCGATGATTTGAAAAAGAAATTGACTTTGGTGGGATGATCCCAAAAGCTATTTTATTTGTTTGTCTCGGAAATATTTGTCGATCTCCTGCTGCTCAGGGCATATTTCAAAATTCATTAATAAAATATCAAGGCGGTCATATTGCGAAAAAATGGCTGATTGACTCGGCTGGAACTTCTGATTATCATAAGAATGAATCTCCTGACCCTAGATCACAGGAATCCACTGCATACCATGGAATCGATATATCTAATCANCGATCAAGACAANTTGAATTAAAGGATTTTGAAAAATTTGATTACATTTTTGTTATGGACTCCTCAAACTATAAAAATGTAATCAAGCTTACAGATAATTCTCTTTATCAAAAAAAAATTCATTTTTTTTTAGATTCTACTTTTCCTGACGAAAATCNTCAAGTTCCAGATCCATATTTCGGTGGAAAAGAGGGATTTGAAAATGTGTTTCAAATGCTCAATAAGGCCTCTGAAGATTGGATTGAAAGATGGAAACAAGAGGAAAGGATATGAAAAGTTTAGGATGCTTNCACTTGATTCCTGTCCCGATATCTGATCATAATCATGATAATAGTATTTCGATTGGATTATCTAGCACAGCAAATCATATACTCGACTGGATTGTTGANACTCCNAAGACAGCTCGGGCCCAATTAAAAATTATCGCACCCAAAACACCTGTTTCAGAGCAAAGGCTTTATTCACTGAATAAACACAAACCACAAGAGAACATCAAAGAGATATTAAAGCCCTGTATAAATGGACTAGATATGGGCTTAATATCTGATGCTGGTGCACCAGGTGTTGCTGACCCCGGAAGTTTAGTTGTTAAAAAAGCTCACCAACTAGGAATAACTGTAAAGCCATGGGCAGGAGCATCTTCTATCGTTCTTGGTTTAATGGCAAGCGGATTCAATGGCCAAAAATTCACTTTTAATGGATATATTTCAATCAAGAGACCGGAAAGAAAGAATGATTTATTAAAGCTTGAGAGAGATGTAAGAAATGGCATTACTCAAATTTTTATTGAGACACCATATCGTAATATTCAAACCATAAAAGACTTATGCTCCACTCTTTCAAATGACATCGATCTGTGTCTAGCATCTAATCTCAACGGAGAAAACGAGTTAATTCTGCGCAAATCAATTTTAGATTGGAGAAAATTTAACAACTTCGAAATATTTCATAAAGTGCCTGTAATTTTTATTCTNGGGAGATCTAATGAATAAAAGAGATGAGATGGTCATTATTTAAAATATGATGAAAAATAAGGTATTGTACCTTCGTGAGGTGAAGTCAATTGTTGCGTTATCGACCCCAACCGGTAAAGGAGCCATCGGGATAATAAGAATCTCAGGACCTGATTGCTTGAATGTAGTGTCGAAAAATTTACCGACAATAAAAAAATGGGAACCTAGAAAAGCAATTTTGACCAAATTTCAAGAAGCAAGCGGAAATATTCTGGATGAAGTTTTATTAATTTATTTTTCAGGTCCTCACTCCTACACTGGAGAAGATGTTATTGAAATAAGTTTTCATGGGTCGCCGTTTATTTTAGAATCTGCCATAAATGAAATAATAAAAAATGGAGCTGTGTTAGCCAGCCCCGGAGAGTTTACGCAAAGGGCTTTTCTCAATGGAAAATTAGATCTGGTTCAAGCTGAAGCTGTTGGGGATTTAATCGCATCTGAATCACGCTCTGCACATATGATAGCAATGAGTCAAATGAAGGGCAATGTTTCAAAAATTTTAGAAGAACTTCGTCAAAAACTCATCGACTTTGCAGCACTCATAGAATTAGAACTCGATTTTACCGAAGAAGATGTTGAATTTGCAAACAGGGCTCAATTATCAAATTTAATTACTGAATTGAAACTCGAAATTCAAAAAATGATAAATAGCTTCAATCTTGGAAATGCCATTAAAAGTGGAATTCCATTGATCATCGTAGGTGAACCAAACGCAGGTAAATCAACTTTATTGAATCGTTTTTTGGAAGATGATCGAGCACTTGTTACTGATATTGCCGGCACTACTCGAGATAGTATTGAAGAGAGATTTAGACTCGGAGATCATTTGTTTAGAATTACAGATACTGCCGGATTACGAAAAAGCAACGATAAAGTTGAAAAATTAGGGATTGAACGTTCCTGGCGCCTAATGTCAGAGGGGCATATTATTTTATTTTTAATTGATCCACTAACATCAGTGAAAAAAAACATCCTGGAATTAGAAAAGGATATAAAACTTAAAGCTCCAAATGCACATTTAGTTAAAATTTTAACAAAGTCAGATTTATGGAATGGAGAAAATTATCACCTAGATTACCCTGAATGTATAGAGATTGGTATTGGTTCTGGGCTGAGTCAGATAAAATCAAAACTATCCTCAATAATCGATAAAACCGAATGGAATGGTAATTCTGAAATATTAATTGCAAATATCAGGCATGCCAAAGCCTTAAAGACTTCTNTAGACAGTATTTTAAAAGCTGAAAAGTGTCTTCACGATGGTTCAAGNGGTGAAATAATATCTTATGAATTACGTGATGCATTGGAGAGTCTTGGAAGCATAACAGGAGAAATCATAGCAGATGATTTGTTAAGTAGTGTATTTAGTCGATTTTGTATAGGAAAATGATATAAAATATCTTTACTGCTTGAAATATTTAATACTGTTTTTATCATTTTTTCTAACTCCTATTCTAAAAGCTCAGGTAGAAATCCATGTACTTGGTATTTCCCAGGATGCAGGAAGACCGCAGGNCGGCTGTAATAAAATATGTTGTCTTGATTCTCTCGGGGTCCCTCTTCCCTACGAAATGCCTTCATGCCTAGGTATAACTCTTCCTGATAGCAGCAGCATTCTTGTTGAGGCCACGCCGAGTCTATCAAAACAATGGAACACACTGTCTCAATTGAATTACGACTTAGCACCTGAAAAAATTTTCATCACACATGCGCACATTGGTCATTATTCTGGGCTTATGTATTTAGGTCGAGAAGCCATGAATTGTAACAACATCGATATTTATGGGGGTCAAAGGTTTACCAATTTTATCAAAAATAATGGACCATGGGATCAATTAGTAAATCTCAAAAATATCCGCTTAAANAAAGTAAATGCAAAACAAANAATAGAAATTGGTGATTTAATANTTCAAGCCTTAAAAGTCCCTCATCGGGATGAATATTCTGAGACTTATGGATATATTTTTAATGGAAAAAATAAATCCCTACTCTTCATACCTGACATCGATAAATGGGCAAAATGGAACCACGATATTGATAGCATAATTCAAACCGTAGATTATGCTTTATTGGATGGAACATTCTATGATCAGTCTGAGCTACCCAANAGAGATATGTCCCAAATACCCCATCCATTTGTTTCAGAATCTATTGATCAATGGAAACTATGGAGTACGGATAAAAAAAATAAAATTTATTTCATTCATCTGAATCATAGTAANCCACTTTTTAATAAAAACAGTAAAGAGTATTCTCAGGTGAAGCAACAAGGATTTAATATAGCTGAAACTGGAATGAAGTTCATNTTATAAATTCATTGAATTNAATGNCATGAAAAAGANATTAAAGACCATATTACTCGGCATCCTNTGTTTTCTATTTTTCAATTCAGGAAAACACCCCATGCATGTATCAACTGCTGAACTTATATTTTCCGATGTCAATAATGAATGGAGACTTATCAAAAATGTTTTTACTGAAGATATTGAACATGCACTTTCAAAAATGAATGGAAACATGGTCAAACTAGAAGAAATAAATCCGAAAAATCAGGAAATNCTAAAACGTTACATCATTTCCAAAATTAAAATCCATAATAAAAATGGAAAGCTAATTGACTATGANNTTTANCCTTATCAATACAGNCGTGAATCNGTTNANATNGAAATAAGATTTAAATCAAAAAAAACATTCCGGATACAAGATGAATTCTTATTTGAATTATTCAAAGATCACAGGAATATTTATGCCATTCGTAAGAACCCACAAAATGGATTTAGTCAACATGAAATGACCAATATCAATTCAACTATATTTACGATTCAATAAATTAGAAAAAAACCGACCAACAGGAAATAATAAATTTGACTGATTCTTGATATTCAAAACTTAAAACCAATGACGATTTTTAAAAAAATATTGACATTTTNCATATTGTTGAACGCATTAAACGGCTTCGGACAAAATGTACCCTTTGACCGCCTGAACACCAGCAAATTCCGTCAACTGTCACATGAACTACCCACACCGAATGAATATCGAACGGCTAGTGGTGCTCCAGGACATTCTTACTACCAAAACCAGGCAAATTATGAAATGAACATTTCCTTGGATGAAAAAAATCANCGAATAANGGGAGATGAGTGGATTACTTANATAAATAATAGNCCCGATCATCTNAAATATTTATGGGTACAGTTAGATCAAAATATTCGCAAACCAGGNTCNATGANTGATCTGATGTCTAAAAGATCCTTGCCTANTTCAATAACTCCTGAAAAGGTTTCANANGATTTTGTTGAAAAATTTGAAGGAGGTTTTCAGATTTCTGATGTTAAAGATCAAANNGGGAAAAAATTAAAATATACCATAGTCAATACTATGATGCGTATTGACCTTAGAACTGTGCTTAAATCTGGTCAAATAATAAAATTCCACATTGGATGGAGTTATAATATTAATGACCGAATGAAAGGTGGCGGAAGAAGTGGTTATGAGTATTTTAAAAATGAGGATAATTCGATATACACAATAGCACAATTTTTTCCGCGAATGGCAGTCTATGGTGATGATGTGGGATGGCAGCATAAACAATTTCTTGGNCAAGGNGANTTCACGCTACCNTTTGGGAATTATAANGTCTCAATAAACGTTCCTGAAGACCATATTGTAGCAGCAACGGGAGAGCTNATAAATGNATCAGTTGTGCTGACTTCAAATCAAAGGAAACGCCTATCTAAAGCAAGAAAAAANTTTTNAGACCCAGTGATNATTGTAACACAAGAAGAAGCAGAAAAATCAGAACGTTCTGAATCAAAAACAATGTATAATGGTCGAAAAACNTGGGTATTCACGGCAAAAAAGGTTCGTGATTTCGCATTTGCGTCATCAAGAAAATTCATATGGGATGTNATGGCTGTAAAAATTGGNGAAAAAGTTGTTACTGCTGAATCTTTNTATCCGAAGGAAGGTAATCCNCTTTGGGAGCAATACAGCACAAGGGTTGTTGCTCATAGCCTTGAGTCCTATTCGAAACACACGATCGATTATCCATATCCAAGAGCTATTTCGGTTCATACTGACGATATAGGTATGGAATATCCTATGATTTGTTTTAATGGAGGAAGACCGGATAAAGATGGAACATACAGTGAGGCGACTAAGTATGCAATGATCGGTGTCATTATTCATGAAGTGGGTCATAATTTCTTCCCAATGATCATTAACTCAGATGAAAGACAGTGGACGTGGATGGATGAAGGTCTAAATACCTTTGTTCAATACTTATGCGAACAAGAGTGGGATATTAATTACCCCTTTCGAAGAGGTCCTGCCTACAAGATTGTTGAATACATGAGATCTCCAGCATTAAATATGGTTCCAATAATGACGAACTCAGAGAGTATTCTTCAATTTGGTCCTAATGCCTATGCAAAACCCGCAACAGCACTAAACATTCTTCGGGAAACTGTTTTAGGAAGAGAATTATTTGATTATGCTTTCAAAACATATTGCGAACGCTGGGCTTTTAAACATCCAGCCCCTGCAGATCTTTTCAGAACTATCGAGGATGCTTCTGGGGTAGATTTAGATTGGTTTTGGAGAGGATGGTTTTATACTACAGAGTATGTGGATCTAAAATTATCAAAAGTGCGAATCGCAGAGATTCCTAGCACAGATCCTGAAAAANTAAGGACACAAAGAGAGCAAAAATTTGAAAAGGATAAAAAAAGNCACATCGGNAGAATCAGAAATCAAAAAGAACTAAAACCAACAATTATTGATAGAGTTCCTGAAGCCAGTGATTTTTATAATAATTTTGATAGGTACCANATAAGTCCCCGCGAAAAAAGAATNCTGAGTTCTCTNGGGAACGAAGCCTCAAAGTGGCCAGCAGGATACCTTCATGAAATAACAATAAATAACATTGGAGGGATAATAAGCCCTATAGTTATTGAATTTACTTTTNANNATGGTTCAAAAGAAGTTCAACGNTACCCTGCAGAAATTTGGTTGAGAAATGAGAATNAATTTACTAAGACTATATATTTTCCANNAAAAGCAGTTAAAATTGAGATTGATCCATATTTGGAATTAGCAGATTGCGACACATACAATAACATATGGCCTGCGGACGTAAATGTCCATCTCGAGGTATTTCNACCGAAAAATGATTGGGAAAAATATATGAGTAACCCCATGAGAGATTCAAAAAATGTAAAATCTAAACGAGAATATGAAAAAAATTGAATTACAAAATCCACTAATTGTTTTATTGATTCTGGGATTTTTTTTTAGTTGTCAAAGTCCCGCAGATTCTGCTGGACAAATAGAAATAAACGAATCAGAGTTTGCAATAAAAAGTTCATACGATAATGATATAATTGGACAATATTTAAGAATTAAAGATGCCCTAGTAGCGACTAATGCCGAAGAGGCCGCTAATGCTGCAAAAAACCTGAAAGATATTCTCTTAAACAAGAAGAACTTAATAGTGCCAAAACATGATTCTAGTGATATGAATTTCATAATCGAAGAAATCATCGATAATAAGGATATTAAAAGTAAAAGAGTCTCATTTTATGAATTATCTAAGTCTCTGATCAAGGAATTCAAAAACAAAAGTATTGAGACCAAAGAAGATCAAGATATTTATATTCAGTTCTGCCCGATGGCAATGAATAATAAAGGAGCTATTTGGCTTTCAGCCGAGTATAATGTCTTAAATCCTTATTATGGGGAGACTATGCTGAAATGTGGAGTAGTTAGAGACACCATTTAGTTTTTTTTCAAGAATTGCTGATAACTTTCCTATTCTAGAATTAAAATAGTGCAACAAGAAGTTTTGGGTTTTTTATTTTTACCATATGACTAAAGTGATTGCAATTGCAAACCAAAAAGGTGGAGTTGGAAAAACTACCACAGCGGTAAATCTTGCATCTTCTTTGGTTTTTTTGGAGAAACGAGTCCTTTTAATTGATGCAGACCCTCAAGCTAATGCAACTTCAGCTTTAGGATTATCTCCTGATCAAATAAAATATGGATTGTACCACGTTCTGGTTGAAAAAATATCTATATCTGATGCAATTTATCCATCAAATCAAGAGAATTTATCAATAATACCCTCTCAACTTGATCTCGTTGGTGCAGAAATTGAGCTAGTAGATAAAGAAAAAAGAGAATTTCGATTAAAATCTGCTATCGAAGAAATTAAAGCGGATTATGATTATG
>NYSL01000037.1 GCA_002682945.1 Cryomorphaceae bacterium | reverse complement strand
GAGAAAGACGAGCTTCCCAAAAAAGGGAATACAAATATCCAAGCGAATGAAAGTCAAGATTCAAAATCTGAATCTCAAAATTTGAAAAATGACCAGAAACCTAAAGCTACTGGTCCTCAAGAAAAAAAAGAATCTGAAATAACCGGATCCATTGAAACCAATGAATCCGAAAATGTAGATCCGGTATTAGCCCAAGAGCTAAGTGATGAAGTAGACGGAGATAAGCAAGAGCATGAAGATCACAAAGCGGATTATAATGAAAAAAGTGAAGATGAGTTAATCTCAGAAGCAACTAAAATCATAAAAAACCTTCCCATTCAAGATGTAAGAATACCCNTGCTGGCAATTAAATCAGTCTTAACTCCTCGATGGGAAGAGGAAAAAAAAGAAGCTCAAGAAAAATANCTCGAAAACGGAGGGAATATAATTGACTTTCATTTTGATCAAAAAAAGAAAGATAATTTTTATAAAGTTTTCAATGAGTTTAAAAAGTTATTTAGCGAATATCGTTCTCAATTGCAGGGAAAGATGAAAATTAATCTGGAACTAAAAAAGAACCTACTAAATGAAATCAAAGTTCTAGCGGAAAATGATGATTTACCGACAGGAAAAACCTACAAAGAATTTAAAAGGATTAATGACAAATGGAAAGAAATAGGACACGTCCCAAGTGAATCCACAAGAGACCTGTATGCCTCTTATCGTTTTTTTGTGGATAGGTTTTATGATAACCTCAGACTATCGCACGATTTACGCGATATAGATTTTAAACATAACAAAGAAATCAAGTTAGGCCTAATAAAAGAAATTCAAAAGCTATCAGAAAAGGAATGGAGTGCAGCAATGGGTAAAGAATTGCAGAGGCTTCACAAAGAATGGAAAGAATCTGGACCAGTTTCAATGGATGATAAAGAGTCTTTATGGAAATCATTCCAAGATTCCTCGAATATCCTTCATGAAAAGCGAAGAATAAATCAAGAAACAGCAGTTAAAAAAAATAAAGAAAAGCTATTATCGAAAGAGAAAATTGTAGAGGACTTTGAAAATCTTATTTCCCAAGAGAATACCAACCATAATCAATGGCAAAAATCAACAGATAAAGCAAAAGAACTCCGAGAATCAATCTCTAAAGTGGGAAGAACATTTAGCAGCGCCAGTGACCTTTTGTGGGAAAGGTTTAAAAAGTCTGAAAAATTATTCTTCAAAAATAGAAACCAATTCTACAAAGCCAGAAAACTAGAGGTCAAGAACGCTTTGGAAGAAAAATACGCTTTGGTAGCTAAAGCGGAAGAAATCGCGAAAAGAACAGACTGGGAGTTAGCCGCAGATGAGATAAAGTCACTCCAAGAAAAATGGAAAAAAACTGGTTTTGTTCCCAGAAAAGAATCGGAAAAAGTATGGCTTCAATTTAAAGAGGTTTGCAATAATTTCTTTGATGCAATGCGATCTGCAAATGGGATAGCTAGAAAGGCACAAAAAGTAGAGAATGCCCGTAATTTCAAACTCACTAACGCCATATCAATGGTAGAAAAAGCTAAAAAAGAGCTTTCTCAATTAGAAAATAATATGGGTTTCTTTCAATTTGCTAATTCAGAGAGCCCAATAGTTAAAGACGCACAAAAGAAAGTGGACCTAGCGAAAAAAAATGTTGAAAAAGCGCAAGAGGAACTAAAAAATATTAGAATCGCTTTGCGAAAAGAAAACNCTGANAAAAACTNNNCTGAAACTGAATCNTCCNAAGTAACGGAGNCAGAANCCCANAAGAAAGACGAATAATATGGATTTTCAGATTGAAAGTCCTTTTGAGCCNACTGGTGATCAACCTCAAGCNATAAAAAAATTATCAGAAGGTATTTTAAGCGGGGATAAATATCAAAGTCTACTCGGTGTTACTGGTTCTGGAAAAACATTTACAGTTGCGAATGTTATAAATGAAGTAAAGAGACCAACTCTCATTTTATCTCACAATAAAACTNTGGCAGCTCAATTATATCAAGAATTCAAGTCATTCTTTCCAAATAATGCCGTTGAATATTTTGTCTCTTACTATGACTATTATCAGCCAGAAGCNTTTATACCGAGCAGCGGNACTTACATTGAAAAAGACNTAAGNATAAANGATGAAATTGAAAAAATGCGGCTNAGTGCNACCTCNTCTCTTTTAAGCGGAAGAAAAGATGTAATTGTTGTAGCNTCGGTTTCATGTTTATATGGAATGGGGAACCCTGATGCTTTTAATTCTCAAACGATACAGATATCCAAAGGACTCAAAATATCTCGTCAAAAGCTATTGCTACAATTTGTAAATGCCCTNTATAGCAGAACTACAGGNGATTTTAAGCGAGGGGATTTTAGAGTTAAAGGNGATACTGTGGATATATTTCCNGCTTATGGGGATTCATTTCATAGNCTCTCNTTTTGGGGAAANGAAATTGAACGTATTGAAGTTTGGGATCCNATTTCGATGGCTAAANTAGAGGAAATAGATACNTTAAGAATTTTCCCTGCAAATCTNTTTGTTACAACACCTGATCAACTTNACAATGCCATAAAAAACATTGAAATTGACTTAGGGCTTCAGGTAAACTATTTTTTAGATACTCANAGACCATTGGAGGCAAAACGTTTAAAAGAGCGAACAAATTTTGACCTTGAAATGATAAGAGAATTGGGATATTGTTCAGGAATTGAAAATTACAGTCGATATCTAGATGGACGAGAACCAAACACTCGCCCTTTTTGTCTTGTTGATTATTTTCCAAACGATTTCTTACTGATAGTAGATGAGAGCCACGTTAGCCTCCCTCAGGTTAGAGCCATGTATGGTGGCGATAGGTCCAGAAAAGAAAATCTAGTAGAATATGGTTTTAGGCTTCCTGCTGCCATGGACAATAGACCTTTAAAATTTGAGGAGTTTGAAATTCTTCAGAATCAAGTTATTTATGTTTCTGCAACTCCTGCAGATTATGAATTGCAAAAGTCAGAGGGGGTAATCGTAGAACAAATCATTCGCCCGACAGGATTGCTTGACCCGATCATTGAGGTAAGGAAGAGCGAAAACCAGGTTGATGACTTAATGGAAGAGATTCAACTGAGAACGGAAAAAAATGAGAGAGTCCTAGTTACAACGCTCACCAAAAGAATGGCAGAAGAATTGAATAAATATTTTACGAGATATTCTATTCGTTGCCGCTACATTCATTCTGATGTTGAAACATTAGAAAGAGTTCAAATTATGGAGGACCTAAGACGTGGACTTTTTGATGTTTTAATTGGTGTAAATCTTCTAAGAGAAGGACTAGATTTCCCTCAAGTCTCCTTAGTCGCTGTTCTAGATGCTGATAAAGAAGGTTTTCTTAGATCGGAAAGATCTTTAGTTCAAACTGTTGGCCGAGCAGCCAGGAATATCAATGGAATGGGAATATTTTATGCCGATCAAATTACTAACTCCATGCAAAAAACCATTGCTGAAACCGAAAGAAGAAGGAAAATTCAATCAAAGTATAATCAAGACAATAACATAACACCTAAAGCAATTGTAAAAGAAGAATCCAAAGCCTTCAAGGATCGGCACGCAGAAGATTTAAGAATAAACCAGGAGAAAAAAGAGTTAGATGAAACAAAATTAAATTTATTGACTCCCATTCAACTTGATGATCGAATTAAAGAAATTCGAAAAAAAATGGAAAAGTCAGCAAAGAGTTTGGATTTCATTGATGCTGCACGTTATCGTGACTTACTTTCTAATCTCCAAAAAGCTAAAAGAGAGAGATCTTTGTGAAAAAAAATTTAACCATTTTTTACTTTTGCTCTGAGAATTATAACTGCAAAGAGAAAGGTTATCAAATTTGATATAATCATTTGTGAACTTTTCAGGTAAACCCCATAAATGAGCCAGCATAAAATCCCTACTGAAAAGATAGAATACATCCATAAGCTTATGGATGAAGTTTCATTTGAACGAAGAACCTTTATAGCTTGGGGTAAAAATGAAATTGTAGTTAATCCCGCGGCAATCCATCCAATGATTTCCACAATATTAGCCTACTTTTATCAGTTCAACATCAAAGATCAATGTTGCATTGGGTGGAATCACACCCCCTGCGCCTTGTGAGCCATATCCCAATTCCGATGGAATAACAAAACGGGCTTTTCCTCCTTCTTTTAGAAGCATTATTCCTTCATCCCAGCCCGGGATTACTCTGCCTATACCAATTGGTATATCTATTGGCTCACCGCGTTGAACGCTCGAATCAAATACAGATCCATCAAGTAAACTTCCTGTATAATGAACTTTTACATTTTGTCCAGAATTTGGGGCCTTTCCTTTTCCTTCCAATTCCATTTTATAATACAGGCCAGAGTCTGTCTTTTCCATCCCTTTCACGGATGATTCGATAGCCCTTAATTCAGACGCTTTAGAATTTTGTTCAATCTCTTTTTGTGCCTCTATTCCCTTCTCAAAGCTCTTATGGGGATCAAATGACTTAGCTTCGGAACCAATGGGTAAAATCTCAATAGAATCTATTTTATCATTTTCAGATACCTTATCCACGATTTCTTGCCCCTCCACTACTCTTCCAAAAACAGTGTGTTTTCCGTCCAGCCATGAAGTCTCAACATGAGTAATAAAGAATTGAGAACCATTAGTTCCAGGGCCTGCATTGGCCATTGATAGTACTCCTGGACCAGAATGCTTTAAATCAGACACAATCTCGTCAGGAAAGTTATAACCAGGGCCACCTGTTCCTTTTCCTTGAGGACAACCTCCTTGAATCATGAAATCTGGTATTACTCGATGAAAAGAAAGTCCGTCATAATATTTGTGACCCTCAGGAAATGCTGAATTTTTTTTAGTACCCTCGGCAAGACCGACAAAATTCCCGACGGTCATAGGGGTTTCCTTGTAGTACAAGGAGACCATTATTTCTCCTTTTGAGGTTTTCAATCGAGCGTATAAGCCATCATTCATAATTATGATATTTAAAAAGAATTATTTTTCCACGATTGGGAAATTATTAATCAAATAATTTAGTTTGCTGGGATTACGTCTTCAATCCAGACATCAAAAACTAAAGAACTATTCGGAGGTATAACTTGTCCAGCACCGCTAGATCCGTATCCCAACTCTGAAGGTATAAGTAATTTTGAATGACCTCCTTTTTTTAGTCCAATCAGTCCGCGTTTCCATCCTTCAATAACTCTACCTTGAGGGCCAGCAATTACTGGGAAAGGACTATATGGCTCTCTTTGAGGGTTATAATTATTCATTTGCATTGCAATCTCTTTGACACTGCTATCAAAAGGCTTTCCAGATGAAAGGTAACCTGCGTAATGAACTAGCACCTGATCGCCTTTTTTTATTGGATCTCCTTCCCCTAGCTCAATATCAAAAACTTTCAATCCATCTGCTAATTTGCGAGCCTTAGCATTCCAAAATTTATACTTAGGTTCATAAATATCAGAATCCACAACACCACCATCCATCAACCAAGGGTATTGAGAAGATCTCTCTATTCCTTTTAGTGCAGCTGATTCTTTTTTCTTTTCTTGGGCGATAAGTAGCTCATCTTTTTTTGAGTTAAATATTGTTGGCGCATCAAATGCTTTGGCATTTTTTCCAACTCGAATTATTTCAATAGTCATTGTAATGTTCTCATTAGGGGCATTCGAAGCATTTTTCTCAACTCCAGAGATTTCAATAATTTTCTCGAGCCCTTTGATCGTTTTCCCAAAAACTGAATGCTTATTATCCAGCCAAGCTGTTGGAACTTCAGTAATAAAAAACTGAGAACCGTTTGTATTAGGGCCACTGTTGGCCATTGACAATATACCTGGAACCGAGTGTTTCAAATCTGGATGAAACTCATCTGGAAAACTATACCCAGGACCACCTTGCCCCGTTCCCATGGGGTCACCGCCCTGAATCATAAATTGAGGGATAACCCGGTGAAATTTCAACCCATCAAAAAAAGGCTCACCTGGTTTTACATTTGTCTCCGGGTGATTACCCTCAGCTAAGGCCACAAAATTGGCAACTGTTAGAGGGGCTTTGACAAATTCTAATTCGATCAAAATATCTCCTTTTGAAGATTTCAACAGAGCAAAAATTCCATCTTGTAATTTTACCTTCTCACCATTAACCTTTATTCCACCGCCCGGCTTTGCACCGCAAGAAATTATAAAGATTGCCATTAAGGCTAATACTGCTATTTTTTTCATAATAATCTACATTGAGAGTTTTACCAAGTTATTTAAAGAATGCGAAGGTAATAAACGAGCGGGGTTAAAGGAGGAATTGTATTTAAATCACCTGCAAGGCCGTGAGCTAGATGCGCGGGGATAACCAAAATTAGACTATCTCCACGATTTGATCCTAAAGTAGCTTCCTGAACACCCCAAATCATCTTGTTATCACGAAGGATTGAAAATTCAGTGGAATCAAATTTGTAAAACTCATGGCCATTTAAGGACATCACTTTCGATTTAATTTTAATTACATCACCTGTATCGAGAGATTGGCCTCGACCATTTTCAATAATTGCTATTTGCATTCCAAGACCATTTTTTTGAAATTGATATTCAGAAGAGTCGACAAATATTTGAATATCTTCTCTTTCAGCGAGGAGAGCGGCCCGATTCTGTTCGATCATTCTCTCTAAAGCGTCAACATTAGTAATGTTTAGATCATCATTATTTTTTACTTGAGTAGAGCATGAAGTTGTGAGCCAAACGGCAAACATAAAAGACAAACCTTTTAATGTTATCATTAAAATGGAGAGCAAATAATGGTGTAAATCTGACTTAAATGTTCTAGTCATCAATTATAATTTCTTTAGAGGTAGACTTTACTTTGTCAATAGCTTCAAGAATCGTTAGTTCACTCACACCACCAGCGGCATTTTTATGACCACCCCCTTGCCAGTACTGTCTTGAGTAATCATTTACATTTACATCTCCTTTACTTCTAAAAGACATCTTAAGTGAACCGACTGAATCTTCTCTTATCAAAACAGACATTTTAACACCCTTTATACCTAACCCCTGGTTAACAAGACCTTCTGTGTCTCCTGGTTGACAATTAACTTCATTGAGATCAGAATTTGATAACGATAAAATCGCAACCGAATTGTCCTCAGTGATTAAAATATTTGATAATGCAAGTCCCCAGATAAGTATTCTACTTTTTGAATTATTATCGTATAACCTCTCGTGAATTATAGACGGCTGCGCTCCAAAATTCAATAATTTTCCAGCGACTTCATGAGTTCTACTGGAAGTTATAGGAAATTTAAAAGAGCCTGTATCTGTTATCAATCCCATTAACAGATTGTCTGCACATGCAATATCTACAGCTCCGCCGTCTTTTTCAATTATGTCAAATATCATCTCGCTCGTAGAACTCTTTGATGTCAAAGAATACATATAATCAAATGAATGATCAGGTGATTCATGATGATCAATTAGAATTCTGGTTCCAGAAAAATTATCAATTAATGCAGACATTTCCTTTCCAACTCTTGATGACACATTATAATCTAGTGCGAACAAAGTATTTGCTTGAGATATAATTGTCTTTGTTTTATTTCTTTCGTGCTGATCTATATGAACAAAACTAGAGGAATATCCTAAACTATTTCTTAAAGGAATCGAGGGCTCATTTGGAAAAATGACATTGACATTAAACCCTTGACCCTGCAGGTAATGAGCAAAACCCAAAGTACTTCCTATGGCATCTCCATCAGGATTAAAGTGACTCGTTAAAACAATATTTCCCGGATTTCCCCTTAAAAAATCAATAATTCTATCCTCCATAGCTTACAGATAATATGAATGTAAATTTCGTAAATTTGCCGCCAAAATCTAAAAAAAATATCCATGACGAATCTCACTTTTACAATGATTAAGCCTGATGCCGTTGAAAACAGTCACATCGGAGCTATTTTAAATAAAATCAACTCATCAGGATTTGAATTCAAAGCCATGAAATTAACTAAACTCAGCCGTGAAGAAGCTGAAAAATTTTATGAAATTCACTCGGAAAGACCATTTTTTAATGATCTTGTTAAATACATGTCATCGGGGCCAATCGTAGCAGCAATTCTCAAAAAAGAGAACGCTGTCAATGACTTTAGAAAGCTTATTGGATCCACAAACCCGGCTGAAGCAGAAGAAGGAACAATTCGGAAAATGTTTGCAACATCAATATCTGCAAATGCAATACATGGATCTGATAGTGATGCAAATGCAAAAATAGAAGGTGGTTTCTTCTTTCAAAACCATGAAATATTCTGATGAAAAGAAATTACCCGTAAATTCTAGTTCAAAATTATCTCACTAATATTTACCTCTTCACCAAGCTTAACCTGAATTGCATTAACCAATCTAGTCTTTTGCATGCTAAGTTCATGTCGTAAAGAATTTGAATCGCATTTTACATATAAGGTCTCACCCTTCAAAGAAAATTTTCGGACTTTCTGGAATGCCTGATTACCCAGAATCTCAATCCATGCATTTTGTACCAATCCTAGTTTATATGCATTTTTATCTCTAAAAGGGTCTTTAAAGACTTTTAGTATTTCAGATATGCCTCTAAGATCTGGTTTATTCATTAGTGCTTAAATCAAATACTTTCGCCTCTTCATTAACTGATTTGATCATGAATTCAGTTCTTTCAGAGTGAGTATCGGTTATGAAAATTTGACCAAAATGATGCTCATTAACCAGGCGGATTAGTCCCTCAACTCGATTTGAGTCTAATTTATCAAAAATATCATCTAACAACAGAATTGGTTTTATTCCTAGAGAAAGCTTTAATGAATCAAAAACAGCTAATTTTAAGGCGACAACAAATGATTTTTGTTGACCTTGAGAACCGACTCGATTTATGGGCTCTTGATGGAGGTTAAATATTAAATCTTCTCTATGAATCCCTTTTGAAGTATACTGTAAAACCTTATCTTTTTGAAGGTTTTCGCGAAGTAAATTCTCCATAGAATTTTCGTGTAGAGATGACTTGTAGTCAATTCCGACTAATTCTTTCTCACCAGCCATCCACGCATAGTACTTCTTTAAAATCGGTTCAAAATCTCGAACGAAGGAAAGGCGGGATGAATAGATGATTTTACTATTGAGTGCTAATTGTTCATCATAAACCTGAAGCATAGAC
Organism: Cryomorphaceae bacterium; assembly: GCA_002682945.1. Classification (GTDB taxonomy): domain Bacteria; phylum Bacteroidota; class Bacteroidia; order Flavobacteriales; family Schleiferiaceae; genus TMED14. Next base: position 7,753 of record NYSL01000037.1, on the reverse strand, counting down.
TCATCAAACGTTCGATTTACTGCAAAATATTTTAAAAGAGCATTTCTTTGAGATAAAGATCGATTATAGGAAAGGAGTGATTTTAAATAACCCTTATTCGTTTGGGATATAACAGAATCCATAAATTTCCTTCTTGCCTCACTACCATCTGTTATCAGATTTCGATCGTAGGGACTTATCATCACAACTGGAAAGCGACCTAGATGATCAGAAAGTTTAGCATATTCAGAGTCATCAGTCTTGAATACTTTTTTTTCGCCTTTTTTCAAACCACAATAAATTGGGGTTTGAACTTCTTCAATATTCATTTTCCCCTCCAAAACAAAAAAAGGAGCATTAAATTGAATATTATATGCGTCGGAATTATGAAAATAACTCTTTGTCATACACAAAACATGAATGGCATCTAAAATGGTTGTTTTTCCTGCACCATTTAAACCTACCAGAGCGTTAAGTTTCGGAGTAAAAGAAAAATCAATAGAAGTATGGTTTTTAAAATGAACCAAACGTAAGTCTGAAAGAATTAAATCATGCATTTTTCAAAAATAGCTCCAATCCACGGTTTTAGCTATCTTTGCGGCCCTATTATTTAGATTTGGTATTTTATAAACGTTATGGCTAAGAAAAAAGAATTCGATTTAATTGACAATCCTGAAGCTGCCGTAGAAGCAAGCTTAAGTAAAGTTGAAGGCTTTGTCCAAAACAATAAAGAAAAAATATTATACGTACTCGGCGCTTTTGTAGTGCTTATTGCAGGAACTTGGGGCTATAATCAATTTATAACTAAACCGAAAGAAGAAAAAGCTCAAATAGCAATTTATCCTGCACAATTGGCATTTGAAAAAGACTCTTTGGAACTCGCTTTAAATGGCAATGGGTTATCCATTGGTTTTCTAGATATCATCGATGAATATGGGTCTACTAAGGCGGCGAATTTAGCGAACTATTATGCAGGACTTTGTTATCTCAACCTAGGCCAACCTGCTGACGCGATAGCTTATTTAGATAACTTTAAAGGAAGCGACCCGGTATTGAGTGTTCTTGCAAAAGGAGCTATTGGTGATGCGTTTGCGAATTTGAATCAACCTGAAGAGGCATCAGAGTATTACCTTAAGGCCGCAGAGAAGAATTCAAACAACTTCCTAACACCAATTTTTCTCAAAAAAGCAGGAACTGCCGCAGAAATGTCAAAAGATTATAAAATAGCCCTAAAGGTTTACAAACGCTTGAAATCAGAATTCTCAAACTCTGATGAAGCTCAAGATATAGACGCTTTGATTTCTTTTTGCGAAGCAAAAATGAACAACCTATAAATGTCATCTGCAAATCACCCTTCCTACGATATAAACAAACTTCCCGTTTCAAAGGGAAAAAGATTTGCACTTGTAGTTTCTGAATGGAACGAAAAAATAACAAAAAGTCTTCAAGAAGGTGCAAAAAAATTACTCATTGAAGCAGGAGTTAACTCCAAGGATATTGAAGACTTTTTCGTCCCGGGAAGCTTCGAGTTAATTCACGGATGTAAAATAGTTTCTGAATCTCTAGAGTTTGACGCTGTTATTGCTATCGGTTCTTTAATAAGAGGAGAAACAGATCACTTTGAATTTGTTGCTCAAGCAGTGGCAAATGGAATTGCAGATTTAAATGCAAATGGCAAAACTCCAGTTATATTTTGTGTATTAACTGATGATGATATTCAACAATCTATTGATCGTTCAGGAGGGCAATACGGCAATAAGGGGACGGAAGCAGCAATAGCTGCCATAAAAATGTCAAATTTCTAGGATTTCGAAAAACCATCTTTTCTCTTTTTCAAAATCAGAAAGTTGTTTTAAATTATAATAAAAATAAATCTTGTCTTGAAGAATATAATTGACCCCGTTGCGCAGAGGAACGCTGATATATGGCTGACTAGTAATATGGCCCAATCAGATAAGTTAATTATTCAAAATTGGATGGATAATGACCCTGAATTATTTAACAATGCATTTTACAAAAACTTAGAGTTCGGCACTGGTGGACTGCGTGGGGTAATGCAACTAGGATCAAATGGAATCAATAAATATACTCTTGGCCTTGCCAGTCAAGGATTATCTGATTATCTCAGTCGCGAAAACAAAAAAAAGCTGAAAATTGCCATTGCCTATGATTCACGATTAAGAAGCCAAGAGTTTGCCTCAGAAATCGCCAAAGTGTTTTCAGCAAATAACATAGACGTTTTTATATTTTCAGAACTCAGACCTACGCCAATTTTAAGTTTTTCTGTCCGAGATTTATGCTGCGATGCTGGAATTGTTATTACTGCAAGTCACAACCCCAAGGAATATAATGGTTTCAAAGTTTACTTGTCAGATGGAGGGCAATTAATTCCACCTCACGATAAAGAGATTATTCAACAGATTCAAAATACTCAGATTTCTGACATAAAGTGGTCAGGAGGAACTGGACTCATTAAAGAAATAAAAGATGAAATTGATAAAAAATACCTTGAGAAAATAAAAAACCTTTCCTTCCGGGATCAATCTCATTCTGATCTCAAAATTATTTTTACCGCTCTTCATGGCACTTCGATTACTCTGTTACCAAAAGCCTTGAAGAATTTAGGTTTTCAGCATGTTGAAATAATTGAGTCTCAGGCGATACCTGATGGAAATTTCCCGACTGTAACATCACCAAACCCTGAAGAGCAAGAGGCGCTAAGTATAGCTATCAAAAGATCTAAAGAAATAAATGCAGATATTGTTATCGGTTGCGATCCAGATGCGGATCGCGTTGGTATAGCGGTTAAGAATAACTTTGATGAAATCATTCTTTTAAATGGCAATCAAACTGCAGCCGTGCTTTTCAACTTTGTATTAAATCAAAGACAAAGTCAAGGATCACTTCCAAGCAACGCCTTTACAGCCTCTACTATAGTCACCTCAACTATTCTTGATAATATTGCTAAATCATACAACATAGATAACTTGATTACTCTCACTGGATTTAAATGGATCGCAGATTTAATTAATAAAAACGATGAAAAAGAATTCATAATTGGTGGGGAAGAATCCTATGGTTATTTGATCTCGGATTTTGTGCGCGATAAAGATGCAATTTCAGCTTCGGTGTTACTAGCGGAGGCAGCAAGTTTTTTCAAAGAAAGCGGATCTAGCTTTTATGAAGAATTATTGAAACTATATTCCAAGTTTGGCAGTCATCTTGATTCATTATTAAGCATTGTAAAAAAGGGTAAAAAAGGAGATGAGGAGATTCGTGAAATTATGCACAATCTTAGGAGCAAAACTCCAAAAAAATTAGGTTCCTACAAGGTGAAAAAAATATTAGATTATCAACTTGGTCAAGCGAAAAATATAATCTCTGGAGAGCTCACTGAAATTAAACTTCCCAAATCCAATGTTCTTCAATTTATTATGGAAAATAATGACAGAATAACGGTACGGCCTAGCGGCACGGAACCGAAAATTAAATATTATTTCAATGTCATAGGTGAGCCTGTAAATCTTCATGATAAAAACAGCTTTAATATTATTGCTGAAAAGCTTAATGAGCGAATAGAAAATTATAAAATAAGTATTTCAAATTTTTAACACGAAAAACATAAAAATTTGTATAAAAAAAAACATCTTCTGATAGCCCTTGCATTAGTTTTCGGAGTTATTGTATTTTCTAATTATTTATTTACCAGAAGCAATATGAAAAGCTCTAATTATTGGAATGCCAATATCAAGTTTAGTGAAAACCATACACTCTTTTTTCAAATTGAAACAATATCTACAGAAGAATCGGAAGATTTTGAGGCTATTGCTATAATAAATGGTGATGAAAAAATTCAATTAACCTCACAGGGGTTTGATAAAGATGCTAAAAAATACATCTGGACATTTCCTTTCCAATGTGAAATACGACTAAATTCCAAAAATGATTTCACTGGAGTTTTTGTGAAAACAGAAAATAATAAATCTTATCCTTTTGAGGTTTTATATGAAACCAAGTCAAGAAAAAAAATCAATCGTTTTCCCAATAGTGTTTTCTCTTCCCCGCCCAATGAAAGTGAAGTCTTATTATCCGATAGGTTTTCATTGAAACTAAAATCAAGCTCATTAAACCCAAAAGCAGGTATCGCAGAATTTCAGCGAGATCCAAAAACTAATGAATATACTGGATCTATACTTACTCAAACTGGAGACTATCGTTATTTGGCTGGAACCCGAATGGGAAATCAATTATACATCAGCACCTTTGATGGAGTTCACGCTTATAGCTTTCTCATCAACATTAAAGAAAATGGACACATTGAAGGCATACATTTTAGTGGAGAGTCATATTCAGAACCTTTTACTGGAGTTCCTGATAGTACCATCATGTTAGATGACCCTTATAAAATCACCAAGATTATTAATGATAAATCAAAGCTTGATATTATTCTTCCGGAATACAAGAGTGGAGAATTAGTACGCGTTCCAATTGGCGAGGGAAAGGTGACCTTGTTACAGGTCATGGGAAGCTGGTGTCCAAACTGTCTTGATGAATCATCTTTTTTTAATGAGCTTTCTGATTTTGACAATCTTAATATTTATGCCTTAGCCTTTGAAAAAAATAAGGATAGATTGAGGTCTTTAAATTCGATTAAACGAATAGAAAGCTATTTAGGTCTTAAGTATCCAATACTGTTCGCAGGGAAAGCCCAGAAAAGTGAAGTTGAAAGGCTTCTGCCGATTAGTAATTTCATCTCTTATCCCACCTATCTTTTATTTGATAAAAAAGGCGATTTGGTTGAAATCCATGCTGGTTTTTCAGGTCCAGCAACCAAAGGTTATTCAAAGTTTACATCGGAATTTCGATCCAAGATTCAAAGCTTAACTTCCCATTCTCATGGACAATAAGAAAGCATCTAGAAATAAGTTTTTTAAAAGAATTAAAAAAAGTAATCCAAAAAATTTAGATACAGTAATTCATCAATTACACGATGAAGCTTTTAAGAAAATCGATTGTCTTGATTGCGCTAATTGTTGCAAAACCACTGGTCCTTTATGGACAAAAAGAGACCGACAAAGAGTTTCAAAGCACCTTGGTTATGAAGTTTTGGATTTTGAAAAATCATATCTAAAAATCGACGAAGACGGAGACTATGTTTTACAACAATTGCCCTGTCCTTTCTTAATCGAAGACAATAAATGTGGTATTTATGCTGTAAGGCCTTCTGCATGCGCTGATTATCCGCATACAAACAGACCAAAGCAGAAGCAAATACTGCAACTAACAGAATTGAATTCTAATATCTGTCCGGCAGTCGAAAGTATTGTTGAAAGAATGGAAATTATTTATTCGAAACACTCAAAGAGAGGATTGAGGATATAATGACAACGCAAATACATCCAATCAGATTATACCATAAATATCCCAACTGAATGATATCTAAATTATTCAATAAATGTAGTACCAAAACCATCATTTGCGAGATCATTCCAGCCGTGAATACTGCAGATGGTTTAAATCTAGGGAATATCCATGCGCATGCAAACAATCCAAGCATTGGGCCATAAAATAGAGATCCGATAATGTTAACTAATTGAATCAGGTTTTCTGATAATGAGGCACTCATTGCAATAATTAGTGCTAAAAAACCCCAAAATGCGGTCAAAGCACGTGAAATAAAAACACTTGTTTCCTTCTTTTTCCCAAATGTCTCTTTAAAATCAACTATTGATGTAGCAGATAAAGCATTCAATTCTGCACTACAACTTGACATGGCTCCTGAAAAAATTACTGCAAGCAAAAGCCCAAGCAAACCCATCGGGAGGCTTTTTAATGCCCATCCAAGAAAAACATAGTCAGTATCCTTTGTCTCTATTCCAGGATAATTATTCACTAGTATCATTTCAGCTTTATTCTTTAGTGAATCTCGTTTTTGGTCTAGTAAGACTAATTCATTTTTTAACTCTTGATTAAAACCACTGTTAGACTCAGAGAATTCGATCGCATTTTCTCTTCTATCGGATATCATACTTTCCCATGACTGATTGATACTATTGACCTCAGAAAATGAAATACTTTGCCACTTTGATTGAACCGATGGATTATGCCAAATGGGTTCATCCGAAAAATGCATAGTGGTAAATAACATTAAACCTAATCCCAATATAAATAGCTGCATAGGAATTTTTATCAATGCTGTAAAAGACATTCCTATGCGAATTTCTCTTTTACTCTTTCCACCTAAATACCTTCCCACTTGACTCTGATCTGTGCCGAAATAGGCCATTGCTAAAAAAAAACCACCAGCTAGACCAGACCAGACAGTGTAGCGATTGGAGGGGTTAAATGACCAATCTAAAATTTTAGTTCTATCATAAACAGCCATCAAATCCCAAGATTTCGAAAAACTCATTGTATCTGGTAATTCCTGAATTAAAACAAATCCTGCTGCAAAGAGCCCAATGAAGACAACAAGCATTTGAAATGATTGAGTTAAACTGACAGCTTTGTAACCACCAAATACGGTATATAGTATCACAATAGCTCCGGTTATCAAAATTGTGGCATTTAAACTCCACCCAAAAACTGCAGAAAGGACAATTCCGGGAGCGTAGAGAGTAATCCCTGCAGAAAGGCTTCTAGAAAGCAAAAAAAGGCTTGCTGCTAGCCATCTCACTTTGTTTCCATATACTTTTTGAAGAAAGGAATAAGCCGTGGAAACTCCAGAGCTCATATATCTTGGCACCACATAGATGCCAATAAGCAAGAGTGCGATTGGCATACCAAAATAGAACTGAACAAATCTTAGACCATCAGCAAATCCCTGACCTGGAGTAGATATGAATGTTATCGCTGATGCCTGAGTAGCAATAATTCCAAGGCCAATTGTTGCCCAGTGACTTTCTTTACTTCCTACTAAAAACTCTTTTCCGGTCTTTTTATTTTTAGTTTTCCAAATTCCATAAAAAGTAATAAAGCCAAGAGTTCCAATGAGAGCTACCCAATCCAGACTGGATAAACTACTTTCCATGACCAACTAAATTGGCTAAAATCCTGAAGGCCCCTTCTACTCCATGTCTCCATTGACGGAAAAGAGAAAGACTACAATACGTAACTGTACCATTTCCATAGTTTGCGACAATCCATGATCCCAATTTCTTTTTTTCTCCAGGGTCACTCCATGAGATCATGGGAATGAAAGAAGAATCCCATGAATCTGCAAAATACAAACCTCTTTCCTGAACCCAGTTCTCAAAATCTTTTTTATCCAATACATTTGGTGAATTCATTTGAACATGATCTAATTCCAGCATTCCAGGTTCAACTGTTTCTACGGTTATTCGATCTCTACTTAAATTAAAAGTCAAAGGCCCCATTTTTTTCAAAACCCTATCTCGGGACGCTGTATTATACTGTATAACCAAACGACCTCCTTGTCGGACATAATCATTAATTAAATTCTGTGAAGATCTTAATCCCATATTAACATTATATGCCCTTACCCCAATTAACAAAGCGTCAAGCTCATTGAGTTGCTTTAAGGTTAGTAAATCAGGATCTAAATGGATGACAGAAATTCCCATTTGAGCCAAAGCCATGGGCGCATCATCGCCAACGCCTTTTATGTAACCCACTTTTAAAGGAGGCAAGTCCATTGGGATATATCTAATTGGCAAAGATCCATTAAGCCATACCTCTTGATGCGGAATATGGTCATAGCGGATTTTTTCAGTCCTGTTCAAATCGCTAAACGCTTCAGTATTAGTTACTCTAT
>NYSL01000041.1 GCA_002682945.1 Cryomorphaceae bacterium | reverse complement strand
AATCTTCGCAAATGCTATTGGCATGGCCGTGTTTTTTGTTCTTGAATAGTTGGTGCTATAAATCTTCTCTATTTCGGTTTCTTGAAACAAATCTTTGAAAAAATCTGATCTTTTTACTCCACATTTTGTCAAAGGTGGGTCAATTTGATTTTCTGATATAAGATCTTTTTCAGCATGTCTTATTAAATATATTGTAAAGTCTTGATTATTAGTTTGTGCGATTAAATAATTAAAGTTTAGAGATATTAAAAGAGTTAAAATTGATGCTGTCCTTTTCATAACAATGGGCAATAATAAATGTATAAAAAACATTATCGTTGATGTTTCAAAAAGTACTTTTAACTTTTTGAAACATTATATATAACATCTCTCTTTTTTAAGTAGTCGTTTATAGCTTCAAAATGTTCGCCCAGAAATTCTGGCGGTGAAATTCCGGTTCTCATGAATTTTTTTTCTAAAATAAGGTTTGCAACCGCCGTGCAGGTAAAACCGGTGGTCCTGGCCATTGATATTGTGTTGTTTTGAAACCTGTCAAGAAGCGTGTAAGTATATTGTACCTCATTATCTTTCTCCATTCCTGTAATTTTAATTCGCATGACCGTGAAGTCTTCATCTCCTTCTTTCATTTGCCACTTTGGAAATAAAAGTTTTGCTGTAAGATCAATTGGTCTTATTTTATTGCCGTCAATTTCCAACGGCTCGTAGGAGAAATATCCGCATTCACGCAATACCTTTAAATACTCTACACACCCTGGGTACCTTAAGGTTTTCTCAATCATATTAGGAACATGGCTCATGGTTTCTATTAGTGTTCTCAGCCCGTCTGAGTTCCAACTTTCAAGAGTTCCTATTTCATCAAATTCAACCAGTTCAGTGTCAGAAAGAGCCTCTTTTATTATTAGAGATTTGTTAAGAACATATCGCGCAGGCCTTATATATTCTTCAATAACATCAATTGGTGAAAAAACAGCCTGATATTCAAATGGCCATTCTCGTTTTTTAGGCAATCCCCCAACCAGACACTCATAATTTTCAATTGTCATGGTTTTGTCATGATGTGCAAAAATTATATTTCCCATTCCCGGCGCAACACCACAATCCATAACAGCAACAACATTGTTATCTTTTGCTAATTGATCTAATCCGAAAGGGTCTTCTGGATAAAATGATATATCTACAATGTTTTTTTTTGCCAATATCACCTTCTTCATAGTTTGGTACCCCATAAATCCAGGAAGAGCTCCGACTACTAAATCACAGTCCTTGATTACCTCATTCAAAACCGAAGAACTAGAAACATCTTTGCATAACCTGATAACTTTTGAAGACCCTAGTTTATCCAGGTTTTCTTTTGAAATATCAACAGAAGTCACTTTGTGTCTGTGAGAAAGATCTTGAGCCATCACCCTTCCTACTAGTCCACAACCTAAAACAACAATTTTTTTCATACTAGTCTTCCATTGAAAAATCTTCCATAAACTTAGTTGTATAATTTCCCTCAAGATAATCTTTGCTTTCCATGAGCTTTCTGTGAAACGGAATAGTTGTTTTGATACCTTCAATCACAAATTCATCTAACGCCCTTTTCATTTTATCAATTGCTTCCTGTCTTGTTTGGGCGGTTGTTATAAGTTTTGCGATCATAGAATCATAATTAGGAGGTATTGTATACCCTGAGTAAACGTGAGTGTCTATTCTAATTCCATGCCCTCCAGGCAAATGAAGGTTGGTAATTTTTCCTGGTGAAGGTCTAAAATTATTGTAGGGGTCTTCAGCATTAATCCTGCATTCAACCGAGTGTAATTGAGGCAAGTAATTTTTTCCTGAAATTTTTTGGCCACTAGCAACTAAAATTTGTTCTCTTATCAAATCATAATCTATGACTTGCTCCGTTATCGGATGCTCAACTTGAATTCTTGTATTCATTTCCATGAAGTAAAAATTTCTGTTTTTATCCACAAGAAATTCAACTGTACCTACGCCTTCATATTTAATATATTCTGCTGCTTTTACAGCGGCCTTACCCATTTTTTCCCTCAATTTATCAGTCATAAAGGGGGACGGAACTTCCTCTGTTAGCTTTTGATGTCTTCTTTGAATAGAACAATCTCTTTCTGATAAATGGCAAGCTTTTCCTTTGGAATCGCCAACAATTTGAATTTCAATATGTCTTGGCTCTTCGATTAATTTTTCCATGTACATATCATCATTGGCAAACGCTGCTTTAGACTCAACTCTTGCTGAGTTCCATGCATCTTCTAGTTGACTTTCTTCCCAAACGGCTCTCATTCCTTTTCCTCCACCTCCAGCACTAGCTTTTAACATGACAGGGTATCCTACTTTTTTTGCTAACTTTTTACAGTGGTCAAAAGATTCAATAATCCCTTGACTTCCAGGAACACAAGGAACTCCAGCCTCAATCATAGTTGCTTTTGCTGTGGCTTTATCTCCCATTTTGTTAATCATTTCAGGCGATGCGCCTATGAACTTTATCCCGTGTTCTTCACAAATCTTTGAAAATTTAGCATTCTCTGAAAGGAATCCATATCCTGGGTGAATGGCGTCTGCATTTGTAATTTCAGCAGCAGCAATAATATTAGAAATTCTCAAATAAGAATCTGAGCTAGGTGCTGGGCCTATACAAACAGCTTCATCAGCAAACTTAACGTGTATACTTTCTGCATCGGCAGTTGAGTAAACTGCTACTGTTTGTATACCCATTTCTTTACATGTTCTAATGACACGCAGGGCAATTTCACCTCTATTGGCAATTAAAATCTTTTTAAACATAATTATAATATAATTAAGAAGGGTCTACTAAAAATAAGGGCTGGTCGAATTCAACAGGGCTTGAATCGTCAACAAGAATCTTTACAATCTTTCCTGAAACTTCAGACTCAATATCATTAAAAAGCTTCATGGCTTCAATAACACAAAGNACAGAGCCTTCTGAAATAACATCGCCNACCTCAACAAAGGAGGGTTTNTCTGGCGAAGGCTTACGATAAAAAGTTCCAATNATAGGNGATTTGACAGTNATTAAATTAGANTCCTCATCTGCGCTTGTGATATTATCATCAGCNGGNACGGCTTGCTGGGATGGNATCGTTGGAATAACGGTTTGAGCAGGCAAAACAACAGGCTCGTGTACAACAACTGGAGGCTGGCCACCTGTGGTTTTGATGGTGATTTTAACATCTTCCATCTCAAGACTAACTTCACTTGCACCAGATTTAGCAACGAACTTAATAAGGTTTTGAATTTCTTTTATTTTCATAGGTTAAAGTAATTTGATCAAAAATCTAAACTTTTTTGGCAAAAAGCAACAAAAAACATTAAAAATGGACCAAAAAGTTATAAAAAGCGGCAAAAATTAGCTAAAAAAGGTAAGATTATAAAATTTGAGTAAGGAAAGTAATAATGAGAATAACATAATTAGCATAAATTCATCAAATTGTAGGCAAAATTGATTAAAATGAGAAATTATGTTGTAAAAAAGCCTAAAAACTTAATCTTAGGGGCTTATATTGTCTTTTTTTTAACTTTTATATAGGCAGTATTTATTACATTATTCTAAAAAACATATATTAACGAAAAATGATGGTTTTTTTATTGTTTTAGAGCTAAAAACGAGCTAATAATCTATTTTTTAGTTATTAAATATAAATTTATAGTTCTTTTTTTTGTTTTAATATTTAGTTAATTATTATGAATATCATAATTTATATTTAAATAGTAAAAAAAACTTTTTTTATGCTTTTTTTATTCAAAAACGATATAAAAGTGATATATAAACGAATATTTGCAATTATTTATGCCTAAAAACAATAATAATAAATAAATTTTTTTTCTTTTTATTTTATGAATTCCTTAAAATTTTAACAATTATCTATAATTTTCACGAAAAAATCATGGAGTTTTTTTAAATGAAACAAGGTTAGTATCTTATAATAAAATAATTCAAGATGAAAAAACTTTTTACACTCTTAGCATTAACTATCTCATTTAGTATGAATGCACAAGTAAGCACAAACAGTACAAGTCCTACAGGTATTTATGCTTCTGCAATGGGAAATGGCACAACAGCAAGTGGAAATGAGTCTACAGCAATGGGGTATGATACAACAGCAAGTGGAGAAGCTTCTACAGCAATGGGATATAGCACAGCGGCAAGCGCACAAGGTTCTACAGCAATGGGAAGGGGCACAAATGCAAGTGGAAAATATTCTACAGCAATGGGGGAATTGACAACAGCAAGTGGATGGTATTCTACAGCAATGGGATATAGCACAACAGCAAGTGGAACTGCTTCTGCAGCAATGGGAAGTGGCACAACAGCAAGTGGATATGCTTCTACAGCAATGGGATATGTAACAACAGCAAGTGATTACGGCTCTTTGGTAATTGGGCGATACAATTCAAGTGGTTCTTCTGTTACAAATAATGCTACTTCATTTAGTACTTCAAACACAGCCTTTGTCATTGGAAATGGAGCTGCATCTAATGCAAAGTCTGATGCTTTTAAAGTAATGTTTAATGGAGATGCTACAGTAAGCAATGACCTTACAGTAAGTGGAGATGTTAATATTTCATCGGATGCAAGACTGAAGTCAAACATAGTATCTCTTGGCTCTACGCTTACTAAACTATTGCAAATAGATGGTAAGTCCTATGAGATGAAAGGCAAACAAAAGATAGGTGTACTTGCACAAGAGATTCAAGAAGTATTTCCTGAACTTGTAAGTGAGGATGACAATGAAATGTTAGCAGTAAACTATCAAGGATTAGTACCTGTACTTATTAATGCACTGAAAGAGCAGCAAGGTGAAATAAACAGATTGAAAGACCAGGAAAAAAGATTAGAAAGATTAGAGAAGTTGGTTGCTAAATTAGATTAGGCCTCTGTTTCTGCAGCGTTATCTAATAGAACTTTGCCTCTGTAATAAAGCTTTCCTTCATGCCAGTAAGCTCTATGGTATAGATGGCTCTCACCAGTTTTAGAGCAAACAGCGACCTGAGGCATTTCAGCCTTATAGTGAGTTCTTCTTTTGTCTCTTCTAGTTTTTGACGTTTTTCTTTTTGGATGTGCCATTGTAAACTATTTTATTTTTTTAAACTTTTTAACTGCTCCCATCTAGGGTCGGCTAAATTACTATTTTCTTTTGGTTTAAGATCTTCCAATATATCTAATATTTCTGACTTTAAGCTTCCGTCTTCAACACCAGGATGAATTCTCTTAGGCGGCAAAGATAACACAATCAATTCAAATATGTACTGATCAACAAAAAGCTTATGCTCTCCGTGAGGTAAGACAAGGATTTCATCATCCTCATCATTGTACTCCTGTCCAAACTTTACAACTAATGCTGCCTCATGCTTTACAATGCAATCAAATGGCTCGTTAGTCAAATCACAGTTCACGTTTGCTTTTCCTTTGAGGCTAAAGTTTAGCTCAAGAAGAGTTGATTTTTTTATCAAATCAATATCGATGTCTACAGAGACATCATTAAAATCAGAAAAATTAAACTTATCAAAGAACTTTTTATCTGCATTAAAATTGAACTGATGGTTTCCAATCTTTAAACCTGCAAATTCGATTTTATATTTGCTGTTGGGCTTCATCTGTAAAAATTTAAGGCGAGCAAATATATAAATTTTATTGAAAAGTAAACAGAAATGCCGTATTGAATCAAAGCGTTTTTGTTTTAAAGTTTGTTTTTAGAATACTCATCGTGAGTTTTTCTCATTTTATATATGTCTAAGGCTAAAAAAATAGAAGTTAAAAAGGAATCTTTTGAAGCCTCTCCTTTCCCGGCGATTCCATAAGCTGTACCATGGTCTGGCGATGTTCT
>NYSL01000019.1 GCA_002682945.1 Cryomorphaceae bacterium | reverse complement strand
TCTCTGCAACGGCAATGGCCGTTCAAAATATATGGATATCTTGCTCGGGTACGAATATAGGAGGATATTGGAGTACCCCTAAGTATGCTAAACGTCTACATTCATTTTTGTCTCTAAGTGAAAATGAAAGATGCCTGGGTTTTTTTTATTTAGGCGTCCATGATTCCAATACGAGTAGAATTAGCCGAAGAAAAAATATTTTAGAAAAAACAGAATGGTTTGAATAATAACAAGACGATTTTAAATCTGTCGACGACCTTTTTTATTTCTTCTGCAACGTTCACTGCAATATTTCACTTCCGCCCAGTTTTTCTCCCATTTTTTCCTCCAATTAAAAGGAATATTGCAAACAATACAAATCTTTGATTCTAGATTTTTAGGCATATTTCCTAAAAATTTCTTTTTTTGCTTTCTTCCAAAATGAAAAGAAGGAAGAATGGTAGCCTTTGACCGAAGACATCCAATCTCTCTCGTCTTTTATCCCTTTATAATTGTGATTGTTGGGATGTTCTTTAAAAACAACTTGAGATTTTCCAATTGGCAATTCATCAAACTCACCTACAAATATTTTAATCCCTTCTATGTTTTTTGATAAAGAAAGCATGAAATTCATAGCGTTTTCCCCGATAGGTTGAAAATCAAAGACGCTTGGTTCGATGAGTAAAATTCTATGATAATTAGATTCTTTCCTCCAATTTGGGTCTAAGTTGTAATAATTATAGATGCATACTGTTTTTGCGTCATTGATATTAAAAAGATCAGATTCTGGATACACAACTTCAAAATCAAAACTAGACAGCTCTTTCAGTGCTTCAGGTTGAAGGATTGTGCTTAACTCAGGATAACCGATATCCAGGTACGTTTTTTTTTGTTGAGTCCTCGTGTACTTATTAATATTATCTTGATTAGCCATGTATTTTTTACTACTGTTGGTGCCAGCTACCCATTGCCAGCTAAGGGAATTGGAGGCCCAATCACCGTCGAGTAGATGATAATACATCCATTTTGCTGGTACTTTCCAATGGTTTTTCGCAACGTTAACACTAAGTGCTGCAATGTACATTCTAAGATGGTTGTGTAAATAACCCGTTTTATAGAGCTCTTTGATGGCTGTATCTAGGGCTTTAATTCCAGAATTGTGATCCACAATATTTTTTGAAACCCCATAAGAAAGTATATCAGATTGGGGATTTTTTATATCTCGGTTGATATCTTTTTCCTGCCATACTAGCTGCCAGTAATCCCTCCACGCCAGTTCCTGAACGAATTTTTCAATTTTACTTAAATCAAACCCTCTATTGACTAAGTTTTTTAATACATGGTCTGTAGACAAAACCCCTCTGGATATGTAGGGCGAGAGACGTGAGACATCTCCATCAATATAGTTACGATTGAAAGCATACCTCAAAGGATTAACTTTGTCAACTTTCTCCAAAATTGAAATATAGTCGGTTTTCAAGAAATTGATTTTTATTTATTTCAGGAGCCTTTTACTCTTTGAAGTATAGCATAGATGTCTAACGCATAAATTATAGCCTAGGTTCGATAATGAGAATAAAGTTTATCATATTTTTCTTTTTATTTCTTCTAAAATCGATATGTTTTGGTGAAAACGATCACCCTGACTCGACAAACAGCAATTCCAATATTTTAAACATTGCCACTTGGAATATTCAAATGCTGCCTACAAATTTTTCATTTGTTTCAAAACTCCTGCAAAAAAAACAAAAAATAAGGACTCCATTGATCATAGATTATTGCATAAATCGTGACTTCGATATTATTGTTTTTCAAGAGGTGTTTGATCGTAAAATTAGAAGAAAGATTATTCAGGGTTTAAGTAAATCTTACCCCTATCAAATCCATCCAATTAGGAATAAAAAAGCATTAGTGAGTAATGGTGTATTAATTATGGGACAAATTCCTCTAAATTACATTGATCATATTGTTTTTAAGCCAGGTGTCAAAGCAGATAAACATGCTGCAAAAGGATGCGTTTTATTTCACGCTCAAGTAAATGACATCAATATCCATTTTTTGGGAACTCATCTTCAGTCAGGCAATTCTTCTAAAGCCATTTCCACACGTAAACTTCAATATCGAGATATTCGAAAATTAATAGATCGGAATTCAGAGGATAACAATCCATTCATCATTCTTGGTGATCTAAATACAAAAAAGTCTGAACAAGAAAAGTACTCAGAAATGTTAAATACACTGGGAGTCTCAGACTCTGAATCATTATTTAGAAATCTGCACACTTTTAGTCCTGAAAATTCATGGAATAATAACTCAAGACCGTTTCAACTTGATTATATACTAGCACAAAAGGACAATTTGAAGTTGAAAATAAATTGGCAAAAAGTCTTTAGGCCCAGACATTTGTACAAAGGCAAAGAAATGGACCTTGCTGACCATTATCTCCTGAATGCTGAAATACTAGTTCGAAAATAGAGTGATATTTAAAAAAACTCTAAGCGAGACCAATCTCTTTTAGTCTTTGTTGCAAGTATTGACCCGCAGTTATGTCATCAAAACTCTTTGGGTTCTGCTCAGAAATACATATATCTAAGCAGTTTAAGGGCATACTTTCATCTGGGTGAACAAAAAATGGCATCGAAAATCTTGGAAGGTGAAGTCTCTCAACAGGAGGGTTAACAACCCGATGTGTAGTTGATCGCATAGTGTTATTCGTGAGACGTTGAAGCATATCTCCTACATTTATTACCAAAACATCACTCGTGACATGAATTGGTACCCATTGATCATCTTTATTCAGAAGTTCAAGTCCTTCAGCAGATGCTCCCATTAAAAGAGTAATAAGATTAATGTCTTCGTGCGCTGCTGCGCGGATTCCTTTTTGAGTGAAATCTTTTTGCCCGGGATAGTGGATTGCCCGGAATATCGAGTGCCCCTGATTCAAATATGATTCAAAAAAATTCTCTTCAAGAGATAAATATGAAGCTATTGCTTTCATAAGCTGATGGCCAATTCTTTCAAGCTTATTGTATGCAATTGAGACTGCGCTGTCCATGTTTTCAACGTTCGGAACTAAAACATTTTTATCAAGACCGCGTTCTGCAGCATTCATAGGACCCCATTGAAAGAATTCTTTTAAATCAGGCCTTGTTTCTCCTTTCGCATGTTCAGTCCCAAATGGTGTAAAACCTCTTTGCCCTTTTGCACCTGGCACAAAAGACTTCATTTTAAATTCATTATCCTGATTGAAGAATTCTTTGATTACATTTTGTAACAAATCCCTATCAGCATTAGTAAAGTCATGTCCTTCAATAGCTGCAAAACCAATGGATTCAAAAGCTTTTCCTAAATCCGATACGAAATTTTTCCGCATGGGTTCTGTTCCTCCAATGTAATTGCTTAGGTCAAGTGTTTTCAATTTCATATTTGCAAAGATACTAGGATTGTTTCATTAAGGATTCTAACGCACCTTTGTCAAGTCTCATGTCACAAAATAATTTTTATTCTAAACTTGACAAATCAGATGCAAAAAAGTATTTTGAGCATCTCTTTCTTCCCCGTGCTGTGGAGGATAGAATGCTTCTAGCATTGCGTCAAGGAATAATTTCTAAATGGTTCTCTAGCTATGGCCAGGAAGCTGTATCAGTCGCAACAACACTTGCTATGCAGGAGGATGAATGGATTTGCACAATGCATAGAAACCTCGGAGTTTTTACGTCAAGAAATATTCCTTTGGAAAAGCTCTTTTCTCAGTTTCAAGGGAAACCAAATGGTTTTACCAAAGGCAGAGATCGCTCTTTTCATTTCGGTTCCAAGGAACATAATATTTTTGGAATGATAAGCCATTTAGGTGCACAATTAGGAGTCGCAGATGGGCTAGCTTTCGCAAGAAAACTAAATCATGAAAAAAAATGTGTTTTGGTGTTTACGGGAGATGGAGGTGCATCACAAGGAGACTTCCATGAAGCTTTAAATGTTGCTTCAGTTTGGAAACTTCCCGTTCTTTTTGTCGTAGAAAACAATCAATGGGGGCTATCAACTCCATCCAACGAACAATTCAACTTTGACTCTTTTACTGTAAAAGGAGATGCATATGGAATGGAAGCACATAGCGTTGATGGAAATGATTTTGCAGCAACTCTATCTCTATCAAAAAAATTAACGTCGAGTATTCGAAACAATCCAAGACCAATTTTATTAGAATGTAAAACGTTCAGAATAAGAGGTCATGAAGAAGCTTCAGGAACAAAATACTATCCAGAAGGCCTTATTGATTCATGGAAATCAAAAGACCCTATTCTTAATTTTCGAGAGAATTTAATTTCAGAGAAAATTCTTTCTAAAAATGAGATAAAATCGATTGAAGAAAGTCTAAATAATAAGGTCCTAGGGAGTCTCAAAATTGCATTGAAAGAATCGGATTCTGAATTTAAACTGGAAAATGAGTTAAAAGATGTCTTCGATAATAAAAAATATGATTCGGAAAAAAACCAAAATAAAGGTGAACTAAAAAAAATGCGTTTTATCGATGCAATTCACTCAGGCCTAGAGTGCTCGTTAAAAGAACATGACAACTTAATTTTCATGGGCCAAGACATAGCCGACTATGGCGGCGTATTTAAAGCAACAGATACTTTTTTAGAAAAGTTTGGAAAAGAAAGAATAATAAATACTCCATTGTGTGAATCTGCGATTGTAGGAGTTGGTGTTGGATTATCGGTAATGGGTAAAAAAACGATGATTGAAATGCAATTTTCCGACTTCGTTTCTGAGGCTATGACACAAATTTGTAACCAGGCTGCTAAAATGAACTACAGGTGGGGACAAAATGTAGACATGGTTATTCGCATGCCAACGGGAGCCGGAGTTAACGCAGGCCCCTTTCATTCCCAAAGCACTGAATCTTGGTTCACCAGAATCCCGGGGCTAAAAGTTGTATACCCATCAAATGCCTTCGATGCTAAAGGTTTATTGATTCAAGCATTTGAGGATCCAAACCCTATTCTCTTCTTTGAACATAAGGCTCTATATAGATCACAAGAAAGTGATGTCAACGAAGGCTACTTTACTTTACCCATAGGAAAGGCTGCAACTATAAATGAAGGTGACCAGATCACCATAATCAGTTATGGCCTAGGAATAAAATGGGTTCAAGATTGGCTCAATGAGAATAAAGAAGTTTCTTGTGATCTGATCGATTTAAGAAGTCTTGTACCCTTGGATATAGATACACTTGTAAAGTCAGTCAAAAAAACTGGGCGTTGTGTCATAGTCCAAGAGGACACAATGAGAGGAAGCATTGGTAGCGATATTTCTCAAATAATTCAATCAGAGTGTTTTGAATATCTTGACTCTCCAATAAAAGTCATTTCTAGCATTCCAACTCCAATTCCTTTTGCCTCAAATCTTGAGAAAGGCTATTTAGCGAATAATTGGATGGATCAAGGAATTAAAGAAGTAATTCGCTTTTAAAAAAGAACTCCCTTCTTGTCAACAACCGCGGAAATTAATTTTTTGTAATAGAAAGAACAGAGACCAAGGTTTAGAGCTAGTAGAATTCCTGTTTCTATGTTTTCACCCATTCGATTATCAAAAAAAACATGCATACAAAAGATGTTGAAAATGATAGGCAATAATAGCAGTAAGCCTAGAGCTCTTGTTGCAGGTAAAATCATGAGTACACCAGCCAGAATCTGAAAAAATGCAATCATCCTCAAAAAACCAGATTGCCTAAAAGTATTCATTGTTATTTTGTATCCGACTGGAGCCTCATATGAATTTTTTTCAATAATTGTTGAGACAATTTCTTCCTTTGAAATGTCTTTCAATTTTATTGGCATTTTATCGACACCTTTATAAATGAAGAATAACGCAAGAAGAATGGTTAAAAGGGAGTGAATTTTGGTATACATATTAAAAGGAATAATAATTGGTTAGAATATTTAATGTTAGCCACTCAGTTTTAGCGAGTTCCTAAGAAATTGAAAATTGATTTTATCGGAGTTATTAAATTTTTTAAAAAGGAATTATATTTTTTACTCTCATCTGAAATTCCAAAATTTATCTTTTGAACGGATTTTGAAAGAACTAAAGAACCAAAAAAGAAATCCCATATCGCGAGTTTAGATCCCATGTTTTTGGCAAAATGATCAGGGTTATTACTATGATGGATTTGATGTTGAAACGGACTAATAAAAATATATTCCAAAAATTTTGGGTACTTCAATTTCACATGGGAGTGCCTGAGGTTAGCACCCAATAATAAAAATGCAAAATGAAATACGTTAACCCCGAGGAAAACCATTTTGTCAATTTGATGAGCAGACAAATAATCAAAAAAACCTGTGATTATTCCGAAAATTAAGAGACTCCGAATATTATTAATAAATAATTCAATCGGATGAATTCTATACTGAGTCATGGGATTTAATGACGTCGCAGAATGATGAACTTTATGAAATTCCCAAAGAAAAGGGATCCTGTGCATACCAAAATGAACAAGGTAATTTGTAAAATCATGAGCTATTGTCAGTGTTATTGTATACCAAAAAAGAGTCTCTCCTACACCTAAACTGTTTTTTGGAAATCCAAAATTCACAAGCATAAATTCATTAACATGAAAAGCTAGATAGAAGCCAAAAATTACGAAGGGGCCAATAAACAATATTTTCACTAAAGAATTAAACGCAAAAAGTGAATAATCAATAAATGCTGACTTGCTCAGCCAAATTCGTTTTGGAAACAAATAGTTAAGAAAAGATTTATTCGAATTACTGGATTGAAAAACCCAAAAAGCCAATAGCATTGAAGATGCTAAATACAATAAATGAATTCTTTTTCCGGGGTTAAAGAAATATGATAACGCCAATTTTAGGGACTCTTCCAAGATATAATACCCCTCTTTAAAGAATAAATAACCTTGTTCGACCTCTCCGTAATTCATATTGCAAATATTACAAAATAATTTTAATTTGGACTTAGTCTAAATAAGAATTACGTTGTATACTTGCACAATAATTTTAAAAACATAAAATAAACTAAAAAATGAACAGAGTTAATTTAATCAAGATTTCCTCTCTTTCCGCAATAGTAGCTCTTGCATCTTGTGGAACAGGAACTACAGACCCCTGTACGGTGAATGCACCTGCAGATTATTCGTTTACAGTAGACGGATTATCAACAGTAACCTACTCAGGACAAACTCAAAGACTTCAAATGGCCGGTGAATTAGGAAGTGCACTTTCTGATCCAGCTACAACTGAAGCNGCTTTAAATGGTATGTTTAACCACCANTCTGGTGANAATAACTTCGCTGGACCTGGGTTAAATGCATCAAGCAAGCAGATAAGAAGCAAAACTGCTTACTACTCTACAACAACAGTACAGGCCGAAATCCACGAACATTTTGAAGAATGGTTCAAAGATTACGCGGACAATGTTGCTCCTGCAATCACTGCTGGAACTATCGCTGCATCTGGAACTGCTGGAATGGCTGGAAACCGCGAACTAAACGCCCAAGGTTTTGAATATGATCAGTTTGTAGCAAAAAGCTTAATTGGAGCTATGTGCATGGACCAAATAGTAAACGGATATTTAGCCGATGGAAAAATTGGTGATGCAGTAGATAATGTAACTCGTGATCCAAATGAAGATATGAACTCTACCGCAATGGAACATCACTGGGATGAAGGGTTTGGATATGTTTATGGTGTTGATCAGGACATTACTACCCCAGAAATTGATACTGACGGTCACCTTGGAAAATATTTAAACAAGTTTGAAGACCATAGAACAACAGTGTATAATGCCTTTAAATTAGGAAGACAAGCAATTGTTGATAATTGTNCTGAAGTAAGAGATGCTCAGGCTCAAATTATTAAGGAAACTTTATCTCTTGTTGTTGCCCTTAAAGCTGAAGGTTATTTAAGAGAGTCAGCAGCAGCAGACGCGTTATCACCTGAATACTTCCATGCCCTTTCCGAAGGATATGGATTTATCCTTAGTCTACAATTCACGCACAATGCAAATGGGATGCCTTACTTCAGCCATGAACAAGTTCATACTATGTTAGCAACCCTTGAAGCTGGGAATGGATTCTGGGATCGAACACCAGCAGAGCTAATTCAAATGGCAGATGATATTGCAGCCGCAATTGCTAACTAATTAAAAACAAATTCACTTTTGTTTCAATTGTGCAGTTTTGAAACNACGTCTAGGTGAATAAAGAGGTGATATTNAATATCACCTCTTTTCAATTTTNAAAANAATGAGATANATATACATACTTTTCGTCGCTTGCATACTTTCNGCTTGTAATATCACAGACAACCCGGGAACCTCAGACAATTATGATAGAACAATTCTACTCGCAAATATGGCAGATGGGATTATAATACCTAAACATAATACGTTCCAGTCTCAANTAAATGAGTTAAAACTAGCAGTAGATAGTTTTTCGGTTTCAACTACTATGAATAATCTAAATAGCCTAAGACAATCTTGGGAAAGTGCCTATAAAAATTGGCAGTATATAGAAATGTTCAATATGGGTAAGGCCGAAGAAATTGAATATGTGAAGTCTATGAATACTTACCCGACAAATACAACTGTAATCGATCAAAATATTGTTAGCGGAAATTATAACCTAGATGATGCCACTTGGCCGAGTTGGTCTTCTCAAGGTTTTCCTGCACTCGATTATATGCTTTACGGATTAGATAATGACTCTACTTTGATCCTAGATAAATACAATGGATTAGAAGCAGGTAATTACTTAAGCTACTTAAATGCTTTAGTTCTTCAAATGGAGAGTTTGACAGCTGAAGTGAAGAATTTTTGGACTAACAGTAGAAATGAATTTGTAAACTCACCAGAGAACACATCAACTTCAAGTTTAAATGTTCTTACAAATGATTTTATATACTTCTTTGAAAAGGGNCTTAGGGCGAATAAAATTGGAATCCCGTGCGGCAGGTGGGATAATTATCAAATCTATCCACGAGGTGTAGAGGGATATTTTAAAAAAAATCTTTCCAAAGATCTGGCATTAGAAGCCTTAGANGCATCAATTAACTTTTTTTCAGGTTACAATTATAATACAAACCAAACAGGAGAATCNTACGCTGACTACATTCTCTACAAAATGGGGAATGATAATCTTAGTAATGAGATCAAATCTCAAATGCAAGAATCCAAAACAGCTATCAATAACCTAGATAATAATTTTGTTAAGCAGATGGAAGAGAACAATCTTCTAATGCTCGCAGCCTATGATGAGCTCCAAAAAGTAGTTGTNCTCATGAAAACAGATCTCTTGATTAATCTATCCATTGTAGTTGACTATGTTGACGCAGATGGAGATTAATCGCTAAAAAACATTTGTGCTTTTTATGAATTCCCATAATCTTAACTTTTGTGTATTCATATTTTTTTTAATAATNGGCCCCAGTCTTCAAGGACAGGAGTTTGTTGAATTAAACGAAGTCGACGTCTCAAATAAAAAAGATCCTTTTGCTTTAAAAAAGTTAAAAGATATCGAGGGGACATCGATTTATGCAGGAAAAAAAACAGAAGTAGTTGTTGTTGAAAATACAAATGCAAGTTTAGCATTAAATAATGCTAGACAGCTCTATAAAAGAGTTTCAGGCTTAAATATTTATCAAAATGATGATGCGGGTTTACAATTAAATATAGGGGGAAGAGGACTTGACCCAAATCGAACGAGTAATTTTAGTACCAGACAAAACGGATACGATATTAGTGCCGATGTACTTGGATATCCAGAGAGCTACTACACTCCGCCAGCAGAAAGCCTTGAGAAAATTGAAATCATCAGAGGAGCTGCTTCTCTTCAATATGGATCTCAATTCGGTGGCTTAATAAACTTTGTAACTAAGAAACCTTCCAAAAAAAAAGGAATTCGCATAAAACAAAGATCTACATTCGGCAGTAATGCAATGCTCAGCAGTTTTACGAGTATCGATAGTAAAAAAAATAAATTCAGTTTTTATACATTTTTCAACTTCAAAAGAGGAAAAGGATTTCGACCAAATACTAAATTTGAATCAAGGAATATTTTTTTTAATGGTATTTATGATTTCAATGAAAATTTCGATTGCTCATTTGAATTCACTGGCTTAAACTATGTTGCTCAGCAGCCGGGTGGATTAAATGATAGAATGTTTAATGAAAATCCATTACAATCTAATAGGTCAAGAAATTGGTTCAGTGTAAACTGGCTTTTGTATAACCTTAAATTAAATCATCGTATCAATAATTATAACACTCAAACCCTAAATGTATTTGCTCTGGATGCAGATAGAAGTGCCTTAGGATATAGATCAAATCGAGTAGATCAGCTAGATCCCATGATTGAAAGGGATCTGATTCAAGGGTATTTTAATAATTGGGGAGCTGAATATAGATTTTTAAACAAACAAGACATACTTGGAATCAAAACAGGAAACTTAATTGGCATTAAACTGTATCAATCCAATAATGTAAATATTCAGGGTCCTGGTTCAGATGGTACAGATGCAAATTTTGACTTTTATTATGATGATTTTCCCGCATATCAAAATCAATCACAATACATTTACCCCAATTTAAACCTCGCTTTTTTTGGAGAAAATATTTTATACATCAATGAAAAAACTTCGATTACACCCGGTTTTAGATTCGAATTTATTGACACAAAAAGTAATGGAAGTTTTTCAAAAATGCTTTTTGACGGTGCGAACAATCTCATATCTGATACAACAATAATAAGTCAAGACACAAATACGCGAAATTTTATACTTTTTGGTGTTGGCGTATCGCATAGAAAAACTAATGAAATTGAACTTTATGCGAATTTTTCCCAAAACTATCGATCTGTAACTTTTGCCGATATAAGCATCGTTAATCCTGCGTTCACCATAAACCCTGACATTACGGATGAAAAAGGATTCACTGGAAATTTAGGGATAAAGGGAATACTAAGCGGAAAACTATCTTATGATATAAATTATTTCTATTTATCCTACCAAAACAGAATAGGATTTATCCAAAAAATACAACAGGATGGAAATGTAAAAAGTGAAAGAGGAAATGTAGGAAACGCTCGAATTTTTGGATTTGAATCACTTTTAGAATGTGTCCTTTTCAAAAAATCGGAAAACGGTACTAAAATAACTACATTTTTGAATTCTGCATTTTTAAATTCAGAGTATATATCCGCGGAGCAGAACGGAATTATTGGGAACCAAGTTGAATTTATTCCAAAAGCTAATATAAAAAGCGGAATAACTTATTCTTACATGGATTTCTCTGGATCCTTTCAGTATACTTTCTTAAGTCAACAATATAGTGATGCCACAAATTCCACAGAAAGTAATCTTAGCGGAGTTATCGGTATAATTCCAAACTATCAAATTCTAGATTTTAGTTTGTCATATAAAAAAAAGAAATACTCTCTTGAATCTGGAATCAATAATATTTTAGACGCATCTTACTTTACCAGAAGAGCAACAGGATACCCCGGGCCGGGAATCATTCCTTCTCCACGAAGAAACTTTTATGTAACTTTTGAATTTAATTTTTAGTTCTAAATTTACGCACGTCTTTTTTTTGTTAAACAGAAAAAATATCTTTCCGCGAATTACAAAAATCTCAAAATGAGCTTCCGTATCGACATTGTCAGCCTCTTGCCTGAGATTATTAAGAGTCCCTTTGATTCTAGCATTTTAATGCGTGCTCAAAAAAAAGGTTTAGTTAAAGTCCATTTCCATGACCTACGAGAGTATGGTGAAGGAAAGCATAGACAGGTTGATGACTATGCTTTTGGTGGCGGAGCAGGTATGGTGATGTTAGCTGGTCCAATTTTCAAATGCATCAATGAGCTAAAGAGTCAAAGAGATTACGATGCTGTAATATATACTACACCTGATGGTCAAAAGTTTACTCAAAAACTAGCAAATAAGTTATCTCTAAGGGAAAATTTAATAATTCTTTGTGGACATTACAAAGGAATTGATCAACGTGTAAGAGAATCCCTAATCACACATGAAATAAGCATTGGAGATTACGTTCTTAGTGGAGGAGAGCTTGCTGCAGCGGTTATCTCAGATGCTCTAATTCGATTGATACCGGGCGTTTTAAATGATGGCTCAAGTGCTCTAACAGACTCCTTTCAAGATAATCTACTCTCCCACCCCATTTATACGAGACCTTCAAATTTTGAAGGAATGAAAGTTCCCGATGTATTATTAAGTGGCGATTCAAAAAAAATTGAAATCTGGAAAGCAGAACAAGCATTGAAAATTACCAAAGCTAAAAGACCTGATCTTCTCGAAGGTTAGTCTTCGGTAATAAAAAAAATTGTTACATTTGCACCCTCGTTGAAAGTTTACTTAAAACGATATTAATACCAACCTCTGATCAAAGAGATGAATGTTGACTATTAGTAACCTAAAAAAGATATCTCATGGATTTAATTAAGTATGTCCAAGACAAATATGTAGAATCAAAGGATTTTCCAGTTTTTAAAGCTGGTGACACAGTAACTGTTTATTACAAGATCCGCGAGGGAGAAAAGACGCGTACCCAGTTTTTCCGCGGTGATGTTTTGCAGAGAAGTGGAAGCGGAGTGACTGAAACATTTACAATACGAAAAATGTCTGGCAACACTGGTGTNGAAAGAATTTTCCCAGTGAACATGCCTAACCTAGAAAAAATTGAAGTAAACAAGCAGGGTAAGGTCCGACGTGCTAGAATTTTCTATCAACGTGAGCGCACCGGTAAGTTAGCTCGAATTAAAGAGCGCAGAATTTAAACATCATTTAAATTCTCAAAGCTCAATTCGAATCTGTTAGTTTAATTCAGTATTTAAAACTTTGAAGGAGGTCCTTCTATTGCGGGACCTTCCCCACCCCTTTTGGTTTGACTCCATGGGGAGATTATCTCCATATCCTCGGTAGGTCATCTGTATTGATGAAACTCCGATTGAAATTAAAAAGTCATGAACTGACTTTGCCCTGTTCTCAGATAGCTTCATGTTTTTTGATGAACTCCCAATATTATCTGTGTGACCTTGAATCTCGATGATTAATGATGGGTTCGTGTTGAGAAATTTGGCAAAATCCCTTAATGCTAACTGATCCAATTTTGATAGCGAAAATCTATTTGATTCAAAGAAAATAGAATATAAGTCAAATATTTCACCACTCTTCAAACTCTTTACTTCTAGCATAGGAATGGATTCTGACATTTGATTTTTTTTCAATTGAAAACGGGCAGAAGTATAACCGGCATTATTCCCCTCAACCGAAATCAAATAATCAGCGGTCTCTTGAGCGTTTAAAACGGCTGTATACTCGCCAGTTTGCCTATTCACTTTTATTCGCGAAATTCTGTTAGATTCTAAATTCTCGATACGAATTTGTAGGTTTTGATTAAACTTCTGCGCTCCTTTTACATTTCCTTGAATAAAGGATACGCTATCTGGAAATAGCTTTTCAGGAAGAGTAAATTCAAAAAAATCATAATTTGAGGAAGAGATTAAATTTCCAATTTGATTATTACTCGAAAAATAAGCCATCGGTCGCTTTGCAGAAACAGCGAACCCCACTTCTGCTTTTTCCGTGTTTATTGGGTAACCCAAATTCAAGGGATCCTCATTTCCATGAATATTAACAACAAATACGTCAAAATCACCAATCCCAAAATGACCATTCGATGAAAAAAACAAATGCTCGTTATCAGCATGAAAAAATGGTGATTTTTCATCACCAAGAGTATTTATCCGAGAACCAAGATTTTTTAAATTATGCCAGTTACCCAAGGAATCAATTTCAATGGAGTATAAATCCAAGCCGCCAAATCCGCCATCTCTATCTGATGAAAAAATAATTCTATCACCATTTGCTGAAATTGCTGGTTGAGCTTCCCACGAATGCTTTTCATTTATTAAATCAATGGAATAAAAATCAGACCATTGTTGATCTTCATATCTATTCACCAAGAAAATATCGCAATTCCTGTAACCATTATTCAATGAATTTGGCTTAAGGTACTCACACGATGTTAATGCCATAGTGCTATTGTCAGCTGTTAGAGAAGGCCCCCCCTCATTAAAACCTTGATTAAAAGGGTATGTTAAGGAATGATATTGCGCATTCTCTTTATTTACTAACTGACAAAACTCTTCTTTTAACCGACTAACCGGAGCCGGACCTAATTTGAAGTCAAGATATTTGAATCGACGAGTAAAAAACCATTTAGATTCATCTGGTGTAAGTATGCCAAGAAACTCGTCGGCATCAGAGGAAAGTACATTGATTCTTCTCGGTTTAAAATTAACAGGGTTATCTTTTAGTGAATCCCGATACCTCCATAATTCGAGCTTTTCGTTTACAACATTTTTGAAAGACAGCTCTATCCCATCTTGATTCAAATACTCTTCATATTTTAACTTGGATTCTTTTAAAAATCCCAACTCTTCCAGAACAGAAGCCCATTTGAATAAAATATTCCGTGGNTAACTAGGACATAACCTACAGATCTCTTCATACTTTTTAATTGCTGCTTTTAGTTTTCC
Source organism: Cryomorphaceae bacterium (assembly GCA_002682945.1). Taxonomy (GTDB): domain Bacteria; phylum Bacteroidota; class Bacteroidia; order Flavobacteriales; family Schleiferiaceae; genus TMED14. Next base: position 74,326 of record NYSL01000019.1, on the reverse strand, counting down.
CTCCATTAGGTCAACTTCACTCTGAAGAAACAACGAATTCAACAATTGACCTTTATTTTTTCTTCTCAGCGCCCCTAAATACACCTTTGCCATTGCCATATCATTTGAAAGAATGGCCTTTTCCGCTAGTTTAGCATGTTTAGAAAACTTTGAATAACCAGAGCAATCACTATCTGATTGACTATATAGTACAGAATCAGGGGTCAAAATTAATAAGAGCAGTAAATACTTAATAGAATGCATTTATTCTCTATTTCATTAACTGGGTTTTTTGCCGAAGGAAAAAATCTGCAAGGATAAGTGCTGTCATCGCCTCAATAATCGGAACCGCTCTTGGTAATACTGATGGATCATGTCTTCCATCGATTTTAAATTCTACCAACTCTCCTTTCTTATTCATTGAGTTCTGCTTGATTTTAATGCTAGATACAGGCTTAAATGCTGTTCTAAATAAAATCTCCTGACCATTAGAAATNCCTCCTTGAATGCCACCACTGTTGTTAGTAGTGGTCTTTTTTAAAGATTCAAACTGATCATTTTCTTCAGAACCCATTCTATTTGCACCACTNAACCCAGAACCAAACTCAATTCCTTTGGTAGCATTTATACCCATTATACCAAAAGCTAATCTCGCATTAATTTTATCAAAAACAGGTTCCCCCCATCCTGCCGGAACCCCTTTTATGTGGCAAGAGATTACACCACCAACTGTGTCACCTTTGGAAGCTATTTCTATTAATTTGGCTTCCATGGCTTTTGATGTTTCAGAATGTGGACATAATACNGGTGAGTTCTTTGAATTCGAAATATCATATTCAGCATTTTGAGGAATAGCAACCCCCCCCATCTTTTCTACATAGGCCTGAATAACTACTTCCTTTCCTAACAATTGCTTNGCAATAGCCCCCCCTACTACNCGACAAACGGTCTCTCTCGCACTAGAGCGCCCACCACCACGATGGTCTCTAATTCCGTATTTTGATTGATAGGTATAATCCGCATGAGATGGCCTATATATATCATTTAAAGCATCATAATCAGAACTCTTTTTATCCAAATTTCGAATTATAAATCCAATCGGACTGCCTAGGGTTAATTGACACCCGTTATCATCTTTATCAAAATGTAATCCACTGAGAATTTCAACTTTATCCGCCTCAGACCTTGCAGTAGTAAACTCAGATTGTCCTGGCCTTCTTCGGTCAAGATCATTTTGTATATGTTCAATATTAATNGAAACNCCNGCTGGAACNCCATCTAAAACCCCACCCATAGCAANGTTATGAGACTCTCCAAAAGTGGTCAAACGTAATATTTCTCCAAATGAATTATTTGCCATAGCCTCAAAAATACGCGATACACTACCTTCGTTATATGCGAATACGAATAGAGAACCTAAAAGGAATCGCTACAATGCTCCAAAATAACAAAAAAAATGATTTTCTATCTGGAAAATCGATGGAGGATTGGGATATGATAAAAAATGCATATGTCGAGATTGAATCCGGATATATTCATGATTTTGGAAAAATGTCAGATTGTCCTAAAAGTAACTCAAATGTTCAAATTATTGACGGCACAGGACGATTTCTATTACCTGGGCTCATTGACTCCCATACTCACTTGGTTTATCATTCGGACCGCTCTGAAGAATTTAATTTAAGAATGCATGGGTCATCCTATGAAGAAATTGCATCATCTGGAGGGGGTATTTTAAACTCTGCAAAAAAAATGCATGATTCAGATGAAGAAGAATTACTAGAATTGCTTCTTGAACGCTTGGATAAATCCAAAAGTACTGGTACCACTGCAATAGAAATAAAAAGTGGATATGGTTTAACTTTAGATTCAGAGACGAAAATTCTAAGAGTTATTCAAAAAGCAAAAACCCAAGTGACACAAAAAATTTGGGCAACGTTTTTGGGTGCACATGCCCTGCCAGCTTCCTTTAATGGAAATTATGACTCATATATTGATGAGGTCTGTTTNAATATGTTGCCAAGCATAGCAGATAAGGGTCTNATTGACTTTGTGGATATCTTTTGCGAAAAAAATTATTTTTCTCCAAGGCATATTGACCAACTTTCAACAAGTGCAAGTAAATACAACATTCCCCTGAAAGCTCATGTAAATCAATTTAATAGCATTGGAGGAATTCAAGCTGCAATTAATAATTCCGCCTGGAGCATTGATCATTTGGAATGTTTAACTAATTCAGATTTAAATGACTTGATCGTTGCCTTCAATAATGAATCAAAACGGAAACCAATTCCTGTTGCTCTTCCTGGCTGCTCTCTTTTTCTTGACATCCCATTTGCTCCCGCAAGAGAAATCATTGATTCGAACCTACCACTAGCAATAGCCTCTGACTGCAACCCCGGATCTGCTCCAAGTTCAAATCTTATGTTGTGTTGGAGTTTGGCATGTCACAAAATGAAACTCACACCTAAAGAGGGACTGGCATCACTAACAGCCAATGCGTCATATGCCCTTGGTGCTCAAGAAAATATTGGGAGTATATCCAAAGGAATGATTGCGAATCTAATTTTAACCAAGCCAATATCATCATTCGCATACTTACCTTACTCATTTGGGGAGAATAACATAGAGAAAANATTTATAAACGGAAAATGAACCCTTTTAATTTTCATCAATCAAGACCGGGAGAAAAACAACTTGGNGATATCCTGAAGAAAAAAAAAGATTCTNAAGGAGATTATATATTTTTAATTATTCCCGAAGATATAGGGGTACGGGCAAATGGAGGAAGGCCTGGCGCTGCAGAAAACTCCTTACATTTTTATAAGGCTATAGCCACTATATCTTGTAACNATTTTTTACCATCAGAAAAATTCGGATGGACTTCTATTTCATTAGCAGATCTTCAAAAAGAATCTAAAAATTACATATATCCAAAAGACAAAAAGGAATTATACTCTTTAGTGGATGAAATTGATAAAATAGTTTTTAAAAAAATTCAAGGGCTGTTNGCAAAAGGAAAAGTTCCCTTGGTTCTTGGTGGAGGGCACAATAACGCCTATCCTCTTCTCAAAGCTTTATCGGAGACAGAAAAAAATATGGTTCACGCCTTAAATCTTGATCTACACCCAGACTGTAGAGAGCTTGAAGGCCGGCACAGCGGAAACCCTTTTTCCTATGCTAAAAAAAATAAAATATTAGAAAAATATGCNGTTTTAGGTCTTCAAGAACTAACAACAAATATCAAAAGCCTCAATCACTTCAAAACTGATGNTAACTGGATATATCTTCCATTTGAATCATGGGGAGTAAGCGGTTCTTCCTCATTTGACCAATCTCTGAATATTGCCCTTAACCATGTTTGCACTAGCTCGGTTTTTGGACTTGAAATCTGCGCAGATAGTATAATTGATTGCCCAAGCTCAGCAGGAAGTCAGCACGGCTGGTCCTGGAATAAAGTATTTAATGTTGCATATCAATCCGCTCAAACGCAAAGGTGTCAATATATTCATCTTGCTGAAATTNCATTACCTCTAATTCATTCATCCATGCAAATGAACGTCGCTAAGAGTGCCATTGCGGCCCTTATAGCATTTGTTAAAGGTTTCGAAACTCCACATTTCTGAAATGCTGGAATGTGTTGCCAATGTTTCAGAAGGACGACGAAGTTCNATAATACGAGAGCTTGGTGACACAATTAAAAATACTCCTGGAGTAAATTTGATCCATATTGATTCTGGCTTCGATGCAAATAGAACAGTTTTTACTTTTTTAGGAAACGAGACTACTCTTTCTGATGCGATAATAAGATTATTGAAATCATGTCTATTACTAATAGATATGAGAAATCATGAAGGAAATCATCCAAGAATTGGAGCTCTNGATGTTTGCCCCATTATTCCCATTAAACCNNCAACAATCANATCTGCNAAAAATTGTATTCAAAATATAGTAAAGAGAATACAAAATGAAAATATCCAAGTAGGTGGGTGGCTTTACAGAGAGAGTGCGATTGATCCAAAGAATTATGAATTAAGTCATGTAAGAAGGGATCAATATGAAACGCTTTCAAGCTCTGAAAGGAAATTTGATTTTGGTTTATTCAATCCAAAATTTGGAGCATTGGCAATGGGTGCAAGAAAATTTTTAATAGCATATAATGTGAATTTATGTGATATGAACATACAAAGCGCAAGACTCATAGCTAAAAAAGTTCGAGAAAAAACACCCGGAGGAATTCCAGGCGTCAGAGCTTTAGGTTGGAATTGTAAAAGCTTTGGTTTTTCCCAAATCAGTTGCAACATTGTAGATTCAGAGAAGTGCTCAGTTAAAACACTCTTTGATAGAATCAAACATGAAGCAAAAAAATTGGGGATTTACACAAACGGTTCAGAACTAATTGGAATGGCCCCAAAAAATGCGTTTATAGAATTTAAGGACCTTGAAAATGCTANAGATTACTTGGGTTTGGATTCAATTAAACCCNTCAAAATTAACGATCGGATCATTGAAAATATAATAAATACCAAATAATGATGCCAAAGTTTGATATTATTTTTTTGATAAGTTTTTTCCAAATTTATCGATGATCCGCATCCGAAGAAATAGCTCTTCAGAATACCAATTATAATCTCTGGTTTTTTTCACCACAGGCGCATGTTGCCTGCTTTTGTAAGCAAAATCATTTAATTCCTTTTGAGAATTCCACAAACTCAATGTAGCTTGTTCAAATAAGGGAATCTCCCCTACTCCTTTTGAAAAATTGAGGCCAGCGTGATCAGAAAGGTTTCGGCTNGCTGAAGGAACATTCATCCAGAACCGAATTGCCTGAGATCTTCGGATACTCGCACGTGTCAAAACAGCCACTTCACCTTCGTGATCCTCAGATGCTNCCCCTTCAAAAAATTTAATACCATTCCATGTTCCATGCGCACGTATTGGAGCTGCGTTCCAGCCATATATCGATGACGAGTAATTGCGTAATTCATTATATACTATATCGTCTTTGAAAAACTGTGACGAATTTGTTTTTGAGTCAAAAACAACAAACCAGGCATATGTTCCAAAATCAGGAACTATTGAAAACCCCTTTCCTGCTCCNCTGCCAAGCATCTTTCCAAAGATTAAACCTTTTCCAGTCAATTTATTACGTATCGTGGAACCCATTCCNACAAACGCCCTCCAACGAGCTTTAAAACCCTTGAATGTCATAAATCGAACAGCTATATAAATATTATTATCCTTCATTCGGTCAAATTGTCAGTTTTACAGTGGAAAAGTAAAATTTAAGCTTTAATGGCATAACACTTGTTTCTAAATGTTAAACGAATCTAAATAAGAAATCATGGCAACAGGCAAAATAAATGTTTCTGCGGATAATATTTTTCCAATAATTAAAAAATTCCTTTATAGTGATCAAGAAATATTCCTCCGGGAGCTCATTTCAAATGCTGTAGATGCAACGAACAAAATAAAGACACTTGCTAACCTTGGAGAATATAAAGGTGAACTTGGAGATCTAACAATTCAGGTTGTTTTAGATAAAAAAAAGAAACAGATTAAAATTGTTGATAGAGGTATAGGGATGTCAAAAGATGATGTCCAAAAGTATATTAATGANGTCGCTTTCTCAGGAGCTGAAGAGTTCGTGAAAAAATATGAAGGAAAATTAGATAAAGGGGCAATGATCGGTCATTTTGGATTGGGCTTCTATTCTAGCTTTATGGTTTCCAACAAAGTAGAGATAAAGACTTCATCTTGGAAAGATGCCGAAGATGGTGCACATTGGAGCTGCGATGGGTCTCCAGAATTTAAACTAGTTAAACTGAAAAGAAAAGATAGAGGAACCGAGATTATTTTGAATATCAGTGAGGATAGCACTGATTTTTTAGAAGAATTTAAGATTCGTGAGCTGCTAAAAAAATATGCCCGATTTATGAGTGTTCCCATACAATTCGGAGAAAAAGAATTGGAAATTGACATATCCAAAGAAGGCGAAGAACCAAAGCTCGAAAAAAGTATGGTTCCAGATATCATAAACGAAGACGATCCGGCCTGGACAAAAAGTCCGAGTGATTTAAAAGACGAAGATTATAACAAGTTCTATAAGGCTCTTTATCCCACAACTTTTGAAGATCCCTTGTTTCATATTCATCTGAATGTTGATTACCCCTTCGACTTAACAGGAATTTTATTCTTTCCAAGAATTAAACCCAATGTGGAATTACAAAAGAATAAAATTCAATTATACCAAAGCCAAGTATTTGTAACAGACAATGTCGAGGGAATTGTCCCTGAATTTTTAACTCTCCTTCACGGTGTTATAGATTCCAAAGACATACCTCTAAATGTAAGCCGATCCTACCTTCAAGCGGATAGCAACGTTAAAAAAATTAGTGGTCATATCTCAAAAAAAGTTTCTGACAAACTTGAGGAAATGTTTAAGAAAAACAGAAAAGATTTTGAGGAAAAATGGAAGGACATTCAAGTAATTGTTGAATACGGCATGGTTACAGAAGAAAAATTTTATGAGCGAGCTCTGAAATTTAATTTATTCAAATCCGTTATCGATGATAAGCATTATACGATGGATGAGTATTTAGACAAAGTGTCTGCCCTTCAAACTGACAAAGATGGAACTAAGGTAATACTCTACACTTCCAATAAAGAGGCCCAGCATAGCTATTGTGAAAAGGCAAAAGCTGAGGGTTATGATGTTATTTTACTAGAATCTCCAATTGCAGGTCATTCTATTCAGAAGCATGAGACCTCTCAAGAAAAAATAAGATTTGCACGTGTTGATTCAGATCTTTTAGACAAGCTCATACCCAAGGGAGATGATAGAACTTCAATTCTTACAGATAGCGAGAAAGATAAGCTGAAAGAAACTATTGAAAAGACATTAGACGATAAAAAATATTCGATTAGAATGGAGGCTCTCGGTAGCGATGATGTACCTATGCTAATTACCATACCAGAGTTCATGAGACGGATGAAGGAGATGAGTGCTACAGGAGGTGGCGGATTCATGGGTATGGGAGATTTTCCAGAAACTTATGATCTTGTAATCAATGTAAATCACCCTTTGTCAGGAAAAATTTTAAAAGCAAAAGGAGCCAAAAAAGATGAGATAATAAATCATGCCAAGGATCTCGCCCTTTTAAAACAGAATCTTCTTCAAGGAGAAGCTTTGACTACTTTTATTAATAAAGCCATGAACAAACTTTAAATCAAAACACCAGAATACCATGAAAAAATTATTATTACTTATCGCTTTTGCAGTCACTATTCAAGGATTCTCTCAGCAACTTCCGGATGCATCGCCAAGATCTGTTGTCAGTCAAAAAGTTGGACTCACCGATATAGAAATTAATTACAGTCGACCCTCTGTAAAAAGTAGAGATATTTTTGGAGGTCTTGTGCCATTTGGTAAGCATTGGAGACTTGGAGCAAACAAGAATTCAACAATTTCATTTTCAACAGACGCCCGTATTGGTGGCGAAAGTATTCCCCCTGGGACCTACAGCATTACAGCCATAGTCAATGAAATGAATTGGATAATAATCCTAAATTCAAAAAACGATATGTGGGGAATTGATGACGGTTATAACTCAAAGCAAGATGTAGCAANATTCACCGCGCCTGTCAAAACTCTTGATGCTTCAGTGGAAAGTTTATACATGGGAATCGAAGACCTTGCCCAAGAAACCGCAAATCTCGTAGTTAAGTGGGAAAAATCATCAGTAAAAATCCCTATCGCTCTGGAAACCATTAGACTGGCTGAAGAAAACTTACAAAACGCATTAAATGAAAACCCAGAAGATTTTAAAATAAAAAGAACTGCTGCNCGNTTTTATATGCAAAATGATCTAAATATGAGTGACGCTTTATCATTAATAACGCAGGTAATAAAAAATAACCCTGAAAGTTGGTATAACAATTACCTTTTTGCGCAAGTAATGGCCAAAATGGGAGATCCGGAAAGTGCAAAAGATGCAGCGAAAAAAGCTATGCTTTTAGGTCGTAGAGATGCCAAAGAAAAAGGAGAAAAGTTTTACTATCAGGATGACATTAAGTCATTTATGAAAACCTTGTAGAGGTTTTCGCTGTTACTAGAAAGACTAGTAAAATTTAATAAATCGAATCCCTGGTCCAAATAATAACAGTATGAACAAATCTCTTAGGCTATTTTTAGTTTTTCAACTACTATCCTTTATCTCGCATGGGCAAGCTCTTCTTTCTGGTTCTGTTGTAGATGAAGTTAATAATGAACCTATTCCTGGCGCCGTTGTGCAGATTGAAGGCCTTGAAACACAGGCATTCACAGACTTTAATGGAGAATTTGTTTTCGAAGACCTCCCAGTTTCTTTGGTAAATGTATCAGTACAAACCATAGGTTATGTGTCGAAAACTGAGTTTGAAATTCAGTTAACAATCGCTAAGCCAGCGAGAATAGTCTTTAAGTTAAGAGAGGCGACCCAAAAATTGGACGAGGTTGAGGTTAGTGCTCAAATGAAGTTCACACGTAACGCACAATCTCCCGTNTCGGTTCAAAGCATTGGAATTAACGAAATTCAAAGAAATCCTGGGGGAAATCAAGATATCTCGAAAGTTATTCAGTCCTTACCAGGCGTTGCGAGCGGATTAGCATTTAGAAACGATTTAATTATACGAGGCGGAGGGCCTAATGAAAATCGATTTTTTCTTGATGGCATAGAAATTCCTGCGATAAACCATTTTGCAACTCAAGGTGCAAGCGGAGGCCCTGTGGGTATGATAAATGTTAATTTTATTCGCGATGTTGATTTCTACACATCTGCTTTTCCAGCTCAAAGAGGAAATTCTCTTAGCTCAGTAATGGAGCTTAACTTGAAAGATGGAAGAACGGATAAAACTGGAGGAATTTTTCAAGTCGGCGCTTCAGAAGTCGGTTTGACANTAGACGGTCCATTAAATAACAAAACAACCTACTTAGCCTCAGTTAGAAGAAGTTACTTACAATTTCTCTTTAAAGCTATAGGTCTACCTTTCTTACCAACATACAACGACTATCAATTCAAAGTAAAGCATAATTTTAATAGAAATAATCAACTAACAATTTTAAGTCTTGGAGCTTATGATGTGAATAGGCTCAACCTAGATCGAAATGAAACCGAAGACCAACGATACTTACTTAATTATCTGCCAGAAGATATTCAATGGAATTATTCGATTGGTGCAAAGTATACCCACTTTGGGTCAAAAGGAAGAACAAATATTGTCCTAAGCCGATTTATGCTGGATAATAGCTCTGAAAAATTTGAGAATAATAATAGAGACCTAAATCAACTTTTGAATTATAATTCTCAAGAAATTGAGAATAAATTCAGATTAGAACACGAAAGAAAAAGTAGCACATGGGAATCTATGTTTGGATTTGGTCTAGAACAGGCAAAATACAATACTACGACTCTTGACAAAAGACTTCCTGGCGGATTCGAACTCAATTATTCAGCAGATAGAATATTCTATAAGGGTAACCTATTTGCAAATGTTATCGGAAGGTTTGCCGATGACCGATTAAAAGTCTCATTAGGTATTAGAACAGATATAATGGACTTTAATGAAAGTACTCTAAACCCATTAAATCAGTTGTCTCCTAGAATAGCTGTATCATACAACCTAAACGAAAATGTAACTTTTGATGGTAATTATGGGATTTATTACCAATTACCACCCTACACTTCTTTAGGCTATAAGGGAATAGATGGAGACAACTCCGATTTGCAATACATAAGCGCTGAGCATTTTGTTNTNGGATCNACTCAATTTTGGCCTTGGAATGCGAAGACAAGCATTGAAGGGTTTTTAAAAAGATACAGTAATTATCCGTTTTTATTAAGAGATTCNATCTCTCTTGGTACACTCGGAGGGGATTTTGGTGTAATTGGGAACCAACTTGCCACATCGACATCTGANGGGAGAGCNTTNGGGTTAGAATTAACATACCAGCAAAAACTATACAANGGGTTCTTTGGCATAGCNGCAATAACNCTTGTAAGAAGTGAATTTCAGGACATTAACAACGATTANGTGCCAAGCTCATGGGATAATCAAATAATAGCCACTTTTACTTTTGGAAAAAAATTCGGTAATAATTATGAGCTCGGAATTCAGTACCAGTACCTTGGTGGAGCTCCTTATACGCCTTTTGATCGTGCTGCAACCGCAACAATTCAAAACTGGGACGTTTTAGGTCGAGGCATTCCAGATTACAACAACCTGAATTCAAACAGGTATGGAGGCTTTAATCGCTTAAATGTCAGAATTGACAAGAAATGGTTTTTGAAAAAATTCAATATTGATTTATATTTTGATATTCAAAATGCCTTAGCCTATTCAGTTCAGGGCCCAGCATTTATTGACGTAGTTAGAGATGATCAGGGGAATCCTCTTGTAAACCCTGATATACCGAGTCAATACCTGACAACAACTTTGGAGAATAATAATGGAACAATTCTACCGAGTCTCGGTTTTATATTTGAATTTTAATCGACTGAATACAAAATGTATTTATCACGAATATTCTCTTTAAAATCTTTGAGATCTTTTTCCCAGCTCTGACTTATCTCACTGGCATTTAGGCCCTTTTCAACCTGTTTTCGCAGAACATCTGAGCCTGCGAGTTTATCAAAAAATTTTGAGAAGAATATCTTATTGGTTGATTTTTGAGAAACTTCAGGTGTCAAGCGACTCCATGCATCGAAGTATTCTAAAATGTAATCAATGTTAAAACCCATTGATATTTTCGCTGAATTCCTTAAATCATCGCCGTAACAAATTTGTTTCTCAAACTTCGGATACTTACTTCCTGAATTTTTTTTAGGAGTGAAAACAAATGTTTTATCCTTATACCATGGTGCTCCTATCACCTCAAATGGGTAATCTGTTCCTCTTCCAACTGAAACAGGACAACCCTCAAACAAACATAAAGAAGGGTAAAGCAATATAGAATTTAGATTGGGTAAATTAGGAGAAGGAGGTATAGGGTTTACAGAAATTTCACGTTCAAAAAAGGGAATTTTTAAAACTGTCAAATCAAGTATTTCAGAATTTTGAATCCACCCCTCCCCTTTTACCATTTTTGCATACTCTCCAATAGTTAATCCATATAATAAGGGCACGGGATGCATCCCTACAAAGGAAGAATAAGAGGTGTCTAGAATTGGACCCGAAACAACAGATGAAAAGGGATTAGGCCTATCCAATACGATTAAGCCTTTCCCATTCTCTGCGCAAGCCTCCATAACTAAGGAAAGAGTGGAGATATATGTATAAAATCGAACACCTACATCTTGTAAATCAAAAACTAAAATGTCTAAATCCTCTAAATCTTCAACAGACGGTTTTTTATTTTTCCCGTATAGGGAAATTATGGGAAGGCCTGTTTTATAATCAATGTCATCGCTTATAACCTCCCCTGCGGGAGCATCAGATCTAAAACCATGTTCAGGAGAAAAGACTTTGATAACATTCCAATTATTGTCTATGAACCTATCTACAGTATGAATAGGATTTTGAAAGCCATTCGTATCCAATCTATTTAATTTGTTATCCAATCTACCATGACTAAGCGCTGACGCGTGAGAGACAATTCCAATTCTTTTACCCTCAAATAAATGACTATTTGACTCTAGCAAAACGGCTCCAGATTTTTGGAAGTATGAAATGTCTTTCGAACTATACTGCCCAAACAAGATGAATGGAATAGAGAAAAAAATGAGGCAAAGGTGCAGGACACCCGTATCTTTACGTAACATGGTTCCAAGATGGCGATTTTTATCGATATGGCTAGGGTTGCGATGGGCAAAAAATATCCCACGTCAAAAAAAAGCCAATATTTTAGCTATTTCCGTCATTGGAATTGGGATAATGACAATCTTAATTGGTCTTAGTACTGGAAATGGCCTCCAACTAGAAATAGAAAAAAAAATAGAAAGGTTTCATGGAACCTACCAGATTCGGCCATATCAAACTCGACTTGAAGGTAATTTACCACCATTTTCAACGACTCAGCTGTCCCTTGATTCATCGGATTTTATCGAATTTCTCGATAAAAAATTTGATTACCATTTAGCATCATGGAAAATGGGGATAATTACATTTGCGGATCAATTAGAGGGTGGACGTCTATTTGGTTTTGAAGCCATTCCTGAGTCTATTTTATCAGTTCCTTTTAAGGGGAAAGTCCCTGACTGGTCTAAGAATTCAAATTCTGTATGGATTTCAGATGAAATGGCACGTAAAATAGGCGCAACTGCAGGCGATGAAATCCAAATGCATTTCAGTCGCGGGAATAGATTATCTCCTTCAATTAGGTATTTGAAAATTTCTGGGATTTTTGAAAGCAGTATAAGTGAATGGGAAGATCCTTTGGTAATTTGTTCTCTAGAAATCATTCAAAGTTTGAATAAATGGGAATCCAACCAAACTCAATCAATTCTGCTTTATCAGAAGAAAAATAGATTCTTAAACGAAGAAATCGAATTAAATAATTTCTTACCTATTGAATTTCAAGCATTTTCGAGTAAAGAGGACTTCCCTCAATTTTATCAATGGATAAAATTATTTGATAACAATACGTACCTCCTTGGTGCGATTTTAATTATAGTCGCAAGTTTTAACTCGGTAATCGTGATTTTCATTCGAATAATTGAAAAGAAATCGTCAATAGCAATTCTTAGAGCCATAGGAATGAACAAGCCAAGCTTGTATGCTGCTTTCATGAGTCTTTTTTCTCCTAGCATATTAACTGGATTAGGGTTTGGAAATTTATTGGCTTTTATCTTTCTTTTCAGCCAATCTCAATTTGGATGGATACCTCTAGATCCAAAGACTTATTATATTGATAAAGTGCCTATATCCTGGCCATGGATAGATTTTTTAGCTGCGAACCTATTGATTTTTTTGGCCTTAACCTTTACAACATTGATAACTTCAACGATTTTATCAAAAATTCACCCAAGTCGAGTTTTGCAGTCACAATAAGGGGATTATATTTGCACCCCCAACACAAATGAATGGTGTGGTAGTTCAGTTGGTTAGAATATCGGCCTGTCACGCCGAGGGTCGCGGGTTCGAGTCCCGTCCACACCGCTTTAAAAGCCTCTAAATCAGAGGCTTTTTTTGTATCTTATAATGCTTCTTAATGCAGAATCTAATTTCATTTAAATGAATAAATCTTTTTTTTTACTTGTCTTTGTTATAGGATGTTGTCTGGATATTGTTGCGGACTATTTCTTCATGAATAAGTTAATGGGGTCGAGAACAGTATATTATGTTGGTTCGATTTTTACAATCATTGGAGGTCTTGGTTTTGCATATCAATATTTTTTAAAATCTAGCAAAAAGTAAAGAAGGTTAGTTCATCTATCCGGTTTAACTTTGGTGTCATCAAAAAAAATTTAACAAAAGAGAACTATGGCAATTGAACTTACAAATAACAACTTTCAGGAAATAGTAATGAAATCTGAAAAACCAGTATTGGTTGACTTTTGGGCAGAATGGTGTGGTCCGTGTAGAATGGTAGGCCCTATTGTAAATGAGCTTGCCACGGATTTTGAAGGCCGTGCCGTCGTAGGAAAAGTCGATGTCGATTCTGAGAATGAGATTGCGGCACAATTTGGAATACGTAACATTCCAACGCTTTTAATTTTTAAGAATGGAGAAGTCGTGGACAAACAGGTTGGTGTCGCTGCTAAAAATATTCTTGCGGGAAAACTAGAGGCTGCTCTTTAAAATGTTTTCTACTGCAGTCATTTTGGCTGGGGGTCGTGGAACGAGGATTCAAAAATCCTTTCCGGGTGTTGCAAAACCTATGGTCCCTATTGCTGGCAAGCCAGTATTACAACATATTATTGAAACCTACAGCGCCCAAGGAATTGAGCGCTTTTTTATTACCATAGGGCACCTTGGTAAGCAAATAGAGAATTTTTTCAAAGATGGCGCAAGCTTGGGAGTGAAAATCATATATATTCGCGAAGATATGCCACTTGGGACTGCCGGTGCTTTAGCAATTATTGAGGATAAATTATCATCTCCTTTCTGGGTAATCTATGGAGATACTTTAAGTAATATCGATCTTAATCGAATGATGAAATTTCATCTGGATAAAGATTCACAGGCAACTTTATTTGCGCACCCTAATGATCATCCATTTGACAGTGATTTAATCGTAACGGATAAAACAAATCGAATCATAAACGTCCACGGAAAACCTCATAGAGAGGATTTGGAAGCCAAAAATTGCGTAAATGCTGCTTTTTATCTGTTCGATCCAGATGTGGTAAAACATATTCCAAAAAACATAAGCTCTGACTTTGGTAGGGATTTATTTCCTAAATGGATTAATAAAATTAAAATGTACGCCTACATAAGCCCTGAATATATTAAGGATATGGGGAATAGCGAAAGACATAAGGAAGTTGAATCGGCATATCTAAATGGCAAACTAAATTTTAGAAACTTATCCAATAAACAGAAAGCTATTTTTATAGACCGCGATGGAGTAATTAATCATGATACAGACTTGATTAAACATCCAGACGAAATGAAAATCTATGACTTTTCAGGAGAGGCAATAAGAAAAATAAACAAAAGCAATTATTTATCCATCGTAATTACAAACCAAAGCGTAATAGCGAGAGGTTTATGCGATGAAGAAACTCTAGATAAAATTCATTCTAGAATGGACAACCAGCTGAGTAGCCAGGGAGCTTACATTGACTATTTATATTATTGCCCTCATCATCCAGATGGAGGATTTCCTGAGGAAATAGAAAAATTTAAAATCAAATGTGAGTGTCGAAAACCAAAACCAGGATTAATCCTTGCAGCATCTAAAGCATTTAATATTGACTTAAATCAAAGCTGGATGATTGGAGACTCTCCCAGGGATATTCAAGCAGGTATCTCCGCCGGTGTAAAAACAATTCGGGTAGAAACGGGCCATGGTGACATAAAAAGCGAAACAAAAGCAAGCTTTAATGCCAAAAATCTAAGTTCTGCTGTCGATCTAATACTGAGCTCAAAATAAAATTAATATCTTCCGAAATCTATGATTATTACGCGAACACCTTTTAGAGTAAGCTTTGTTGGAGGAGGAAGTGATCTACCTGTATTTTTTCAAGAATACGGTGGGGCTGTTTTATCAAGTAGTATAAACAAATACATGTATATATCTTCACATGACTTTTTTGAAAAAAATAAAGTGAGAACAAAGTATTCTGCTACCGAGACTGTTTCTTCTGTTCAAGAAATTGAACATCCAATTCTAAGAACCATAATGTCCAAACTTAATATTGGTAAAGGCCTAGAAATTTCTTCGATAGCCGATGTCCCAGCAGGAACTGGTATGGGTAGTTCCTCTAGCTTCACAGTAGGAACCCTCCACAACATGATGGCACGTAAAGGGATGTTAAAAAAAGTTGATAAACTCTGGCTCGCAGAAGAGGCATGCCAGATTGAAATCCATGATTTGAATGAACCCATAGGTAAACAAGATCAATATGCTGCTGCTTTTGGGGGATTGAATTTATATCGATTTAATAAAGACAACGAGGTATTGGTAAAACCCATGAATTTAAGTGACGAGGCAATTAAGGATTTTAGTAGCCATCTAAAATTATACTATATAGGGAACCAAAGAAGCGCTTCCGAAATTCTTTCAAAACAAAGTAAAGACTCACTAAAAGCTGATAAAATTCAAGCATTAAAAACTATGGTCTCTTTTGTTGATGATTTTGCTGATTCATTACAGGCTAATCAATGGAAAAAATGTGCTGAAATAATTGATGAAAACTGGAAGCTTAAGCAATCCCTTACCATGGGAATTAGTAATTCTAACATTCAGAATATATATGAGTTGGGTAAGAATAATGGAGCCTGGGGGGCAAAACTTCTTGGAGCTGGCGGAGGTGGATTCATGCTCTTCTTTGCACCTCCAGAAAAACATAGTTCATTGGATCAAGCGATTCAACTATCACCTTTCCCCTTTGAACTAGAAAATTTTGGATCTCAAGTTATTTTTAATGGATGAACCTGAATTGTAACTTAGCATTATGACCAGTAAAGAATATCTTAAATTACTCCAAAGCACATTGAATGAAGTAGATCTTCAATCTGTTGAAAAAATGAAAACCATTTTTTTGGAAGCTCACGAGAAGGGGTCCAAAATATATACCATGGGAAATGGTGGCTCTGCTGCAAATGCAAGTCATGCAGCCGGAGATTTCTTGAAAGGGGCTTCGTTTGGCTTGAAGAAAAGGTTTAATATTATTTGCTTGAATGACAATACACCAAGTCTGATGGCAATTGCAAATGATGTTGGTTGGGATGATATTTTTATTGAGCCATTGAAAAACTTCTTAAAACCCGAAGATGTTGTAATAGGAATTAGTGGGTCTGGTAATTCAAAAAATGTCTTAAAAGCCATTCACTACTCAAAAAAAATAGGTGCAAAAACGATTGGTATGACTGGCTTTAATGGAGGCGAATTAAAAAACGTCTGTGACTTATCAATACATTCCCCTGCTATGGATATGGAGATAGCAGAGGATATTCATATGGCTGTATTCAATATGGTCAAAAAAGAGGTTATGTCTGTTTTAATGCCGAAAAATGCGAGCATGGGAGAAACTTATGATAATCGGGTTACTAAATAGCAGTCAATCTAACATTCTAAATAGAATTAGAATCCAAATGGAGGTATTTTAAGAAATTGCTCAGATTCAGTTGAAATTTTGATAATAGTCCCAAAAGTATACTTTGGGACCGTAAAACCTAGGCCTTCTGAATGATACTTTTTTTCAAAAAGGATCCGACCTGAATAATCTAGTATTTCAATCTTTTGAATATTCATGGGACGAGTCCAACTAACCAGCCAACCATTTTCTGAGTAAGAAATGTTAAACGGGTCTTGAATATTATCCTCATTGATTCCGATTGTAGCAATTAAACTGCCGTAGTTAGGAATACCATAACCATACAGAGAATCAGGATTGAACGCATTACTGGAACTGTTTCGAATCATACTCATTAAAGCTTGAATATCATAGTTTAAACTTACTGACTTTGCTAATTGTAAAAGGCTTGCTGTCGCACCACAAATAATGGGAGAAGCGAAAGAGGTTCCACTACTCGATCCTATTGTTCCATTAGATGTCATTACCGTAGCTCCCGAGCCTCTTGCCATTAAATCAGGTTTAATTCGTCCATCACTGGTAGGTCCTTGCGATGAAAATGCTGAACGAATACCTTGGGAATCAACGGCGCCAACCGAAAGAATTGAATCTGCATCTGCTGGACAGCTTATATATTTCCAACTGCTCGCTCCTTCATTTCCAGCAGCAGCGACTACTATTATACCAACTCGAGCAGAAATATTCGCTGCAAGAGAAATAACACTTGTCCTGCCATCAAGGTCGGAATACGTATGATCACCGATTCCATTATCAAAAGTTGTATAGCCTAATGAAGTATTTGTAATATCTACCCCAATACTATCAGCCCATTCCGATGCCCAAACCCAATTATCTTCCTCTGCGATCGTCTCTGAAAGCTCGTTTTCCGTTCTAAACAAAGCAAAAGAAGCCTCTGGTGCCGTTCCGACAAAAGTGCCATTTATATCTGCACAAATAGTACTTAAAACACTCATTCCATGGCTTCCAACATGAAAGACATTTGTGTCTCCATCAACAAAGTCTTTAGTCAGCACGATACGACCTTGACTCCAAGCTCCTTGAAAAACGGAATGGGACTCAACGCCTGAAAATCCTCCATCCATTAGACCAATGAGTATACCTTGCCCTGCATAACCTAAGTCATGGACTGGTGAAAGATTTATCTGAGTTGTTTGATCTAAACTCTGGCCATATGAAAAACCATATATGACACCTTCTTCTTGGAGTTTTCTTCTCACCATTCTGCGAACCGGAACTATTTCCTTAATCCATTTTTTCATAGATAACTGATGATATTGAAATTCACTAGCCTCAACTGAAAATGCCCTAAGCCAACGGGAAAAAAATCGAACATTTGCTCCCGTTGATTCGACCATGTCCGCTAAAGAGTTGGGCATTGAATAATCAAATGAACGAAGAGGGATATTCTGTCTTAATCTGCGATCTAAAGAGCGCTGTGATAAAGCTGGTGTAGAGAGTTTATTAATACCTAAACTTGAGAGAATTGGTTCATCCACATATACCCAATACTTATTTGTCTCTTGAGCATAAGAAACATTTAAACAATAAAAAATCACTAGGAAAAACAATAATATTTTCTTTGACATCGTTTACACGGTTTAACTATGTATTATACCAGACCCCACCAATTCATCTCCATCGTACCAGGATGCAAACTGCCCTGGAGCCACAGACTTCATCGGTTCATTACTTAAGATTTTCAGACCTTTCGAAGTTTGTTCAATTTTCGCGCCAAAAAGTTTCTGCCGATAACGAATTCTAACACTATAATCACGAGATTCTCCATGATTCATTCTCTTTTTATCATCGACCCAATGAATGTCAGAGTTCAGAATTTTTAAGAAAGGTCTATATAATCCAGGATGGTTTTCGCCTTGCCCGACATAAACAATGTTTTTTTTAACATCAAGAGCTATGACAAAAAGTGGTAATGTTTTGCCTCCAACAAACAATCCTTTTCTTTGACCGATAGTGAAATAATAAGCTCCATTGTGAGATCCAACGACTTTTCCAGAATCTGGTCTTAATTCCCATTGATTCCCCCATTGAGGAGATTCAAAGCCTTGCCAAGATGCTTCAACTTCGATAATCTCTCCTCTTTGAGGTTTTAGCTTTTGTTGCAAAAAATCAGGAAGACTAACCTTACCAATGAAACAAAGTCCTTGAGAATCTTTTTTTGTTGCTGTCACAAGATCCAAGCCCAAGGCTATTTCCCGAACTTGTGACTTATGAAGATTACCGATGGGGAATAAGGCTTTAGATAATTGCTGCTGGTTTAACTGACATAAAAAGTAGCTCTGATCTTTTGTTTTATCAGTACCTGCAATCAAATGATGTATACCATCTTCTGTAGTTTTTTTCTGAACATAATGACCTGTAGCGACATAATCTGCTCCTAAATCAAGAGCAGCCTCTAAAAATATATCAAACTTAATTTCACGATTGCATAGAATATCTGGGTTTGGAGTTCTACCAGATTGATACTCAGAAAACATATAATCAACGATTCTCTCTTGATATTCCTTGCTCAAGTCTAGAACCTGAAATGGGATATTTAACTTTTCAGCTACCAAAAGTGCATCATTTGAATCCTCTATCCATGGACATTCGTCATCAAGAGTTACAGAATCATCAACCCAATTCCTCATAAAAAGACCGATAACGTGATGACCTTTCTGCTTTAAAATATGAGCAGCAACGCTTGAATCAACACCTCCAGAGAGTCCAACTACAACCAATCCCATAATTAATTAATCATTCCGATTGAATTATGACTGTTTCAACTTCCCTACCCCGGTGAAAAAAGACATTTTTCACTATTTTCCCGTCATTATAAAATAGCCACTCACCATGTCTTAAGCCCTCAATGTATTTTCCTTTAACCTTTACTCTGCCTGAATCACTATAACTAATCCAATCGCCGTTTAATTTCCCTTTGGAATAATTTTCAATGGACATCTTCTTTCCATTTTCAAAATACCTTATCCATTCTCCTTCTTTTTGACCGGATTTCATATTACCCGACTCCACCAAATTACCGTTTGTGTAGAAAGTTTCATGAGAGCCATTTAATTTACCCGAGTTCCAAGTCTCCTTAGATATAACTAATCCCTGGGAGTTAAAAATTTTCCATATTCCGTGCTTTAATTTTCCTGATGAATAACTACCCTCAGAAAGTAATTTTTCGTCCTCATTATAATTTTGAACAAAACAAGCTCCTGTAAGACTCTGGAAAGTCATTTGAGATCTTAATTTTCCACTTTTATAAAAATGTCTAAAGACTCCTTTGGGCTTACCCATTTCAAACTCACCAATATATCTATATACCGATGACCCAGGATATTTAACCTTCCATACACCATCCTTTAAATCGTCTACTGTAAGATTCTCTGTAGATTGTCCATTTAGACTCAAACAGAAAGTTGACAAAAAGCAAATAAGATAAAAATGCTTCATGAGTGCTCAACCTTTACAAAGGCATGAATGAAATCAAGCTTATCAATTTCTGCTAGCAGGGAATCATCAATTCCTGTAGTTAAATTTCGAGATGGCATCGCCACAGAGACATTGGTTATCGGATCCTTTACATGAAAAGTGACTTTGCAAGATCCTGGATGCTTTTTTAAAATTGCCCCTAGCTCTTTCCATTGATGGTCGATTACTTCATCTATATCTGACATAATATCAATACTTCTCGCCTCCCTCTCAAAAATCTCAGATAATAAAACAATCCTTGTTATATCCGCATAAAGACGTGAACTCGAATCGTTATTCGACCAGTTAGGCCGATGCACTCTACCTCGAACACAAACCATAATATCATCAACCAAAAACTCTCGAAAATTTAAAAACTGCTTTCCGAATAAAGCAAATTCTCTGGCCCCTTCATGATCTTCTATTGTGAAAACACCCATCTCTCTTCCATTTCGAGTTGTCTTCAGTTCTACATTTGAAATTATTCCTGCAATTGAATAATCTCGGTAAGAAGAAGTACCAACAAATAATTCTAAATTTTGCATTTCGGAAATCGAATTCTTTGCAAATGTCTGGATTTGATATTTATAGTTATCTAATGGGTGGGCACTCAAAAAAATACCATTTATATCTCTTTCTCGCTTCAACAGATCTAAATTATTCCATTGCTCAACCTCAGGGAATTCTGGCTCGGGAATGTCTATTCCTGAATCACCACCAAATAAGGAGACCTGAGCCGATTTCTCTTGATCCTGCACACCCTGTCCATAACGCCTTACTCTCTCTAAAAAATTCTTTCCAACTTCTGTTTCATGAAAGAGCATGCCTCGATGAATATCTTTAAAACTATCGAAACCTCCACCAAGGGCCAAGGCCTCCCATGTTCCCTTATTTACAATTCTCATATCAACTCGCTTGGCAAAATCAAATATTGACTTAAAATTTCCATGTTTTTTCCGATTTTCAATCAAAAAATCTACAGCCGCTGAACCAACCCCCCTCATACCAAGAAGACCAAATCTCAATGCGCCACTTTCATTTACGATAAAAACATCTTCTGACTCATTTATATCAGGTCCAAGAACATCTATTTTCATTCTTTTGCATTCCTCCATAAAAAAAGTAACCTGTTTGATATCATTCATATTATTTGATAACACGGAAGCCATGTATTCTCCAGGAAAATTGGCTTTTAAGTATGCCGTTTGATATGCAATACGAGCGTAACAAGTAGAGTGGGATTTATTAAAAGCATATGAAGCGAAAGCTTCCCAATCTTTCCATATTTTTTCCAATGTCTCCTCAGGGTGTTTAAGGTTCACACCTCCCTGAATAAACTTTGGTTTCATTTCGTCGAGTACAGATTTTATTTTTTTCCCCATCGCTTTTCTAAGTACATCAGCCTCTCCCTTTGTGAATCCTGCAAGCTCTTGAGAAAGAAGCATCACTTGTTCTTGATAAACTGTTATTCCGTATGTCTCTTTCAAAAAACCCTCCATCTCTGGAACATCATAAGAAATTGGTTCGATGCCATGCTTTCTCCTAATAAAACTGGGTATATATTCTATAGGTCCAGGTCTGTAGAGCGCATTCATAGCAATTAAATCCGCAAATATTGTTGGCTTTAGATCTTTTAGATGCTTTTGCATTCCAGGAGACTCATATTGAAAAATTCCAACTGTCTCACCGCGTTGAAACAATTTATATGTGGGCTCATCATCAGTGGGTATATCTTCCATGTCCAATTTTAAACCCTGCCTTTTTTCTATCAAGGCAACAGCATCTTTTATAATTGTCAAAGTTTTTAAACCAAGAAAATCCATTTTTAATAGACCCGCAGACTCCACCACTGCATTATCGAATTGTGTACACCACATATCACTATCCTTTGCAACCGCAACGGGAATGAGGTCTCTTATGTCCGTGGGTGTTATTATCACGCCACATGCATGAATTCCTGTATTACGCAAAGATCCCTCTAATACTTTAGCTTGCCGCAAAGTTTCACCTCCAGAATCATTAGCCTTATAAAATTCGCGTAATTTTTTTGCATTTTGATAATCCTCTCCTGTCAACCTATCTCTCATTTTTTTTTCATCTGACCCTAGCAGTAAATCTAAACTTTGATTATCAGGAACTGTCTTTGTTAGTTTTTCTGCCTCATCAAATGAAAGATCTAATGCTCTTGCTGCATCCTTAATAGATGATTTTGCAGCCATTTTTCCGTAAGTAATAATTTGAGCAACTTGACTATCTCCATATTTATTTATGACATACTGTATTACCTGATCTCTTCCACGATCATCAAAATCAATATCTATATCCGGAAGGCTAATTCTGTCTGGATTCAAGAACCTTTCAAATAACAGATTATGCTCAATTGGATCTACATTGGTGATCCCAATGCAATATGCAACTGCAGAACCCGCTGCTGAACCTCTTCCTGGCCCTACCGTCACACCCATTTCTCTCGCTGCATTGCAAAAATCCTGAACTATCAGAAAATAACCCGGATATCCCGTTCTTTCAATTGTCTCTAATTCAAAGTCAATTCGATCTTTTATCTCTTTTGTTATGTCTTTATATCTATTCTCTGAACCTTTATAGGTTAGGTATTTTAAGTAGGCATTTTCTCCTGCTTTTTGATCCCCTTTTTCTTTTAAAAATTCATCAGGAATTTGAAAGTTGGGCAATAAAACATCCCTTGATAATGGGAAATTTTCAACTTTATCATGAATTTCTTGAAGATTATAAAGTGTTTCCGGGATATCAGAAAACTTATTTGCCATTTCAACCTTGGAAGTCATGTAAAAATTATTGTTGGGGAACCCATATCTAAAGCCCCTACCTCTTCCAACAGGAGTAGATCTCTTCTGATTATCTTTGACACAAAGTAAGATATCGTGCGCTTCAGACTCACTTTGATTAATGTAATAAGCGTTATTTGCAGCTATGGCTTTAACATTATGCTTATTACAAAATTTCAATAAAGTATTATTAATAACGTCCTCCTCCGGAAGGTCATGACGGTTGATTTCAGCGTAAAAATCTGAGCCAAACTCATTTTTCCACCACAAAAATGCCTCTTCCGCCTGCTTTTCCCCAACCTGAAGAATTAATTGAGGAATTTCGCCAGTTAAACCGCCAGTTGTTACAATTATACCTTCTTTATTCTGACAAAGTATATCTCTATCAATTCTCGGGACATAATAAAAACCTTCAATGTATGCTGCAGAGCTCAATCGAGCGAGATTATGATAGCCGATTTTATTCTTTGCAAATAATGGAATTTGATATCCATCGTCCTTTTGAGAACGGTCATCTCGCTGCCGGCACAAATATGCCTCATACCCCAAAATCGCTTTAAGTTCATCTCGATCTTCAGGTCTCGACTTGTTGTAATCAGATACGGCTTTGATGAATTGAAAAGTCCCCATCATATTACCAATATCTGTTATCCCCAGAGCGGATTGATTATCATCAATCGCTCTTTTTACCATGTCTGGAACCTTTGCTGTAGCCTGAAGCACACTAAACTGGCTATGAGTATGAAGATGGAAGAAATATTTTGATTCCTCCACTGAAAAGCTTTTTGAATTATTGTGTTTTTCAGGGCTCTTCGGGTCTATCTCTTCAATATCTTGATTTGACTCAACGATAAGAGCACTTTCTTTCTTAAAATTGATATGAACAAGGCCAACAGGCTCAATGGGTTGTGAATTAATATTTTTAAAACTCTTTAATTCCTCTTCACTAATTCCTAGTTCATCTTCACTCCAATGTCCAATTCTTACTAATTCCCAAAAGCAGCGGGAAGAAGCCTCTACATCCGCACTAGCATTGTGTGCCTCTTCAAATTCCTTTGCGAAAAGTTTAAAATGCAATTCGCTGAGCTTAGGAATTTTGAATGCATTACCTCTACCCTTTATTTGAGTAACCTTCGCAGTTTTCTGTGTACACGTATCTAAAATGGGAAGATCCAAAAGTTTTGGATTTATACCTGCTCTGATAAATTCCGCTCCTAAAACATTGGTATCAAACTTCAAGTTGTGACCAATTAAAAATCTAGACTGTTTTATCGCATTTAAAAATTCTTGAACAACTTTTTCCAGTTCAAGTCCATCACGAGAAGCCAATTCCGTAGATATACCATGAATGTCCTGAGCCTTGAAAGGGATATTAAAACCATTGGGTTGAATTAAAAAGCTTTTTGCTTCGAGAAGATCGCCTTTCTTACCGTGAAGTTGCCAAGCAATTTGAACAACTCTTGGCCAATTCTCCAGGTCATTTAATGGGGCATTCCAATTTCTTGGCAAGCCCGTTGTCTCGGTGTCAAAAACAAGATACATTTCAAACCCTAAATTAACGTCTTCAAGGGATCCTATCTAACAAAAACGAAGGAAGTTTTCAACTTTTCATACAAGAACTCCCTCCAGATCATATTCTGATGCTTGAGTAACTTTTACCTGAACGAAAGAACCCTTTTTTAAATGAATATTCGGGCAATTTAAATGAACTTCATTGTCAACATCTGGACTGTCTTTTTCTGTCCTGCAGACATAAGATCCATTTGATTCTTCTCTATCTACGATACAATTCAGTATAGTTCCAATTTTCGAACAATTATATTTTTCTGAGATAGACATTTGAGCTTCCATAATTGCATTCAGTCGAGATTGTTTTGTCTCATTCGGCACATCATCTACCAGCCCATATGCATGTGTGTTTTCCTCATGACTATACGCAAAAACACCCAGGCGTTCGAATTTTTGGTCTTTTACCCACTTTAAAAGAGTTTCAAAATCGTCTTCAGTCTCTCCTGGATAGCCAACTATAAGAGTAGTTCTAATTGCAATATCAGGGACTTTTTTTCGCATTTTTTTTAACAGAAAATTTGTCTTCTCCATTGTTGTACCTCTTCTCATGCTTTTTAAAACCGGGTCCGAAATATGCTGAAGAGGGATATCAATATAATTACACACTTTTGGATTATCGTGAATAACATCTAGAATATCCTCGGGAAAGCCTGTAGGAAATAAATAATGTAATCTAATCCAAGATATTCCTTCCACCTCTGCGAGAGCTCTCAGAAGCTCCGCTAAATTTCTTTTCTTATAAATATCTAAACCGTAATACGTTAAATCTTGAGCGATCAATATCAACTCAACCACTCCTTTGTCTGCAAGAGCCTTAGCCTCAAGAACTAATTCTTCAATAGGTGTTGACTTGTGTGAACCTCGCATAAGAGGTATTGCGCAGAAAGAACAGGGCCGGTCACACCCTTCACTTATTTTAAGATAGGCATAATGTTGAGGAGTCGTAGTTAACCTTTCACCTATTAATTCTCTCCGATAATCTGCACCTAAAGCTTTAAGTAACAACGGAAGATCTCTAGTTCCAAAGTAGTCATCAACATCAGGAATCTCTTTTTTCAAATCATCCTTATATCTCTCTGAAAGGCAACCAGTGACGAAAACCTTATCAACTTGTCCATTTTTCTTTGACCTAACAGCGTCAAGGATGGTATCTACAGATTCTTCTTTGGCATTATCAATAAACCCGCATGTATTTATAACTACAATCTGTCCATCTCTTTGATGAACAACGTCTTTACCAGAGGCTTTTAATTGCCCCATAAGTATTTCACTATCGTAAATATTCTTCGAACACCCCAGCGTGATAACATTAATTCTATTTCGTTTTGATGATCTAACCCGCATCTAACTAAAACTTTAAGTGACGAACTGAAAGACCTTCATTTTTAATTTCTTCCAAAGTCTCGATACCGATTTCAATATGGGTATTAACATAATTTGAGTTAACCTTTTTATCGCTTTCATCTGTTTTAACGCCTTCAGGCACCATTGGTTGATCAGAGACCAATAGAATTGCCCCTAAAGGAATATGATTTTTAAAAGCAGCAGAAAATAAAGTTGCGGTTTCCATATCAATAGCCATAGCTCTTATTTCTTCGAGATAATCTTTAAAAGCATTGTCGTGTTCCCATACTCTTCTATTTGTGGTATAAACTGTTCCAGTCCAATAATCTTTTGAACGATTTCTTATCACATGACTCGCTGCCCGCTGAACTGAAAAAGCTGGAAGAGAAGGGACTTCGGGTGGGAAATAAGAATTTGAAGTTCCCTCGCCTCGAATCGCTCCAATCGGAACAATATAATCACCAATTTCAGTACGCTTTTTTAGACCACCACATTTGCCCAAAAAAAGAACTGCCTTAGGGTTTATTGAGGACAAAAGATCTGATATTGTCGCAGCATTTGGACTTCCCATGCCAAAATTAATCATTGTAAAACCCTTTCCTGAGGCACAAGGCATCGATTTCGTTTTATCAATTACATAACCCTCAGTTATTTCAACGAATTTTTCCAAATAGTTATTAAAATTGGTCAGGATAATGAATTCCGAAAATTCGGATGCTTTAAGCCCGGTATATCTGGGAAGCCAATTTTCGGTAATTTCTTTTTTTGTTTTCATTTTAAAAGAGCCTTTATAAAGGATTCAGGATCAAAAGGAATCAAATCATCAACTGCTTCACCTGTTCCGATAAACCGAACAGGTATGCTTAATTGATCAGATATTGCCAAAGCAACACCACCTTTTGCTGTTCCATCCATTTTTGTTAAAATCAATCCTGAAACATCGGTCACTTTTGAAAATTCAACAGCTTGATTCAATGCATTTTGACCAGTTGAAGCATCAAGAATTAATAAAACTTCATTAGGGGCATCGGGTATAACCTTACCCATAACTCTTTTAATCTTCGAAAGCTCATTCATTAAGTTAACCTTATTGTGCAGTCGACCAGCAGTATCAACTATGACCACATCTGCATTTTCGGTTTTACCCTGTTCAACAGCAGAATATGCAACCGCAGCTGGATCCGCATTCATCCCTTTTTCAATTATTTTTACACCGACGCGATCAGACCACACTTTTAACTGATCAACTGCGGCTGCCCGAAATGTGTCGCTTGCGCCTAAAAAAACTTTTTTGCCTATTTTTTTGTAATAATTGGCCAGCTTTCCAATTGTCGTTGTTTTTCCAACTCCGTTCACTCCAACTACTAAGATGACATGAGGAGAAATATCACTTATTGAATCAGGTCCAAAAGATTTCCCTTTTAACTGATCTGTTAGAGTAGATTCAATTATTTCGTGTAATTCTGATTGTGTCAAAAATTTATTCTCTTTTACGGCTCTTTCAACTGCTTCAACCAACTTAATAGAGGTGTCTACTCCAACATCAGAGCTAATCAAGGCCTCTTCAAGATCATCTAAAACACCTTCATCGACTTTGGATTTCCCTGATATGACACGACTAATTTTCTCGAGAAATGCATTTTTTGTTTTACCTAATCCAAATAAAGCCATAACCTGAAGTTAAAAAAAAGCCGCTCGAAAGAGCGGCTTTAATATTTTTTTAAGAAATTCTATGACTTGAAAAAATCATCAACCATGTCTTTCACCAGAACTTTTGATTCATATCCATAAGCCCCTTTCGAGGTTTTAACCAGCTTAAAAGCCTTGGTATATGAAACTCCACCTGACTTTTTTAGAGATGCTACAACTTTTTTTGCCATGGCTTATTTAATTTCTTTGTGAACTGTCATTTTTTTCATGACAGGGTTAAACTTTTTTATCTCCATTCTATCTGGAGTGTTCTTTTTATTTTTTGTGGTTATATAGCGAGAAGTTCCCGGCATACCACTTTCCTTGTGCTCTGTACACTCCAGTATTACTTGAATTCTATTTCCTTTTCGAGCCATAATTCTGTTTAAATAAGCGTATTACCGTTAGCCTTAGCTTCAGACAAAACAACCTCAATACCCTTTTTATCAATTGTTTTAAGAGCAGAGGCAGAAACTCGAAGCGTTATCCATTCATTTTTGCTTGGAACAAAAAACTTTTTACGCATTAGATTTACGTTGAATTTTCTTTTGTTCTTTTTATTCGAAAAGGACACGTGATTCCCAACCATCGCCTTTTTTCCTGAAATTTCGCAAATTCTTGACATAGCTATTGTTTTTATTGTTCCATTTCGAAATGGGAGTGCAAAGATAATCAACTTTATTCATTTCTACTATTCGTGAAATACCTTTTTTCTCAGCTACCTAAATCTTGATTTTTAAGAAAAATCCTGAGTTGATTTAATGCTGTTAGAGTCGATTTAGAGATTGTTCTATTTCGGTTTGAGCCCATGGTGAATTTCTTTGCCCATTCTACTCCAGGTCCGGAGATAGAAATCCAAATTGTACCTACAGGCAATTTTCCACTATGGTCACTACCAGCAAAACCTGTAGTGGATATTGACCAATCAGAATTGTATTTTTCTTTGATACCGCGAGACATTTGAATTGCAACAGTCTTACTAACAGCACCTAATTTTAACAAATCGGACTTAACAACTCCGAGTTCCAAAATTTTAATCTCATTAGAATATGCAACTATTGAACCTTTAAAAAATTTTGAAGCCCCGGAGATAGAAATAAGTTTTGCAGCTATACTCCCACCGGTAAAACTTTCGGCAGTAGTAAGAGTCTGATTCGATTTAGTCAGAAGGTCTGCAATAACCTCTTCAATACCGATTAGTCGCTCAGCATATATATCATCTCCTAGTATTTTCTGAATCTTCTTAGACTCCTGGTCCAATTTTTTTAATAATTCGGATGAGGAATTAATCTTGCCCCTACATGNCAATCTTAATTTAACAAGNCCAGGCGATGGAAGATATGCGATTGATAAAGGTAATTCAAGATNATCTTCCCATTCTTGAAGTCGCGAAGCCAATTCGGACTCAGGAATACCTTGAATCATAAAGTATCGGCTTTCAAGGAAAGTCTTTTGATTATCCTTAATGTACGGTAGAATATTATCTTCCATAATCCCAATCATTTCATACGGAACCCCTGGAAGACTGATATATTTTTTTCCATTATGGTCCCATAACATACTTTGCGCCGTTCCTCTTGAATTACTGATAAATTTCGCAGATTTAGGAAACAAAGCTTGTTCTTTATTTAAAATATTTGGTGATCTTCCCATTTTTGAAAAAAAATCTCTTATGTGCTCGTATATGTCCGACCTAAACTCTAATTCATCACCAAAGTAACGAGTCAAAACCCCTTTCGTTAAATCATCTTTAGTGGGGCCCAAGCCACCCGTTATAAAAACCCAATTCGTGGATTCTAGGACGGAATCTAAAGCAGTTTCAATAGCCTTGGGAGAGTCTGGGATGGATATGGNACGATGAACATCTATACCAATTCCTGCCAAAGAGCTACCAAGAAACGCTGAGTTAGTATCTAGAGTCTGCCCTAGTAATATCTCTGTACCAATAGTTATAATTTCAGCTTTCATGAATCAAAAATACCAATATAGATTTAGCTAATACTTCATTTGTAATAATTGTTTATTAGTGAATCTTTAGTAGCTTCGGTTCTGAAGTAATTTTTTTATGAAAATAACAATCGAATCAAACGAATATTCTTCGCATAAAGATCTTTCTGAAAAAGATCAAGATTTAATTTCCTTTGCGATAAAGCATCTAAATACAAGCCACTCACCATACAGCAATTTCAAAGTTGGTGCAGCTGTTAGATTACANAATGGAAAAATATGGGGAGGAAGCAATCAAGAAAATTCTTCTTTTCCTGTCGGAATATGTGCAGAACGAGTAGCTATCAGCACAGCCTCTTCGCAATCCCCAGGAATATCTATAAGTACCATAGCCATCGTTTACTCAGACCATGAGAATAATCACAATTCCCCATTAGCACCTTGTGGAATGTGCAGACAAGCAATAAGAGAACAGACTCTAATCCAGAAATCACCGATAAAACTAATCCTTACAACACTTCACGGCCAAACACTTGTAATTTCTGATGCCGATGATTTACTCCCATTATCTTTTACANTAAAAAATTGAGGTCATTTCAGACTAATATTCATGCTAGAAATTGCAACTTTTTGTCTTGAAGACGCTTTTCGAGCTGCAGAAGCTGGAGCTGATAGAATAGAAGTATGTAAAGACTATGAAGAAGGAGGTATTACTCCTCCCACCGAATGGATATTTGCCTTGAATCAAGCCATTCAAATTCCCATTGTTTCAATGGTTAGACCCCGTGGAGGAGGATTCTGTTATTCTGGTGAAGAAATTAAAGAAATTCGTGATGGAGGTCATTCTTTAAAATCTGCAGGCTCACAAGAGTTAGTTTTGGGTTGTCTAAACGAAAAATTAGAAATAGATGTCTCCTTAAATAAATCCCTGATTCAAGATTGGGGACTTCCTGCGACTTTGCACAGGGCCTTTGACAAATGTCAAGATTCATTCAAAGCTATAGATGATGCAGTAGAATCAGGCTTCATTCGAATACTATCGGGAAAAGGGGCTGAAAATCCCAAATTGTTAGAAAAGATAAAAAAATATGCGAATGAACGCATTCAAATTATACCTGGAGGAGGTATTCGCTCCGAAAACATTGAGAAGTATCTNAAATTAGGGTTTGATACTATCCATTCATCTGCAAAAACAGGCATCCAATCTCGAATGGACCCTGGAGAGATTGCNTTACTGAAACTTAAACTATATGAATCACTTAAATAAATACGGAGAATCAATTAACTCAGCCGGCTTACCCTTTCTGCATACTGCATATTGAAAGCCTGGCCTGAGAGAAAACGAACCTATGTCTCCCATTTTGTTCATAGCAATAAATCCTATCTGAGTATCGTCAACATTTTGTTTTCTTCTTTCAAAGAAATTGAAAATTTTTCTTACCGCTTCCTCNCAGGCCATTTGCGGACTTAAGCCTCTTTCCATTTCTGAAACCACCTTNTATGATCCCACGGTGCGTATTACCTCCTCACCATGACCTGTTGCTGTTGCTGCTCCAATTTCTCCATCAACATATAAACCAGCACCTATNATAGGGCTATCTCCTACTCTTCCATGCATTTTGTAACTCATTCCGCTGGTTGTGCAAAAACCCGCTAAATGNCCCATTCTATCTAGGGATATTTGCCCTATGGTATCATGGTTTTCAATATTAACGACAGGTTTATATTTAGATTTTTTTTTCCAATCNATCCATTCTTCCTTCGATTGTTTGACAAGAAGATTTTCTTCCGGAAAGCCTAATTCTCTTGCAAACTGCAAAGCCCCATCAGAAACCAACATAACATGAGGAGTTTTTTCCATTACAGCTCTAGCAAGCGAACTCACGTGAACAATATTTTCAACAGCAGCTACGCTACCAATATTTCCTAAATGATCCATGCAACAAGAATCTAAGGTAACCTTACCATCTCTATCAGGTCTTCCTCCAAGACCAACACTTCTCTCATTGGGGTCAGCTTCACAAATTTTTACTCCTTCTTCCGTCGCATCCAATGAGGAATAACCTTTTTCTAACAATTCCATTGCCTTAGATGTNGTTTCTAATCCAAATTTCCATGTAGCTATAGATACAGGAATAGGATGTTCTTTCTTTCCCAAATACTCCCGCGTAAAAGAAAGCATGGGTAAAGCCGCGCTAGCTCCGGTAATAATTTTTAAAAACTCGCTTCTTTTCAAGATCTTTTCTTTCTAAGTTAAAAAGAGTTTTTAATTGATGCAGNAATATTTCTTCCAGGAGCATTTATTCCTGAGGCAAAAGTTCTGTATTGAGTGTCTAGGATATTGTACACTCCGAATTGGAAAATCCATTTTCGACTCGCATGATAAGACATGGCGAAATTCCATGTAACCCATTTCGGTGTACCCATTGAAGTTGCGTAATGAGCATTGTCTTCTCCATTTAAACAGTAACTATCAATACTTTTTTCAGAATTTGAAATCAGAAAAAGATCTGCTGAGAAATCCGATGCAGGATTATATTGTAATCCAACCCTAGCAACAACGGGAGGGATATGATCTAAATGGGTCATTATGGACTGAGATTCTATTCGCATTCTGCCCAAAACACCTTGAATTTGAGACTTCAATGTTAGATAGTAGGGTAAGTTTATCAAAGACTTAATGGAATAGCCCATAATTCGTGCATTCCTTGCATTGGATTGACATAATACAGCCGAAAGATCACCATCAAAAATAACGGAATCCGCACCATTAAGTTGGGTCGGTAAAACCACTAAGGCATCTCTTAGGCTCGTGGAATAAACATTCCATTCTAAATTGTGCCCCCCCTTAAAAAGTTGAATATTTCCAATTTCAGCAGTAAAAGCTTGTTCAGGTCTTAGGTTCGGGTTTGGAATTATGAGCTGTCCCGGTCTTGAATCAAAAACTTTTGCCAGATCATCAATATTGGGAACACGATATGCAGTCGAAAATGAAACTGAATGTTTTGAAAATTTTGATTTTTCATAAATNATACCAATGCTACCTGAAGCTACCGGCGATCGCTGATAAATGGTATTTCTGAGGCCAAAAGAACTTAGTGGAACATATGTTATNTCTGAAAATTGAGAAAAAAGTGAAGTTAAACCAACTCTAAACCCTTCTGATATTTTAAACTGATTTGATATTTTGTTAACATGAGTGGCAAATACAGCAAGACTAGACATCACATTTTGACCACCAGGGTACCGGGTACTAATTGGTAAAACAGGAGCATTAGGATCAAAAATATTTTCGCCTGTCGCAGTTGAAAAAACTTGTTGATATGAGCCATCAAAACCCGCCCGAAGGGTGTTATTCCCCCAACGCTTAATCGCATCAGAGTTAAATCCAGACACATAAACTTGCTCGAGCCTCGATTTTAAAATTTCCGAACCAAATTTTCTGGTTATTCTGCTCTCCTCNATATTTTGATGGTAAACAGATACGTTGACACCGTCAAAACCTAAAATTTTCCTTGCTCTCCATTGGTAACTAGTTAAAAACCTTTTTTGAGGCCCATAATACCATGAAGAGAATTTTAACCCGNGCTGGTTTGNACCTTGACCTGGATTTGTTGCAGGATTCAAATCTGTTAAGCGGTCATATCTTGGAATATCTGAAGAGTTTGAAAATTGGATATTTATGGTTGAAGTTCTATTCTTTTTTAACTNAAATACGATTTTTTGCAGCAAATCAATCTGAGAATAACCACTGCCTAACTGAAGATGAGGGTTTTTATTACTNATAATGGTGTCCCCAGATAATCCAACACGAACATAATAGTTTCTGTCCCCATGAGATTCACCATAAAAAGGGTTTATTCTCTTACCACTTTTTAAATCGTCATAGACAGAAGATGTAAAAGAAGTTAGGGAAGCAAAATTCTTATTTGAAAAACGAAACTTTACATTATTAATCCAACTATTATTCGCTGAGCTATATTGAACTTTTTCTTGCCAGCCATATTGTTTTCCTTTTGTAAAGGAAGGAGTTTCAGTGATAAAGTGAACCACACCTCCTAACGCATCGCTACCATATGCGTTTGAAGTAGGTCCAAAAGAAACTTCAATCCTGTCCAAAACATGAGGATCAACAGTTATGGCATTTTGTAAATGACCGGATCGGTAGATTAAATTATTCATTCGAATGCCATCTACAACCAAAAGAACNCTATTGGCTTCCATCCCTCTAAGAATAATAGATCCACCCCCCTGCTGACTTTTTTGAACAGCAATTGAGTTTTGATTGGAGAGAACATCAACGGTTGT
Organism: Cryomorphaceae bacterium; assembly: GCA_002682945.1. Taxonomy (GTDB): domain Bacteria; phylum Bacteroidota; class Bacteroidia; order Flavobacteriales; family Schleiferiaceae; genus TMED14. The sequence goes on along the minus strand of NYSL01000019.1, from coordinate 40,470 downwards.
ACCCTGCATGGAGTTTTGAATATCTTTACTCCTAATCACAGTTATTTCCTGTGTTATATTCCTTTTGGATTCAGCGGTACGATAAGCTGAAACTACAACCTCCTCAAGNGGATTAAAAAAATTACTGTCTATCAAGGTCCTTATATTCAGGAGCTGATTTTTTGTTTCACTGGTCTGGCTGCTGGGAAAACCACCTGAGGTTTTATTTTTTTCTTCCCCCTTGAAAGTAAAAGACTCCCCAGAAATATCAGCTAAATCTTGAGCATAAGACAAAGGGCTAAAACAAAAGAAAATATAGAGTAAAAAATTCCTAGGATTTCTCATTTAATAATCTTGTCGTTTGTTTTACTCAATTGTCATGCCATACTTGAACTTATATTTGATTTTTAATATAAAAAACTAAAAGTGATTCGATCATGATAATCCTTCTATCTAGCTCAAAGTCAATGATGACGGATGGGCCACCTGCTGATCAACTCCCATGTTTTATAAAAGAAGCAAATAAATTAAGTCAAAAACTCAAAGGTTTCTCGAGTAATGAGATATCGAGCTTCTTCAAAAGTTCACCCGCATTGACAAAGAAGATCTTAGAAAATTTGATGAATTGGAATTANAAAGAGCATGAAAAATACAATTATGCGGCTATTTTCTCCTTTACTGGCGACGCATTCAGTAAACTAGANGTTAAAAGTCTTTCTAAACAAGGCTTGAAAACCGCAAAACTTTCAATCCGCATTTTATCTGGGCTCTATGGAATTCTAAGGCCTACGGATAGCATTCTGAAGTATCGATTAGATATGGCACAAAGACTTGATGATATTGGGTTAACCAAATATTGGTCTCCAAAAATCACTGAGAAGTTGAGTCTCGATGCAGATAAAGAGTGCATATTCAATTTGGCATCTAAAGAATATTCGCAAACTATTGAAAGAAGNAAAATAAATCAAAAATNGATAGATATCGACTTTTTTGAGAAAAAAGGAAATGCTTTGAAATCAGTATCTATTTTCAGTAAGCAAGCACGTGGTCATTTTGCACGGTTCATTTGTGAAAACTATAACAATCAAGGGGATGTAGAAAAAATGAAGGACTTTAATATTGGTGGCTATTGCTTTGACAATATTCAATCAAGTCAAAACAAATGGGTTTTTATTCGATAGATTCTACTTTACGAGATGAATTGAAGATCGTTTTTTAACGATATTTCCTGTCTCGTCATTACCGCACTCTGCNACTATAAAATACACACCATCAGGCAANGGTTTGTTAGAATTCCAACCATTCCATTTTTCCGTCAATGATTCAGTCTTAAATACAAGCTGACCAAATCTTGAGTAAACGCTCCAATTCACCCAGTCAGCATTTGTGAATTTGGGCCTATAAAAATCATTTAAGCCATCACCATTCGGACTAAAAACATTAGGAAGCGACAATTCTGCATCCTTTGGAGTGGGAGGCTCCTCTGGAGGTGCAACATACTCAACATCAAAAATATTATCAAAATAAATTATATTTTCAGAGAGCCTTCCAGAAAAATCTGGAAAAACCACTAGCTGATCATAAGTAAGTCCAAAATGAGAGCTAAAATCAAATGTTAATTGCTCCCATTCGTTAATTTTTGTATTTGGAACTTTAATCTCGCCCAGAGACCAATTATCAGAACGAACTAACTTAATTCCAACGTCACTTATATTGGGTTTATATACCATTATCCTTATGATCATATTACTTTGATCGATAGTAAATGAACCTATGTCAGATCCATGTTTCGTCTCGCACCCAGCAAATGGAGCTCCACTTGGTTGCGCCTGAAATTTGGCTACCCATGGACTTTTATTTATTCCTGAGGTGTCTGGATTAGCAACAACTTCTAATGGAGGATTCTGACCATTTTCGAAAACTCTCCAGTTCCACCAAGCTCCATTCCCGTTAAATTCGAAATCAACAGGTACATTTTGCCCATAACTAGCGCTAAAAAAACTCGTTAAAATAAAAAAATAAAAAAGTTTGCGAACATTTACCATTAGATATTGCAAATTTACCACAAGGTATAAGCAATACAAAAATTTTCTGATTCTATCCATATTTGATGTTATATCAAACATTTTCAATGAGATAAGAGCAATATATATCGAAAAAATGTCCAAAAAAGAATTAGAATCATCAACATTTGTGTAAATTTAATGTCGTTCACAACATTTACACCTAAACACTTAAATGAAACAAATGAAAAAAATCTTACTCGCACTATTATTGATTTCAGGATTTACTGGATATTCTCAAACAGTAATTTTGAATGTCTTAGAGCCGTCCAGNATTGGGGGGCCATATGATCATACCAACCAGGGTGATGGCTCTGGCTGGGGATTAGCAGACCTTACAGACCCAGCTGATGCTGTAATTGACACTCTAGTTGTCATGGATGACACAACATCAGGCTTTAATGTTTCATACGGAACTCCACCTGCGCCCATATATAATGGNTACCAAGGGTGTGACTCTGCAGGAGTCTACTGGAGCGGAAGCAACTACGATGGAAAAATTGTATTGATCTCACGAGGGTCATGTCAATTTGGATGGAAAGCTTTTCTTGCTCAACAACAAGGTGCTGAGGCTGTTATTATTTATAACGGATTTCCTGATGACGATGCCAGTGGCGGACTAATAAATATGGCCGGTGGAGATTATGGAATGGATGTAACAATTCCTGTTTGCTTTATTAGCCGTGGAAACGGAGAAACTCTCCGTGCAGCGGTTGATTCCGGTCAAACAGTAGTGGCCTTCATTGGCAATAAAGTAGGTGCATTCGCAAATGATGTAAGTATGAGCCCAACTGAAGTACTTTATCCGGAGTCAATGGCTACACCGTCTCTAATTGCTCAAGACTCTCTAGATTATGCTATGAATCTCGGTTTTTGGGTTAGAAATGANGGATCNAACAATCAGACTGCAGTAATTGCAAATGCAGAAGTNATTTACAACGGAACGTCTGTATACTCTCANGCAACTNCTCCCTTTNGTTTNAANTCTCTAGACTCTAGCTATGTCTCTTTCCCACCATTTGCTCAAGCCTCTTATCCAAATGGTGAATATGATCTAAAGTATAGCATAACAGGTCTAACGGATGACTTCCCTAGGGATAACGAATTATCAACTCCAGTCTATATAAATGATTCCATTTTTTCCTACGCAAGAGTTGCTGACAGTAATTTCATTGCAATTGATCAAAACTCGTTAAAATCAAGTGCATTTACAACGAGTTGGGCGCAATGTATTAATTTCCAACATCAAAATGCGTCAAGAATGCAAATGAAGGGTGTTCGTTTTGCAAACTGGTCTTCAGACTCAATAACCGGTAAGACTATTGATATTACAATTGACACTTGGGATGACTTTTTTGCAGGACTCTCGGATCCTAACTGTGCTGTTACAAGTACCACAGGTGTAGTCTATGATACTTACGTATACGGATCAGAATTGCAGGATGAAACGGTTACTCATCATTTCACCTCTCCTCTTCCATTAGTGGATTATCAGCGTTATCTGATATGTTTGAATACTTCAGATGCAAATATGTATTTAAATCACTCAAGGGCTCCAGCTTATGAATTGAATGATGTATCTCCAGGAGCTCAGCCTAAAGAGGTTTTAAGAGTAGATAACAGCTGGTACACAGGAGGATTCTCTAGTGGTGCTATTCCGACGATACAGTTAATAATGGAGCAAAATACTGTTGGTGTGGATGAGCAGGATGTATCCATTCGTCCTTTCCCAATTCCAGCATCAGACTTCATTAATATTCCACTAAGAAATGTTCAGGGATCTGGCGAACTAAGAATCTTTGATTTAGGTGGAAATATGGTTTTGCACGAATCCAACATTCAAAGTAATGATAACATGCTAAAAGTCAATGTTTCAACCTTAGCAAGTGGCTCTTACATATTTAATCTTAGTTTAGACAATGGAAATAGCTCATCATTTACTGTCATTGTAAATCGATAAGTATCTAATATCCAAAAGCTATTTAAGGCCCGAGTGTATCACTCGGGCCTTTTTTTAGTCTCATATTTTTGGCTACAATTTTTGATTATGACAAAGTATTTTTTATTTTTCAGTTTATATAACCTAGTTTTAAAAATTCTATTTTTTTTAAAACAACCTAAACAACAATTTCAATATGAAAAAGATAAAAATGTTTCTCTCTGCTACAGTAATAGTTGCACTCTATGGGTGTCAACCTGTAGGAAGCTCTTTAAATGAAGAAGAAATTAGAGATTTCGTAACTACTCACTTTGCAGAAAAAGTTGGACTCGATGATGCTGTTGAGCCTTTTCTTGAAGACCTAAGTGATGATACAAGAGTCATGAACGCCATGTGGGGCAATGCTCGTGATTATGATAAAAGCACAGTTAAAGGAGAATGGTTTTACGAAGATTCAGTTACTAGTGAAATATATGATATCAACATAGAGGGATCATCTGCGACTGTTATGGGGACAACAAGTGATTATATCGCAGGATTACGCTCATCAAAATCAAGGTGGATGGGTCTAATTGTAAAAGAAAACGACAAGCTTGTTTGGAAGCGCTACATCTGGGGTTCTGAAGCGGTAAGAGCTATGGATTTCGTCTGGCCCTCAGTCGAAGGAGAAGGAGCACTAGACTCATATAATTCAATGAGATATGCAATGTTAAATTTGAGAAATTCAGATGGNTTAAGACTCTCGGATTCCTTNGTTGAAGTTTANCCAGACTGGGCNTCTGCGCACCTTGGTCAGCTTCATTATTATATCCTTGCTGGAGACAGAAAAAACCTTGAAAGCTCTCTTAAAGAAGCAAGTTCTAAGCTAAAGAATGCATCAGAAGCAGAGAAAACTTTGATAGCTGCTTATAATCCTGATCTTAAACGTTCAGAGCGAACAGCCATACTTGCTAAAGCTCTTGGTTTTGCGGGAGATGATCCACATATCAGATTCTGGTACACATGGGTCTTAGAAGACACCAATGAAAAAATTGCTGTTTTGACAAATGGCTTAAAAAGACAGCCAAGTTCAAGTGTATTGAATAATATGATGGCATATGTTTTAATGGATCGCAATGAAGAAGGGGATCTAGATGAAGCGGAGCAACATTTAAAATTATACATGACTGCGCATGATGAACCTAATGCATATGATAGTATGGGTGATCTTCTTGTTAAAAAAGGAGACATAGATGGAGCCAAAGAAATGTACATGAAGGCTGCAGGAATGCATCCTGATTTCGCTGATGCCTCAAAAGAAAAAGCCGAGGCCTTGTAGGGGCGTAAAAAACTTTATTAACCAAAAAAGGCCTTGATCAATGATTAGGGCCTTTTTTTTGTCGTAATTGTTTTCTAATAGTTTACAAATAAAAATGAGATTTTCTAAACCCTACAAGGGTAAAAGAAAAGTTCGAATTTTTCGATAAAATCGAAGGGTCACGTCTTTCGACAAAGACGCTATTTCTATCATTAGATTTCTGAAAATCTAAACTAGTAATGTCAATAGTGTCTTGATCAATCTGTATTTGTTTCTCAGTAGAGTTGCTCTTTTCATTATTATCCGAAGAATCTTGCACGATAACTACTCTTCTATTTACAGAACGACCAAATTCCGTATCATTTGACATTAAAGGTTCTGTCTCACCCTTTGACTCTATCTTAAATCCAATAGATGGAGTTTCCTGAGTGAAAAATCGAATAACACTTTCAGCCCTTCTCTCCGCGAGCTTATAATTATACCGCTTAGAACCAATGCTATCTGCATGGCCCTCTATTGTTATTGATGCATCTTCATCTAAAAGTTCAAAGACCTGCTTAATGCTATTCAGTTCAATAAAACTCACTTCTTTTAATTCATCTGAATTAAAGTCAAATAAAATATTTTGAAAATTTAATTGAGGTGCTATTAATCCATCTTTTTGGACTTCTTGAAAAAGTATCTGACGAAAAATGGATTTGCCGGCATAAGTCTCTGCTGGATTCAGACGAATACTTTTAGGATAATGACCATTAGAGGTTAAGGTGACTCCGAGATCACTACCTATGGGGTAGATAAACCGAACTCTTCCATTCTGCACGGTATCTTGCAGTATAAGCTTTCCTGTTGACCTACTGTAGAAAGATATGGATACTGGGATCGAATTTATTGTTTGAGAATTTATACAATTAAAAGTAACCATGACCTCAGAACTTGACCAATTCGAATAGTCAGAACTATCAATTGAAAAAACTGGGATTTCATTTTTCACGGCAATTACAGAATCAGCTTCAATATCCCTGAGGGAAGTCCTTCTAGGTCCTTGAACTACAATTTCATCACCTCGTTTTGAGGTAAATGCTTTGGGAAATACCTTGATAATCGAATTTAGTAAACCGTATGCACCTTCTGAATCATCATCTCTAAATTTCTTAAAGATTACCGAAAAAGGTCCTTTTTGCTTTTCAACTTCATATGCAACATCCTCCTTCGCAGGAACAACTTGACCTAAACCTTTTACAGGAGCTGAATAATTAACTTTTACAACAGCATTTGAATCTATTTCTTTTCGCATGAAAAAATCAAAAGTTCCAATTCTAACTTTGTTAATAGAGTCAGATTCAGACTCTAAAAGGTTTTCATTTATCGAAAACATACTCACATACTTACTTGTATCATCTTGACGCACAACGACTAGAGAATCATCATTAAGTATTGATAATTCTTGAATATGATCACCTAAGCTATCATTAATAGGGTAAGTAAACGGGCTCCATCTTTCATCTTTTAAAAAGTAAACACTATTTTTTTTGTCAACATTGATTCCAATGACCCAAACATTGTCTGAATTGGCAATGAATTCATAGTCAATAGTATCAGGAATGAATATATGTTCAATTTCATTATTCGTATACATGTCATTGATCGATACCCTCGTCAATGAGGCTGCTGAGGATTTTTCAATGTAATACCCCTGAACAATTTTTGATTTCAGATGATTAGCTTGAATTGTTTTTTCCTCGAGCGTAAAAATATTTAGTTTGGAAATCCCATCCTCTTGAATGTTTAAACCAAAAGTCACATCCGAATTGATGATTATAGAATCTCCAGAAATACCATAGATATCTGATTGCGGAATCAAAGAAGAGTCGATAAGAGCTACGCGCTTTGCTCCCGATCGAATATTAAAATGAGTTACTTGATACCCATTTTCCACAGAGTCAATTAAAGCGATCGTTTTGTTTTCATCGTCTATAAAGACCATGGAATTCATTTTTCCAATGAGGACTTTTTCTTCTAATAAGATGTTTTGAGAGAGTAAAATATTCGACAAAAAGAATATCGCTAACGTAAAATTAAATTTCATATCAAAAAATGTCTTCATAGTTTCCTTCAATCATGGTAATAATAACTAGATCCACAAAGGTAATTAATTGATCTAAGACTTAATAATTAATTCCTTACGAGTATTAAATGTAAATTCAATGATACTCTTTTTCTTTCTTAACTCCATGCATACAAAAACGAGAAAGGAAAGTTTTTAGTCAAATAAACATTAAAATCTTATCGATTCCTTTTAGAATTATCCCTAGAGGAATTTTTGAAATTATTTTTCTTTTTGTGTTTTATACTTTTTTCTGTCGACCAAGAAGGTCCTTTGCCAATCGATTCTGGTGGTTGTCTCTTCTCAAGATTTCTCTCAATTAATCTTTCTATCCTTTTAAACCTTTGAATATCAATTTCAGATATCAGGGTTATCGCCATTCCACTAGTTTTTGCTCTAGCAGTTCTACCAATTCGGTGAACATAATCTTCAGCATCTGTTGGGACATCGAAATTAATTACTAAATCAATGCCTTTAATATCAATACCTCGACTCATTACATCTGTAGCTACCAAGATCCTTGTTCTGCCACTTCGGAAATCGCTTATTGTTTGCTCTCTATCAAGCTGCTCCAAATCTGAAGAAATTCCCTGTGCATTTAATTTGGCAGATTTTAACTTTCTTGTAAGCTGACCCACTTTCTTTTTAGTCGAACAGAATATTATTATTGACTTAAATTCCTCTTTATCCTTTAATACGTATCTAACTAGCGGAATTTTTTGTTCCTCATACGCCATAAATACTTCTTGCAAAACACCCTCTGCTGGTTTTGAAATGGCCACTGAAACCTCATGGGGGTGTGTAAGGATTTCATTTGCTAGCTTTCGTATTTTGGGAGCCATGGTTGCGCTAAACATTAAACTTTGACGCGACTTTGGAAGTGAACCTATGATTTTTATAATATCGTCAAAAAAACCTATATCCAACATTCTATCCGCTTCATCAAGGATAAGGTTCTTTACAGACTTAAAATTCACATAACCGCGTTCAAGATGAGAAATTAACCTTCCTGGCGTAGCGATAATTATGTCTGCAGCTCCCTCGAGAGCTTCGCGCTCTTGATCCCATGCTACTCCGTCTCCTCCTCCATAAACGGCGCGACAAACCGAGTTTGTAAAGTAAGCTAATCCTTGAACTTGCCGATCAATTTGAATCGCAAGTTCCCTCGTGGGGCATAGAATTAGTGCCTTAACACCTTCACTATTAATTTCTGAGAGTTGATTTAACATTGGCAAAACAAAAGCTGCTGTTTTGCCAGTTCCCGTTTGGGCGCAACCGATTAAATCCTTTCCTTCTAAGATCAATGGGATCGCTTTGGCTTGTATTTCGGTTGCTTCATCAAAGTTCGCATAATAAATGGCTTCGATTAAAGTATCGTTTAAATCAAATTCTGAAAATTTCATGTCAGTGTTTTTCTTTACCGCTTTTCGCAAGGAGCTATAAAGGTAGACCATGAAGAACTAGAAAATTAAGATTCATAATGAGCCGTTTGAGGTAATTGAAATAAATTAACATAATAGTTTTATCGAAACACTTAATCCTATATTTACAAAATAAGCCAAACTCCCACCCTAGTGGATAAAACTGCATATTTATGGCATACAAAAGCCTCTGGACATTTTTCAAATTTTCTTGGACCCGAAAATTATTTTTTAAAGCGCTTTATGAAATTCTACCCCGATTAAACGGTCAAGGGGACTGGCAATTTATGAATTATGGCTATTCTCCTTCCAAAGAAGAAGCCCTAGAAATGAAAAAACCAGAAAAACGGAGTCTTCAACAATATCCCATGCAAATGTATCATTACCTAGCATGCTGTAGTGATTTAAAAAATTTAAATATACTTGAAGTCGGATCAGGACGTGGTGGCGGAGCTAATTACATAGCAAAGAATTTTAATCCCAAATTAATTACCGGACTTGACTTTTCCTCAGCAGCAATCAAACTTGCGAAAAGTATGTTCTCCGAAACCAACTTAAAATATCAAGAGGGTAATGCAATGAATTTAAACTTTGATTCAAACTATTTTGATGTAGTTATAAATGTCGAATCCTGTCATGCCTATGCAAATCAATCCAAATTCTTGAGTGAAGTTGCCAGAGTCCTCAAGCCTGGTGGTAAATTATTACTGGTAGATTTTCGTAAAAATCACCTTTGGCCTGAATTTGAGAAATCTATCCATGACCTACCCTTTGAAATAAAAGAAGAGGATATTTCAAAGAACGTTTTAAATGCTTTAATCGACGAAAGCGCAGAAAAGAAAAAGGAAATAGATAAAAAAATCCCCAAGTTTTTGCGAAAATCATTTTATGAATTTGCTGGCTTGGAAGGAACGGAGTTATTTCAGCATATAGAGAGCGGAACCTCAAAGTATAAGAGATTCATTTGCACTAGGCTTAAGGATTAAAAAAAGTCCCGCGAGAAGCGGGACTTTTTTGTGACCTCGGCAGGATTCAAACCTGCAACCTCCTGATCCGTAGTCAGGTGCTCTATTCAGTTGAGCTACGGGGCCTAAATAAAAATTTCAGAGTTAATCTAAAACTTTAAATTTTATTTAGTCATTTCTAACACGCTTGTGAGAACTAAAGTCCGTGATCTTTCCATCGAGAACGTAATACCATTCGTTGTAGACAACTTTTTCTACCACTTCTCCTTGGTGTGTTCCATCAACGTTAAATCCAGCATTTACCCATTCACCTCCGATAGTATCATTCTCAAGATTTACAGCAAAAGCATAAAACATATCCCAAGCATAAGTAGTATCCTTTCCGGCCTCTTCATATATGATATCCAAAAAAGCTTGCGCACTTTTCGCCGATGTACCATCGCTCATATTAAATTCCGCAGAGTCATCTAAAAATACTCTCATCGCTTCAAGGTCATATTCTTTCCAGGCCTTATCTAAACCGACTACTACATCAACACTGGATTGCGAACCGATTCCAACTTTACCAGCTTCACCGCCAAATCCTACTCTTTTTTCAACAGCTTCCGGAGCTGTACAAGCCACGAAACACATAATTGAGATAAAAACAAATACTTTTTTCATTTGATTAATTTTTTAAAATTTATTTCTTAACGATAAGTGTTACCATTTTAGAATCGCGAATATAAACTGGAAATGAGGGATAAAAAACAGAAAAATGAAATACTCTTAGTTCAAATCCTCTTCTGCCTCGTCCAAGCCATCAAGGAAGCGAAGCATATTTCCCTTTGATGTGGTAGTAAAGGTATAAAATGGTTTTCCATCCTTTTGACTTATACTTCTCTTCTTTGAGTCAAGGCTTAAAATCTTATTCATGTAGCTACTCTCTGTGGAATAATACCTTAAAACATTTCTTTTAAAATAAATAAAATGCTCGATATCAGAGTCGATATACAAAGAAAATTGATCACCTCCTCTTCGCTTTCTAAGTTCAATTACACCCTCTAAAAATTTATGAACTGGCTCTCCCTCGACAGCTCCGACACCGAGACCATTTATAGACCGGAATGCTCTTGAGTTCTTATCATATTTAAAATCAATTTCATCGAAAACCANTGTTTGCCTCAACTCTCTTGGCATTTTATAATTCGTAGACGCGGTATAATACTCGTTCTTTGAATTTTGACTCATCAAACGGTTTAACCCTTCATTCATATAATCATTTGCCCAATCCGTAGAAATAGCTCCCAGAACCGAGTTCATTTCAACTGGAAGTGATTTTAAAACATCCTCAGAAAACAAAAAGTCCAATGTCATTGAAGCAGTAGCGCTCAACCGATTGGTAAATAACCTATATTTTATTTGTCCAAAGGTTTGAATATCAACCCTGCCAAGGTTTGATGCAAGGTGAAGCCGTCCGAGGCCCCTGGCTTCGCAATCCCGCGGATTCAGTTCAAAATAATCATCAGGAGCTTCTGGATTCAATAATCTTTCCCTTGAAGTAACAACATATGAGTTTATCTCGGAATCAAAAAATAAAATCCCTNGAGAGCTGAATAATTTTACCGATGAAGATGGGTTATTCCTCATCATGAACGCCGTGTACGGACTTGCCGTGTCTGACCGGAGATAAATACCATTATAGACCTTCCTCGAGGGTCTTGCAGTATCAGGGTCGGGAAGATCAATAAAGATTTCTAATGGATCAATCTTGGTTTTTGTTAAAATCCAATCTGTTTTCAAAAATGGACATTCTGCTGTAATATGAATACTTCCGTCTAGACTCAACATAGGATCAATAGATTCCATTCTTACTATTCCGTAATATTTGAACCTGGGACTCAAACGAAATTCAGATTCCTCAAGTAATTCTCCCTGAGCAATTATATGATTCGAACTGTCTACATCAATTCTCCCCATTGGAATGGGCCAAATGANGTCATCTTCATCTCGATACTGATAAACACCATTACCGTATAAATCATTTCGACCTCTTATTTTCAAGTCAGCTCCATATATATCATGATACTTTCCTAATCGGCTAGCCAATAATTTTGCATTTTTTAGAGGTTGCATCAAAGCATCCGGCTCTACTGTAACTCTTCCGCTATCCGGGAANATTCTCGAATCTGCTACATCAATTGAAGGGACNCCAAAACATTCCAAATAACTAGGAGCTAAATAAAATTCAGCACTTTTCGCTAAAAAGCTGAGTCCGCCTTGATCAATATGGGTTGACGTAAGCCGCGATTCAAGATCTGAACTTTTGGTAATGGAAAGATATTTTTGAGGAATATCCCATTCTGCTTTGTTCATATTCGCTTTGTACTTATTGCGCGGAAAAAACAATGTATTATCTCCACTCTGTAATTCAAAAACTCCTTTATTCAAATCAAAGTCAACCATAGAAATAGCATCATTCATCTCAAAACCCCACTGGCTATTTTCTGATTCTCGAACCCGAAAATCAGCGCTTGAGCTTTGNATCCATTTGGAGTAAAGCCTTATTAGTTCTCCATCAAGCTCTGCATTATTAAAGGCCAACCCTCCATTAATATCTAAAAAGCCGGGTGTATATGTCAATTCTCCGTCACCTGTCATTATTCGATCATAATCAATCTCAAACTCATAATTCTTATTGGTCGACCACCAAGTATTTAAGCTTGGATTCCATAGCATTTTAGCAACACTTCCATATACTCCAGGATGCCCTGCGCCTCTTGCGACATCATCCATTTCGTTAAGTTTAAATTGACCGATACCTTTCACGGTATCCGGGAAAAGATTAAACTTTGAACTCGTTCCAGTTGCATTATTAAAAACTACAGAACCATTTAACCTTAATCCGGCAATCGATAGTTTCACTTGACCTACAGCCATTCCTTTGTCTTGATATAAAGGCCAACCCATTTGACCAGTTTCTTGGGCGAAACCGAAAGAATAATCGTCTTGAACTCTTATATCCTGACGTCTTTTTTCAAAGATTTCTGAACTCTTAAAAGTGCCTTTAAATACCAACCCTTCAGTTGTAGTATTATCCAATGAGTCTATCTCAAATGGGTCTATATCTACATAAAATTTATCTCTTTGATAAACACCGTTGTAAACGATATCATAAAATATTTTTGCAGATTTTTCAGACTTAAAAATGGGATATTCGGGATAGCTCTGATAACTAGACTTATTTGACGGGTAATCAATTTGTAATTCACCGGAAATATTTTCAATTGTATTCCTTACACGAACTAGAGGTCTAGATCCATCTTCTAGTCGCGTAAAGCTGGGCACAGAGAACCTCATAGAGTCGATGACAGGCATCTTAAAGCGGAAAGATTGATAGTTGAATTTATTTTCACGACTGTAAAATGTAAATCTTCCTGCTTCTACCCTTCCATCAAAATCGAAGTTTAGGTTTTCATGGATCAGTACTTTGTTCGAATATGGAAATAAAGCCACTTTTTGAGAATCTGATAATGCAATTGTGTTGACTCCAAAAACCTCCATATCAAAATCAAATAAATTAATTTCTGCATTCATTCCCTTCTNGACGCTACTTAAAAATTTAATTACATCATAATCTCTTCGATTTGAATGATTTAGAATATACTCATTGGTTTTGGGTAGAACCTCTACTTCTCTCTTATCCAGACTGTATCTTACAAANCCTTCAATAGCCAGCTCCATCATAAACCTCTCACAGGACTCCAGCGGCATGCCTAGACCAANAGCCATTTGATAAACTCCTATTGGCTNGTATTCATAACTCTTACCTACATCATCAATTTTTACTAGTGGGTTTTCCAGCGCGAGTCCCTGAAGAGCTGAATATCTTGAATTCCGGAAATATTGATCAGACTCCATTAATGATGGCGATCCATTGCCCATGTTAATTCCACCCAGCGTAAAAGTAGGCTCCGAAATATTCCAGCGAATTCGGTCTATATCTAAAATTAGGTTATGATANCTATCTACAAATGGTGTCATTGACATCCCTTTATTTGGTCTATCTATCCTTAAAATTCTTTCCCCTGGCTGATAGGATATATCACTTTTAATATGGTATAAAGAATCTCTATCTAACTTAAAACAAACTTCCGACTCATTAGATAACAACTCATCTGATTTGATTACAAACCTCTCAGCTTTCAGATCAAGAACCAGAAGACTGTCGTACCAAAATTTAAAATGCGCCTTTTCATCTTTTTTCCCGGAAGCAAAAAATCTCTGACCAATTATTGAAAACCCACCCNTGTAATCTACATTTTCAAAAAAGTTTGGAATCTCGAGATTAGCGCTAAATGCCTCAAATCTCGGGAAAATAGAATTCTCTGATTTATTTCGAGCCGTCATTCGATCCTCAAAAACTCCAAAAAGTGGCTCTGTTATATAATACGCGCTGTGAAGCTTNACAGTATCTACCGAAAAACCNGGATTATTCAGATCAGCACTCCAATGNCCTAAATTCGCAAATAGCTCCCCTGGAGCAAAGCCTGCTCTTAACCACTCAACTTGACCCTTTTGGCAGTCGATTTTTTTCGTAAATGGATCATAAATTCCAAAAACATCATTTACTTCTATGGAATCATTTTTATACCGACCTATTAATCTCCCTCCCTCCATGCTATATAAGGTTTTCGTGTTCAGGTTTATGGAATCATAATCTGCGACATTCATAATTCCATCCATTAGCCACCAGGATATCTGACCATCGTCAAAAAGTCGAATAGAAATAGACATTGTACTTCCACTTAAGCCGGAGAAAGTATGTAAAAAGCTCTCAAGATCCTTTCTTGAAGACCTTTGAAAATGGATATACATTTCATTCCAAAAACGATTGGATATTTTGTCTGGATAATTGGACGATATAATTGACCATTCTTTGAATAAATCGACAAGTTCAATCCATGANATAGGATTTACAACCCGTCGGATCCTCATTTTATCAGAAACCTTTTTAAATATGTCTTTTTGGTTCGGTTCTACCTCCCAAAAGTTGTCATCAAAAAGTTCCCAGAAATCTAGGCGCTGTTTTTCCCAGTTTTTTTTTCCAACCAAAAAGGACAAATGCTTATCAAATAATTTCTTAAACTCAACGTCATCGACAAGAAATGATTTTGATGATTGAGCGGACAAATTTTGGTTAAAGAGTCCTAAGAAAAGGACTAGTAGACCACATTTAAGCCACTGCAAAAACATATTACTGATAAGATATTTATTCTTTTCCTCGATACTCCAAAGAAAGGTGAATCCAAGCCTCATTTGATGACTGGTGTAACAAAAAATATCCACAATCTTTTGCACGTTTTGCAATCTGCTTAACATCACTTTGATAAAATCCACTTAACAACAACTTTGTTCCCTCAAATGAATTGCTTGCGTAATACCTTAAATCCTTTAATAAAACGTTCCTATTAATATTAGCGAGAATATAATCATAACGGCCACATGCATTACCCCTCGGCGTGATGCATTCGGTTCCACCTGGCAAAATTTTCACATTTCTAGACACGTTATTATTCTCAACTATTTCTTTTGCATTGCTTGCCGCATGGGGGTCTATTTCTACACCGAGGGTCTGTTTTGCTCCCATTTTAGATGCTAAGACTGATAAAATTCCAGTACCACATCCCATGTCTAATACATTTTTTTCAAATAGATCGTACTTCAACAACTCCTCAATCATAAGGCGAGTTGTCGGGTGATGCCCAGTTCCAAAGGCCATTTTAGGATTAATTTCAATTACAAAATCAAATTTTTTTACATCCAGATCGATATGAAACGGTGCCTTTATTAGAACACTTGTGCCGATGAAAACAGGAGAAAAGTTTGATTCCCATAACTCATTCCAATTTTGATGCTGAATTTCCTTTGTTTTCACCTTTAAAGAACCCGCCCTTGAAGCAATTGGAAAAGCAATAGAACCAATACTATCAAATATATCTTTAGGCATATATGCATGAACATTGTCACCTATTACCTCGATGGATTCTACAGGAATTTGACTCAAGTCCGCGATCACAAGATCAGAAACATTCGAATTTTCCGATGAAACGGTAATTTGAATATAATTCATCAAGAATTATTTAATTTCTCTACTAGGCTTGTAAAATCATCAGCATTCAAAGAAGCGCCACCTATTAAACCTCCATTTACATCCGGTTGAGCAAAAATTTCATCAGCGTTTGATGGCTTGCATGAACCACCGTAAATAATCGGTAAGTGCGAGTTTCCAAATTTTTCACTTAACATTTTTCGAAGAAAGCAATGCATCTCTTGAGCCTGTTCAGGCGTAGCCACCTCGCCGGTTCCGATTGCCCAAATAGGTTCATAAGCGATAACAACATCATTCAGTTCTTCAAACGAAAGACCGGATAAAGCAATATTTAATTGAGACCAAGTGTTATCCAAAAAAGTACCAGCTTTTCTTTGTTTTAGATTTTCCCCAACACAAACGATTGGAATTAAATGATTTTTTAATGCCGCTTTGACTTTTAAAGCCACCAATTCATCTGTCTCATTGTAGTATTCACGTCTTTCAGAATGACCAAGAATAACGGCATCCACCTCGGAATGTAAAAGCATTTTTGNGGAAATTTCACCTGTAAAAGCCCCAGAATCTTCATAATGACAATTTTGAGCTGCAATTGCGATTTCTGAATTCTCCCATAATTTTTCTACCATGGGTATTAAATGAATTGAAGGAGGAGCAATAACAACCTTTACCTCTCCAACAGTATCTTTCGTTAGAGAATTGCTCAAGCCCTCCAGGAGCGCAATTCCNTCCTCTGGTGTAGTATTCATTTTCCAATTTCCAGCCAATATTTTCATTCCATCTTTTTTCATTTTAATTGATTTATTNCTATTNTTAAAAATTCCTCTTGAATATTTTGCCATTAATTATTCGATAAACGGGGGTCAACCCATTTATAAGATAGTTCCACAAACCACTGGATGATCACAAATACGAGAGATAGNGATAAAACACAACCCATTACTACAGGNAAATCTCGAGACTCCAAGGCGTCAACCATCATTTTCCCAGTACCGTTCCAACCAAAAACAGATTCCACAAAAACAGCTCCAGAAAAAAGTCCGGCTAACCATCCAGAAGTTGCTGTNATTAAAGGGTTCAGAGAATTCTTCAAAACGTGTTTACGAAGTACCTGGCTTTCATCTAATCCTTTTGAATATGCCGTTCGAATATAATCTCGTGACAAAACCTCTAAAGCCGAAGATCTCATCATTTGAGCAATGACACCAAGGGGCCTAATCCCTAATGTAAATGCTGGTAAGATAATGTGATGCCAGTTATATTTTTCAAACTCCCCAAAATCATCTAATTCCACCAAATTACCGGTCATTGGCAATCCTGTCAGAGGGCCTAACAAATAACCAAAAACCCAGCCTATCAGTACCGCGCTAAAAAAACTTGGTAATGCCATTCCAGTTGAAGATAACAAGACAACAAAACGATCAATCCANGTTCCGGATTTTAAAGCTGCGTAAAGACCTACAGGTAATCCTACTAAAACTGCGAACCCCATTGAAAAAAATGCCAAAAGAGCGGTATTTGGTAAGGTATTGGCTAACATTGAAGTAACAGCAACACCTTTGTTTTGATATGATGTCTGGAGATCAGGCCAACGAAGTCCCCAAGACAAATCTTCTCTGAAGCCCAAGGGTGACAACCCTTTTAAATAATTCCAATATTGCTCAAATAAAGACTTATCTAAGCCGTATTCAATGCGGATCGCCTCTAAAGCAATTGGATCGTCTACCTGACCCAACATCATTCTAGCAGGATCTCCCGAAACTGAATGGAATAGGAAAAAAACTAATGAAGCTACTCCGAGGAGAACAATTAATGGTTGTATAATTTTTGCCCCCTCAATTTTCATTTTAGATTCGCTTTATCATTTCAATCAAGGTTAAAAAATGCATCATTGAAATGTTGATGCCTTACTATTACTCCATTTTCAAGAATTGTAATTCCTGGATTCGAACGATTAATAGTTTTTAACGCAGTTCCATCCATCACCGCCCATGGAAATGAACAAGACGTTTCACCTACCAACTTTGATATGTTTTCATCTGATGAAGCTGTCATCCCAACTACTTTAAAACTTGAATTTTGAGTGTATTTACTTAATTCTTTGGTAAGCCTTACTAATTCAGAATAATTTGACTTTTCAAAATCATAAGCAACCAGCCAAATAACATTACCTGAAATATAATCCTGTGTGAGATCCATCCCGTTTATATTAATTGTAAAGTCATGTATNGGTGGTTCATACCCATCTTTAATTTTTTTCGAAAAAGTCCCATCTGGATCTATGGTATATGGTTTTTCCCATAACTTCTGATTTATGTATTCTGTTCCTGAAATTTCGAAAGATTNTCCATCGCTACCAAGCATTGTATAGTATGTTTCATAAACAGGTGGATCAAGACCCAAATCTTCCGCTGATTTTAAAGCGTCTGAGACATTTGTGCCAGGTTTATAGGCGCGAAAATCCCAAACTGGTAAATGCTCTAATACATGGTATGAAAAGCCAACACTTACAAAAATACCCGTACTTAACACCAATCGATTTAGGCGCGAAGAGAAGAATGGCTGAATATGATTCCTACCAAAAACTAATATTGCAATTAGAACACTGAGGATAACGTCTTTTCCAAAGCTTTCCCATGGTTCGAGGGGTATTGCATCTCCAAAGCAACCACAGTCAGTTACTTTCTCATAGTATGCACTNTAAAAAGTTAAAAAGGTGAAAAAACCCATCATCCCTGCAAGACTCACTAATGTGATTCTTTTCCAAATACCTAGAATCAAGGTGATACCTAATATTACCTCATAAATCACGATAAAGACCGCAAAACTTAGCGCAAAGGGCTGTAAAAAAGGTAAGTTTAATACATCTTCTCCAAAGTACTCCTCTAACTTAAAACTAAAGCCAACAGGATCATTCATCTTGATGACCCCGCTAAAGACAAATAATAGCCCCACTAAGAATCGTGAGATATTAATGATTACAAACTTCATATTTAAACTTTTTTTGATAGGTGAATCAAAGCAAAAACTGCATAATTAACCATATCCATATAATTAGCATCAATACCTTCACTAACCAAAGTTTCACCATTATTGTTTTCAATCTGCTTGACTCTTAAAACCTTCTGAAGTATCAAATCAGTTAAGGACGCTATTCGCATGTCCCGCCATGCCTCGCCGTAATCATGGTTTTTATTTTCCATCAAAGAAAAGATTTCTGATGAATGCCTATTGTATAGGGTCAAAGCCTCTTCAGCATCAATATCTGGCTCGTTAACGACACCTTTTTCAATTTGAATTAATGCCATTATGGAGTAATTTATGATTCCGATAAATTCCCCTTCCATTGGATCCTCAATCTTTTGGACTCCAGAGAGTTGTATTGACCTCAAGCGATTCGCTTTTATAAAAATTTGATCAGTTAAAGATGTCAAACGCAAAATTCTCCATGCAGTGCCATAATCCTGGCCTTTTTTTTGAAACAAATTGCGGCACAATTCCATTACTGTGGAATACTCTTTTCTGGTATTTTTCATGACTACCTTTAGGGTTGTGAAAGATAATGCATTCCGTCCATTTTTTTTTAAATATTTCAGGCCAACTTTGGCATGCCAAGAAACCTGTTATTGTTGGAGTTATCAATTTAACTCCAGATTCTTTTTACAAGGGAAGTATTTCAAATGACAAAGATATCTTGAATCGAGCAGAAAGTCTTATCCGCGATGGATCAGACTGGTTAGACATCGGAGGTTGCAGCACCAAACCCGGCTCCAAAATACCGGATATTAAAGAAGAGTGGGGTCGACTTGAATCAGGCCTAACTCAAGTCGCGAAAGAGTTTCCAGAAATTCCNATTTCCATAGATACTTTCAGATCAAAGATTGCGGAAATGGCTATTGAGTCAGGAGCTTCAATAATTAATGATATCTCCGGAGGAACAATAGACCCAGGAATTCTAGATATAGTCTCAAAATATAAGACTCCATATGTTCTTACTCACTTCCCTCAAGGAAAGACACCGGAGAATATGCAGGACAAAGCCCTTGGGTCAGAAGATGTTTTCCCTAAAGTTTTTAAAGACCTGAGCTATGCATTGGAAAGGCTCAGAGGTAAAGAGATTTTTGATGTACTGATTGATCCCGGCTTTGGTTTTGGTAAAGAATTAGAATCTAACTATCGTTTGCTNTCAAATCTAAATGGATTTAGAGAATTAGGTCATCCTATTTATGTCGGTATTTCAAGAAAAAGTATGCTTTGGAAACTACTGGGAAGCAAACCTGAGGAGACACTTCCAGCAACAAGTGCAATTCATCTCTATGCCTTACAAAAAGGCGCACAAATACTNCGCGTTCATGACCCCAAAGAAGCAAAACAGGTTCGCTTGATATCAGAAACTCTGAATCATAGATAATTTCATCATTCGTATTTTTCTAAGAATGAATTTGGGTAGTAAAATTTTATAATTTGATCTGCGAAATATCCACTTTGAGCCATCTTTAAAGCTCCCTCCTGAGACATTCCTATACCATGACCATAACCTCTACCCTTNAGAGNTACGTACGAATCACCGCTATCGACAACGCTAAACCATGTTGAACGCAATGAAAACTTCTCCCTAAATATTCGAAGCCTCTTTTTCACGCCTCCAAAAACCACTGACTCCACTCTTTCAGGCTGCTGNAATGAAAGAATGAATTTAGAAAATTCAAGATCCAAAGAATCTTTATCAAAAATCNTGAAACAAAAAGCTAACCATTGTTTTTTATCAATTCTTTTTTCCCAGAAAGTTTGTGGAGCATTTAAACTAAAAGAATCCTTTACAGCTACTAATGAAGCCCGACTATTAAAATACCACCCGGAAGGTATTGTATGACCACCTGAATTTGCATGAAATAAGGCTTCAATTGGNTTTTTATTGGCATCGGAAACATATGTTTTCGATGTTTTTTTTACAGCAGATTTGAGCTTAAGCAATCTTTTTGTATTCATGGGCCACCCATGAAATGCTTGAGATCTAACATCATCCGTGACCCCAAAAGGAAGACCTTCTTTTGAAAATTTCCTGAAATTTCTCATGGCCCATGTCCGAGAGAGTATAGCCTGGGCTTTCCAGAGTTCTATGTGATCTAACCGCCCTAGCTCCGCATCAATAACACCAATTAAATATGAATCCATAGACAATAATGCAACAGGCAATAAATCACTCTTGAACCTTAATATCCGTAAAGAGCCAAAAATATTTCTAGTGACTCCACCTATAGTTTGCACTCTAATAACATCCTGCGAAGAAACTATAATGGAATCGATACCAAAATTTAAAGAACTGTCAATTTTTTCTGAATTAATGGTTACCNCGGATTGATTAGCTACCTTATTTTTTTCTACGATAACATTAAATTTATTCAGAGTTATCTTTTCTACTTTTCCTGATTTATAAACTCCTATCTCCAAGGCAACTCCTTGAATTTTTATCTCCTGTACCTTTCGATCTGAAAATAAATGAACTCTTATATTTGGTGGAATAGTGACCGAAGAGTAAGATGAAGTACTAGCACAAAAGAGAAAATAAAATAAAAATATCAATCTAGGCATCCTTGATAATATACTGAGCAATCATATCCATTGGATCCATTCCAATATCCAGTTTTGATTTCAAATCCATGCAAATATCATTCTGAGTCCTTGGATTATCTATTAGTTTCATTAATTCTTGACTTAAATACTCAGGTTTACAATGGTTTTGAATAAGCTCACTAACTGCATTTTTTTTCAAAATCAAGTTTACTAATGAAATGAATTTTACACGTATGAATGACTTTGCGATGAAGTATGATATCCATGAAGTCTTGTATGCAACAACCTGTGGAATGCCCTTTAAAGCCATTTCTAAGGTTGCCGTTCCAGATGCTACAATCGCCAAGGACGCTCCCTCAATTTGATTTAACCCTTTCACGATTTCACTTGAATGAAAATCTTCTCCAGAATAGATTTTAAGAAGCTTGAGATAATCGCTCATTTCAATACTTTGCGGCTTAACCCATTTAAATGGTCTACCAATTTTTTTAGCTGAATTTAAAAATACAGGTACATGTCTTGATATCTCCTGAACCCGACTACCAGGAAGTAATGCAAGCCAACCAGAGTCAGCGAGGAGGGTATCATTTTTTATTCGATTTACGACAGGGTGGCCAAAATATGGAGCATTGACCCCTGCTGATTCTAGTAATTCTGATTCAAAAGACAATAGTGGAAATACAGCGTCAAAATGTTTTTTTAAATCATAAACCCTTCGATATCTCCATGCCCAAAACTGAGGGCTTACAATCTGAAATACCTTACAACCTCTTTTCCTNAGGCCTATTTTTGAAATCCACCTGGCTAGNCGAGCATTGAATGTTTGATAGTCAATGCAGATAACAATATTTGGGTTCCAATCAAGTAAAAAATTTCTCAAAAATTTCTCCTGTCGCATTATTCTCGGAATATGCTTAATGACTTCAAGAAATCCCATCACTGAAAGTTCATTTAGACTCACCTGGGGCGTCTGATCCCCCAATGCGGAAGACATCTCCTTCCCTCCCCAAAAAGTAAAATCAGCATCGGNCCATTTCAATTTTATTGCTCTAATCAACTCTGAACCTAGAGAGTCNCCCGAAGATTCTCCTGCTAGAACAAATATTCTTTTTTTTGATTTCAAAGCCATTCCCAACGAAAATAAAGATAGAGAATAAGATAAATTGATGATACTAATATCATAACCTTCACCATCAGGTATCTCTTTAATAGTGCAGAGATTACGATAAAAGAAAAAACTAACAAAACAGAGAATAAAATGACCCTAAAGAGTAAATAAGACCATAAATCCGTATCAATATTTTTTACTGAGGGCAAATCCGGGTATGTTGCTAATAATANCGTCCAAATGAATAAGGGGGTTCCCGTAGAGATCACAAATCCCATTAANCCCTCAAGAAGAGATCTGTTATTAATGTTCATTTATTAAAATATTCACCTAAAGTTTCGATTGAATCGTAAGAGGTTAAATCAAACTGAATGGGTACAATTGAGATGAAGTCATTTTCTAAAGTCCGAATATCACAACTCTTTGAATCATCTTGATTTTTAAACTCACCAGACATCCAATAATAATCTTGATCGAAAGGATCTTTTCGTTTGTCGAAATCTTCTTCCCACTTTCCAATTGTTTGATGACATACTCTAACCCCTTTGTAGTCTTTATTTTTAGCCTTTGGAATATTTACATTTAAACATACGCCATTTGGTAGACCTTGATGAATCACTTTAGAAGTGATTTCAGAAATATATTTTTCAGCAAACGAAAAATCAGTATTCCAGTCAAAGTCTAATATTGAAAATCCAATTGATGGAATCCCTTGCATCGCGCCCTCAATTGCTGCTGCCATAGTTCCACTATATATAACATTTACAGAGGCATTACTTCCATGGTTTACTCCAGAAACAATTATATCGGGTCTTCTATCTAAAATCTCGTGAATCGCAAGTTTTATNCAGTCAGCAGGTGTGCCGCTGCACGAATACTCTATTTGTGGCCCTGAATCAATATCTACTGGATCACATCGCAGAGGTTNACTAATCGAGATTGCATGACTTTTTCCGCTTTGGGGAGAATTTGGAGCGACGACAACGACATCTCCTAAAATATTCATCTGCTTGATAAGCATTCTAATTCCGGGAGATGTGATACCATCATCATTTGTCACTAAAATGAGCGGCTTNACCAATTTTGTCATAGTTCAAAGCTACATTTTGACAGGTTATTAATTACGGCATTGAATTTGTACTTTTCCACATAATATCAAAAAAATATAGAATATGTTTCTTTTACTTATTATAACATTTATGGCTTTAGGGTTTTACGTCCAAAATCGCCTCAAATCTCGCTTTAAAAAATATAGCCAAGAATTGCTTCATAATGGCATGTCCGGTGAGGAAGTTGCAAAATCCATGTTGGGTTATTATGGCCTAAGCTCAGTGAATGTTGTTTCAGTCCCTGGTAAATTAACGGACCATTACAATCCATTAAATAAGACCGTGAATTTATCCCCAGAAGTATTTCAAGGAAGGAGTGTAGCCGCAGCAGCGATTGCTGCTCATGAATGTGGACATGCTGTTCAGCATTCAACATCTTACTTTTGGCTTGGCATGAGATCAAAAATGGTTCCTGTTGTAAATGCTTCTAGTCGAATCATGCAATTCGTATTTATAGCAGCTATTTTTGGTATGTACTCCTTGAGTATGGGTGGGAATACGATCTTATTAGTTTTAATTGCAACACAAGCCGTGATTGCAAGTTTTGCAGTCATCACTCTTCCAGTAGAATATGATGCCTCAAGAAGAGCTCTTGTTTGGCTAAAAGGAGCGGGAATAACCAACCCTCAAAATCATAATATGGCAGAAGATGCACTAAAATGGGCAGCTAGAACCTATTTAGTTGCTGCTGTTGCTGCAGTAACTCAGCTCCTGTATTATGTTATGCTATATTTAAGGCGAAATTGATACCTGAACCAAACATCCTGATATAATTTTTTATTTTCTGAGTATGAATTGGATTCTAACCATCTGTTTACTTGGTGTGGCCTGTTTTGCAGGCTTTACCTATTTTTCCTCAAAAAATTTAGATAGACCGTCCTATAAAGTCATCAAAAAAGACGGTAACTTCGAGGTACGAGAATATAAAAGCTCTCTTTGGGNTGAGGTAAAAGTATCTAATAGCAAGCAGGAAATTATGTCAAGAGAGGGGTTCCGACCTTTGGCAAATTATATTTTTGGGGGGAATAAAGAGAACATCAAAATGAGTATGACTGCTCCTGTTGCTATGATCGCTGATACATCTATACCAAGTGTAAGATTCTTTATGCCGCCAGACAGAAGTATGCAAAACTTACCGGAACCTAATCAAAAAAATATTGATTTTATCAAACTTCCTAAGAGAACCCTTGCGACTCTATCTTTTNGTGGGAATCTGAATGAGCAGAGTAAAGTAAAGTCAATGAAGTCATTAAAAGATTGGTGTGATGACAATCAGTTAATAATAATTGGTCCCTTAGAAGTTTTTGGATACAATGCCCCATACGAAGTGATAAAAACCAATGAAGTCGCTTTTGCGGTAAAAAATTAATTCGTTTTCTCTAAGAATATCTTTCCTGGATTCATTATCNCAAGGGGGTCAAACACATTCTTGATTGACTTTTGAACTTGAATTTCGATTTGATTAAAAACTACATCTAAATAAATTTTTTGAACCAAACCTATTCCATGCTCCCCACTGATGGTCCCACCCATTGATTTTACGGCTTCAAAAATCTTTCTAATTCCAGTTTTAAGGTATTCACCATTCCATTGCTCATCCGACATGTCACCTTTTAAAATATTCACATGAAGATTCCCGTCACCGGCATGGCCATAACATACAGTTTTAAAATTAAACTCCTTTCCAACTGATTTAACAACCCGTAATAGCTCCGGTAATTTAGATCGTGGAACTACTGTGTCTTCTTCTTTATAAATACTCTGAGACTTAACAGCTTCTCCCACCCTTCTTCTCAATTTCCAAAGGGCATCTCTTTCTTTTAAGGTTTGAGCAAAAAGAACATTAAAAGCTCCATTTTCCTCTAATACGGACCCGACTTTTTCTGCCTCTTTCAGGACAGCATCATCGTCGTAACCATCTACCTCAATTAATAAATGAGCTTTTATTTCCTTATTGGTAGGAATATTTATTTTTTCCAAATCTTTTGTCGCCCAATCAATAGCATCTCTTTCCATAAATTCTAAGCCAGATGGAATTACTCCTGACCTAAAAATTTTCTCTACTGCCTTACATGCCAAACTCGAAGATTTAAATGGTGCTAATAAGGTATATGAAGACATTGGATAAGGCAAAAGCCTTACAACTATTTTAGTAATTACACCAAGAGTTCCCTCGGAGCCAACAAACAGTTGCGTAAGATTATAACCTGTAGAATTTTTCAATGTATTTGCGCCAGTCCAAATAATTTCGCCATTGGGTAGAACAACTTCTAAGTTTAAAACATAAGAGGAAGTAACACCGTATTTAACCGCCTTTGGGCCTCCAGCATTGTAAGCAACATTACCCCCTAAAGTTGATGACCCCCAGCTAGAAGGGTCTGGGGGATAAAAAAGTCCTTTCTCCCTGCACGCATCATGAAAAACTTGATTTATGACCCCGGGCTCNACGGTAGCTTGAGAATTTGATTCATCAATTTCAATTATCTTAGAAAATCTTTCCATACTCAATGATATTCCACCAAAAACAGGTATTGAGCCACCGGAAAGGCCCGTTCTTGCAGCAGC
Organism: Cryomorphaceae bacterium; assembly: GCA_002682945.1. Taxonomy (GTDB): domain Bacteria; phylum Bacteroidota; class Bacteroidia; order Flavobacteriales; family Schleiferiaceae; genus TMED14. The sequence continues at coordinate 14,255 of NYSL01000019.1, read as the reverse complement.
AGGTGTTACTGGAACCTTGTATTTAGACGCGATTTTGAGAATTATTGAAACATCCTGTGAATTTTCAGGCCGCACTACTACATCGGGAAATTTCGAAATATCCTCCGTTTCATCGTGAGAAAAATCTTGGAGACATGACTCTTTAATAGAAACTTTATCTTCTCCGATTTGCTCATTCAGAGCATCCAGCCAATTTGGTTTATCTTCGAACATATTTGAAAAAAAGTTTGACTAAAATTACACTTTCAATGCTAAGGTTTTTNACGATTTCATTTTTTATTTTAACACCTACACTTTATGGTCAGTCAGATCAAGAAAAAAGAGAAGTTCAGTTTGAAGATGTTTTCGCCTCTAGGGTATTTGTATCCAAAGGAGTTTATGGATTACGATCAATGGAAGATGGTTTACATTTTTCNAGGAAAACGGAAAATGGTATAGAAAAATTTGATTTTCAAACTGGAAAATCTCAGCAAATATTAATTAANAATGGTGATGTAAAAGATCCAGAGGGAAATGAATTATCACTAAGATCCTACAAATGGGTAAAGGGAGAAAATAAAGTTATTATTGAAACGGAAAAAGAATCTATTTATCGTCATTCATATAAGGCTAAAACATGGGTTTATGATCTCTTGAATAANTCAACTACCTCAGTTGCAGATCATCCAGTTCAAAATTCAATTATTAACCCTAATGGAGAAAGTGTTGCTTACGTCTTTGAAAATAATGTATACATCAAATCTCTTATTAACTCAGAAGAAAGCAAAATCACCATAGATGGAACTAAAAATGAAATTATTAACGGAGCGCCAGACTGGGTTTACGAGGAAGAGTTTGGCTTTCACGTGGGCCTTAAATGGTCCCTAGATGGAAGATATCTTGCATATTATCGTTTTGATGAAAGAGCTGTGAGAGAATTTAGCATGGACGTATATGGAAATGATCTATACCCTTTTCCTTATGTTTTTAAATATCCCAAGGCCGGAGAAAAAAATAGTGAAGTTGAAATTTGGATTTATGACATAAAAGAAAAGAATCATATTGAAGCCACAAAAAACCTTAAATATGAATATATCCCAAGAATTAACTGGTCTCCCTTAGGAGATCTCATATTATCTACCCTAAACCGCAATCAAGACAGCTTAAATCTGGTCCGTTTTAATCCCAATAAAAACAGTCACAGTCATTTATTTCTTGAATGGGAAGAATCATACGTAGATGCGGATCACGGAATAACTTTTTTTAAAGATGGATCCTTCATATGGATGTCTGAAAGGTCCGGCTATAATCATATTTACTTGATAGATTCAAAAGGAAGTAAAGTAAAACCTATTACTCGGGGAGATTTTGATGTTACCAAATTATATGGAGTGAATATGAAAACCGGTTGGGTTTACTATCAGGCTGCTGGAATAGATCCATCTCAAAGAGAGGTTTATAAAAGCTACATAAAAACGCGAAAAAAAATAAGAATCAGTCCCAATAAAGGATGGAATGGAGCAACTTTTAGTAAAACCTTCTCCAATTATATACTTCATCATTCAGATGCAAATACTCCTGAAATAATAAGTTTGTACAATAATCAGGGTAAGGTTATTCGGGTCCTTGAAAATAATTCAGAGTTGCAAAATAGACTTGCTGATTTTAAGCTAAGCCCTAAAGAGTTTTTTACCTTAAAGTGCGATAATGATCAAACCCTGCAAGCATGGCAGATAAAGCCATTAAATTTTGATAAAGAAAAGAAATATCCTGTTCTAATGTTTGTTTACGGTGGGCCTGGAAGTCAGACNGTNGANAATAAATTTGGTGGACGAGANTTTTGGTATCAAATGTTANCAGCCAGGGGTTACTGGATTGTTTCCGTAGATAACAGAGGNACTGGTGCTAGGGGTCGAGATTTTAAAAAATGNACCTATTTAACGCTAGGAAAATTCGAGACTGAAGATCAAATATCTGCAGCAAAAACTTTATCAAAAAACATCAATATTGATTCGAATAGGATAGGGATTTGGGGATGGTCCTACGGCGGATTCATGGCCGCGAACTGCATATTTAAGGGATCTGATATTTTCAAAACAGCCGTATCGGTTGCTCCGGTTTCGAATTGGAGATTCTACGATAATATATACACAGAAAGATATATGAGAACGCCTCAGGAAAATGGGTTTAATTACGATGACAACTCTCCGCTAACTCACGCCCAAAAGCTAAAGGGAAATTATTTGTTAATTCATGGAACTGGAGATGATAATGTTCATGTACAAAATTCAATGCGTCTCTCAGAAGCTTTGATTCAAGCAAACAAAAAATTTGACTTTATGTTGTATCCTGATAAAAATCATGGAATTTATGGGGGTATGACGAGTTTACATCTTTACTCAAAAATTTCTAATTTCATCTTTGAAAACCTATAAAAAACTATCTTCGACAGCTAATCGACTTCAAAACAATTAAGAACTTATGGCAACATCAAAAATCAATCATCCAAGAGGTTTATACTCTTTATTTTTCACGGAGATGTGGGAGCGTTTCAGTTACTACGGAATGCGAGCGCTATTAGTTCTCTACCTAACAACAGAGTATGCCCAAGGAGGATTCGGTCTGGAAAGAGCCAGTGCACTAGAGATATATGGAATATTTACCGGATTAGTTTATCTAACACCCATAGTTGGTGGAATGCTAGCAGACAAGTTATTAGGTCAAAGAAAAGCCATATATACTGGTGGTATTCTAATGGCTCTGGGTCAATTCTCTCTTGCAGCCTCCCATATTTATATGAGCGACGAGGTTCAAAGAACATTTTTGTTCTATCTAGGACTTGGCCTTCTAATGATGGGCAATGGCTTTTTTAAACCAAATATTTCAACCATCGTTGGCACACTTTATTCAGACAATGACCCAAGAAAAGATTCTGCCTTTACAATTTTTTATATGGGTATTAATCTCGGAGCCTTCCTTGCTCCTATAATATGTGGAACACTTGGTGAGCAAGTAGGATGGAGTTATGGATTTGGTGCAGCAGGAATCGGTATGCTTTTGGCATGTATCTGGTTTTATTTTGAAGAAAACAAACTCGAGGGCCAAGGAATGCCCCCTGGAAGAAAGGGAGAAAAAAGACTAAAAGCAAAGGATTTTGCTNACGTAACAGCCTACATAGTCGCCTCAATAGTTTTCGTTTATGGATTTTTAACACTTCAAGATACTATCTCAGAGAATTTAATGGGAACATTAATAAAAATCGTTGCGGCGATCGGATTTTTAGGATTAGGATATGTGATTTTCAAGGGAACAAATGGCTCTGAAGAATGGAGCAGAGTAAGTGCTATTTTTATATTTGCAATCGCGAACATATTCTTCTGGAGTGGTTTCGAACAAGCGGGAGGAACTTTTAATCTTTTTGCTGCTGATGAAACCGATAGAATGATTGGTAATACTGAAATTGCAGCATCTTTATTTCAGTCTATAAATGCATTGGCCATTTTCATTTTCGCTCCTCTACTTGCCTCTTTTTGGGTAGCATTGGCAACCAGAAATAAAAATCCTTCTACACCAGCTAAATTTGGTTGGGGACTAACCTTTCTAGCCCTAGGATTTGTTGTCATGTCTTTTGCCAGTTTTGCAGCTGAAGGTGAGGCACTTGTAAGCCCTTTGTGGCTAGTGGGCGTATATGTCATTCACACATTTGGTGAGCTTTGCCTATCCCCTATTGGTTTGTCCATGATTACAAAATTGGCCCCGCCAAAAATTGTATCTGTAATGATGGGTTTATGGTTCGCATCGATGGCTTTGGCTAACTACATGGCTGGCATCATGGAATCGCTTCTAGAGGGAATCTTCCCAGACATGAATTTATTTGTATTTCTTACTATCACATCTGGAATTGGCGGACTAATGATGTTTGCATTAACTCCTGTTCTTAAGAAATTAATGAAAGGAATTCATTAATAAAACACTATTGATAGACAAAGTCATATCCTTTTAGAGAGAGGGTGCGATATTTTTTTTCATCAAACTTGTAAAGCTTTGATGGTCGTTTTGCTCGGGTAGATGATCTAGTTTTTTTATTCATCTCGATGAGCAAATCACTCTTTAAGACTTTTCTTCGAAAATTTCGCTTATCAAAATTCTTAGAAAGTGCACACTCATAAAGACGTTGGATATTGTACATAGTAAATTCTTTTGGCAGTAGACTAAAACCTATTGGCCGTCTTTTAACTCTCCGTTTCAGCCTCTCTCTAGCGTAATCAAGAATTTCATTATGATCAAACGCTAAAGAAGGTATTTCATTTAAATTATACCATGAATATTTTTCTTTCTCTAGTCTATCCTCGAGACCAGAATCTAACCGAACAGTACAATAATAAGCCATATTTATAACTCTACCTTGAGGGTTTCTGTATAAATCCGCAAAACCATTTAATTTTTCAAGATGCCAGCTGTCTGTTCCNGTTATTTTTTTTAATAATCTACGTGCAACGTTAGTGGTGTCCTCATCAACATTAACAACGGATGAAGGGACAATCCATGCGCCTTCAAAGGGTTTACCTGATTTTTTCCCTAACAAAATTTTCAAATTCACTCCATCAAATCCAAAAACTATAACTGAGGTTGCAATTGCTACCTTAAATTGCTCTGGTGAAAAATCAANACGTATCATTAAAATTTTTGAAAAAAGAGTGAATAATTAAATTTTTTANGGATGTCAAAAAACCATGCCAATTTCTCACATTGGGAGACGAACAGAGAACTTTTTAAAGGTGANATACTAATTATTGGCGGTGGTCTGGTAGGTCAATCCATTGGAATTGCGATTCAAAAACAAAAAAAAGAGCTTAAACAAAAACCACTCAAAATATGTATCGTAGACAAGCTTCCAATGGGTCAGTCTGGCGCCAGCACAAGAAATGCAGGTTTTGCATGTTTTGGAAGTCCGACAGAAATTCTCGATGACCTAAGCCGAGAGGAAGAAAATCAAACCGTAAATAGAATAAGTAATAGAATATTCGGCCTATCAATATGGAAAGATTGGATTCCAAGTAACATAATAGAATGGGATGACTGCAGTGGCTATGAAGTTTTTGANCGGGAAGAAGAAATGAATTTTAAAGAGGTCTTAAATAAACTCCCATATCTCAATAAAATAGGAGAAGCTGCGTCTGGAAACCCATTGATATACACTAAATATCAAAGAATATCAAGTAAATTGCCTTATTCCATAAGAATTAAGGGCGAGGCTAGCTTAAACCCTGGCAAAGCACATAACTCGCTTTATGGCTTAAATAAAGAATTAGGTAATCAAATTGTAAATGGAGTAAATATCCCTAATCGTAATTATTGGCATAAAAATTCAGAAGGCTGGACCATACCGACGGAAAATGGAATATTTAAAGCAAAAAGAGTGGTTATGGCCGCAAATGCTTGGACACCTAAAATACTTAATTCTGATCTTGACATAACCCCAGGAAGAGGTCAAATTTTGATGATAAAATCGACAAAACCGATCTGTTACAAGGGTGTTTTTCATGCAAAAAAAGGATATCTATATTTTCGAAATAGTAACAATTCTTTAATAATAGGTGGAGGCAGGAATCTATTTCAGATAAATGAAACTTCATTAGAAATGACAACAACAAAAGAAGTCCAAGATTACCTAGAATCATATGCAAAGGATGTTCTGTTACCTAATCAGGATTTTTCTATTCAAAACAGATGGGCTGGAATTATGGCATTTTCAAAAAGGGGCTACAAAGATCCCTTATTATATTGGGATGAACCCGACCTTTTAATTGCCTCAAGGATGTGTGGAATGGGGGTTGCTCTTGCTCCAATTATTGGAATTAAGGCATCTGAGAAGATTCTAGAATAAAATATTAAATCATATTAAACGACAAAGGCGATAACCGTGGTTATCGCCTTTTTTGTTTAGTCCGGTAAGCCGGATTTATACAAACATCCCGTAGGATCGTCTATTGCTTTCATTTTCTCTGATTACTCAGATACTTTTAGTGCCTGTTGCATCACTCGTTAAAAACAATTTTCATCAAACGACTCTGTCCTCGTAGGTTCAAAGCCTGGCCTTTGTTTCAAGACCCAGTTTGACAAGTCTCCATCTATTTTAAATTGCTTCAAAACCTGGCCGCCCAGAGAAAACATACTCGTCGAAACCAGTAAATTTCCTTTCAAGAGTTTAAGACTATTTCCAAAGAGATAATCTTAAAGCTTTGGGGTTTCTATTTTCTCCTTGCAGAGATCCTTTTCACTCCCTACTGCTGAATTTTACTTTAGAATTTTTCTTGCGAAGAATCCTTTACGTCCACCCGAGGGTTTCTTTTCTGCAGTTCTCCAGTGTCGCCCTAGAGCTTCTTTTTTTCAAAAGCGAACTATGTTNTCTATCTTGCGACTTCGACGACACAATTCACTCACTTGGAGACACAATTCAGCAAAACTTTCGAGTTGCTGTGACCAGAATAAACCGTTGTTTTTTTCTGTTTGTGTTATATGAAAGTAGAAAAAAAATTACCGATAACGCACGCTGTTTATAACTTTGTTCAAAAAATTAAATGAATACATAAATCATTCATATTCAATATTTTAAAAGAATATAAAATACTACGTTTAAACATTTATCTCTAATTTTGAACTGAATAAAAAGCTTTATTAATGAACCAATGACCCTGAGTCTTCAAAAATCTTAATTGCCAAATCAATTTTTTCTCGAAAATAATCTATTCATCAAATTCTCACTTGAAAAATTAAGCTTATCCGATTCTCTTGAAAATCATTTTCATTTCTAAATAACGAATAGCTAATATTAAATTTAGCATTATGACCATTCCGGTAATAATTCAATCCAAAACGGGTTTGAGAACTAGCAACAAAAACCCCGTTAGAATAATTTCCAAATTCAGGATATATAATTGAGTGGCTCGAAGAAATACTAATTTTCTTATTCATCATAATTTCACCCATGGCGCTATAGCCAGTGCCTAAGGCCAAATATCCGCTAATCTCCTCTGGGAATAAAACATCAGAGGCCACTGGTGAATGTCTTAATCCAATAAGTGATGTCGCTGTTGCCTGCCCCATCTCAAGCAGCAACGACCCTCCACGATATTTAATTAAAGCATCTAAATACCATTTTCGATAATCAGGTAAAGCTTCCCCATCATTGCGATACAATGTGAAATCTCCATGAGATTCACCAACTGATCCAGATGCGCCAAAATTATATGAGCCTGCAAACCCCAGAAGTAACTTCATTCGATTCTCAAAAGCTAGATCTGCGGTAAAAGCTTTGTTTTCTTTTGAAAAATCACCAAAGGGGGTCAAATCTAAACGGAAAGAATACTTGTAGCCACCGAGGTCTATATCTCGAGAATCTGTGCCAAAAGAATTCCTTCCATCTCCATTGGTTATCATTATTTGTGGGTGAAAGCCTGAGATTCCAATCTGATAATGACCCTCAATTTTTATTCCCATTTCCCTTCCCGTCATACTGTATCCACTGCTTAATAAACCACGATCCGCAAAACACAATTGATCCTCATAAAGCAACATCTCTCTGTTGTTTCCGACATTGAGCATCTGCCCAAAAGTGAATTTAAGGGCCTTTAACGGAGCATAAGAAATCCAGGCATCCATTAATAAATCATTCCTCGAATAGTCTGATTGAATAAAAAAAGAAAGTTTTTCTTTGAGCGCATAACCTTGAAGTCTTAAAAAAGTTAATTCAGGACTAAACCTCGAGTTTGATTCTCCTGTGTTAGAGGAGAATAAAATTCTTGGCTGAATAGCACCACCAAGTTGGAATCCATAATTATAATCTCTAGACTGAACCTTTAATCCACCACCTAAGCCATAGTCTTGAAACCCTTGAGCTGAGAGAAGTATTGAACTAAAAAAAAGATTTAGAAAAATTACTTTCATGGAGTTAATCGAAATATTTAATGTATCCTTTTTAAATAGCATGATAACGATAATATTTTAGTTTTTGATTTAATTCGGTATGAATAATATCCCAAGCCACATAGCTATTATTTGCTTCAGGTTCAAACAACTCAAACAAATGTGATCCATGTTTTTGCGAAGTAGAGATATACCATACCTTTTTTAAATTTTCATTTTCGTAGGGTTCTAATTTTGACTTTACATTTTGGCGACGAACTCTGAACTCAGGAGTTCCATTTTGGAGATATTTAGTGATGATATATTCATAAACTCGATTCTTATCCAATGAGTTGAATTCAATAAGTTCATGAGCGATACCAAGAGCTTCAAGCTTTGGAGATATTTCACGAAACAATTCCTCAGATACCAAATATGCCTCAGGGCGATCTCGCTTCAAAGAATTCCGAAGCTGGGATAAGTCTCTAACCTCTAATTCAAATGATCGAATAGACTTTTCATGGAGATCAATAAAATTCATATCTCTTTTTTCTATTAAATAATCCGTTGCATAAATAATATCATGTTGCTTGGAACTATCATTTAACACTTTTCTCATCTCTGTTTTTGACTCAATTGCAGATCTTAAAAAGCTCAAACCCACCTCTGAGACACATGCAACTCTTCTTTTAAAAGAAGTTTTACCAATTCCCACACCCCTAATCTCAATTAGAGCACTGACGCAATTGCTTAATGCATAGGAAGTAGATGACGACCTTGCGCTTGAGCTCCCCTCCCTCAACCTTATGGATCCAAGATGCTTTTCTGTGGAAAAATAAGTGTGATGTGTATAGCCTGAACTATCCAGATCCACATAGCAAGGACGAACAAATGAGTCATGGATCAGGTTACGAAGTGCAGCGGGTACATTAGGGTTAGATGTATATAAAAACATCACGTCAAACATGGAGGTCACACCAAATTTCCCAAGATTTACAAAATCTCTTCTGAATGGTCGATATTCATGAAAGTCTAAGGCCATTTCGGGATCAAACAAACTAAATGCGCGCTTAAGGCACAACGTTTCCGGAGCACTAATCATAGTGTGATCCCGATTTAAATCCATCCCATTTTTTGAATATCGATTTTGCTTACTGTAACCGTCAGGGTTTGCCAAAGGAATGATCATAATTTCAAACTCATTCAAAAGCTTGGGAGAATTTAATAAGTTATAAATCAGATATAACATACCCTCTACACTTCCCATTTCATCTCCATGAAGCCCTCCTTGCAACCATACTCTAATTGGACTATTAACTGGAGATTCTCCATGAATTTTTACAGCCAATATATCTTTTCCATCTTGACTCTTTCCAATATTAACAAAACTCATTTGATCAGGATACTGATAAACTTTTTCCTTTAAAAAAGCTCGTAACTCCATAAAATTTGTGTAACCCTTTTTCTTCAAGAATCCCGGTGTAGGAATATCTATATCGGGATCTGGAAAAAATAATTCAGTGATGACTTTGGGTTGAATTCCAAGTTTTTCTGAGGATGAACTGAATAAAATGATCAGAAAAAAAAGTGAAAAATATCGGAGTAGTCTCATATCAAAACACTAGTTATAAACTGAACTAACCATTCAGGCTTTGTAAGTGGTTCGCCATTCATTGAATTTGCTCCATCCACAGAAAATCGGGTTACTGAGCTTTGCATTTTGAAGCCATACCAGCGAGAAAAGTATTTGGACAAACCGATTGAAATTGCTTCAGGACGAGAATAAAAAGTTGGATTATTCAAAAACGAATATTCCGGTGCCTGTAAATAACAATATCTGAGATCCAGTGAGATTCCGTTTTTTAGTATATAACCGGCTTGAACATTATAACCATTCCCTATCATCATTCTATTTTTCACATATGACTCAATATTTTGATTTCCATCAATCAAGAAGCTGCTTGATGTGGAGCCGTCATTTCTAACCCGATAATTTATATTTTCAGGCACAGACGCATCCGAAGAAACAAATTCTCCAAGCACCGAGAGCCCTTGAAATTTAAATAAAAAATCTGTTCCTATTTGCCAATAATTAGGCAGTGATGGCAAAAAATCTTTATCCAAGTAGATTATATCACCTTGAGCCCTTCCCCTTCTGCTGCTAATCCCTTGATTGAAGCTTCCTCGGATTCCAAAGACAAGCTTGGGAATTCTCTCTCGGACTAAATCCGCTTGACGAAATTGTCCGTAACGTGTAAATAGACCATTCGGTAAATAATCGATTCGAAAACCGTATTTAAGCCCACCGAGATCATTCTGCATTGGCACATCGCCATCCCCCGAGGTAACTGAAGTTAGGGCTCTAATATAATTTCGTGAACTTAATCTGAATGTGCTTTCTGAAAATAGACCATACTCGAATATTGTATTAAATGCCGAGGTCAATCGACTTCGATCCACCAACTGAAGAGTTCCGGAATTCATCGTCATTTCTCGACTGTTTACAGGATTAACTTTCTGACCAATTATTAACTTGTGACGTCTATTAATCTTGTAGGTCAAGTAAGCATGTAATAGTCTTGTGGATTGAGAATTATCAATTTCAGGAACTCCGCCAAGATCCACCTGTATACGATATTGGATTTTGGCTGGCTCATATTCGCCATTTATCCTGAGCCTTAGCCTCCTTAATCTTTGTCGGCTAGTAACTGGTTGCATTATTGAATCTTGAAAATATTTAATATCCATACTGGGCTGAATTAGCCCACTTATCTTCATTTTATAACCACTTGATCCCGAAAAGGTCCAACCTTCTCCAAAAGAATAGTCGTTGGCAACGAGGTAATCATCTTCTGTTATTTGAGCTTTTAGTACCGACGATAAGAATATTGCCATCGACACCAAGAAAGTCTTCAATAAAACTTTCACATTGTTCATGATTCTATAGAATGAATTTTTCCTTTGGAAATAACGGTTTTAAGGTTCCAAGAGCTGTCAAAAACACAAAAATCAGAATCCTTACCCACTTGTAGCCTGCCCTTATTATTTAGTCCTAAATTGTCGGCAACATTCGATGTGACTAATGATAAAGCATCAGGTACAGATATATTTTTTGTTTTAACTAATTTTACAAACTCCTCTAGGTTAGCCCTTATTGGAGCGGGTTTTGTACCAATAACGTGATTGTTTTTGTCTTTTAAATCCAGTCCCGCATTACCATCAGTAGAAAATGTCATACGACCGATAGGTAATTTTCTTTCGATAGCCATCAAAACAGCGTTATGAGGATCAGTGAATTTAGAAGCGCCAGTTGTTATATCAATTCGACCGCCTAACTTTCCAAATTCTATAGCAGAATCAAACAAATCTGATGTTCTCGCGACATGAGTAGGCGAAATAGATTCAATGGGAACCTGATGATCATTCACCATTTGAAAAAGAAGATCTAACTTACTTGGAGCATTCCCAAGATGAACATGCAAAATCCCTTTTTTACCGCCAATCATTGAACCTATGTAAACCTCTCTCCATTTTTTCAAAAGCTCTTGAAGGGTTGGAAAGGATGATCTAATGTCTGAAATAGCAATTTTACATCCCAATACTTTATCAATAAAAACCAAATCCTCTTGAATTGATTTCATAATATGAACTGGGTCAAGACCATAATATCCAGTATGCATATATGCAGAAATTCCCTGATCCTCTAAACTCTTAGTTTTAGCATAAAGAGATTTTGGACTCCTAGTAACCCCATCTGTTCCCAATAAACCAACAACTGAAGTGGAGCCTACAGATAATAAATCTTGGGCGCTTAATTCAGAGGTCATGGAGCCGAAGCCTCTTTTCCCTCCTGCACCAATTAAATGAATATGCTGATCAATAAATCCAGGAGTAACAATATTATTTTCAAGATCGTAGGTATCATATTTTAATCCCGTGATTGATATATCCTTTTCAATAGATAAGACTTTTGAACCTGAGATTAGTATATCAACGGTACCCATTTCTTTGGGGGAATATAATCGAGCATTTTTGAATAAAATCATAAGAATAAGATTTGCATTGTTAGCATTATTATCAAAGCAATAAAAATTGGTATGAAATTTCTTTTTACAATCTCGGCAACAGGAACATCAGCTATTGAGGAAGTTGCCAAAACCACACCACTTATAGGTGAAACTGTTCTGCCTAATGATGCGGCAAGATTCATTGGAAGTATCATGTTAATGCTGCTTACACCAAACTTTGTAGCAATGTCCGGTATTAAAGGGCCGAATGAAAAAAATGCTGCATTTCCACTACCCATTAGCATGGAAGATAAGAAAACCAATAAAGTGAAAATAATTAATACTAAAGAGGAACCCAACCCGAGATACTGAACTCCATCAATCATAGCCTGAATAAAACCTAATGAAATCAGACCTTTAGCAAAAACTCCAGCTGTAATTACTAATGTCACCACAGTTACAAAAATATTCGACATCCCTGTCCAAAAAACTTTAGTACTTTCCATTAAAAGGCTGATCGATTTATTTTTTGTGTAATAAGCAAACAGTGCTATTATCCAAGAGATCAACATAGCCATGGTAGTGTTTAAAAGAATATTTATTTCCATATACTCATTTAACAGATAAACACTTACCAATATTATAATTGGAATGATAGGTATTAAAGCGAAATAACCAGGTACAACCTGCAATTCTTGGGTCTCATAATTGGAAATATTTTTAGAAACTAAATTATCTTTTCGATCAAAATATCGATTCACAAAGTAGTATGAAATAGCCATTAATAACATTAGCGGAACAACTGCAGGAATCTGATATTGAATGAAATAATCAACAATAGGTAGGTTTGCAATTGATGACGCACTCGCTGTAATTGCGGAAGCAGGACCCATTCCAAATGCAGTACTTCCGGTTATGACGGAAACAGCTGAAGCCCTTGAAACGCCCAAGCCCACCAAAACAGGAAATACGGAAACCATAAATAAACAAGCGCAACCAGCAGCAGATGGTATACAAACAAAAATTAATTGCATCAGAGGAAGAATAGCTACGCAGGTTAAAGAAGGAGATAATTTTAATGTCTTTATCCCTCCCAAAGTTCGACGCACCAATTCATTCGAGGCTCCTATGTGATCTGAATAAGCTACAAATCCGCCAATACTCATAATCATTAAACCCACTCCACCCAGAGATTTTGAAAATTGGTTAGAAACGATTGATATTACTTTAACGATAGATATTTTATTATCATCGTTTGTAATGCCCTCCAAAAAGTCAAACCCCATTAGGCTTGCGAACATCAGCATCAGGATACCTGAAAACAAAAGAACTGCTTGCGCAGGGAAACCTTTTATGAGTGACCAACAAACAAAAAATAAAACAACAAATACAATCAGGATACCCACAATAATTAAAATGGAGAACCATCAATTTTAGTCCCGGGAGAAAAAAGTAGAGAATTTATATTCGAATGCTGATCAAACTCACCGGTCAAATCAGGAGAGCGAGTGTATGACTCATTTGGATTGTCTGATAAGGGCGTTATGTCGAATTGAATTAAAACGCTATCCTGAGCGTTAACAATGGTTAATATATCACCAGAATTATTCAAATTCATCATTCCTGTTGATGTTGTTGATACAATTGCACCTCCAAAAGATCCAGTAGGGGCACCACCACCAAAAAGAACATATACGCCACCAGCAGGAAGAATTTCTCCCGACGGAAATATATGTCTTGGAGAATTTGATGAGAGTGCTGAGGCATCAAAAACTTTATAACCTGATAAGTCAATTGATGAAGAACCAATATTTACGAGCTCAATAAACTCATCTTCGTTTTGCACATAAGTTCCATCACCATTTGCGTCACCATTCAAACCGCTATTAAATGGATCATAAAGCACCTCATTCAAAACAAGAGAGTTTTGAACTTGGTTATCGTCATCATCATCAAGAATCAAAGAAACTGAACTTTGTCCGACGTTAATCGCATTCTCCAGGATAAAAGTTATGGTTATATCCTCTGGACCTTCCACATCTTCATCATTGATACCTATAACGGTCATAACAGAAGAAGTATCACCCGCAGCAATAGACCCAATTAATGGGTCTACGGAATAATCCTCACCATATGTTGCCGAACCTTGATAAGATAAATTTACCGAGACCTCTGATGTCGTTGGAGCGTCTAGGCGTATTTCCAGCTGAACAGAATCGCCATTTTCCCCAATTGTTAGTTGATTCGCCTTTATCTGAGCTTGAGGGACATAAGGAACATCGTTCGTTTCACAGCTTGAAATTAGAGACAAACAAATAATTAATTGAAAGATCTTCTTATGCATAATTGTTTGTCGATTAAAAA
>NYSL01000013.1 GCA_002682945.1 Cryomorphaceae bacterium | reverse complement strand
TTATAATAGCGATGTTAATTCCAATTCTCCGAACCTAGCTCCTGGAATGTCTGGCTTCATTCAAAGTCATAGTGGCGGAAAAGGATTAAATTTGAACCTTAATGAGCGACAGGCAGTAATTGCTTTTTTAAATACTCTAACAGATACCCAAATAGAAACAGATACCTTGTATCAAAACCCTTTTCAATAATGAAATATGTAATTATTAGTTTTTTTCTTTTTATTTCAATTAATCTTTTTGGCCAAAAAAAAATAGAGCTCAGGTTCATTACTAATGGTGTTTGCGAGATGTGTGAAAATAGAATTGAAAAATCCCTTTTGAAGTTAAAAGGAGTTTGGACTGTAGAATGGGATGTGAAAACTGAAGAAACTTTTGTTGTGTATTTTCCAAAAAAAATTTCTGAAAAAGAGGTTCATCAGGCGATTTCAAATGTTGGTCATGACCAAATTTGTGATTGTGAGGAAAAGAAAATTCTCGCACCTGACAAAATTTATGAGAAACTCCATAATTGCTGCAAATATCGAAATGAGGAAATTCGTAAATCCCACGAAATAAGTGGTTAAAAATATTGGAACCCTTTTAATTCTTCTTTTTCCGAAATTACTTTTTTCGCAAGCGGATACTTCAGTATTTAGAGGGATTCAATTGCCCGGTATAGAGATAAAAACAGATGCGGCAGCAAGTACAATAGGATTAAAAGACCCTGAACTAAAAACNATAATCTCTAGAGCGGAGTTAAAAAAAGCTGCATGTTGCAACCTATCTGAAAGTTTTGAAACAAACCCGAGTATTGATGTATCATTTACAGATGCTGTAACTGGGACTAAACAAATAAGACTTTTCGGTCTGGCTGGGAAGTATGCGCAAATAACAACTGAATTAACACCTCTTGTCCGAGGCTTATTAGCAAACTCTGGATTATCATATATCCCTGGTGCATGGATTCAAAGTATTCAGTTGACAAAAGGAATTGGCTCGGTAACTAATGGGTTTGAATCCATGACTGGTCAAATAAATGTTGAAATATTAAAGCCTGAGGATATCCTTAGTGATATTGCAGTAGCGGGTAAGTCTATTCTTAAAATGAATAGTTACATTAACGGGGGAGGAAGAGCTGAATCTAACTTTATTTATGGAAAACAACTCACAAATAAGTGGTCTTTGGGAGTCCTTGGACATGCAAGCGGAAGAAGTCTAAAAATCGATAATAACAGTGATGGGTTTGCAGATATGCCAATTGGTTATCAAGCAAATGGAATGATCCGAGCANGATACTTCGGGCAAAATGGTTGGGAGAGCCTTCATACTTTACATATACTAAGTGATGATAAAGCGGGAGGTCAGATTATGGAATCTCCAGGCTTTCAAACAATTATTAGCCCCTGGCGATCTGAAATGATTCAGAATAGAATTGCTTACACTTCAAAAATTGGTTGGGTAAATCCGCAAAATCCAAATCAATCCATAGGAATTATTGTAAATGGCTACCGACAAAATATGAATGGGAGCATGGGTAGTCTAGATGACCTTTTTAATAAAAAAGAAGTTAATGCTCTTCAAATTGGTGGCCTTGCACAAGTATTATTCAGAAACGAGTGGGGGAAACTAAGCCAAACAAGCTCCGTCGGTTTGTACTACGATGAATACGATATTGAATTTAAAGCGAATGATATCNATCAAAACCAAAATTTTATAGAGCAGAACATTGGAGTTTCTACTGAGTGGTCGTGGACTCCCAATGAATTTCTCACTTTGGTTGGTGGGGGGCGTTTAGATTGGCATTCTATAATTTCAAGATCTCAAAACAAATTGCCTTTTTCACCCCGTCTTCATATGAGACTTGCACCTAATGATAAAAATGTTTTTAGAATAGTCTTTGGTCAAGGTTTCAGGATGGCTCTACCAATAACTGAAGAATGGGGAAAGCTCGCCAGCAATAGGCAAATTTTTTGGAACCAATATGGAAACATTTTAGGTGGTGACCAATTATCATACGAGCATTCTACAAATGCCGGAATTAGCTATACAGGAAATTTTACTTTGAACTACATGCCTGGATCTGTAACTGCTAATCTACATGGAACATGGTTTGATGAAGCAGTTATTCAAGACTTTTGGACTTACCGAAGCAGGTANATTTATCCAGATATCACATCATCAAACCCAACTGAATTTGCAATGATATCTAGATCGGCAGGNATATCTTCAAATTATAAATTAAATAAAAACACGGAAATTCGATTAGCATATCGTTATCAAAATGTAAATATTCGAAATGAAATACACGGTACAAATTCAATAAGTATTCTAATGCCTGCAGCCTTTGTTTCTAATCATAGAGCAATGGGAAATATAAGTAGAAAATTCAAAAATGATTGGACCGTAGACATGACCATCCAAATTCATGGAGAGCAGCCAATACCAAGCACCCATCCATGGGCCCCAGGGATAGAGGGGAATATAATCGTTGATGCCCCAGCGCATAGAATATTAAATTGTCAAATAAGAAAATCTATNGAAAACGGGGACTTCTATATAGGTGTTGAAAATATATTTAATTTTANACAAGAAAGTCCTATCGACGGCGTTNTAGATAATAGCGAGATATTNGGNCCTAACCACCCTAATTTTATTCAAAATTTTGATGCGACAAGAGTCTGGGGCCCTATTTTTGGTCGGATTATTTATGTGGGATTCAATTATAATTTGATTGATTAAAATGAAAGAATTTGTCATAGACTTAAAAAATATAATTAGAAATTTCCAGCTTGGATCTCAAACTGTTCACGTTTTAAAAGGCATCGATTTAACAATNAAAAAAGGGGAATATGTTGCNTTAATGGGCCCATCNGGTAGTGGAAAGTCAACATTGATGAACTTACTTGGATGTTTAGATACTCCNACATCTGGTTCTTATATGATAGCCAATCGGGATGTAAGCAAAATGAATGATAATCAATTNGCCGATGTNAGAAATAANGAAATTGGTTTCGTTTTTCAAACTTTTAATCTTATTCCAAGACAAACTGCCCTTCAAAATGTTGCATTGCCATTAGTTTACGCCGGTGAAAAAAAAGAGCAAAGAATCTCGCGAGCTAAAAAAGTTTTAGATGAAGTCGGTTTATCAGATAGGATTACTCATAAGCCAAATCAATTATCTGGCGGACAGAGACAACGCGTAGCTATTGCTCGAGCGTTGGTAAATTCTCCTTCAATAATCCTTGCTGATGAACCCACAGGAAACTTAGATTCAACAACTTCAAATGAAATAATGAAGCTTTTCGAAGAGATTCATAAAAATGGAAATACCCTAATCATTGTAACCCACGAGGAGGAAATAGCACAGCATGCCAACCGAATAATTAGACTAAAGGATGGTGAAATCGAAAGTGATACGAATTAAAGTTCACGCTGAACTTCCACTTCCTTAAAGCCTTCGATNACNTCACCAACTTTAATATCATTGAAGTTTTTAATATTTAAACCACAATCTGTTCCCTTTTTCACTTCCTTAACATCGTCTTTAAACCTTTTTAAAGAGCCTAGCTCTCCAGTGTAAACAACAACAGAGTCGCGGATAATACGAATTTTCGAATTCCGAGTAATCGTTCCATCAATAACCATACATCCAGCAATGGTNCCAAACTTAGATATTTTAAAAGTCTCTCTGATTTCCAAAGAACATGTGATTTCCTCTTTAAAGTCAGGAGACAGCATGCCGCCCATTGCCTCTTTAATATCATTAATAGCATCGTATATAATGCTATAAAGGCGTATTTCAATATCCTCTTTTTCAGCAAGTTTTCTTGCTGAGCCTGCAGGTCGAACTTGGAAACCTAGTATAATTGCTTTAGAGGCAGTAGCCAATAACACATCACTATCTGAAATACCTCCAACCGCTTTATGAACAATATTGACTTGAATTTCTTCTGTACTCAATCTCTGCAGAGAATCTGAAAGGGCTTCGATAGAACCATCTACATCTCCTTTTAATACGATATTCAACTCTTGGAAATCTCCAACTGCAAGACGCCTTCCAATTTCATCAAGGGTAAGATTCTTTTGAGATCTGACAGACTGCTCACGTTGTAGCTGATTTCGACGATTTGCAATAGATTTAGCCTCTCGCTCATCNGACATGACAATATAATTATCTCCAGCTTGGGGTGCTCCATCAAGGCCTAAAATTGATACTGGGACAGATGGACCTGCTGTTTTCAGCTGTTTTCCTCTTTCATCCATCATTGCCCTTACTTTGCCCGAGTAAGGACCCACCAAAATATAATCACCAACTTTTAATGTCCCCGTTTCGTTTAAAAGCGTAATTACATAACCACGTCCCTTNTCAAGAGTGGCTTCAATGACTGTTCCNTTTGCTGATCTATCAGGGTCAGCCTTGAGNTCCAGCAGCTCTGCCTCGAGTAAAACCTTTTCTAAAAGCTTATCAACATTTAATCCAGATTTAGCAGATATATCTTGTGATTGTATTTTACCTCCCCAATCTTCAACCAAGATATTCATCTGGCTCAATTGTTCCTTAATTTTATCCGGGTTTGAATCAGGTCTATCTATTTTATTAATTGCAAATACTATGGGAACATTTGCAGCCTGAGCATGACTTATTGCTTCCTTGGTTTGCGGCATCACCGAATCATCAGCGGAGACAACAATAATAGCAATATCTGTTACTTGCGCTCCACGAGCCCTCATCGCAGTAAATGCTTCGTGACCTGGAGTGTCTAAAAAAGAAATGGATTGTCCATTAGGNAATTGAACTGAATATGCACCTATATGCTGGGTNATTCCACCTGCTTCGCCAGCGATAACATTATCTTTTCGGATAAAATCAAGTAAGGATGTTTTTCCATGATCAACATGACCCATCACCGTAACTATTGGAGAGCGAGAAACAAGGTTTTCCTCTTGATCTTCATCATTAAAAACTTCTTGCATTTCCTCATCCACAAATTCTACACTAAAGCCAAATTCTTCAGCAATAATTGTCAAAGTTTCTTTGTCAAGTCTTTGATTCATACTGGCCATAATTCCTAAAGCCATACATGTAGAGATGACATCTGCCGGAGAGGCTGACATTTGATTCGCAAATTCCAATAAGGTCACAAACTCCGTAAGCTTTAAAACTTTTTCTCCTTCAATGCGCTCAATTTCCGCCATTTCCTTGGCTTCAGATCTTTCTGCCCGCTTATCTCTTCTGATTTTAGAGCCTTTAGATTTTTTACTTCCACCTAACTTCTCTAAAGTTTCTTTTATCTTTTTTTCGATATCTGCCTTCGAAACTTCAGGTTTAACCTGAGCCTTTGGGTTTCTTCCTTTTCCTCCACCTAAACCAGGCCGGTTGTTATCTCTTTTTTTAGCNCCAACAGAGGCTGCGCCCGTCGTAGTTCTACCTCCTCCGGCAGCTGGCTTTTGAAGNCCCTCTGTTTTAATCCGCTTTCTTTTACCCCCTTCTCCCGCAGNTTTTGGCTTTTTTGCGAACTGTTGAAGGTCTATCGTTTTACCTGTCAGTTTTGGNCCATCTAACTTTTTGTACTGGGTCTTATGGCTTGCATCCTCTTCTGCTATAGTTCCATTTTTNTCAGGCTCAACATTTTTATCATCAGATTTATTAGATGACAGCTTTTCATTTTCTTTAGAGGGGGTCTCTATGACTTTAGAATCTGAATTTTTCCCTTGATTTTTTTTCTGTTGAAATAACTCTTCTNTCTGCTCTCCTTTGAGTTCCTCATNTTTTGAGACTATTACTGCCTCTTTTGAAGGCTTCTTTNGAGGCAAGTCTATTTTTCCTGAAATTTTAGGCCCTTTAAGATCTAGCTCCGCTCTAAAGATTTGATTTTTNGGGGGGGATTCTTCGCGCTCAGCTTGAATAGCCTCTTTCTCGACTCGCTTTTGTTGAATAAGTGTTTCCGCTTCGTCTTTTTTTGTCTTATCCGAGGCAAAATTCTCAAGCAAAAAATCATATTCTATTTGATTAATTTTTGCATTGCGGTTTTTATCCACAACATGGCCCTTCGATTTTAAATAATCGACAGCCGTATCGAGTCCAATATTCAACTCGCTGAGAACTTTACTAATTCGGTAATTACTCATATGTTGTGAATTTTCGTTTTAATTATTTCAAATATTAATCTTCAAACTCTTTTTTAAGAACACCTCTAACTTCTTCAACGGTCTCAATCTCGAGATCCGAACGCCTTGCTATGTCGTCAGTATCAACATTCAAGATACTCTTGGCAGTGTCATATCCACTTTTTCGAAGTTGCTCAATAACCCACCCTTCGATCTCGTCAGAAAATTCAACTAGTTCGACATCTTCTTCATGAACAATATCTTCTCGATAAACATCTATTTCATATTCCGTCAACCTACTAGCCAATCTAATGTTTGTTCCGCCCCTTCCGATCGCAAGGCTTACTTGATCTGCAGGTAAATAAACATCTACCTTTTTGGTTTCCTCGTTCATGACCATATTTGTTATTTTAGCTGGAGATAATGCCCGTTGAATGTACAATTGGGTGTTTGTCGTGAAATTAATGACATCAATATTTTCACTCCTAAGCTCACGAACAATTCCGTGTATTCTTGAACCTTTCATTCCAACGCAAGCACCGACAGGGTCAATCCGATCATCGTAACTCTCAACTGCTACCTTCGCCTTTTCTCCTGGTATGCGCACGACTCCTTTTACAGTAATTATTCCATCAAAAACTTCAGGTATCTCTGTTTCAAAAAGCTTTGCTAAGAAATTATCTGCAGTTCTACTTAAGAGAATAAATGGTTTAGTACCTCGGATTTCGACTGACTTGACAATGGATCTTACTGTATCGCCTTTCCTGAAAAAATCTTTTTCCGGAATCATCTCATCCCTTCGAAGAATTAGTTCATTTTGTTGATCGTCATATATAATTATTTCACGATTCCTCACATGATGAACTTCTCCAGTGATAATCTCACCCTCCATATCCTTGTAACGCTTATAGAGCTCACCACTGTCATGCTCTTGAACTTTTTGCACCAGTGTCTGACGAAATGCCAAAATAAATCGCCTACCTAAATCGATCATTTTAATTTCTTCCGAAACTTCCTCTCCAACTTCAAAATCTGGCTCGATTTTGATGGCTTCACTATATGAAATCTCTAAATTCGGATCTTCAATAGAATCATCCTTGACAATGGTTCTATTCCTCCATATTTCCAGGTCTCCTTTATCCGGATTTACAATTACGTCAAAATTTTCGTCAGTTTCAAACTTCTTGCGAAGTTGAACGCGAAAAGCCTCTTCAATAAAAGACATAAGAGTAACTCGGTCGATGTTTTTCTCATCTTTGAACTCTCCAAATGATTCGATAATAGCTATATTTTCCATAATTCAAAAATTTCAGAATTTAAAATCTAAAACAATTTTTGACACATCCTTTAAAGGAATGGTTTTATTAATATTCTTGTCCATTTTTCCTTTTCCTTTGGCCTTCGGGACACGCTCCGTCCAATGGATTTCTATTTGCTTGCCGTCGAATGATTTTAAGGTCCCCTTAAAAGGGTTTCCACTCTCAGGAGTACTGACTTTCACTGATCGACCAATATTCTTTTTATACTGCTCCGAAACTTTAAAAGAACTGAACATACCTGGCGAGGACACCTCAATTGAATAATCATCGGAGGCCTCGCCGAGTGCATTTTCAATGGAGCGGCTTAAAAGCTTTAGTTGATCCACAGAAATATGGCCCTCAATCAAGTCAACAAACAACTTGATTTGTTTTTCATTGTTAATATCAAGATCGACCAGAAATGCATCAATTTTTGCAATCTCAGTTTCAATTAATTTTTTTAAGTCTAAAAACTCCATTTCTATTCTAAAAAGTTTAAAGAACAAAAGAGGGGACTTGTGGTCCCCTCTTTTCTTTCTTCAACAAGTCGTGGCAAAAATACATAAAAGTTGGTTAAAGTTTACCATTCTAATAATTCATTGTTTAAACCCTTTGATTAAAGGTTAATTTTTATATGTCACTTATGGGTTCACCCTCTTTTTGGCATTGAATTTGTAAAAACAGAAATTATTCAAAATTTATTTTCTATCCATGAACTTCAAAAGATCTGCTTTATTTCTCTTTTCAATATTGATAAATTCCGCTGTTTTTTCAGCGGAAAGTAATCTAAAAGTTGAACCCTCAAAGCAGGACTCTTTAACGATGCCAGATTTAAAATCCAGTTTTCAATCTACTTTATCAAGCTGTCTTCCCATTTTAGCCCCTTATTGTGAAGACTTTGAGGACTCCTCATGGGTCGGTTACTACCCTAATTTTGCACCAGGATTTTATGGCAGTATCGGCAATTGCTGGTCACGCTCTGATTCTACAGGTTTTATTTGGAGTTTTAAAACCGGTGGGTCAACATGGAATCAATCAGGACCCGGTAACAGTGTTGTTTTAACAACTGGGAAATATATGTTTACTCAGCCAGATGGAAATAGTCCAATAAACTCCACAACCATCACCACGCCATGGTTTGATTTAACAGCACTAGATACTCCGGCAGTTTATTTTAAAAGTCATTTATATGGTGCCGCCATTCAATCTCTATCTGTAGAAATTGATTTCGGTAATGGGTGGACGAGCGCCAGCGGGCCCAACACTCTGATATCTTTAGCACCAACACAGCAAAAAAATTCACCTTGGCAACAAAACATTGTGAACCTTCTGCAATATCAAAATGATACCGTAAGATTTCGAATAACGGGAACAAGAAATGCTCAACTTGCGAAAATTGCTGTTGATGATTTTTGCATTGATGAAGCCCCATTTTGTCCTCCTGTGGTAGCATCTTTTTACGATTATGGAAATTTCCTTTCCCGTGGATTCGTGGCTTCTAATGTTCCCAATAATGCTCAATGCACTTGGGATTTTGGTGATGGCAGTTCAGGAAGCGGAACCCCGGCTTTCCATACCTACAGCACACCGGGATCATACAACGTCAAACTGACAATCCAGTTGCCCTGCGGCTTTATTGACGATACAACACAAACAATTAATGTCTGCTCTTCTCTTGGCAATCCCGTTTTTACATTTCAAGAAAATGGGTTTACCTATGATTTCCAGGTATCATCTGGAGGAAATGGCTCATCAGGTTTCTTGTGGGACTTTGGTGACGGAAATTTTGGTTCTGGAGCAACCGTTTCACATACTTATTCCTCTTCCGGTGTCTTTAATGTCACATTAAAGTCTTACAATAACTGTAAAGACACCAATAGCTTCAGCTCTGTTATTGATATCTGCGACCCCACTGACTCCATTCTTGCAAACTGGACTGCAAAACTAGTTTCTACTGGGCCCGCTGGTATGGTTATAGATTTTGATGCTGAAGTCTCTTTGGGGGCAACTTACTACAAATGGTATTTTGGAGATGGAGATTCAGGAGTTGGCAAAGTAGTAACACATACCTACAATCCCCCAGGGCTCTTTTACAATGTTACTTTGGCTGTTTCAAATGATTGTAATGGGTCTGACGCCATTACTAAGTCATTGACAACGATAGGAACTAATGAAGAGGAGCTGCCTTCCAATAAGATATGGCCAACCCTCCTTTCTCGGGGTCAAAAATTATATTTTACTACTATGAATCCATCAAGATCTAGAAATAACGTTAAAATTATTGACTCTCTCGGTAGAATAATGAAAGGCTACAAAATGTCTGATGGAATTGAGATCCCCATTCATTGGCCGAGTGGGAGCTATTTCGTAAAAATTGACAATAAAACCTTCAAGTTCTTTTTGACGAAATAAAAAATCCTTGGCAAATCTGTATGGATTCACCAAGGATATAAAGTTGCCCCACTAGGACTCGAACCTAGACTGACGGTACCAAAAACCGCTGTCCTGCCTTTAGACGATGGGGCACCGTTTTGGGTCGACAAAGTTAATCAGTGAACCTTACCAGACAAATGATTTTTATAATGGAATATTGCCATGCTTACGCTTTGGCGGCTCAACAACTTTATTTTCCAGTATATCAAACGCTTTGATCAACTTAAAACGGGTCTCTTTAGGCTCTATTACTTCATCCAGAAAACCTCTCGCCGCCGCTTTATAAGGGTTTGCAAACTCTAAGGCGTATTGATTTTCTTTTTTCTTCCAAGTGTTTTCTGGGTCCTCTGAGTTTCTTATTTCGTCTTTAAAAATAATTTCTGCAGCACCCTTAGACCCCATGACTGCAATTTCAGCGCTGGGCCATGCATAATTCATGTCTGCACCAATATGCTTGGAATTCATTACATCATACGCTCCGCCATAGGCCTTTCTTGTGATTACCGTAATCCGTGGAACGGTTGCCTCAGAAAAAGCGAAAAGAAGCTTAGCCCCATTTGTTATCACTCCATTCCACTCTTGATCTGTGCCCGGCAAAAATCCAGGTACATCTTCAAGCACTAATAAAGGAATATTAAAAGCATCACAAAAGCGAACAAACCGAGCCCCTTTTCTGCTAGCTTGATTATCCAATACCCCGGCTAGAAATAAAGGCTGATTAGCCACTATGCCTACTGAACGACCCGCAAGACGAGCAAAACCGACAACTATATTTTCGGCCCAATTTTCATGGACTTCAAAAAAGGAATCTGAATCTGCGATTTCATTGATAATCTCTCTCATATCATAAGACTTCTCAGAACTAATAGGAATTATTTCCTCTAATAAAGGCCTAGATTCATCCATAGACTCGTATCCATATTTTGGGACTAAATCTTCACAATTTTGAGGTAAGAATGATAGCAGTTTTTTAAAACCTGCAATTGCTGAGGGTTCATCTTTATATGAAAAATGAGAGACTCCACTTTTTGATGCGTGAGTTTCTGAACCTCCTAGAGCTTCAGAACTCACCTCTTCATGAGTAACTGTTTTAACTACATTAGGGCCAGTAACAAACATATAGCTACTGCCATCAACCATTCCAACGAAATCTGTTAATGCTGGAGAGTAAACCGCCCCTCCTGCACATGGCCCCATAATCAAACTCAATTGTGGAATTACACCTGAAGCTCTTGTATTTCTATAAAAAATATCTGCATACCCCCCCAAAGAGACAACACCTTCTTGAATTCGGGCACCACCTGAATCGTTCAAGCCAATTATAGGAACCCCATTTTGTAGCGCTAAATCCATGATTCTACAAATTTTTTCAGCGTGTGCCTCCGCCAATGAACCTCCCAAAACAGTAAAATCTTGAGCATATGCATAAACTGACCTTTGATCAACTCTTCCAAATGCTGTTATGACACCGTCACCAAGAAAATTTTTTTTATCTAACCCAAAAAGTGTGCTCCTATGAGTAACCATTTGACCAATCTCTTCAAATTCACCACCATCAAAAAGTAACTCTAGTCTTTCACGCGCCGTAAGCTTTCCTTTGGCATGCTGGGCTTCTATTCTCTTTTCCCCGCCACCATGTCTTGCTTGCTCTCTTAAGGATTTTAATTTATCCGAGGATTCCTTCTTTGACATGATAACGAAGTTAGTCCCAAATAATTAAAGGTTTGTTGCTTTAATCATTTAACCTTAAGACTGCTAAAAAAGCATCTTGAGGAATTTCTACATTCCCAAGCTGTCTCATTCGCTTTTTTCCTTTTTTCTGCTTCTCTAGTAATTTTCTTTTGCGGGTAATATCACCACCATAACATCTGGCCGTTACATCTTTTCTTAGAGCGCTTAATGTCTCTCTTGCAATTATTTTCGCTCCAATCGCAGCTTGAATAGCGATAACAAATTGCTGACGAGGTATTAATTGTTTTAATTTCTCACAGAGCCTTCTGCCAATATCATGGCTATGTTCTTTATGAATAAGAGCACTCAACGCGTCAATGGGCTCTGAATTTAACAAAATATCCACTTTAACAAGTTGAGATGATTTGTACCCAATCGGCTGATAATCAAAGCTCGCGTAGCCTCTACTAATTGTTTTGAGACGATCATAAAAATCAAATACAATCTCAGCTAGAGGCATATCAAAAGAGAGCTCCACGCGGTCGGCTGTTAAATAGGATTGGCCCGTAATAACACCCCTTTTATCAATGCATAAATTCATAACACCTCCTACATATTCGGACTTTGTGATTATTTGAGCCTTAATAAATGGCTCTTCAATTCTATCTAATCCCGAAGGTTCTGGATAATCAGAGGGGTTATTAACCAGAAACATAGAGTCTGGACTTGACTTATTGTAAGCTTGATATGACACGTTAGGTACAGTTGTTATAACGGTCATATTAAATTCACGCTCAAGGCGTTCTTGAATTATTTCTAAATGTAGCATGCCTAAAAAACCACAACGAAAACCATACCCTAGAGCAGCAGAAGTTTCTGCTTCAAATGATAGTGAGGCATCATTCAGCCTTAACTTCTCTAGAGATGCTCTTAACTCCTCAAATTCTTCTGTATCGACGGGATAAATCCCGGCAAAAACCATAGGTTTAACATCTTCAAAGCCAGCCAAAGCTTTAAGCGCAGGGTTTTCAACCGATGTAATTGTGTCGCCAACTTTTACCTCTTTTGCCTCTTTAATTCCTGAAATAATATAACCAACATCTCCTGCTAGGAGCTCATTTTTCGGATCTTTGTTCAATCGTAAAATTCCAATTTCATCAGCAGCATAAGTTTTACCTGTTGCCATAAATTTTACTTTTTCACCCTTGCTGATTTTTCCGCTTGATACCCTAAATATTGCTTCTATTCCACGAAAAGGGTTAAAAACAGAATCAAAAATAACCGCCTGTAAAGGAGCATTAACATCGCCTTTTGGTGAAGGGATTCGTGTCAAAATAGCCTCTAGTAAGTTTGGTATACCATCGCCCGTTTTCGCCGAAACGCTTAAAATATCTTCTCTCTTACAACCAATTAACTCAATAATTTGATCTGCTACATCTTCTGGGTTTGCACTAGGTAAATCAATTTTATTCATTATTGGAATAATCTCCAAATCATGCTCTATAGCCAGATATAAATTTGAAATCGTTTGTGCTTGTATCCCTTGAGCTGCGTCGACTATCAAAAGAGCACCTTCACATGCAGATATTGACCTGCTTACTTCATAGCTAAAATCTACATGTCCAGGAGTGTCTATAAGATTAAAACGATAATCCTGTCCATCATGCGAGTAATCCATTTGAATTGCATGACTCTTTATCGTGATCCCTCTTTCTCTTTCGAGATCCATATTATCAAGCAGTTGATCTTTTTGCTCACGTGCAGAAACTGTTTTAGTCTCCTCCATCAAGCGATCAGCAAGAGTGCTTTTCCCGTGATCAATGTGTGCAATAATGCAAAAATTCCGAATATCTTTCATGGTTTCTGGGCGTAAAGGTAAGCTATCATGGAATGTAGAAAATATCAAATTATATGTCTTTTAATTACGATATTTGATTTATGTCTTTACCTAAACGTCCGGCCATGGGCCGCGGGCTATCCGCACTATTAAAACCTGATTCAGATCAGGTCCAAGAAAATGTATCATCAGAAAAAATGATCTCTGACTCTTTTCCCTTGGATATCACCAAAATTGAACCTAACCCCTCGCAGCCTAGAACCAATTTTGAAGAATACTTAATAAATGACTTGGCCATTTCTATAGAATCTTTAGGAATTATTCAGCCCATAACAGTCAGAGATATTGGAGATGGGCATTATCAAATTATCTCTGGGGAGCGAAGGTTCAGGGCAGCCAAAATTGTTGGCCTAAGAAGTATTCCTGTTTTTGTGCGCGTGGCTGATGATCAAGAAGCGCTTGAAATGGCCTTGGTTGAAAATATTCAAAGACGCGATTTGGATCCTATGGAAATAGCCCTTTCATACAATAGACTAATGACAGATTGTAATCTTACTCAGCAGCAAACTTCTGACAGAGTTGGCAAAAATCGATCAACCGTTGCCAACTACATCGGCCTTCTAAAGCTGTCTCCTCTTGTCCAAGCGGGCTTACGAGATCGAGATATTACAATGGGACATGCAAGAGCTCTTGTAGGGATATCCGAAAATTCACAAAGAGATAATCTTTATCATCAATGCATTAAAGGATCTTGGAGTGTTCGCCAGCTGGAAAAAGCCGTAAGGAATTTAACACAGGAAAAGCAATTGCAAAAAGGTTCTCAAAATATCGAGGCTGCAGATATATTCCGAAAAAAACTCGGACTCGACGCTAAGGTTAAGATTAAGCCTGATGGAGGAGGGCAAATAATTTTGAGTTTCAAAAACCTTGATGAGCTCTCAAGGGCTCTTGAGAGAATGGACGATTAAATCTAGTTCAATACCATTTCATCAATAAGGTGTTTGGCACCAGCGTATTTATCGACAATAAACAATACATAGCGAATATCTACGCTAATGGTACGTTGAATTTGATCTTCAAAAAAGATATCTCCTGACATTGCTTCCCAGTTTCCATCAAATGCTACTCCAATCAACTCTCCTTTTGCATTAATGAGTGGTGATCCTGAATTCCCTCCAGTAATGTCATTGTTAGAAATAAGTCCGACAGGCAAATCTCCATTTTTATCTGCATATTGACCATAGTCCTTATTCTGATAAAGCTCTTTCAGCTTTTTCGGCACAAAGAATTCTGGATTTGTTTCGTCTTCTTTTTCCATAACACCGGAAAGAGTAGTGTAATAATCATATGTCACACCATCTTTTGGTTCATATGAACCAATGCTACCATATGTCATTCTCATCGTACTGTTTGCATCAGGTGACCAGTCCTCATTAGGTAGCATTTCTCTCAGGCCTTTGGTCAAAAGTCTATATCCTTTTTCCTTTTTTGAAGAAAGCTCCTCATTCATTGAGCCAAAATATGATTTTCTAAAATCTTTAGCTATTTGAACAAGTGGATCATCTGCGAGACTAGAACTATCTGGATTTAAGAGAAAACTCGTAAACCGGTCTTCGGACATAAAAATAGAAGTTTCATAAATGCGATTTGCATATGCCTCAAATGAGCTATCCGTTTCTTTTACTTTCTTTAAAAAATCTGGCTGTTGGTATTTGGAGATTTTATTTGAATACATTTTAAATAATGTCGCCATTAAATCACGATCACACTCAGCATGAAATTCGGAAAAATGAGCTTTTGCGCCCTCCAAAATTCTAGGACGAATTTTTTCTAGCATCGCTGGGTTTTCAAGTGCACGTTCTAATCCGCCTAAAGCCCTATATGCAAATAGTGCTGATGATGGGCCGGTAATTAGTGCCTCAACTAAATAAACTCTATTTTTTACCGTTGAGTCGCTTCCTGAATAGTATTCTTTTAATAATGATAAAGTCTCACCATATTCAGATTTTCGTTTCTCATCCTTTGAGACCCAGTTCACAAATCTTGATTCTAAATCGGTTTTTTTCTCAAAAACATTATTCTTAATTAATTGCTCCGTTTGGCCGATGTAATATTTCCAGTAGTTTGCTGTTTGCGCGTAGGATGAAGCTAGCATAATCTTTGTCTTAGGATCCGCGTTCATGTAACTTCTCATTACCTTTAATTTTTCGTCACGAACCTCCACAACAGAAGGATTGTAAATATCTATTGCCTGCTGAACACCCAAACTCGAAAGGTATCGATCAGTACTTCCTGGATATCCCCATACCATAGTAAAATCGCCTTCTTCAACTCCTTTTAAACTAATAGGTAAAGAATGCTTGGGGCGCAAAGGAATATTGTCTTCGCTATAGTCTGCTCCTTTACCGTCTTTGTTTGAATAAACTCTAAATATTGAGAAGTCTCCTGTTTGTCGTGGCCACATCCAATTATCTGTATCTCCACCATATTTACCTACACTGCTTGGGGGTGCGCCAACCAAACGAACGTCACTAAATTTTTCATAAACAAATAAATAAAACTCATTACCATGATAAAAAGATTCAACGGAGGCCTGGTAATCAGTGTTTTCCGTCGCTTTCGATGTTAGGGCTCTTGAGGCTGCCGATATGGCCATAGCTCTCTCTCTTTCTGACATCGTATCGCTAAGTGATTTATTTATTTCTTTTGAAACATCTTCGATCCTAATCAAAAAATTTACAAAAAGCCCCGGATTCGATTTCTCTTCCTGCAGGTTCATGGCCCAAAAACCATCTTCGAGATAATTATTTTCTAGAGTAGAGTGTTTTTGAATTGCATCATATCCGCAGTGATGGTTTGTTAAAATTAAACCTTGTTTCGAAATCACTTCACCAGTGCAAAAACCGCCAAAAGAAACTATTGCATCTTTTAAAGAACCATTATTTACATCATACAAATCTTTTGCAGAGAGTTTTAGTCCCGCCTTTTTCATATTTCTGTAATTAAGCTTCTTTAACAATAAAGGAATCCACATCCCCTCATCAGCACTTGCTGGGTTTGGAAAAAGGAATAATAGGGCTAGTAAGTAAACAAGTATTTTTTTCATAAGGGGGCGAAGATAATAATTGTAACCTAAAAGTTATAATCTCAAAGTTTGGAGTGAATACGATCCCAAAGTTTAAGTCTCGCTTTCAAAGCTTCCATGCTAGCGTCCTCAACTTCTTGCCACTTTAGATCATCATCTTGACATAAGTTGTGTATCATTTTCAAAGCCATTGGGCCATGCTCATCTCCATCAAGCTCAATATGACGATCCAAATAATAAACAAATGCAGAAAGCTCTGAGGGGTGGTCCTCATATAGTTTTTTAACCAGAGAGGTGAACATATCAGGAATCAAATCCTCTCTACCAAATGTAAACGCTGCTGCAATTTCATGAGTCTTTCCACGCTTAATGATTTTTTGAGTGCTTCTTATAAAATTCATACAATCCTCATCTGCTTCTGAGATGTTAAAGCGGACTATTTCCTTTTGATTAAAACCTTCCTCGAGCTTTTGAACAAATTTTGTAATAGGTCGAGTTTTAGCCCCGGCTTGCCTCATTGCGTCTAGATATAGTTCATAATGACTTGCAGGATTCCCGTTCAAGTCAACATCACTTTCTTCAGCGCAAACTATTTCGTTTATTAATTTTCTTGATGACCTATCTTTTGTTGGCGTCCATGCTGACTTAACAGATGTTAAATCTTGCTGTAATGCTTTTAACAAGCTCATAAAATCCCAAACAGCATAAATATGGTGCTCCATGAAAACACGTACTTCTGATAATGATTTCATTGATGAATACAACTGGTGATTTAGAATTTCTTTTCTTAATGGATCTATTTTCCTGTTAAGACTTATTAGTCGAAAATCCGTATTTAGATCCTGCATTTTATTTATTTGTTCGATTTAATTAATATGTTGCTACATGCCTCACCATACATCAATTTCTGTGCTGTTAAACTTAAATGCATTGAAGCTTGCAAGTATGCAGAGTCGGGCACCGGATATTGACCACAACCTTTTAATAATACTTTTTTTCCCGAGAAATCTGACCAATGGATCCGAGATAATCGTTGGGCATAATAAGCCTGAAGCGCTTCGTTTTTGCTACCAGAGGTCACATACAAAGCTTCTTTAGCAACTGAATTAGAGGCCATTGGCCAAATCCACTGAGGTAGTATTGCCTCTTTTGAGCAAAAAAAAGTAACTAATTGATCCCTAAAGATTGAGGCGTCAAATTTTGCAAAAAAATCTCTACATTTTTTTTCTCGCATCACTCCATTGTCAAGCATGGGGGCAAGGTCAAACTCTGAAATTCCTGCAGGGGGGAAATAGTCTTCAAGGTCAAACACCACCAAAGATTTTGATTCTGAAACTCTATTTATTATTTCTTCCATCCTGAAAAATTTATTTTATATCATAGCATTCCTAGTTCTAAACGTGCTGATTCACTCATCATATCTTTTGTCCAGGGAGGGTCAAAAGTGATTTCAACTTCCACTTCATTGGCTTCAGGAATGGTTTTTACTTTTTCTTTTACCTCCAAAGGAAGAGATTCAGCGACTGGACAATTCGGTGAAGTCAGAGTCATCAGTATATGAATATCAGCATCTTCACTAACCTCAATATCATAAATTAAACCTAACTCATAAATATCAACGGGGATTTCAGGATCAAAAATTGAATGAAGAACCTCAATGGATTTTTCGCCTAATTTTTGCATGTCATCATCATTCATTTCCTTCATATTTTTTTTCCTTGAAATGCAACTCCATATAGTCTTATTTGTTTTACCATGCTGAGTAAACCATTAGCTCTTGAGGGAGATAGGTGTGTAGTTAATCCTATTTCTTCAAGAAATTTAAATTCGTAATTAGCAATATCTTCAGGGCTCTGTCCATTAACTACCCTAAGTAATAACGCAATCATCCCTTTTGTAATTACCGCATCAGAATCAGCCTCAAACTGAACTGTTTTATCTTTTAGTCCAGCATTCAGCCAAACTTGACTCTGGCAACCTTTTATCTGATTTTCATCAGACTTATCGGCCTGTGACATCTGTTTTAAATCTTTTCCCAAAGAAATAAGATGAGCATATTTATCCATCCAGTCTTCAAAAAAAGAAAACTCCTCAATTATATCGTTTTCGATATTTAAAATTCTTTGCATTATTTCAAAAGTAAGATGGCTTTTTTCAGACCTATAAGAAATAAGTCGATATCTTCTTTGGTAGTGTATGCCGCGAGGCTAATTCGAATTGTACCTGGAATGTTATAACATGTCATAATTGGCTGAGCGCAATGGTGACCAGTTCTAACTGCAATTCCCATTTGATCTAAAAGAACTCCAACATCNTATGGGTGAGCGTCTTTTACATTAAACGAAATCACTGCCGCTTTTTCTTTTGCTTCTCCATAAAGTNCCACCTCTGATATTTGGTGCATCTTTTGAGTCGCATATTTTAGAAGCTCATCCTCATGAAGTCGAATTTTTTCAAGACCAATATCATTTAACCAGTCAATTGCAACTCCCCACCCAATTACTCCCTCAATATTCGGGGTTCCTGCTTCAAACTTATGAGGCAATCCTGCATATGTGCTATTCATGATATTAACATCTTCTATCATCTCTCCACCACCTTGGTAAGGGGGCAGTTTCTCTAACCAATTTGATCTACCGTACAAAAATCCAACTCCTGCGGGGCCGTACATTTTGTGGCTAGAGCCTACATAAAAATCGACATCTAAATCCTGAACATCAAATTTTAAATGCGGCATTGCCTGGGCTCCATCTATTAATACACAAGCGCCTACTTTATGTGCAGCTTTAATTATTTTTCGAGCAGGGTTTATTGTTCCAAGAGCATTACTGATATGATTAAAGGCGACTACTTTTGTTTTGTCATGAATTAATGACTTTAAATTAGAANTATCTAACTCTCCATTTGGAAGTAACCTTATGTATTTCAATTTAGCCCCTGAATGTGAAGCAAGCATTTGCCATGGGACCAAATTACTATGATGTTCTATCTCTGTNACTAGAATTTCGTCACCAGCCTTGAGAAGAGACCTAAAGCCATGAGCAACTATATTTATTGACTCAGTTGTTCCTTTTGTAAAGATGACCTCGTGATTATGCTTAGCGTTAATATGATATCTTAATTTTTCACGGACTAATTCAAAAGCGTCTGTTGCTTTATCACTTAAAGTATGGACGCCTCTGTGAACATTACTATTGATAGTTTTATAATAATTTGAAACCGCGTTAATAACAGTCTGNGGCTTTTGGGTAGTCGCAGCATTATCCAAATAGACTAATGGCTTTCCGTTAATCTTTTGACCTAAAATGGGGAATTGATTTTTTAAGTTCAAAAATTTCATTAGCTATTTTGGTTGATCATTTGACAAAAATCCGAAATTTAAAGGGAACAACATTCTTTTGGATGAGAAAAGTATAATCACATAACATTAAAAACCNAAAAAGAGTTTTAAATCGGNACAAATGCGTTTTCATTAATTATCTTTAAAAAATGAGTACTTCTTTCAATTTCAACAACTGGCTAAGTGAGAACCGTCATAAACTGGTTCCGCCCGTAGGNAATAAAAATCTGACCCCTGNTTCGGATGACTANATTGTTATGGTAGTTGCCGGACCAAATGCCAGAAAAGATTATCATTACAACGAAACCGAAGAGTTTTTTTACCAACTGGAAGGAGAAATAACGGTTCGTCTTCAGGAGAAAAACGGTCCCGTAGATCATATATTAAAAGCAGGAGATATGCTTCTTGTCCCAGCAAAAACTCCTCATTCTCCAATTAGGAAAGAGGGCAGNATTGGTCTAGTTGTTGAACGAAAAAGNGAAGGGCGGNGTTTCCGAGATGGACTTCTATGGTATTGTGACTCATGTAATTTTCTTTTGCATGAAGTTTACTTTGATCTAAAAAATATTGAGACTGACTTTTTATCTCATTTTAAAAACTTTTATCGCTCTGAGGAACATCGAACATGCGATAATTGTGGATTTGTAATGAAGGCTGATTTGAGATTTACGGAATGAACCCTACTGATGATCTAAAAATAACTCGCAGTGAGGAAGACTATTTGAAAGCAATGCTCAATTTGACGCAATCAGGTCAAAGCATAACTACCAATACTCTTGCTGACAAAATTCATGTTTCCCCTCCTAGTGTTAATTCTATGGTGAAAAAGCTTAACCGAAAAGGATTAGTTAAATTTCAAAAATATGGTTCAATTCTATTTACGGATAAAGGAAAAAAATTAGCCACTTCTCTCACCAGAAAGCATAGGCTTTGGGAAGTATTCTTGCACCAAAAACTAAAATTCAATTGGGATGAGGTTCATGATGTTGCCGAAGAGCTTGAGCATGTAAAAAGTGAAAAACTAACGCAAAGGCTAGACGAATTCTTAAACTTTCCAAAACTTGACCCGCATGGAGACCCTATCCCTGGTAATGATTTAAAAATTCCTTTGATTAAAAACAGTATTTTAACTGAAGTGGCAACAGGTGAAAACTGTGAATTTTCTGGGGTGCAAGAAGACTCTTCTATATTTTTGAAAGATTTGGATTCATTAGGACTTCGTTTAGGAATGAAAATGAAAGTAATTTCNNCTAAACCGGGTTTTATAAATCTAAAATGCAAAAACTCAAAAGAAATTNAAATTCCAATAAGCTTAGCAAAAAAAGTATANGTNAGCTGACANATNANCCATTNANCCAATACAAAGCATTGGTTCCTAGAATTTTTTCTTTTTTCAATTTTGGCCAATCCATATTTCGAATAAGGTTTCCAGGTCTATTTTCTCCTAGAGGGAAAGGATAATCTGAACCCAAAATNACTCGGTCTTCACCGACTAAATCGACAATATTATTCAGCGTTTTTCTATCATGCACTAGACTATCTAACCAAAACTTGCCGAGATAGCTCGATGGAGAAATATTATTATCAATCGCNCAAAGGTCTGGCCTAACATTGAATCCATGCTCAATTCTACCAATGGTAGATGGAAAGCTACCTCCGCCGTGAGCTATTGCTATTCTCAATTTTGGCAATCTCTCCAATACTCCACCAAAAATCAAAGAACAAATCGCCCTACTCGATTCTGCTGGCATNCCCACTAGCCAGGGAAGCCAATACTTTTCCATTGCACTTGACCCCATCATGTCCCATGGATGAACAAATACACACATATTTAGTCTCTCACATTCCTGAAAAACGGGGTACAATTCTGGAGCNTCTAAATTCCAAGAATTTACATGACTTCCAATCTGAATACCCTTTAAGCCAATTGTTTTACAACGGTTAAGTTCTAATAAGGCCAACTCAGGAGACTGCATTGGTAATGTGCCAAGGCCCTCAAATTTCATGGGATAGGNTTGAACTATATTCGCAATNTGATCATTTAGAAACTTTGAAGTTTCTAGAGTGTCTTTTGGNTTAGCCCAATAGTTAAACATGACCGGCACTGTAGATAAAACCTGAATATCCACTCCTGAATCTTTGGATTCGCTTAATCGTATTTTTGGATCCCAGCAATTTTCACCAACCTCTCTAAAAAAAACATCATCTTTAACCATTCTGGCGCACCCCTTGCAATGATGGTCNAGACTTATAAAACCTCCATATCCAAATTTCTTAGCAAATGAAGGAATCTTCTTAGGAAGAATGTGTGTGTGAATATCTATAACCGGTGAACTCATAAATTTTTTCAAACAATTTGAGCTAAGTTAGTGAAGTGCTACCTTTGGTTTTTGAAAAAATATAAATGAGTGACGCTATCCAACATGAATGCGGAATCGCCCTTCTGCGGCTTCGNAAACCCCTTGACTATTACCAAAAAAAATATGGTTCCGCTCTCTATGGTCTTGACAAAATGATTCTCATGATGGAAAAACANCACAATCGAGGACAAGATGGCGCTGGATTGGCTGGAATAAAATTAGATATGCCGCCAGGGCAAAGATATATCAGTAGATACAGGTCAATTGAAAATAACCCGATGCAGGATATTTACAATCGAATTCAAAAGCGTGTTCAAGAATTACTGAATGGAAAAATTGAAAATATTAAAGACGTCTCATGGGTAAAAAAAAATCTACCTTTCGCGTGTGAAGCATATCTAGGTCATCTTCGTTATGGGACTTTTGGATCTAATTCCATTGAGTCCTGCCACCCCTTTCTAAGACAAAGTAATTGGATGAGTCGAAATCTCATATTAGCAGGGAACTTCAATATGACGAATACATCTGAATTAATTGAAGAATTAATTTCTATTGGACAGCATCCCAAAGAACAAGCAGATACCGTNACGGTAATGGAAAAAATTGGTCATTTCTTAGACCAAGAAAATGATCGTCTAAAGTCTGAATCTGAAAAAAACCATGACTTAAACAAAGTTCAAAAATCTAATTTTCAGATTGATAATATTGATCTTCAAAGCGTCATGAAAAAAGCTTCAAAAGGCTGGGACGGTGGATATGCAATGGGGGGAATGGTTGGTCAAGGAGATTCTTTTTTGATTAGAGACCCGAATGGAATTCGTCCCGCTTACTATTATTTTGATGAAGAAATTGCCGTAGTCGCTTCGGAACGNCCGGTCATTCAAACCGCATTTGATTTAAAGTTTGATCAAGTAAAAGAAGTCCCTCCTGGACACATGATATGGATTCAAAGAAGTGGTGAAGTCTCAATAAAAAAAATTTT
Organism: Cryomorphaceae bacterium; assembly: GCA_002682945.1. Lineage (GTDB taxonomy): Bacteria > Bacteroidota > Bacteroidia > Flavobacteriales > Schleiferiaceae > TMED14. The sequence continues at coordinate 39,667 of NYSL01000013.1, read as the reverse complement.
AGAGCCAAAAAANAAACTTGCTTGCTCATTCGAGCGAATCTATTTTTCAAGAGGAAATGACGGCGCCATTTATAATGAAAGGATCGAACTAGGAAGGAGATTAGCTAAAAAAGTACTCCATGCTGCTGATAATAATATAGATAATACTATTTTTAGCTTTATACCAAATACAGCTGAAATTTCATTTTACGGCCTAGTTAAAGGAGTTGAAACAGAATTAAATAAGGTTAAAGTAAAACAATTATTAAAACTTAAAAATAGNTCATCAGAGGATGATCTTTTAGAAGTTCTTGAACGCAAGCCTAGAGTGGAAAAAATTGCTTGGAAAGATGTCAAGCTTCGAACTTTTATAGCACAAGATTTAGTTCGTGATGACATGGTTTCACATGTATATGATAGCACTTATGATGTTGTTGAATCGCAAGACACAATTGTGGCTGTTGATGATAGTATTGTAAGGGGGACTACNTTGAGAAAAAGCATTTTAAAGATGTTAGATCGGCTAGGCCCGAAAAAAATAATTATTGTAAGCTCCGCACCACAAATACGATTTCCAGATTGTTATGGTATTGATATGGCAAAAATGGATGAATTTGCAGCATTCCGAGCAGCTATTGAATTACTAAAAGAAAGAGGGTTAAGTTCAATTATAGAAAAGACCTATAAAAAAGCTAAGTCCGAGCTTAAAAAAGAAATGTCGCTCCAGAAAAATGTAGTAAAATCAATTTATAAACCTTTTAAAGCATCAGAAATTTCTGAAAAAATCTCAGAAATACTTACTCCTGAAAATGTTCGAGCAAAAGTTGAAATAATTTATCAAACCATAGAGGACTTACACATCGCCTGTCCTGAAAATCTAGGTGATTGGTATTTTACCGGAAATTACCCAACTCCAGGAGGCAATCGAGTGTCTAACCAATCTTTTGTAAATTATGTTGAAGGGATTTCAAAAAGAGCCTATTAAAAAAAAGACATNCAAATTTAATAAAGAAGTGAAAATTTATACAAAAACTGGAGATGGGGGNAAAACGAGTCTTTACAGCGGGAAGCGTGTAAGCAAGTCTAATGTGCGAATCCATTCTTATGGAGCTCTNGATGAACTAAATTCNCATATCGGTCTCTTNCGAGATCAAATTTCAAATCTAGAAGAATTTGAAAACAAGGGGAAAGATCTGATAACAATTCAATCATGGATTTTTTCTTTGGGCTCACATCTTGCCAATGACTCTGCTGATATGGTGAATAGGCTTCCAAAAGTAAAATCTAACTGGATATTAGTTTTAGAAGAAAAAATTGACAAAATGACGTCAGAATTGATTCCTTTAAAAAACTTTATTCTACCTGGAGGAAATTTAATAATTAGTCAAACTCATATTGCAAGAGCAATTTGCCGGCGAGCTGAACGACTTACAATTGAATTGCAAAATTCATTATCTAATGATGATGTTCCCCTGCCTAAAAGTGCAATCCCACTTTTAAATCGATTAAGCGATTATTTATTTACTCTTTCTCGCTGGTTTTCAGCAAAAACAGGGGCCAAGGAAATAGATTGGAAACCGATGTGAGAAAAAGTACTTGTGTAGGCCCACAAAAAGAATATATTTGCGAAAAATAAGAAGCATATATAAACATGTATTGGACTCTTGAACTTGCCTCCTATTTAAGTGATGCGCCATGGCCTGCCACAAAGGATGAATTGATTGATTATGCTATTCGAACGGGTGCCCCATTAGAAGTAGTTGAGAATATTCAAGCTATCGAAGAAGAGGATCAAGATGTTTATGAGTCCATAGAAGAAATATGGCCGGATTATCCATCAGATGAAGATTTTCTTTGGAATGAAGAGGAATACTAGCTTTAACAAATAATCACATAACTCTGGTGTCTCAAGGGTTTGTACTTTTATATGCAAGATGATTCAAAAGCTTCTTCAAAAATTACTTGGCGATAAATCTAAAAAAGACTTAAAAGAGATTCAGCCATATGTCGAAAAGATTCACTTTGCAGAAGAGTCTATTCGGGGCATTTCACCTGATGGCCTTCGTCAAAAAACCAATGAATTTAAAGAGCGTGTTAAATCATCCTCAAAACTAGAACGAGAGGAAATCATTTCCTTAAAAAATACTGCGGATCAAGAAAATAACTTTGAGATTAAAGAGTCTCTTTACTCAAAAATTGACGAATTAACTAAGGCTGCTGAAGCTGCTGAAGATAAAATTCTAAATGAAATCCTTCCTGAAGCCTACGCGATTATCAGAGAAACTGCTCGGCAATGGTCAATAGGTCCACTCAATGTGACATGTACGAACTTAGATAGGGAACTATCATCATCGTTCAGTGCCATAAATCTCGATGGGGAAAAAGCCACTTGGAATAACGAGTGGGAAGCTGCAGGAACCCCTGTTTCGTGGAATATGATACATTATGATGTTCAACTTTTTGGCGGAACTGTTTTGCATATGGGGAGAATTGCAGAAATGGCGACTGGTGAAGGAAAAACTCTTGTTGCAACTCTCCCTGTTTATCTAAACGCTCTTTCCGGTCGAGGAGTCCATGTTGTTACAGTTAATGATTATTTATCCAAAAGAGATGCTGAGTGGATGGGGCCACTATATCAATTTCATGGCTTAAGTGTTGATTGTATTGATAAACATCAACCCAACAGCGAGGGGCGACGTAAAGCTTATTCAGCAGACATAACTTTTGGTACAAATAATGAGTTCGGCTTCGATTATTTGAGAGACAATATGGCTAGAGAGGCGGATGACCTTGTCCAAAGAGGTCATAACTATGCTATCGTAGACGAAGTTGATTCTGTTTTAATAGATGACGCACGAACCCCCCTTATAATTTCTGGCCCAACTCCAAATGGTGACAAACACGAATACAATGATCTAAAAAAGTTTGTAATTGAGTTGTTTAATAGCCAAAAAAGCATATCCCATGAAGCAATAACGTTAGCAAAAGACCTTCTTAATCAAGGGAATTCTAAAGATGCAGGTTTTCAACTTTTAAGAGCCCATCGCGCTCTTCCTAAAAATAAAGCTTTAATAAAATTGTTATCCCAGTCCGGAAATAAGGCCTTACTTCAAAAAACAGAAGGAGTTTATCTTCAAAATCAAGGTAAAGAGATGAAAGTCGTGGACGAAACTCTTTTCTTCGCCATAGAGGAAAAACAGAATCAAGTTAATTTGACTGATAAAGGGATAGAACTTCTAAGCAATTTAACAAATCCTGAGTTTTTTATTATGCCTGATATGTCTACCGAATTGGATTCGATCATGTCATCTGAAATTTCTCCTTCAAAAAAAGCCGAAAAAAAAGATACTCTTGTTCGAGATTACAGAACAAAAAGTGAGCGAATTCACTCGATAAATCAATTATTGAAAGCGTATACTTTATTTGAAAAAGATATTGAATATGTCGTTATGGATTCAAAAGTTAAAATTGTTGATGAACAAACGGGTAGAATTATGGATGGTCGCCGATACTCAGACGGGCTTCATCAAGCCATTGAGGCGAAAGAAAATGTAAAAATAGAAGCTGCTTCACAAACCTATGCTACAGTAACTCTCCAAAACTACTTCAGGATGTACAACAAGCTTTCTGGAATGACTGGGACGGCTGAAACCGAAGCTGGAGAATTTTGGGAAATTTATAAACTTGATGTTACTGTCATTCCCACGAATAGACCTATCGCTCGTGACGACAGAGATGACCTTGTATTCAAAACAAAACGTGAAAAATACAATGCGGTTATAGACGAAATAATAGCTTTGAGAGAAAATAAACGTCCCGTTCTAGTCGGAACCACCTCTGTTGAGATTAGTGAATTATTAAGTAAAGCTCTGAATATCCGTAAAATCCCACATCAAGTTTTAAATGCTAAGATGCACCANAAAGAAGCTGATGTTGTTGCGGAAGCTGGTCGTCCAGGTACAGTTACCATAGCAACAAATATGGCTGGTCGAGGTACGGATATAAAATTATCAAAAGAAACTGTGGATGCAGGAGGCTTNGCTATCATAGGCACAGAGCGTCACGATTCTAGAAGGGTTGATCGGCAACTAAGAGGTCGTTCTGGNAGGCAAGGAGACCCAGGCAGTTCNCAATTTTTTGTAAGCCTAGAGGATAATCTTATGAGATTATTNGGCTCAGAAAGAATTGCAAGTTTAATGGATCGAATGGGGCACAAAGAAGGAGAAGTCATTCAGCACGGTATGGTTTCGAAGTCCATAGAAAGGGCTCAAAAAAAAGTTGAAGAAAATAATTTTGGAATGCGTAAAAGGCTATTAGAGTATGATGATGTAATGAATGCTCAAAGNGAAGGCGTTTATCGCAAAAGAAAAAATGCTCTTTCAGGGGAGAGACTACAAGTCGATATTGCTAATATGGCTTTTGATCTATCTGAAAATGTAGTTTCCAATTCTAAATCATCAGATAAGTTCTCATCATATCAATTAGACGTATTTGAGCTATTTGGAATATTACCTGCTGTTGACGAAGGTGAATTCAAGAAAATATCACTACCCGAATTATCAAAATTAACATTTGAAGTTGCTCTAAAATCATATTCATCCAGAAATTCTCAAGTAGCATCTCAAGCGCTACCTGTTCTTGAAAATGTGATTCAAGAACAGGGTAAAGATGTCGAAACAATTTTAGTCCCTTTCACAGATGGCAAAAAAGGACTGCAGGTTCCAACTAATTTAAAAGAATCTGTAGAATCCAAAGGAGAAAGTTTAATTCGAGATTTAGAAAAAAGTGTTGTCCTGTCAATGATCGACGAGTCCTGGAAAGACCATCTCCGAAATATGGATGATCTCCGTCAAAATGTTCAAGGTGCAGTTTATGAACAAAAAGACCCATTGCTAATTTATAAACACGAAAGCTTTGGCCTCTTTAAAGAGATGTTAGATGATTTGAATAAAAACTCNATTTCTTTCCTTTTTAATGCAAACCTCCCAAAGCCTGACGAGCAAAATTCCTCTCAACGCGTTCAACGNGCATCTGAAAAAAAGACCTCAAAAATTAATTACACGACAAGTGGGCCGGGTAATAGTAATTCGAATAATTCTGATAATACTTCAAGAGTAAACCGGGCTGGTAAGCCTATAAAAAGTGAAAAAAAATATGGCCGTAATGATATTGTAACAATAACAAATATCACTTCAGGTGAGCAAAAAAATGTAAAATATAAAATTGCAGAACCTCTACTCGCGCAAGGTTGGGTGCTGTTATAATTTTAACGGTTTAACCAAGGTTTTGGGTCTTGATTCTCTGTGTTTTTCCAAAGTTCAAAATGAACGGTAGATTCTCCAGTCTCAGGATCAGATGCCACTGAACCTATTTCTTCTAAGAGATCTACTTTATCGCCTGTTTTCACATAAACATCCTCAAGGTTAGAGTAAACTGTAAAATAATTACCATGCCTAATAAGCACTACGCGATTTGCTCCGGGGATTCTTACAACTGTTGATACTTCACCCCGGAACACAGCTCTAACCATAGATCCTTTTGGAGTCCCAATATCAATACCTGGATTTTTTATTGAAACCCCTGATGTTCCTGGGACAATATTGGGGCCAAAATCCTGTGTGATGATTCCTCGTTTTACCGGCCATGGTAAGTTCCCTTTATTTTCAGAAAAATTCTTTGCCAAAGCCGCCCCCTCAGGAGTCAATTCAAATGTGGCTAAATTCGAGTTTGCGGATTTTGAATTACTACCACTTTTTCGGGCCGCATTCCTCTGACGTTTAAGCTCCTGTTTTATGATTTTTTGAATTTGCCTCTCTAATTTTTGTAGCTCACTTCTTTTCTTCTTAATCTCTGCCAAGACTCTTGATTCTTTTCTTTTGAGTGATTGAGCTGCTATTTCTCTATCATTCTTGTCATTAATTAAAATTTGCTTTTGGGCAATCTCTTCTGAAAGCAGTTTTATTTTTTCTTTTTTTTCTTTTTCTTCTAGAGCTATATTTTTTTCTTTTTTTTCTTTTAAAGAATTAATCTCATCCACTTGTGTTCGACGAAAACCAACATACTGTTTCAAAAAATATATCCTTTTAAGAGCTTGCTGTATGCTTGATGAAGCAAAAACATAAGCCCAAGACTGAGTTGGCTTACCTCTTTTTTGNGCTTCTCTTATCATAGAGGCATATTCTTTTTTTAAAAGATCTATATCTTTTTGATTTTTCAAAATCTCTTTTTTCATACGAGAAATTTGAATCTCTGAATTCCTGACTTGTTGCTGAATGGTTTTGATTAGCTCTTTACGAGCCTTTACTTTTTTATCCAGAGCCCTCACCTGATTTAAAGTTAGAGCCTTGTCTTTTTGGGTTTTTTTTAAAAGAACATTGGCAATATTTATATCTTCCTGAAGCTGTGATTTTCTTTTTTCCAAAATTTCTTTTGAATTCTGAGAAAATGCAAAAAACGATACTAAATAAAGAAAACTAAAAATCCAATCGCGCATGATTAGGGGGTATATTAAAAGGGAAATTAAGTGCCTCTTGGTATTTTTTTGACTTAGACAGAAATTCCAGCTTACCATTTCCCTGAGGAGATGTAAATGTTAAATTCCAACCTCCGTCTGTTTGGTATACGATCTCAAGCATTAAAGACTCTTTTGATAAAAATATTTTTTGACTCATTAACTCGTGTTTATAGTCAGAATTAAATTCCAAGCTAAGCTCTCCAGAATATCTGTCTCTTTTAAATGGAAAATTTAAAAGCCATTTTTCCTTAGTGAAGTCCATATTCGCAGTCATAAAATTTTCTGGCCATTCTATTACTTCCCTAGAAACAATGTTTATAATATCTTGGACATTTATGGGAATATCTAATTCGTTTAATCTTGAAAAAGGCACATCAATGTATTTATTTAAAATATTTGCATACCCTTGAATACTATCATTTGTTATAATTAATCTAGCAAGCTTTAGCCCCATCAATGGATCTGAGATATCTAGCCAAAATTTTTTAAACTCATCTTTCCTGAGTCTGAAATCTAGCCTCCCTTTGTAGCTTTTTTGATCAAATCTAATCGTTCCATTTCCCTTTAAGCGCTGAAAAGGATATACTATCGCAGGGTTTTCAGAATTCGCTTTTAATTCTGAAAGTGCATCAATAACTCTTCTTCGCGCAGGCTCCTCCATTGTCTCTAATTTATCTATTTTACCAATTAATCCGCAACCAAATAGGAAACAGCTGAAAAGCACAGAAATAAAAAATGATTTAATGTTTTTCAAGGCAATACAAATTTACCACTGCATTAGGGTATTTATCTCTCTACTAAGCTGATCCTCTTTCATCCCATTTTCAATTGCATGCTTACAATACAATTCAAACTTCTCTTTTTGTTCAGTTTTTAAAAAAATCGCTGCCGCAATGACATATGGTCTTGCTTCATTTGGATTAGACTGGATATTCCATTGGGCCCATTTTGATACCATTTCCCAACCGCTATCCAAAACCTTTGATTCTCTGAGCCTATTCATCGCATTTACGATTAATGTTGATTTGATATCAATCTTAATATCTGAATTCATAACTAGCTGTTTAAAATAAAAGTCCGCTATACCCTCTTTACCAAAGGCATGAGAGGCATCTATAAATGCTATTTTGACGGGAAGAGCATCCGGAAATAAGCGCACTAACCTTTTGAGGAAAATATAGGCTTCATAATTCTGTCCAATTCTATTCAAGGTATTCACATAAAGCAACGAACCGTTGATAACATCACCTGATTTTAAAATATAATCATACATATATGTTAAGGAGCTATCCTTGAAGTTGAGCTTCAAAAAGACATTACGAATTGCTAAAGCCGTCTGATAATTTAATCCGAATAATTCTTCGCTTTTTTTTAAAAAATATATTGCGTTAANATTATCATTTAAATCGAGTGAAATATTTATGCAGTCTGCTANTACTTGNTAATCAGCAGACTTNGAGCAAACCAATAATTTACCATAAAATAGCAATTCTTCTTTATTACCTATTCTCCGATTAAATCCATATAGGGAATATAAAGACGGAATATTTACAACCCCAAAGCCCAGTGATGAGTTAACACGAAATTTTGCTTTTGACAAAAACTTNTCTGCCGATTTTANATCATCTTTAAAAAAAAAATANTTGCTGCGATTAATGAAGCGACTAAACTTTTTATCTGGACGATAGTCAAAAGTCAAGGAATCACAATCAANNCCTATGGTTTGTGAGCGGAGTATTCCAAAAAAGAAAAAAGAACCGCAACATAAGATTGTCTTAAATACAGGTAGCATAACTAGCCTTGTAAGCGACTAAAGTCTCCCAAATCTAATGAGCGATATTCTGAATCAGCAGTGACATTCATTCCGATCATAGAGTAATCTAATTTGAGGTTTTTTAAGGTACTTTTTTCTCTAATTATTGAATTTTCAATATGACAATTATCGATTTTGCAGTCTTCATAAATGCTCACGTTGGGACCTACCGTCGAATTAATAATAGTGACATTTGAGCCTATGAAACAAGGCTCTATTATTTCAGAATTTTGCAAAATCATATTTTCTGGCTCGTCCTGAGATCTATCCCTTTCAAACTCTAGAACACTAGTGTTTGTGCTTATCATAGCCTCTTTATTTCCGCAATCCATCCAAGAATCAACTTTCCCTGTTGTTAGTTTGAGGCCATTATTTTGCATGTTTTCTAACGCATCTGTGATTTGATATTCACCGGCCTTTTTGATATTATTTTCTAAAATATATTCAAGCGCATTCTTAAGTATTTTTCCCTCTTTAAAATAATAGATTCCAATAATTGCTAGGTCACTAATAAATTTTTTTGGCTTCTCTATAAATCCTTCAATTGCGCCCTGACTATCAAGCTTAACAACACCAAAAGCCTCCGGGTTTTTTATTTTACTGACCCATATAACTGCATCAGAGGTTAAATCCAACTCAAATTTTGCGCGAAATAAAGTGTCAGCAAATGCTACCACAATAGGCCCTTTCAAAATTTCTTTAGCACAATAAATCGCATGAGCCGTCCCTAAAGGTTCATTTTGATATAGAATTAGACCTTCTGCCCCGACTTCTTTTGCGACACCAAGGAGCATTTCTTCAACCTCCAAACCAAAATCTCCAACAATAAAGGCAATCTGATTTAATTCTGCCCCTACAGTTTGAGATATATCTTCAACGAGTCTCTTTACAATTGGCTTTCCTGCAATCGGAAGTAAAGGCTTTGGAGTCAATAAAGTATGAGGTCTGAGCCTGGAGCCTCTACCCGCCATTGGAATAATGATATTCATTTTTGATTTAATTTTTTATTTTTTTCCACTATGACCAAATCCCCCTTGACCTCTTAGAGTATCATCTAAAGTTTCTGATTTCTGCCATTCTACATGATCATATTTTGCAATCAATAATTGTGCTATTCTGTCACCTGATTTTACACAAAAAATTTTATCGCCATGATTTATTAGTATGACACCTATATCCCCCCTGTAGTCTGAGTCAATTGTACCCGGAGCGTTTAAGACCGTTAAACCATGCTTAAGGGCAAGTCCTGAACGGGGCCTGACCTGAGCTTCAAATCCTTTTGGAAGAGCTAATTTCAGCCCTGTTGATATTAATTTTCTTTGCCCCGGGTGAATATTTATTTCTTCGCTCAGGTTTGCACGTAAATCCATACCTGCGCTGCCATCAGAAATATACTCTGGAAGATCATTCGACGAGCTATTGATAACTTTAATTTTCATAAAACTATTTCATTAATTTATTGACGAAAAATCTTTCGCTCTGAAAATATTACAACGACTATCATTAAGGCCAGGGCCCCAAAAGAATAAAAGTAGTTCATCATATTTTTTGATGCAACCCAGCCCAAAATTATCCCCGATACCACATACAAAATTATCTTGCCAAAATCATACGGCACTCGATAATGAAATTGCCCCAGTAAAATCGAAAGAACTGTCATTCCAAAATAACTGAATAATGTTGTCCAAGCAGCCCCTTCTATTCCAAGTATTGGGATCAAAAATATATTGCCAACAACCGTTATTAATAATCCCACCATTGTAATATATAAACCTAAATATGTTTTATCTGACAGCTTATACCACATGGAAATTTGAGTGTTCATGGATAAAAAAACGTTTGCCAAAAGCAAAATGTATAATAACGGTAATGAATCCCAATACTTTGAATCAATAAAAAACTTAATACCGTCTAAACCTGCGAGAACAGCAACCATCCCAATACACAAAATGGCAGTAAATAATCTTAAAACAATCGCCATTTGATTTTTAGTATTTTCAGACTTTTTAAAGAAATATGGTTCAGCTGCATAGCGAAAAGCTTGATTAAATAAAATCAAAAAGATCGAAAGCTTATAAATCGCAGAATATGTTCCTACGTCTTCTTTGGATGTGGATATTGGCATAAGGTATTCAATGAAAAACCTATCAGCCATTTCGTTTGCGATTCCAGGTAGTCCAGCAAGCAATAAAGGGAACCCAAATAAAATCATTGTTTTCCAAATTTTAAAATCGAAAATTTTCTTGATAGCAAAAAACTCTGGAGCTAAAAGAATCATCATAAAAGCACTAGCTAATAAATTTGAAAACAACACCCATCCAACTTTCCATTCTGGTAATTCATAACCCATATTGGGTAAAAAAAGAAAAATTACATAGCACAAAAGAAAATTAATTCCGATTTGACTAATCTTAATAATAATAAATCGCTTTGCCTTTCTTTGAGCCCTTAAGCGAGCAAAAGGAACTGCGCATACCGCATCCATAGCAACGATCCATCCCATCCAAAGAATCAAATAAGGTCTATCGGAAAGATGTAATAACTGAGAAATTGGAACGTAGCAAATCAATAAAACGATTAAAAAAACTACAGTGCTTATGATTAATGACCACATTGCTGTCGAATAAACCCGAAATTCCTCAAAACCTTTTTTTTGACTGAATCTAAAATATGCTGTTTCAAATCCATATGTTAAAATGACCATCAAAAAAGCTATTGAAACATATAATAGAGAATTTACTCCATATTCGCTTTTAGACAAAACCATTGTAAGCAGTGGTGTTAAAGCAAAATTCAATAAACGAGCTACAATACTACTAAGCCCATATAAAGCGGTATCTCCAAATAAACTCTTTAGACCTGCCATATCTCAAAGATACGTGCAGCATTTGGGCCCTTACAGAAATATTTTAATAATATCTTTGGCTTATGCATTCGTATTTTTCTTCTTTCAAAAAAGCCCAAATATTAGATAATCGTTATAATGAAATATCTAAATTTCTTCATAAAACCCCGGTATTAACCTCAAATTCAATTGACTCTGAATTAGGTTCTTCTCTTTATTTTAAATGTGAAAATTTTCAAAAATCCGGGGCATTTAAAATGAGAGGTGTAAGTAATGCAATATTGGAGTTAATAAAAAACAGGGAAATTCCACAAGGCCTAATTGCCCATTCTTCAGGAAATCATGGACAAGCATTGGCGTGGGNAGCAAAAAAACATAAAATCCCTTGTATCATCGTAATGCCCGAAAATGCTTCTGAATTCAAAAAAAAAGCAATTCAAGCGGCTGGAGCAAAAATCCATGAGTGTGAATCAAATATTGCTTCAAGGATAAGTTCTGTCAACAAAATAGTTTCAAAACTTGGGTTCACAGAAATACATCCAAGTAACCAGCCATCTGTAATTTTAGGTCAAGGATCAGCGGCATGGGAATTGCTTAAATATTGTAAAAGTCTAAATACCAACTTAGACTTTATCGGTGTGCCAATTGGAGGTGGTGGCCTGGCCGCNGGCTCTTGTTTTTCAGTTGCCATCTGGAACAAACTTCATGGCACCTCGACTAAAGTTTTTGGGGCTGAACCTACAGGAGCAGATGACGCCTACAGAAGTCTCAAATCTGGTAAAATTGAACGTAATGAAAATCCTACAACCATAGCTGATGGATTAAGAACCGAATTAGGTAATGTGAATTTTCCTATTATCCAAGATTTAATTCATTCTATCTATTTAGTTTCAGATTCGGAAATAATAAACGGACAAATTAAATTGATAGAGAGACTTAAAATCATGATCGAAAGTAATTGCTCTCCGCCGTTCTCTGCTGTTCAAAAAAACAAAGATAACTTTAAAGGGAAAAAAACTGGAATTATACTATCGGGAGGAAATATAGATTTGAAAAATTCAAAATGGTCACTTGAAAACAAAAAAGCCTAAAAATAGAAAACGTCGCATTTTCAGCGACGTTTTACAACCCTTGATGAATCTATTTTCAATTTAGATTCAAAGTAAATATCGTGAAAATATTTGACTTATTGTATAAATCACCTTAAGTTTAATTGAAAAGCTTCNTTTTTGATAAAATAGTTATTAAATAATCAATTAAAACTATTTAATCATTGCAAAAGCATTAACCTTGACAACATCAAAATATCTGTTTCTGTCAAGTGTCAAATTAGGTACTTTTGTAAACTATGAGTTCGAAAAAAAAAACAACATATTCTCAAGCCCCATTGCCTGTAGGTAATTATCCCATGACTCGACGTTCCGGAAATTTAATTTTCATGTCTGGCGTGGGGCCCAGAAAGCCAAAAAGCGGAACCGGATCATCTTCAGTTCCAGGCTTAACAATGAACAGTAACGGAGAAATTATAGATTATGACTTTGCTCAACAAGTTCATGCTGTTTTTAAAAATGTTCGTACCATTTTGATAGAATCTGGTTACGCTTGGGAAAATCTAATTGATATAACTGTTTTCTTGACGGATATGAAAAAAGACTTTCACGTTTTCAATGATATCTATTCTGATTATTTCAAAGACCTAGAAGTGAAGCCATGTAGGACGACTGTGGAAGTTTTGTCTCTTCCTACGCCGATTGCCATTGAACTTAAATGCATCGCGTCACTATGAAAAATTTATTCCCAGAGCGTGGGTCACTGAATCTTCCTGTAATTCAGAAAAAAATATTAAAGTCTTGGCAAGAGAATAATGTATTTAGCGCTTCAATTCGAAAAGATTCGCCAGAGTTTGTCTTTTATGAGGGTCCACCCTCTGCCAATGGCCTTCCTGGCATTCATCATGTTATGGCCCGATCTATAAAAGATTTGTTCTGTAGGTATAAAACCCAAAAAGGATTTAAAGTTGAGCGCCGTGCAGGCTGGGACACACACGGTTTACCAGTTGAGCTTGGTGTTGAAAAGGCTCTTGGAATTACCAAAGAAGATATTGGGGAGAAAATAACTATCGAAGAATATAACCTTGCCTGTAAGGAGGCTGTTATGAAATACACTGGGATTTGGAATGACTTAACAGAGAAGATGGGTTATTGGGTAGATATGGAAAATCCATACGTTACATATAAATCTAAATATATAGAGTCGGTTTGGTGGATCCTTTCCAACATTTATAACAAAGGGCTTATTTACAAGGGTTATACAATTCAGCCTTACTCACCTAAAGCTGGAACCGGATTGAGTTCTCATGAATTAAATCAACCAGGGTGCTACCGGGATGTCAAAGATGTTAGTGTAACAGCACTATTTAAAATCTCAACCTCTAATCAAAGCCTAAAACTGTTTGGCAATTCTACTGTTCATTTTATGGCTTGGACAACTACTCCATGGACACTTCCTTCTAACACAGCCTTAACGATTGGAAAAAAGATTGAATACAGCAGGATATCCACTTTTAATCCATACACAAAACAGAAGCAAGAAATAGTAATTGCAACTGATCTTATATCTACATATTTTAAGCAAGAAGATGAAAATATTAAAGATGGCCCAAGAGAAAAGTCTCTACCATGGTCAATTATATCGAGGCATAGAGGTGAAGAGTTTGTTGGCTTGCGATATGAGCCTTTATTAAATTATGCCGTGCCTTTTGAAAATGCTGAAAATGCTTACCAGATTATTCCAGGCGACTTTGTGACAACACAAGACGGAACTGGAGTTGTTCATACAGCGCCAACTTTTGGAGCTGATGATGCGCACGTTGCAAAAGAATTTGGTGTCCCTCCCATGCTAATTAAAGATACGTCCGAAAATCTTGTTCCATTAGTTGACCTTCAAGGAAAATTTGTTGATTGCATGGGAGATTTGGCTGGGAAGTATGTAAAAATCGAATATTATTCAAAAGAGAATAAACCTGAGCTAAGCGTAGATGAAGAAATTTGCATAAAATTAAAAAAAGAAGGTAACGCGTTTCGAGTTCAAAAATATTCACATAGCTATCCTCATTGTTGGAGAACAGACATGCCCATCCTATACTACCCTATGGACAGTTGGTTTGTAAAAACTACTGCGATGAAGGAGGAGCTTAAAGAGTTGAATAAAGAGATCCTTTGGAAACCTGAATCAACTGGAACTGGAAGGTTTGGAAACTGGTTAGAGAATTTAAATGATTGGAATCTAAGTCGCAGTAGATATTGGGGGATTCCACTTCCAATATGGAGAACTGCAGATGGAAAAGAAGAGAAAATAATAGACTCGATTCAGATGCTCAAGGAAGAGCTAGAAATAAGCGCTAAAAACGGCATAATGAATACAAATCCTCTTAAAAGCTTTTCTCCTGGAGATTTCAGCGAACTGAATTATTCTCAAATAGATCTTCACAGGCCCCATGTGGACGATTGGGTTCTTTCGTCGTCAAAAAACGAGCCTATGTACAGAGAATCTGATCTAATCGATGTTTGGTTTGACTCTGGCTCTATGCCTTATGCTCAATTACATTACCCATTTGAAAATAAAGATCTAATTGATCTAAAAAAGTCATTCCCCGCAGATTTTATTGCTGAAGGGGTAGATCAAACTAGAGGGTGGTTTTTTACAATGCACGCAATTGCCGGATTATCTTTTGATTCGGTTGCTTTTAAAACAGTCATCTCTAATGGGCTCGTGTTAGATAAAACAGGCCAAAAAATGTCTAAACGCCTAGGTAATGCCATTGATCCTTTTGATGCAATAGAAGAGAATGGAGCTGATGCCCTTAGATGGTATATGATAACGAATTCTCAACCTTGGGATAACCTTAAGTTCGATTTCGATGGGGTAAAAGAAACACAACGAAAATTTTTTGGGACTCTTCAAAACATCTATAACTTTTTTTCATTGTATGCAAATGTTGACCAGTTTGATTCTGAACAGTCTGATTCTCCAAATGAAGTTTTGTTAGAGATAGACCAATGGGTTTTATCAAGACTAAATAGCCTAATTGAGGATGTGTCGAATAATTTAGATGCTTTTGAACCAACTAAAGCGTACCGTCAAATAAGTGATTTTGTCCAAAATGAATTAAGTAATTGGTATGTTCGCCTTTGCAGAAGAAGGTTTTGGAAGGGTGAGATGGGGTCAGATAAGCTAGCTGCTTACCAAACACTTTTCACTTGCCTGGATAGCATTTCAAAAATGATAGCTCCCGTTTCCCCATTTTTTGCGGATCAGCTATACCAAGATTTGAATCAAACAACTTCTTCAGTTCACCTCTCTGATTTTCCTACCTCGGATAAGTCTAAAGTCAATAAAGATCTTGAACGTAAAATGAGACTTGCTCAGTCCATGAGCTCCCTCGTTCTGAGCATAAGAAAGAAGGAAAAAATACGTGTTAGGCAACCAATTTCTAGAATTATTGTTCCTGTGCTAAATGCAAAACAAGAAAACGATATTCAATCCATTAATTCTCTTGTTTTGTCTGAGGTTAACGCAAAAAAAATAGAGCTTGTCAAAGAGGATTCTGGATTTTTTATTAAAAGCGGAAAGCCTAATTTCAGAAGCTTGGGAAGAAAAGCTGGAAGTTCGATGAATGAAGTCGCTAATGCGATTCGAAATTTAACACCTGATGAATTAAAAAATCTAGAAGAAAATCAATCACTAAAAATTCAATTATCAAAATCAAGTTTTTCTTTGACTTTAGACGATGTTGAAATAATAACAAATGACATACCAGGAATGATGGTTGCCTCAGATCAAGGATTAACTATCGCTGTCGACTTGACTTTGACTCCTTCCTTAATTCAAGAAGGAATCGCCAGGGAAGTAGTGAATAGAATCCAGACGGCGAGAAAAGAACAAGGATTTGATATTACAGATAGAGTTATTCTATGGATAGAGAGTGACTTAGAAGTAGTGGAGTCCATAAAAGAAAATTCAGAATATGTTTGCAGCGAGGTATTAGCAATAAAAATTAATTATCAAGGATCTAATACTAATAATGTAAAACTAAACTCCTCAGAATTAAATGGGCATTCTTTAAAGTTTGGCCTAATGAAATCATGATTTCAACGTATATTGAATAATCAAAAGCCCTTTTCAAAGTAAATTATTCTTATTTAACTATATTCGAAATTAAGAAGCTTATTAACAGAACTATGGAAAACCAGAAAATGAGATATAGTGATGAAGAACTAGAAGAATTTCGAGTTCTAATTCAAAGTAAAATTGATAAAGCTGAGGAAGATTTACATATTCTTCGAGAACAGTTCACAAACAATATGGATAATGGCACAGAAGACACTGCTCCAAGCTTTAAAAGTTTTGAAGAGGGTTCAGAAACAATGAGCAAAGAGGCAAATGCGCAACTTGCATCACGTCAAGAAAAATTTTTAAGAGATTTACGAGCTGCACTAACAAGAATTTCAAATAAAACATACGGTATTTGTAAAGTGACTGGAAAGCTCGTAGAAAAAGACCGATTAAAGCTAGTCCCTCATGCTACGATGAGCATGGAGGCTAAGTTAAAACAAAGGTGAATAGGTCTCTAAGCCTTCCTTTTATTCTATGTATATTTTTGGTTTTTATTGACCAAAGCCTTAAGATTTGGGTCAAGTCAAATTTTGCCCTTGGTGAAAGTTTAGATATCACGCCATGGTTTAAGATTCATTTTACGGAAAATCCAGGAATGGCATTTGGAATTGAATGGGGAGGGGTTATTGGCAAGTATATTCTTAGCTCCTTCAGGATATTTGCAATCCTCGGAATTATATGGTACATGATTCGTTTGGCTAAAGGTGGAGCATCTAAATTCGTCTTAATATCGATGAGCTTTATTCTTGCTGGGGCCTTAGGCAATGTCATTGATAGTTTATTATATGGCTTAATCTATAACAAAGGATTAGTTTACAATAATATGTATGATCAATGGATGATATACTCTGGTATTGCTACATTAAACTTTGAAGGGTATGCCCCTATGCTACTGGGCAATGTCGTTGACATGCTGTACTTTCCTTTTTGGAAAGGGATTCTACCCGAGTGGTTGCCTTTCTGGGGGGGGGAATATTTTATTTTCTTTCGCCCCATCTTTAATATCGCTGACTCATGTGTTTTTATTGGAGTTATTCTTTTGTATTTGATTTCGAGGAAACCTGAGAGTTGGAGTTATCGCAATAGCACTTCATAGAATTTTAAGATGAAATACTTTTTAATCAGTTTTTACATTGCAATTAGCCTTTGTGCAAAAGGCCAGAATGATGAAATTAAATATATGTATGGGGATTCCAAAGTGCGAATGATGAGTAGTATTCAATTTCTTTCATCGGATGAGCTCTCGGGAAGATTACCCGGAACTGATGGAGCTAATTTAGCTATTGAATATATTCAAAATGCTTTTGAAAAAAGCAACCTGAGGCCATTATTTGAAAATGGTTTTAAACAAAGTTTTTCAATTCCTAGACCAGTAGAAATTTTATTTAAAACTAATTACATGTTTCTTGGCAATGATTCGCTTAATGTCGGTAAAGAATTCCAAGTTTCTCCTTTTTCCTCAACAAAAGAAATTCATGCCAATACTGTTTATGTTAAAAATGGGATTAAGTGCTCAGAATTTGATGATTTTCAAAGTATTGACTTTAATGGTTTAAAAAACCGATTAGCTATCGTTAAATTGAGGGTTTCCAGGAAAAGGAAAGGGAAGGCAGGCAAAGAGGCTCAAATTCAAAAGAGGTTAGAAAATATAATTAATTATGGCGCGCAGGATATAATTTTTCTTTCGCGTAGAGCCAAGAATAAATTAATTGGATCAAAGCCTCCTGTATTTAGGAATCTAAAAACGACTAGTTACCCTATTAATGTATATAGTATCAATAGTAACAAGTGGTCAAGAAAAATCCGAAAATCAAAAGATCCAGTAACTATTAAGACAAAAGTCTCTAAAAGAAGCTCAGAGGGGTATAATGTTATTGGAGTGTTTGACGTTGGAGCCACTCACTCCGTATTAATTGGAGCACATTACGACCACCTGGGCAAAGGAGAGTTTCTTGAAAATAAAAAGGGAAAAGAAGAAGTTTATAATGGCGCAGATGATAATGCGAGCGGTATTTCTATCATGTTAGAAGTCCTGCATCAATTGCAACTCAACCCTGAAATGATTAATTACAATTTGATTTTTGCAGCCTTTTCAGGAGAAGAAGATGGGCTTATTGGATCACGTCACTTTATTAAAAACTGTCCCATAGATCCCCAACTTATAACACACATGATAAATTTAGACATGGTCGGAAGATTAAACTTAAATGATAGTTTAACTGTATATGCTACCTCTAGCTCATCTCAATGGGATGAGGTTTTAGATAATGACTCACGAGTTGAATTGAACATCAAAAACATACCTGATATTTTCCCCCGGTCTGACCATGCTTCATTTATTGAAGCCGGGATTCCGTCCATTATGCTACATACAGGAATTCACAAAGATTACCATACTCCCAATGATGATTTTCAAAAAATCGATGGCGATGGGCTAACTAAAATTACCGAGTTTATTTTGTATACTCTTCAAAATTTAAATAGATTCTCTAACTCAAAACCATGAAAAAAAATCCAACATTGGCAATTCTAGGTGGCGGCTCATGGGGAACAGCTTTGATTAAACTTATAAGCCAAAATGTTGAAACATTAGGTTGGTGGATACGTGATGAAGCTGATGTAATTCATATTGAATTGCACAATCATAATCCCAAATACTTATCTGATGTTGAATTAGAATTGGATAAGTTAGAAATTGATAGCGATATTAAAAATATTGCTAAAAATGCTGATATATTAATACTAGCTATTCCATCAGCATATGTTGCAAAAGCGCTTGTTCCAATAAAAGAGACCCTAAAAGAAAAAATTGTGATATCCGCCATCAAGGGGATCGTTCCTGAAACTCAACAAACAATTGGAAAATTTTTGCACTCGGAGTTTGGTTTGTCTCCTAATAATTTCGGTGCAATCTTCGGGCCCTGCCATGCCGAAGAAATTGCTCTTGAACGCCTCTCTTATTTGACAATTGCCAGTGCCAATAAAGACATTTCAAAGTTGATTTCCAAGAAAGTAAGTGCCCCAAATGTCCAAACAAAAAGAACAAAAGATATTGAAGGAACTGAATACGCGTCTATTATCAAAAATATTTATGCTCTGGCTGCAGGAATTTCCCAAGGTCTCGGGTATGGAGATAACTTTCAAGCAGTTCTTGTTTCAAATTCAATTCGAGAAATGAAACGCTTTATGAAGTCTGTAAGTCCATTGAAGCGGAATATTTCAAAAACAGCATACTCTGGAGATATACTTGTAACGATGTATTCTCCATTTAGCAGAAATAGGACCTTAGGTAAATTAATTGGTAAAGGGTATACTGTTCGGTCTGCTATTTTAGAAATGAAAATGGTTGCAGAAGGTTATTTCGCAACAAAACACATTCGAGAGATGAAAAAAACTGAAAATATTAAAATGCCGATTGCGTCGGCTGTTTATAAAATTTTATATAAGAACAAGTCTGCAAGAAAAGTAATTCTCGAGCTTTCCGAAAAACTCAGTTAAACAAATATGGATTCGTACTTTTACAATTATTAAATATTAACAAATGATTTTAAATATTTTTTTAGGAATGATTGGTCCCTGGCAAATTATTTTAATTCTGGCAATTGTCCTCCTATTATTTGGTGGTCGAAAAATTCCAGAACTTATGAAAGGCCTTGGCGGCGGGCTCAAAGAATTTAAAAAAGCCGTGAAAGAAGAAGATAAAGAAGACGAAGATTCTGGAGAGGGGAAGGCGTGAACTTTTCCAAAATAAGCGAACTTCAGTCAGCTATTTCTAATGGGAAAACCTCTTGTTTCCAAGAAGTTTCCCTTGCTATTAAAAAAGCAAAAGAAAATTCGGACTTAAATATTTTTATCGAAATTTTTGAGAATTCGGCTCTGCAGAAAGCAAAAGAAGTCGATGAAAAATTCATGAGTGGCACTGCTGGTAAACTGGCAGGAGTGATATTCGCAATTAAAGACAACCTTTGTTATTCTGGCCATAAAGTAAGCGCCAGCTCTAAAATGTTAAATGGTTTTGAATCACAGTTTAGTTCAACTGTTGTAATAAAACTTTTGGAACAAGATGCCATAATTATAGGTCGTACTGGAGGTGATGAATTTGCAATGGGGTCATCAAGTGAAACCTCATTTTATGGACCTGTTAAAAACCCAATAAATACCTTGATGACGCCTGGCGGGTCATCTGGTGGCTCTGCAGCAGCCGTTGCAGCAGAAATTTGCCATGCATCGTTAGGGTCTGATACGGGGGGCTCAATTCGACAACCTGCAGCTTTCTGTGGTGTCTATGGGATGAAGCCCACGTATGGAAGAGTATCAAGACATGGCGTTATTGCATATGCGTCATCATTTGACCAAGTCGGGCCCTTTGCCGGCTGCCTAGAAGATTTAGCGACAATCACAGAAGTTATTTCCGGAAGTGATGAATTTGATACAACATGTTCCAAGTTGCCTGTTTCGAAAATGTTTGATCCTAACTTTTCCAAAAACCCTCTCCAACTTGGATACTACAAAAGCATGCTTGAGGCCCCTGCCCTTGATCCTGAAATCAAAAATAAATTTCAAGAGACTGTAATCGCGCTCGAGAAAGCGGGACATTCTGTTAAACCTTTAGATTTTCCCTACTTTGATGTCCTAATCCCTATATACTACATTTTAACCACCGCAGAGGCGAGTTCAAATTTAGCCCGGTATGATGGCATTCATGTTGGCCACCGCTCTAAAGACTTTTCCGATTTAGAATCTCTTTATAAAAAGTCACGAAATGAGGGTTTTGGTGATGAAGTTAAACGACGAATAATGCTTGGAACATTTGTTTTGAGCAGCGGGTATTACGATGCATTTTATGGAAAAGCTCAAAAAGTGCGGAGGCTCGTTAGAGACTTCACGTTAAAAGACTTAAAAAGTTTAGATGGAATAATTGGTCCAACAACACCGACAACAGCATTTCCTTTAGGTCAAGACTATTCTGACCCCACAGTGCTCTATCTTGAAGATATGTTTACAGTTTTAGCTCCACTTTCAGGCCTCCCTGCTGCTTCTGTCCCAATGGGAATACACAGTAACGGGCTCCCCTTTGGTATGCAAATCATGTGTTCATCTTTTGACGAAAAATCTATTTTTGATATTGCAAAAACTATTGAATCCCTGAGTTAGAATGTATCGCTTAAGTTTCTTAGCTATTCTTGTTCAATCTTTTTCATTACTATGTCAAAATAATATTTCTGAGGTAGAGCAAAAGACATTTTTTTCTCCAAAAAAAATTGATTCTACATATAATTATTACTTGATCGAAAGTTGGGAAGCGCTTAACCTGAGTACAGGCAATAAAAACTTTAGTAAGGGTTCGAGTGTCAATGAATTATCTGATTCCGTAATTGAGTTTAATCTAAACCTTTTAGATAAAACCACCCCGCTTGACATAAGGTGTACTAAGGAAGTAAAAAATATTATTTCTTACTATCTTAAATCAAACCCGGATTTACTAAAAAGGCTCAAATCACGTTCAAGATTTTATTTTCCTCTTTTTGAATCTGCTTTGGATAGATATAATTTGCCTCTTGAGTTAAAATACATTCCGGTAATTGAAAGTGCCTTAAATCCAAGAGCAAAAAGTAAAGCTGGAGCAACAGGGTTGTGGCAATTCATGTATGCCACAGGAAAAATGCAGGGTCTTGAAATTGGCTCATATGTTGACCAACGAATGGACCCACGGCTTTCTACCGATGCAGCATGCAGATACCTGAAAAAACTATATGATATATTTCAAAATTGGGAGCTGGCGCTGGCCGCATATAATGCTGGACCAGGAAATATCACCAGGGCGATTCGCAATTCAGAAGGTGGTAAAAATTACTGGGAAATTCGCCCGTATCTATCTAGAGAAACTTCTAATTATATACCATCACTGATATCAGCAATATATGTTCTTCAGGTGGTTGATCATATTTTAATAAACAAGAGCCCGTCACTTCTATATCTTGAAACTGATACTGTTTATGCCAAAAATGGCATCTATTTTCAAGATATTACCTATTTATTGTCAATAGACTCCTCTACCATTTCTAAACTAAACCCTCAATACAAGCACCAATATGTGCCCCCTCCAAAAAACAACATTTCTTACAGCTTAGTAATTCCAAAAATTAAAATAAATGAATTTTATCTATTATCAGACTCACTTTACTCTATGGCTGCTTTGAGGCTGGAAAAGACCCCTCTGCCTCCACCTTTGAGAGCGGCATCTGGGAAAACATATATCGTTAGAAGCGGGGACACCCTATCTGAAATTGCTCAAAAAAATAAAATAAAAATTCAAGATTTACGTCGCTGGAATGGCATCAGAGGTAGTAAAATACGAATCGGTCAAAAATTGAAAATTTAAAATGGCTAAAATTCAAACTTTTTTTTACATTTCTGTATTTATTATCATTGTCTCAGGGTGTTCATTAGAGCCGGCAGCTAATGAAAAAGAAACGTCATTTGAAGCTTATAATATGCCGTCTTCAAATGGTACTCATAACGAGTTAACTCTATTTTGTGATGATGATCTTTGGAATAATTGTGGCGTTAAAATCATTACAAGTCTTGCAGAACCAGTCAAAGGGCTGCCTCAGAATGAACCAAGGTTTAACTTATCTAGGTTACCCCATAATAGTATTTCAAAGATAACAAAGCGGTCGAAAAGCATTTTATCATTACAACTCTTTCCGGACTCTTCATCTATTACTATTAAATATAACCTATGGGCACATCCTCAGCTAGTAATTCAAATGGTTGCGCCTACAGCAAATCTCCTAACAAAATTATTTAATTCTCACAGCAAAGAAATTATTAAAAAGTACGAATTACATGATCAGGAAATTTTAAAAAATCGTATATCTTCTAATTCAAAACCCTTACTTCCAAACTCTTTGAAAGAATTGGGTATAAAAAATATGTTAATACCTCGGGCATACAACACCACAATAAGTAAATCAGATTTTAAAATTTTGAGAGCTGATACGAAAAAAAGTATTCAATACTTAATGGCCTGGTCACGTCCATATATAGAATCAGATTATAAAATAGAATCTGAAATAATTTCAGAGCAAAATGAGTTAATGGAAAACAACTTCGAAGGTTTTCAAGAAAAAAGTTATTTAAGCTTAGAACGTAAAATTCCAATTGATATTAATTATAGTAACAAAAAGGGAGTTTACATTATTGAGCATCGTGGTCTATTTCGAACAGAATTAGGGTTTGGGGGGGGGCCATTTGTCACCTTTACGTACATCGATGAAAAAAATAATCGGCGGTTATCTATCTCGAGTATAGTCTATGCGCCAAGTACAAAAAAAAGAAAAATGATGCTTGAACTTGAAGCATCTCTTCGTTCTGTGGAGTTACTATGATTTTAAATAAATCATGTGATTATAAAAAAACCACTTTTAATACGTCTAATGAATATATTTTTCCCAACATCGGATAATGCCATTTCAGCCCTAAAATCAAGCCATCAGTTATCTCTGACCTCAACTCTTTTGAAACAACAAATGATTTATCTTGAATCCAACCAAAAAGGGCTGAAGACGATTGGTTAGTCAAAAAATCTATGTGAGCTGGCTGACTTGAAGTGAAGACACCTTCGCGCAGGTCAAACACACATCCCTCAAAAAATTGTTCCGAATTAATTCCAAATCCTAAATGCTTCCAAATAAGCAGTAAAAATTCATTAATTGCCATTGACAAGTTTGTGTTTAAATCGTCCCATGATTCAAGTATTTCTATAAATTCATCAAAAAACTTTGGGCTAGAGTCTCCTTCTTGAAGAACTTTTTGAAGGACTTCAGCTGAAAATAGGCAAATCGCTTGTCTTAAATGATGTGTTGTCATGCATCTCCAAACTTTTGCTACTTCTAACTCATTAATTTTTTCTAACTGACCATTTTTCCTGTGTTCCACAGTCGCGTTTAAAAAAGTCATGGGGATTAATGTAGCTGGTCGAATTCCCTTTTTATTATTCCTAATAGATGGAATTATGTACGCTTGTGGACCATGTTTCCTAGTCCATAGCTTCAACACCTGTCCTTTTTCTCCTACTGGTATTTTTCCAAGAACCAAGGCGGCTGTCGTGTCTTTCATATCTACTCTCCTCGAATAATCACGCCCTGAACTACCTTGGTTTCAGTGCCTAAAGGATTGGTTATCCAAAATAAATATATTCCGCTTGGAACAGGAGTGCCGTTAAGCCCGTTTGTTGTCCAGCTAAACTGACCTCCAGTTGCTGGCCCCTCAAAAACCAATCTTCCCGAACTATTTGTCACTTTTACATAAGAGTCTTCCGTGAGACCTTTCAATGATATGGGGCCAAAATGTTTTGGCTCATAAGGATTTGGAAAAACCTGTATTTTATTCAAGTTTAAAAATGGCTCTATTGCATTACTTCTGTATGACAAAAGCCCCCTACTCGTTCCAATAAACAATTCACCGGATTCATCATCAATAGCTAATGAGTTTACCCTATTTGAAAAAATTGGAGAATTTGATTTCGTGAAATGTGCTATGGTCTTGAGCCCGTCTGGAGAGAGAAGAAAAAGGCCGCCATCAGCAGTTCCAATCCATTTTCTGTTTGCTCCATCTACTGCTATAGATAAAATATTCTCTCCACTAAGAACTTTTTGAACAATCCCGTTTTCCTCAACAAGGAGTGCTTGCGCGTCAATATTGCCACCACTAATAGCGTCATAGGGGTTAAAGCAAACTACCAAGCCGTCAAGAGTTCCAATCCAAAGCTCATTATCTCTTTCAAATACAAATGAATTCACCGAACTGCTTGGCAGGTTGCCATTATTAATGCCGGTTGTTAGCCTTCTGTAACTAGAATTATCTTCATCAATTACAACTGCAAGTAAACCATCTGTTCTACTTTGAATCCAAAAAATATCATCATTACTTTGAATTATCTGTTTTATGCTTAATCCATTAAATGAGCCAAGCCCAAAACTTTTCCATGATTTCGTTTGTGGATCGTAACGATGAAGAGGCTTATTAGACAATGCATTTGTCACCCACAAGGCATTATCATTTCCCCAAAGCATACCACCCACTCTGACATCGCTAGGTGTGCTTCCCAAAGCATCCATCAAAGTTGAATTATTTGAATTCCAGATTGAATCAAGCATGCCATTTTTAAATTCTAAAACACCCTTTCCCCAACTAGAAACAAACCAATGACTGGTGTCGTTTGGGTTAATTACTTTGGACAAAATGTCTTTTGCCTGATTCAGTTCTAAACTATTTAATACTGACCAATTTTCATCTCTAAATGTAAAAACACCCTGATTACAGTATGAAGCAGTCCATGTAGGATCAATAGCTCCACTAAAAACATCAATACCATGATCGCTATAATCTAAATCAAAAACAGAAGAATAAGGAGGAGATGTAATTGTCCTGTGTTGTGCGTAGTCAAAATTATTTATAAATGTTAAACCCTTTGATGAATTAGCAATCCAAATAGTGCCATTATCATGAATTGTCGCGTCAAGAGGTTTGAAGTTGTCATTATTCCCCATAGCTGAGCTATATGTTTGTTTTTGAACACAAAGTTCATTTGTAATAACAACATCAAAATCCCTTGATATTACATATCCATTTTCTTGTTTTCTTATACTTTTTATTTTGTTTCCTGAGGAATTGTTAAGATTTATTTTTGACCAGGCTCCATTATTTTTAAACCAAACCGATTCGTTTTGTTTAGTTGAAACTAAGCAACTGTTCTCTGAAACCGAGATTTCATTAATGGCAGTATCTATCCACCTTTGGTCCTGTTTCCAATTTGAAAACAAGTATAATGGATCCATCAAAGAAGCAGACCAAAAACCTCTTTCTGATGATACAAATAAACTATCTGAGTCAATTTCAATATCAAAAGTCTCAATTGTGCTTCCGTCTTGACTTAAGATATAAGTTCCTTTAACAACTCCATAAATTAAGTCTAACTCTACAACTCCAAATCCGGTGGCTACAAACGCATTATTCTCACCATTAAAAGAAATCGAATTAATTCTTGATTTTCCCGGGTACCTCCCACTAGCGAAAATATCAGGAATTTGTATGATGTTATTTTCACTCCATAATTCAAGTAAACCATCTTCATAGCCTATTAAAAGTTCTTTTGAATTTGGAGAGGCCTCTATTGCAGTTATGCCGATACCCCCTAATCCATTAACTTTTGTGAAATCAGATAAAACATCATTTACAAGATCGTATCTCAACAATCCGTAACTGCTTGCAGCAATAACTTCATCACCTAAAATAGCTATGGAATGAGTTTCATTTAAAGGCAAATGTGACCTCCATTGACCAACAGGAACCCCTTGAGATAAAAGTATTTGCCCCCAAAAACAGATTACTACTAAAAATAACAAGCCACGTTTCACGAAACAAAGATGCACTATCTTCGTTTTATAGGATGCAAAATCTCTAATTTAGAAAAGTGTTTAGGCTAAAAAAATCATATTTTTTATTGATTACCCTACTTCTTTTTTCGTGCGGTAAACCTCCTGTTGTGCAAACTTTAATAAGTAATGTTGATGAAGTCTGGTGGCAAGACAGCGCCCTAAGTGTTGACGTTTCAATCCTTGACACATCAAATGTTTATCGCGTTTCATTTCAATTAAGACACACTTCAGAATACCCCTACAGCAACTTGTTCCTGTTTCGTTACGTTCTCTCCGAAACTCAAACAGAATATCAGGATACAGTGGAAATAACACTAAGTAATGGAGGCTCGTGGATTGGAAAAGGAATTGGCGCCCTTAAAACAATTAACCTGCCCTATCATCAAAATGGAGTAAAATTTCCCAGACCGGGAAATTATCGATTCGTCTTCTATCATGGTATGAGAGATGAACCATTGAAGGGCATTAAAGATCTAGCTCTTGTAATCGATTCCGAGAATTTAATAAACTAGATATGAAAAAAAAAACACCAGTTTCTGATGATTTCCATAGTTATGTAAAAGCTCTTTGGGTCTGTGTTGCCTCTATTCCGCTTGCGATAATTTTTATTTTCTTTTTGGTGCATCTAGGTTTCTTTGGTGAGCTCCCATCAACAGAGGAAATAACAAATCCAAAATCCTATTTAGCAACTGAAATATTATCATCTGACGGAAATCAAATTGGAACTTTTTTTCATGAAAATCGTGTTCATGTTGAGTACGAAGAAATCCCTGAAAATCTAATCAATGCATTAGTTTCTACTGAAGATGAGCGGTTTTTTCAACACTCTGGAATAGACTTTAGAAGCTTGGGTCGTGCGCTAATCTCTCTGGGCTCTGGAGGTGGAGGTTCAACAATAACACAACAACTGGCTAAATTAATGTTTACTCCAGACCCAGCACGAGGAATCTTAGTTCGTGTCATACAAAAACTCAAAGAATGGGTAATTGCTATTGAAATCGAAAGAAGGTATACGAAACAAGAAATTTTAACCATGTATCTGAACAAATTTGATTTTCTTTACCAAGCAGTAGGAATTCATAGTGCCAGTAATGTTTATTTTGGTAAAAACCCTATTGAGTTAAACATCGAAGAGTCTGCCCTTTTGGTTGGGATGTGTAAAAATCCGTCTTATTATAACCCCGCGCGACAAAGCCGTTTCGAGCTGGCAAAAAACCGAAGGAATACAGTTCTTGGGCAATTAAAAAGAAATGAATTCATCAACGATTTTGAATTAGACTCTTTAAGATCAATACCCGTCACTTTAAATTTTAACCCAAAAGGTCACGATAAAGGGTTGGCTCCTTATTTGAGAGAAAATATTCGTGCCTACATGAAAGACTGGATTTCAAAAAACCCCAAGGCCAACGGAGACAGATACAATTTATATACAGATGGCTTAAAAATATACACTACCATAGATAGTAGAATTCAAAGCTCTGCAGAAAAGGCTGTTAAAAAGCATATGAAAAATTTACAAAGTGTGTTTTTTAAACGAATAAAAAACAGAAAGGCTGGCCCCTTTTATTTCCCAGATGAACTTTCTTATGACGAGGGACAAAAAATAATCAAGCGGGCAATGCGCAAAACTACGAGATACAAAAATTTAATAAAAATGGGGTTGTCCGAAAAAAAAATAATTAATGTATTTAACTCTCCGGTTGAAATGAGTTTATTTTCTCATGATGGAGACATTGACACTATTATGAGCCCATTTGATTCTATTCAATACTATAAGAGTATTTATCAAGCAGGACTTTTAAGCGTCGAGCCTCAAACTGGATTTATAAAAGCTTGGGTAGGAGGTGTTGACTTTAAACACTTTAAATATGACGCGGTAATGCAGGGTCGAAGGCAAGTGGGTTCAACATTTAAACCCTTTGTTTATGCCGCAGCCATCGCAGATAAAAAATATTCACCCTGTATGGAAGTTCCTAATATTCAAACATGTATTGATTCTGGACAATTTGGGCTAAAAGAACCATGGTGTCCGAAAAACTCAAATGATAAATATGGGGGCGTTTTAACTTTAAAAAAGGCAATAGCCGGTTCAATAAATACCGTAACAACATTTTTAATGAAACAGATTGGGCCAAGCCCTGTTTCTTCAATAGCTAAATCACTCGGGGTCACATCCAGAGTTCCTGTCGTCCCATCTATTGCGCTGGGGACACTAGATTTATCTGTCTACGAGTTAGTAGGAGCATATACGGCTTTTGGCAATAAAGGGCTCTACACAGAGCCAATTGTAATCTTGCGAATAGAAGATAAAAATGGAGTTTTACTTGAAGATTTTTCACCTACTACAAGAGAAGTGTTTTCTCCCGAAGTCGCCTATACTGTTGTGAACCTTTTAGAAGGCGTGACAGAGAGTGGGACCGGTATTCGTTTAAGACATTCCGGTGGAAAATACAGATATAATGTAGTAACGGACTACCCCTACAATTTCACGAATCCAATAGCTGGGAAAACTGGAACAACTCAAAATAACTCTGACGGTTGGTTTATTGGAATGGTCCCAAATTTAATTACTGGAATTTGGACGGGCTGTCAAGATCGTTCTGCACATTTTGGGATAACTGAATTTGGACAAGGGGCAACAACAGCTTTGCCCATTTGGGCAATTCTTATGAAGGACCTTTATACACAACCGAACATTGGTATAAGCCACGGGGATTTTGAAAAGCCAAAGGGGCCAATGAGCATAGCTTTAGATTGTAATTCCTATCTCAAGCAAAGTATGGAGACAGACGATGAACAATCAGAATATAATTAATTATAAAAAGAGATGATCAGTAAAATTTTTACCAGCGTTGACGATGCCCTGTCAGGCCTAAAAGATAACATGACTGTAATGTTTGGTGGGTTTGGGCTCTCAGGAATACCCGAAAATTCGATAGCAGCGATAAGGAAAAAAGGAACCAAAAATTTAACTTGCATATCAAATAATGCCGGAATTGATGGTTTTGGTTTAGGATTACTATTAGAAAATTATCAAATAAAAAAAATGATAAGCTCATACGTAGGTGAGAACGAAGAGTTCGAAAGACAAATGCTATCTGGAGAATTAGAAGTTGAACTCATTCCCCAAGGCACTCTTGCTGAAAGGTGCAGGGCAGCTGGGGCTGGAATCCCAGCGTTTTATACACCTGCAGGATACGGAACAGAAGTTGCGGAAGGCAAAGAAGTGAGAATATTTAATGGTAAGCCCCATATTCTTGAACACGCGTTCGAGGCCTCTTTTGCTTTTGTTAAAGCATGGAGGGGAGACGAGGCGGGAAATTTAATTTTTAAAGGGACTGCCCGAAACTTTAATCCCGCCATGGCTATGGCCGGAAAAATTACTGTAGCAGAAGTAGAAGAACTTCTCCCTGTAGGAAACTTAGACCCCAATAATATCGATATTCCGGGTGTTTTTGTTCACAGAGTTTTTCAAGGTGAAAAATTTGAAAAACGCATTGAACAAAGAACTGTTACTAAAAAATAATAATTTCAACTATCATGGCATTAGATAAAAACGGGATTGCACAAAGAATCGCTCAAGAACTAAAAAATGGTTGGTATATAAATTTAGGAATTGGCATACCAACATTAGTAGCTAATTATTTAAAAAAAGATATAAACGTAGAATTCCAGTCAGAAAATGGGATNCTAGGAATGGGTCCATTCCCNNNTGAAGGAGAGGAAGACGCTGACTTAATTAATGCGGGGAAACAAACAATAACCGCCTTACCAGGGGCGTCATTTTTTGATAGTGCGATGAGTTTTGGGATGATTCGATCCAAAAAAATACAACTTACAGTCCTTGGGGCGATGGAGGTCTCCGAAGGGGGTGACATTGCAAATTGGAAAATCCCAGGAAAAATGGTCAAAGGAATGGGGGGGGCGATGGACCTTGTTGCTAGCTCCGACAATATTATTGTCGCTATGCAGCACACTAATAGAAAAGGAGAATCCAAACTTTTATCTAAATGCTCCTTACCAATTACCGGGGTGAATTGCGTAAAAAAAATAGTGACAGATTTAGCGGTTTTAGAGGTTAATCCTAAAATAGGTTTTGTGTTAAAAGAGAGGGCGCCAGGAGTCTCAACAAAGGAAATTGCCTCAAAGACTAAGGGAAAATTATTTATCCCTGAAAATGTTCCTGAAATGGTGTTTTAACCTATTGTAATGTTATAATTCTGTTGCTCATATAATTTACTACTCTTACATCATGGCTAATAAAAATATAGCTGAATCTATATTTTTCCTTCAGGTCGTTTAAAAGGTTTAAAACTTTAGCCTGTACGCTTAAATCTAGAGCTGCTACACTTTCATCACAAATCAAAACCTTCGGACCTAAAGCTAAAGCTCGAGCGATTCCGATTCGTTGCCGCTGCCCCCCACTAAATTCATTAGGATATTTACTGCGAGAATCATTTTCTATTCCAACCGAATTCAAAAGCTCTGTGATTTTTTCATGTCTTTCACTTTTGTTATTATGAAGTCCATGAGCTTCCATTGGTTCGTACAAAATCTCCTGAATGGTCATTTTTGGGCTAAGACTTGAAAATGGGTCCTGAAATATATATTGTATTTCTTTTGCTAATCTCTTTTTTTCAATTGAATTAATCTTTTCTATTCGCCTACCTCTATATTTTATCTCCCCCCCAGAAATCGGCTCAAGGTTTACAATACATTTGCCAAGTGTTGACTTTCCGCTTCCCGAAGGTCCAACCAAGCCCAATGTCTCCCCCTCTCTAAGCTCCAACGAAATATTATTCAAAATGAGCTTTTTTGAGTAGTATTTTTCTAGATTTTTCACCTCTAAAATTACTGGGCCAAGTGATGTTTGTGGTTTTTCGGATTTCCGACGAGCCTTATTGTCCATGAAATCATCGATGGTTGATAGTCGATAGGGTTTTTTATCCTTNGGAGGCCTAGCNGCTAAAAGGCCTTTAGTATATGCCATTTGTGGCGATAACAAAACCTCACTTGTTTTTCCACTCTCCACTTCCCTTCCTTTGTGGATAACCATAATATCATCAGAAATTCTCTTAACTGCGTCAATATCATGACTAATAAATAACAAAGAGACCTGCTTTTCTATTTGCAGGTCACGAATTAATGATAAAATATCATTAGCAACTTGTTGGTCTAAAGCTGTAGTTGGTTCATCTGCGATTAATAATTCTGGCTGCATTATCATTGCCATGGCAATCATGACTCTTTGCCTTTCCCCACCACTTAATTGGTGTGGGTATTTTAAAAATGAAGTTTCTGCATTCTTTATCTTTACTTTNTCAATCCACATTATTGNTTCTTCCTTTGCCTGTGACTTAGTTAGCCTTAAAGAAGTCATCGCCCCTTCCATTATTTGTTCACCGACGCGCATGGTTGGGTTCAAAGAAGACATGGGCTCTTGGAAAATCATAGCTTTATTTATAGCCTTAACTTTCTTTGATTCACTATAGTCACTAGCATTTAGTTGGGAAGGCAAAAGCTCCATCATAGTCAGGGCAATCATAGATTTTCCCGAACCTGACTCGCCTACCAATGCAAGACATTGGCCTTTTTTTATTTTGAACGATATATTTTTTACTATCAACCCCGAGGGACCATGAATAGAAAGGTCTTTTACAAAAAACATTATTCAATTTTCTAAATCATCATTATTTAACGGCAAAGCGTCTGACTCTTGAGGGTTCTCCTTCAGCTCATAAGAATCAGATTCTTCAAGTACATTTTGTTTTATGTTGTCCTGATGGTCGCTGATAATTTTTTGTTTATTTCCATATTCTTTAACAGTTAACATAAATGGAGAAAGCTTCTCTGATTTCTCCCCTCCAGAATGGCCTGTTCTTACGATCACNCGATCGGAGTGAGGAAGAACAATAATCCATTGACCTAAGTGACCGTTAAAAGCTATATATGGATGTTTTTCTTGCGNCTGTTCAGAAG
This sequence comes from Cryomorphaceae bacterium, assembly GCA_002682945.1. Classification (GTDB taxonomy): domain Bacteria; phylum Bacteroidota; class Bacteroidia; order Flavobacteriales; family Schleiferiaceae; genus TMED14. Next base: position 6,920 of record NYSL01000013.1, on the reverse strand, counting down.
GTACTGTGCCAAGCCAAAATGATAAACCATAATACTGATGTGTACCAGGGGTTGTTGCAGACTGTAAAAAAGAACTGTCAACTATTCTTTCCCCATTCCAATAGCCATTATCCAATATAAGCTTACCAAGCCGACCATAATCTCGGGCGGTAGCATTATAACAACAATAACTTAAGGCGTTGTCGGTTTCGTCTAAATGCCAAAAAGCGTCAGACTCTGCGCCTAAAGGAGTCCATAGCTTCTCAGAAGCGTAATCATAAATTTTTTTTCCCGTGGCCGCTTCGAGACAAAAGCCCAATAAGGATGTTGCTGCAGACTGATATTTAAATCTCAAACCTACTTCGGGTCCTATTTCCCGATTAACTACAGTTTGATATACATCACTTCCATAATAGGCTTTTGCTTGGATACCGAAGGGGTTGTAATAGTCTTCATTCCAATCAATGTCAGCGGTCATCCCTGAGAGGTTTGCTAATGTCAAAATTGAACTCCCAGGACCTTTTAATTCCGGTATGTATTTCAGGACTTTTTCATCCCAANTAGAAATGTCGCCTTCTTGAATTGCTATTTGAACAAGAATTGTAACTATGGATTTCGCCATNGAAAAAGAATTTGTTTGTGACTCTTGTGCTACGTCATTGGCATAGTGCTCATAACGCAATGTGTCTCTGTCAAAAACCAAGAATGCGCCCGTCTCAATCTCTTCAAGAACTTCTTGTAATTCCGTTGAGGGAATGCTGTTTTTAGAAAACTGAATNGGCCATGGTGAAGGAGCTAAAGCGTTAATATGTCCCTTTTCAAAACCCTCTCCATCAAAAATATTTGCCGTTGTATACCCCTTGAGATACGTTACATATACCCCCTTAAATAAATAGCTATACCAAGATGCTTTGACAAGCAAATAAAGAAGCGCTAGGGCAATGATCGACTTAAATATTTTGTTCATAATAGAAAAGTTAAGGTTTTGATTCCTTATTTCAATTATGTCTTGAGTTTTTTATTGCGAAAAATCTTCTAATCTGACATCAAATCGNTTCTCAAAGTGCATCTTAACTTTCTGTTTCACTTCAAGAATATTCATTTGCTTTCCTGTTTCCGCACTTAAACTTGTAACTGCTTTATCTGATATCCCACAAGGAACAATGTGCTGAAAATATTTAAGGTCCGTATTGACATTAAAAGCCCACCCGTGCATTGTAACCCAGCGACTTGCGCGAACCCCTAAAGCGCATATTTTCCTTGCAAAAGGTGTTCCTGCGCCTAACCAAACACCTGTTTCCCCAGAGATCCTTCCTCCCTTTATACCGTATTCAGATAATGTATCTATGATCACATCTTCTAAGGTTCGCAGGTAGCGATGAATGTCCGTATAAAAGTGATCCAAATTGAGAATTGGGTATCCAACAATTTGACCTGGGCCATGAAAAGTAATGTCACCCCCTCTATTAATTTTAAAAAATTCTATTCCCAGATTCTGTAATTGACTAACATCTGTTAAAAGATTATTCATGTCGCCACTTTTTCCAAGAGTAAAAACAGGTTTNTGCTCAGCAAATAACAAATAATCAGAGGTCCTTTGTTTCTCAGACGGTGGTTTTTTTCGATTGCTAATTTTTGCGTCAATAACCTCTGAAAATATTTTTTCCTGAATGTCCCATGCTTCTTTGTAGCCGATAAGNCCTAGATCATTAAAAACAACTGGTTTCAATTTTGACAAGTACTAAATTTCATAAAAAACGCAAGCATAATTAAAGTCTTCGAATATTTCTTGGCTTGTTCGNTCAAAAATACGAAATTGGAGATTCTATGGCCTCTTTTAAAATTCATTCACTTTCAGAACTCANTCANCAAGAGTTATATGAAATTTTAGCCTTACGCGCTGAAGTTTTCATAGTTGAACAAAAATGTGCTTATCAAGATCTCGACGGTAAAGATGTGAATTCATTGCATGCTCGACTCATCGAAAACAATAAACTTTGTGCTTATTGCAGAATAATTCCTCCGGNTGTCATATTTAAAGAAATTAGTATCGGTCGAGTNTTNACNCCTCTTAAATATAGAAGCCTNGGTCACGGAAAANAAATTATGGAAAAATCTANAGCTCTCTGCTTTNAACTTTATCCNAATAAGGACATATTAATTATGGCACAATCATACCTTGTCAATTTTTATGAGCAATTAGGGTTTAAAATAGAGAAAGATGAGTTTCTTGAAGATGGTATACCTCACCGATGGATGCGCTTAAANGCGAGNGTGCCTAATCAATAATTAAGCAGNCTCTCTAAAGACTTGATTACCTTGTCTGAGTTCGGTAAAAGTGTTGCTTCTAAAGTTTTATTTAAAGGGATTGCAGGTGTTTCTTCTGATCCTAAAACTAATATTGGTGCATCTAATTTTTCAAAGCATTGCCTTTGAATTTCCCCAGAAACAGCATTAGCAAAAGTATTTGACNAAGGTTCTTCTGTCACNAATAAAGCTCTTCCATGCTTAGAAACTGTTTTCATCACAAGGTCCTTATCCCANGGTTGAAGCGTTCTTAAGTCTATAATTTCTATTTTGCCTGAAAANGCTTTTTCNGCTTCNAGAGACCAATATACTCCCATTCCATAGGTGATTATACATGCTGTTTTTCCTTTCNTCGCGCTGGGCTTTAAGACCACCCTTCCTTTTCCAAAAGGAATGATATAATCTTTTGAGGGCTCTACTGTTTTCGCACCTAGTGTCCCTTTTATTTTGGACCAATAAAGACCCTTGTGCTCTAAGATGACGACCGGGTTCGGGTCTTCAAAAGCAGACTTCATTAAGCCCTTTAAATCCGCACCAGTTGATGGATAGGCTATCTTAATGCCGTTAATATTNGTTAANACTGATTCTACACTTGACGAGTGATAGGGNCCCCCACTTCCGTAAGCGCCCGTAGGAACTCGAATTATTGCACTTGCAGGCCATTTGCCGTTTGATAAATAGTATGACCTCGAAAGCTCCGTGAATAGCTGATTTAACCCCGGCCATATGTAATCTGAAAATTGAACTTCAACAATTGGTTTTAATCCAACTGCCGCCATTCCGACAGTGCTCCCGATTATAAAAGCCTCTTGAATTGGGGTATTAAACACCCTGTGGTCTCCAAACTGCTGCGCCAAGGTGGCTGCTTCACGAAAAACACCTCCAAGGCGAGCTCCTACATCCTGACCATAAAAAAGCGCTTCAGGATNACTTTGTAAAATTTCTCTCATTGCAAATAAGGCGCTGTCAACCATAACAGTTTCATCCCGATTTTCAGGAACTCTANCTCCTGATTCTTTTGTTACTAAAGTAGGTGCATAGCGGTGAGTATAAAGATCATCNGGTTTTGGATCTTCAGCATTAAGGGCTTTCTTAAAGTCGGCTAAGACAATTTTCTTNGCTTTATTTTCTATTTTTTTTAAATCCTCCTCAGGAACGCCCTGCTCTTTTAAAAACAAATTTAATTTAGGCAACGGATCTCTTTTTTTATGGCTATTTAAATCATCACGATACCATTCCATCCGTACTCCAGAAGTATGATGATTTAGTAAAGGCACTTTAGCGTGAATTAAGTATGGTTTTCGAGATTTTCTCATATCCTTTAAAACCTCCCTAACTCCATGATAGCAAGATGCAAAATCGCTTCCATCAANCTGAACTACATTAATTCCAGGAAAACCCNTGGCGTACTCTGCGGCATCACCAGAGCGAACTTCTTTTGCATTCGCGGATATATCCCAATCATTATCTTGAACAAGAACCAGTAATGGATATTGCTTAAGGGCAGCCATTTGAAGCGCTTCTGAAACTTCACCCTCAGTCATCGCTGCATCTCCTATAGAACAAAGAGAAATNGGTTTTGAAGGTCCCCAGCTTTCAGTGATTTCCATTTTTTCTCGATATTGAATTCCCATTGCTGCTCCAGAAGCTGGAATTGCTTGCATTCCTGTTGCTGATGATTGATGAGGAATTTTGGGCTTTCCGGGGTCTCGAAGACTTGCGTGGCTGTAATATGTTCTCCCTCCGGAAAAAGGGTCATCCTTTTTTGCAAGAAGCTGGAGCATAAGCTCATATGGTTTCATTCCTATGCCTAAAAGCATCGCATCGTCTCTGTAGTAAGGATAAAGAAAGTCCGTGTTTTCGAGTTGCATTGCACAAGCTAATTGTATCGCTTCATGGCCCCTTGAAGTAGCGTGCACGTATGTCTGTGTTATTTCTTTATTTTTCTCAAAGCAGTCGGTCATCTCTTTTGAGATACACATCAATTCATAAGCCCTGAGCAGCGTACTATTTATCGGTTTACCCATATTTTTTACTGAGCCACCTGGCTTTTCTTTTCTAGGATCAATTTTATTGCCATCTTGCTTTCATCCTTTAAGACAAGCTTTCCGCTGATTCTTGCCCTCTCCAGAAGCATCGCATCCCAACCTTCGCAACCCGACCATAGGGCTTTTTTAAGAGCCTTTTGAGCATGTACACTTTGAGAAGTCAGTGTTTTCAACAATTCAGAAATTCCTTCATCCATAGCCTCGATTGTCGGATAAACATGAGAATAAATTCCTTTTTGCATTCCCCATTCGGCTGTTCGAAACTGGGTAGCGTCAATGGCAAGCTCACTCAAGCCTCCAACTCCAACTTTTCTTTCTACTGCGGGGCCCACAACAAAAGGGCCTATTCCAACAGCTAGTTCACTTAATTTTAAACCTGCATATTGAGTGGCAAAACAATAATCTACAGCTGCGGCTATTCCAACACCGCCACCAACGGCCTTCCCCTGTACTCTTCCAACAATAAGCTTAGAGGACTTTCTCATGGCATTAATAACATTAGCAAATCCCGAAAAAAATTCCATGGCTTGCTTCTCGTTGGATATTGAAGCCAGCTCATCAAAGCTAGCTCCGCCACAAAAAACACGATCCCCTGAACTCGTGATGTGTATTATTTGAGAATCCATATTTCTTGATTCATCATCTATTGCCTTCGCAAGACGTTTTAAAATAGCGCTGGGTAATGAGTTGCTTTGGGGGTGTGAAAACTCAATGTATGAAACTCCTGAATCTACATTAATCGATACGTTTCCTTCATTCTTATAGTCAATACTCATATTTTGTAATCCTTAAATCATTATCCATTTAGAAGTTACTCAACTTGATTTCTTTTTTTAACCATTGTCAAGATAGTAGCTACTGCAACAATTTCTTTTTTGTCATCGGTAACCTCAACATAATATTTTACAATGCCCTTTGATATGTCCTCGGAAGAGCGCTTTTCTTGATCGATTTTTTCTTGTACGGTAAGCTGAACTCCAATTTCTGTACCGGGATAAACAGGCTTGGTAAAGCGGCAAGTTTCGATTCCATAATTCAACAAAACAGGACCCTTAGGGGGATCCACAAAAAGTCCTGCAGCTCTACTTAAAATAAAATAACCATGAGCAACTCTGCCCGTAAAAATAGTTCCCTCTAAAGAGTTTTCATCCATATGAGCATAAAACCTATCACCGCTAAGCTCGGCAAATTTATCGATGTCATCTAAAGTAACCATGTGCTTTGGGGTCGTGACTGTTTCTCCAATTTGCAAATCTTCAAAATGTTGCCGGAAAAGATGTGGGTTTGCCTCTTTTCTTTCCGCTCCCGGGATGTACCTACCGGTAATTTCAGACAGTGCATTGGGGTGACCCTGAAGAGCGGTGCGTTGCAAATAGTGCAAAACCCCTCTAACGCCGCCCATTTCTTCACCATCCCCAGCTCGTCCTGGGCCGCCATGAGTCATCAGCGGCATTGGAGAGCCGTGACCTGTGCTCTCTTTAGCGCTCATAGCGTCTAGAACTAAAATTCTCCCATTTGAATATGCAGATTCTAAAGTAAATTTTTTGTACACCTCTTTCTTAGAGCTTACAATAGTTGTAACCAAGGAACCTCTTCCTAGGGCCACAATGTCTGCAGCTTCTTTGGAATTCTTAAATGGCATAATCGTAGAAACGGGACCAAAAGCCTCTATTTCATGANTAGATGAAGCTTCAAAAGGTCGGTGATTAACAAATAATGTAGGNGGGTAAAAAGCACCTTTTTCNGGGTTTGNTGCAATTGCCTTATTTTCTCTNTCAANTCCCCCAAATAATATTTCATTCTCTTTTGATAGCAATTTTACAGATTCTTCAACCCTTTTAACTTGAAGTTTTGTNGCTAAAGCTCCCATTCGAACTCCATCAATGTTTGGGTCCCCATACTTTGTAGACTCAAGACGGCTAANTAAAGACTCACTTACCCNCTCAAGNANNGTTTCAGGCACTAGAACCCTTCTCACNGCCGTGCACTTCTGCCCAGCCTTAATTGTCATTTCTTTTGCAACTTCTTTTATAAAAATTTCAAATTCTTTNGATTCGTATTTGACATCTTCACCCAAAACCATTGCATTTAAAGAGTCTGCTTCTAAATTAAATGGAACCCCTCTTTCAAGAAAATGGGGNTGCGCCTTCAGTGCCATTCCCGTTTTTTGGGACCCTGTAAAGGTTACCACATCGTCTCTTTGCACAGCATCCAAAAGACCACGGCCTTTACCTGTAATGAGCTGCAACGCCCCCTCTGGTAAAATTNTACTATTAATAATATCACGGACAACCACTTCTGATAAAAAACTNGTATACTCTGATGGCTTTACTACCGCNGGCACNCCNGCTAATAAGTTTACTGCAATTTTTTCAAGCATTCCCCAAACAGGAAAATTAAAGGCATTCACATGAACCGCCACGCCTCTCTTTGGAACCATAATATGCTGCCCAAGAAAGGTNCCATTTTGAGATAGCTTTACAGGAGGTCCATCAATTAAAAAAGACTGATCAGAAAATTCACGACGCAATGAGGCATAACTAAATAGATTTCCAATACCACCCTCTATATCAATCCATGAGTCAA
>NYSL01000001.1:7938-14630 GCA_002682945.1 Cryomorphaceae bacterium | reverse complement strand
CGACTTTACTTTCACCAACCTATGTACCAAGTCCCGGAGATATCACTCAAGGGTCCGTTACGCTTCAACTAACTGCAAGTCCATTAAATCCTTGTTCCACACCTGCTGTGAGCGAAAAAGTGCTAACTATCAGTTCACTTCCAGAGGTATTTGCAGGAGCCGATTCAATTATTTGTGAAGGAGAAGATTATACCATAACCGGTGCAACTGCCTCAGGATTTGATACAATTTTATGGTCTTCAGCTACAGGTGGAACCTTTATTAATGGAACCACACTAACCCCCACCTATACGCCAAGCCAGCAAGATATTGATGATGAATCTGTAACACTTACGTTAACGGCTACTTCTGTGGCACCTTGTGCTGGCACTGTTATAGACGAAATGGTACTTACCATACAAAACCAGCCCGATGTGGAAGCTGGAAGTAATCTTACTATTTGTGAAGGAGATACAGTAACTACAATTGATGCTACTGTTACAGGTACAAGTTCAACAACTTGGTCAACACCAAATGGAACAGGAACTTTTAGTGATCCTAGTCTTGTAAATACCACTTATACGCCAAGTCAGCAAGATATTGATGATGGTTTTGTAACGCTGGTCTTAACAGCCGAACCCATTGCTCCCTGTGTGACTCCAATTACAGATTCTATAGAAATTACAATAGATCAACCTGCAGAAATAACAATTATACCAAATACAGATACCATTTGTGAGGACCAAGATTATACATTTTCTGTTGGACAAGTGACGATCTCAAATGTATCTTTTGATACTGTTTCGTGGACTACAGATGGAGATGGAAACTTTATTGGTAATGGAACGCTAACCCCAACTTATGAACCTGGTCCCGGAGATATCAATGGTTCTCAAGTGATCCTTACAGGAAGCGTATTTGGAAGTGCTGCCTGTACAAGTTCAAACGGTTCTGCAACTTTTACCTTAAACATTGACCCGCTTCCAACTTTAGATTTATCAAACAGTCCAACGTTTACCTGTTCTGATAGTTCAATCATATTGGATGCTCAAGTAACAAATTACGATACGATTGCATGGGAAATTATAAGTGGAACCGGTAGCTTACAAAATGCAAGCACTTTAAACCCAACTTATATTCCTGCTATTGATAGTGATATTGTTATTGTTGAGGTAGTAGCTAGCTCATTACTACCCTGTACAGAAACTGTTTCGGAGCAAATTACAATTCAAGTAATCAGTGCTCCAGAATTTGTTAGTTTTCCCGAAGATGACATTAATTGTGATATCAATCCTTATATTATTCTAGGAGTTACTACCAATGGTAACGAACAAGCTTACCTTTGGGAAACTTCAGGTACAGGATCTTTTTCAAGCACTTCAGTCATAGAACCAGTATATACTCCCAGTGCAGCTGATGTACAAACTGGGTTTATTGATTTAACTTTAAATTTAATAGCAGATGCTAATTGTAGTCCCCAATTAGATGCTCAAGAAACCTTTAGATTAACAATTACTCCCCAACCAACAGTTGATGCAGGTGCTGATGACTTCCTTTGTGAAGATCAATCGTATACGGTTTCAGATGCAACAGAAACAGATGGAATATCGTATTCATGGTCGAGTAATACAGGTTCAGGAATTTTTATAAATGCAGACACTCTAAACCCAACTTATACGCCAGGAACTACTGATCTTTTGAATACATTTTTTATATTAACGCTTACCGTAACAGGGGATTCACCTTGTACAGAGGTGATCGATGAAAAGCGTATTGATATAATTTTAAATCCAGTCTTAGAAGTTGGACCAGACCAAACTACCTGTGCAGATACTCCTTTTTTAATCTCTATTACAAACGCAGAAAATTATTCTTCTTTACAATGGACTACTTCTGGAGATGGAACTTTTAGTAATCCCATTTCAGAGGATCCATCGTATACTCCAGGAGATCTAGATTTGAGTGATGGAAATGTTATACTCACCCTAACTGCAGATGCACTATCGCCTTGTACAGAAGCTATCGCAGATTCCTTTGTTTTAAATTTTATCGATTTTGTTGAGGTAGAAGCGGGTCCTGATATTCAATCCTGTGAAGACGAGCCAATTGATATTCTTGGAACGGCAGCCAATTATACTTCCATAAATTGGACAACTTCTGGAGATGGTTCTTTTTCAGATAACACTTCACTTCAAACAACTTATACGCCAGGACCAAATGATCAAATTGTAACTACTGCAATTTTAACTCTGGAGGCTGTTGGAACTCCTCCATGTACAAACCAAACCGATTTTCTTACGGTTACTTTTAATAATAGACCATCTATAGATATTGGGTCAGATATTATTGCATGTGAAAATGAGGAAGTAACCTTTAACGATGTGATAGTTCAAGATTTTGACACACTACAGTGGATCACTTCTGGAAGTGGCACCTTATTAAACCCTACAACAGCAAGCCCCACCTATATTCCAGGTACCAGTGAAACAGGAATAGTTACTTTTACGCTTACCGTAAGTCCAGTAGCACCCTGTGTAGGAGACGAGATTGTACAAAAAATAATTGAATACAACGCAAGCCCTACAGTAAATGCAGGGTCGGATGCTACACTTTGTGAAGAGAATGGGAGTTATACAATACCTGATGCACAAGAGTCTAATACCAATGGTATTCAATGGAACGCACCATTAGGAGATGGTACTTTTGTCAATGACACTAGTTTAACCCCTACCTACACGCCAGGACAAAATGATTATATAAATGGTTTTGTTGAACTAGAAATTACAGGATTTGGACTTCAAGCGTGTCCTTCGGTGACCGACAGTATGATACTTACCCTTATACCTAATGCGATTGTAGATGCAGGACCAGACAGCTTTATATGTGAGGGAGAAACTTTTACTATTACCGGAGCCAGTTCGAATACAAATGATATCTTTTGGACAACGACAGGACTCGGAACGATTACAGGCATCAATACCTTAACACCAACTTATACGCCTGCTACAGGAGAAATAGGAACTATTCTTTTAACACTTAATAGCAACGCAATTCCTCCTTGTTTAAACGAAGAAACCTCGAGTATGACCTTGACTATAGATGCCCAACCTATATCAGAGATCGATGAGGATGCTACTATATGTGAAGACGAAACTTATACTTTTTCAGGAACTATTTCTGGCGATCCGAGCACCACGTTTTCGTGGTCTACAACTGGGTCAGGTAATTTTGTAAATACCAATACCTTAACACCTACCTATACTCCTTCAGATGGAGACGCTACTCTTGGAGTCGTTGAGTTTAGTTTGACTGCTGTAAGCGGCGGAAGTTGTCCAGATGACGTGTCAACGATGAGTTTATTTATCAACCAATTACCCCTTGTTGATGCAGGAGTCGATGTAGCTATTTGCGAGGTAGATAGTTATACCTTAAGTGATGCAACAGTAACTAATTCTTCAAGTTTGACTTGGATAAGTTCTGGTACCGGTACTTTTAGCAATCCAAATATATTAAACCCTACCTATACGCCAAGCCAAGATGATATCGATCTTGGTTCTGTCTTACTCACTTTAGAAGCAGATGCAGATAGCCCGTGTGTTGGCACTGTAAGTGATAGTTTAACCATCACTTTTATTGATTCTCCAACTGTTGATGCCGGTCCAGATACCGCAATATGTGAAGGAACTTATACGGTTATAGGAGCTTCAGCATCAAACGACTCAAGCCTTCTTTGGACCATTGTTCAAGGAACAGGAACTTTAACTAATGAGACTACTATTGCTCCAATTTACACCACAAGTTTAGGAGATGTTGGTGTTGGTCAGGTGATCTTAAAATTAACTGTTACTGGGAATGCTCCTTGTGACCTTACCGTTGAAGATGAATTAGTATTAGATATTCAAGCAGAACCAACGGTTGATGCTGGAACCGATGCTCAAGTTTGTGTAGATACGAGTTATACTTTCCTTAATGGAGCTACTTCAGAAAATACAAACTCCATCTTGTGGACACACGATGGGCTTGGTACCTTAGCAAATCCAAATAGTTTAACCCCCACCTATACCCCATCAAATGGTGAATTAGGACTCGTAACATTTACACTAACAGGGACACCATTTGCACCTTGCTCGAATGAGGTACAAGATGACTTTGTTTTAGAAATTATTGATTTTGGAACAGTGAATGCAGGTCCCGATGTTACTTTATGTGAAACCACCTACCAACTGGACGGAACAGGAACAAATATCAATACCATTAGTTGGACAACAAGTGGAACGGGTACTTTTAGTAGTTCAACTATCTTAAATCCAATTTATTCGGCTTCCCCAGAGGATGTAACTGCTGGCAGTGTTGTTTTAACACTAAGTGCAGAAACGGATCCTCCTTGTTTAGGGAATATTTCTGACAGTATTATTTTAACTTATGAAGAAACACCAATCGTAGATGCAGGACAAGATGCTACAATTTGTGAAGGAGATTCTTACATACTTTCGGAAGCTAATACTCAAAATACGACCACTACCCTTTGGACTACCAACGGGGATGGAGTTTTTGATGATCCAACAACAGTAAACACTACGTACAATCCTGGTACAAATGACGTTCAAAACGCTACTGTAACCTTAACTTTAACGGGAGCAGGTTCTCCTTTATGTTTAGATGCGATTGATACGATTGATTTAACAATTACAAACACACCAAGCATTACCATACCAAGTAATGTAATTTCTTGGTGTTCAGACAACTTACCTTTAATTATATCTGGAGTAAGTGCTAGTAATTTTACAACGGTAGAATGGAGCACCGACGGAACAGGTACTTTTGACAACAATAATGTTTTAAATCCTAATTATAATCCTTCTAGTCAAGATTTAATTAATGGAGTCAACCTATCAGTATCAGTTGCTAATGGAACTAATTGTCCGACGGTAAGCGAAACCATTAACGTGATTTTTGAAGAAAATGTTTCTGTATCGGCTGGTGATGACGGTATCATTTGTGAAAATGATACTTTTGAAATAACCAATGCCAATACTACCGCGTCAAGCTTTACCTGGTCAAGTTCTGGTGATGGAACTTTTATAAACGACACTACCTTATCGCCAATTTATACCCCTGGACCTTCAGATATAAATTCAGGAATAGCTGTTGTTATTTCCTTGACTGCAGATAACAACAATGCCTGTCCAGGAAGTACTTCAGATAGTTTGCTTTTAAATATTACTAGAGAAGCTACTTCAAACGCAGGCCCTACTACTGATACTATTTGTGCGGGTACTATTTATTTGTTGGATGGTATAGTAGAAGATTCTATTAGTGTAGAATGGATCACCTCTGGAGATGGAGTCTTTGGTAATGATGAAAACCCCACTACAACCTATACACCGGGGCCAGATGACCTTGTAAACGGTCTGGTAACCTTGAGCCTCCAAGCTGTTGGAGATGCCCCTTGTAACAATCTTGCGGTAAGTTCTATTGAATTATTTATCAACGGAGAAATTACTGTTTTTGCGGGTGTGGATGCTGCTATTTGTGAAAGTGATAATTTCTATCAGATCAGTGATGCATCGATAACGCCACCAGACTTTACAAGTTTAGTTTGGACTACCTCAGGAACTGGATTCTTTAATAATCCAAACTCCTTAAATGCAATTTATAACCCAAGTCCTTTAGATATTATTTCAGGTTCTGTAGTACTTACAATTGATGTTAATACAACTAACGCTTGTAGTATCACTGATGACTCTTTGATATTAGAGTTTATTGAAGAAGTATCGGGGACAGGTATTATTTCTGGCTTGAATACGGTTTGTTTAAATACAACAAATACTTACACAGTAACAGGACTCAATGATGTAGATAGCTATACTTGGTCAATAAATCCGCCAGTAAATGCGCAAATAATTTCTGGCGATGGAACTAATTCTGTAGAAGTTGAATCCTCACTACTTGGCTTATACGATTTAACGGTTATTCCTTCAAATACTTGTGGTCCTGGAGATCCAGTTACCTTAAATATTGAAGTTATTGAATTTAACCTAGAACTAATATCTGCAGTTGGAACTGACTCGCAAGTACTTTGTGAAACAGAACCTTTAGTGGATATTGAATATGAATTTAGTGCAGGTGCTACCAGTGCAACTGTTAGTACTCTTCCAGCAGGTGTAACCGCTGCAATTGTAGGTAATGTGCTAACTATATCTGGAACGCCATCGGCAGGTATTACTACTACTGAAGTATATCCTTATACGGTCACTACAGTGGGAGGATCTTGTCCAAATACCACACTAAGCGGAACCATCACAGTTGAGCCGCAAAGTGGTTTAGACTTGATATCAGCAGCTGGAACCGATGCGCAAGTACTTTGTGAGACAGATCCATTAGTGGATATTGAATATACACTTGTGGATGGTGCTACTGGTGCTACGGTAACAGGATTACCGGCAGGTGTAAGTTTAAATGTTGCCTCAGGTATTGCAACAATTTCAGGAACTCCAACAGATGATATTACTACCCAGACGGTATATAACTATGAGATTACTACCACAGGAAGTCCTTGTAGTGGAACTGCAACAGGAACGATAACGGTANATCCNGACGATGATNTAGACTTAATATCAGCGGTAGGAACNGATGCGCAAGTNCTTTGTGAAACAGANCCTTTAGTNGNNATTGNTTATGANTTTAGTGNAGGNGCTACNAGTGCNACNGTT
>NYSL01000001.1:1911-7932 GCA_002682945.1 Cryomorphaceae bacterium | reverse complement strand
CTNCCANNAGGTGTGACCTCTGCAATTGTNGGTAATGTGCTAACTATATCTGGAACTCCAACTGATGACATTACTACTCAGACGGTATACAACTATACAGTAACTACCATTGGTACCTGTGCAGATACAAGTTTAAGTGGAACCATTACAGTAGATCCAGAAGGTGGGTTAGATTTAACCTCAGCAGCTGGAACAGATGCGCAGATTTTATGTGAGAACACTCCTATTACTAATATTACTTATGATCTAGTAGATGGTGCTACTGGTGCTACGGTAACAGGATTACCAGCAGGAGTAAGTTTGAATGTTGCCTCAGGTAGTGTAACTATATCTGGTATACCAACAGATGATATCACTACCCAGACAGTATATACCTATGATATTACTACCACAGGAAGTCTATGTAGTGGCTCCGTAACAGGAACGATAACGGTAGACCCTGACGATGATCTAGACTTAATATCAGCGGCAGGAACAGATGCGCAAGTGCTTTGTGAAGCAGATCCTTTAGTAGCCATCGATTATGAATTTAGTGCAGGTGCTACTAGTGCAACTGTTAGTACTCTTCCACCAGGTGTAACGGCTACAATTGTAGGTAATGTGCTAACTATATCTGGAACTCCAACTGATGACATTTCTACTCAGACGGTATATAATTATACCGTAACTACCATTGGTACCTGTGCTAGTGCTACTTTAAGTGGAACCATTACGGTAAATCCAGAAGGTCGCTTAAATTTAATTTCACCAGCTGGAACCGATGCGCAAATACTATGTGAAAACACCCCTATAGCACTAATAGAATATCAATTATTAGATGGAGCAACAGGTGCTACAGTAACAGGATTACCTGCAGGAATAGGATTTAATGTTCTCAACGGTATTGTAACCATTTCAGGAACGCCTATAGTAAACATAACTACTTCAACGGTATATAGCTATACAATAGCTACTTCAGGCAGTCCTTGTAGTGGTACTACAACAGGAACCATCACTATTGATCCAGACGATGACTTGTCTTTAATCTCAGCAGTAGGAACTGATTCGCAAGTACTTTGTGAAGGGGATCCTATTGATAGTATTATTTATCAGTTTAGTGCGGGAGCTACCAGTGCAAATATTACTGGATTACCATTAGGTGTTACTTTCACGATAATTGGGGATTTAGTGACCATATCTGGAACTCCAACAGATGATATCACTACAACACAGGTATACCCTTATACAATTACTACTATTGGTGCTTGTACNAATACAAGTTTAAGTGGANCCATTACTGTAGANGCAGAAGGTGGGTTAGTATTAACTTCTCCTACTGGAANTGATTCGCAAATTCNATGTGAGGACACTCCTATTACACAAATNGAATATCAACTATTAGATGGAGCAACAGGTGCTATCGCATCTGGATTACCAANTGGATTAAGTTTCAGTGTTGTTTCTAATATCGTGACCATATCTGGAACTCCAACAGTGGATATTACGGTAACAACTGTTTATAACTATTCCGTAACTACCACAGGAAGTTGTTCTAATTCAAGCTTACTTGGAACAATTACGTTGGAACCAAATGATGATTTAGAATTAATATCAGTNATAGGAACTGATTCTCAAGTGCTTTGTGAAACAGAACCTTTATCGAATATTATTTATGAATTTAGTGGTGGAGCTACCAGTGCAACAGTTACNGGCCTNCCGGCNGGGATTACTTTTGTGATNGCTGGAAATCAGCTAATTATATCGGGAACTCCNACTGATAATATTACAAACATTCAGGTATACCCATATACAATTTCTACTTTAGGAAGTACCTGTCAAGATACCAACTTAAATGGAACCATTACGGTGAATCCAGAAGGTGGTTTAGTATTGACCTCTCCTATTGGTANCGATGCGCAAGTAGTTTGTGAAAATTCTGATATTCTTGATATTACCTATCAGCTAGTAGACGGNGCAACAGGTGCTACCGTAACAGGATTACCGGCAGGTATAAGCTTTAGTTTTGTATCAGATATTATTACAATGTCAGGGTTTCCTACAGTAAATATTACTTCAACGACCGTTTACAACTATACCATAACTACTACAGGAACATCTTGTAGTGGCACTACAACTGGAACTATTACAGTAGATCCAGATGATGATTTAGCATTAATATCACCTGTAGGAAGCGAATCGCAGGTACTCTGTGAAGCAGAACCATTAATAGATATTGTATATGAGTTTAGTTCAGGTGCAACGAGTGCAACAGTTTCAGGGCTACCAGCTGGAGTGAATTTTGTGATAGCAGCTAATCAAGTAACCATATTCGGTACTCCAACGGCAAATATTACAACTACCCAAGTATACCCATATACCGTGACTACACTTGGGGGTACTTGTCAAGATACAAGCTTAGATGGAACGATTACGGTCAATCCAGAGGGTATAATNACATTAACCTCTCCTATTGGTACCGATGCCCAAGTACTATGTGAAACTGAACCAATAACAGCTATCACCTATCAACTATTTGATGGTGCAACCGATGCAACGGCAACGGGATTACCANCAGGAGTAAGTTTCAGTGTTGATTTAGATATCGTAACAATATCGGGAACTCCAACTGATGATATTNCATCAACAANNNTTTATGATTATACCATAACTACNACNGGTGGNTGTTCTAACACGAGTTTAAATGGAACAATTACTGTAAATCCAGATGATGATTTAGNNNTANTATCNNNTNNNGGAANNGANNCNCANNTNCTTTGTGAAACAGAACCNTTAGNAGCTATTGTTTATGAATTTAGNGNNGGNGCTACCAGTGCAGCNGTTACNGGCCTACCGGNAGGTGTTACTTTTGTGGTAGTTGGTAATGAGCTTACTATNTCNGGAACNCCNNCAGNTCCNATTCCTACTCAGACAATTTTTGATTATACCGTTACCACTATAGGTACATGTTCAGNTGCAAGTTTNGATGGAACGATTACCGTAAACCCAGAAGGTGGTTTAGTATTGACCTCTCCTGCTGGAACNGATGCNCAGGTATTGTGTGAAAACGCAACTATCTTAGATATTATATATCAATTAGAAGGTGATGCTACAAATGCTACAGTAACAGGATTGCCTGCTGGAGTAAGTTTTAGTGTTCTATCTGGAATCGTAACGATATCAGGAACACCATCAGTNTGATATTACNTCAACAACNGTTTATGATTATACCATAACTACGACGGGAAGTCCTNGTAGTNGTGATACTACTGGAACGATTACCTTAGATCCAGATGATGATTTGGACTTAATATCAACAGCAGGGACAGATGCACAAATACTTTGTGAAACAGAACCCTTAGTAGCGATTGTTTATGGATTTAGTGGTGGAGCCAGTAGTGCAACAGTTACAGGCCTTCCGGCAGGAGTTACTTTTCTAGTAGCTGGTAACGAACTTACTATATCGGGAACACCGACAGATCCGATTGGTACTACACAGGAATATCCTTATACGGTGACTACCCTAGGTGGTATTTGTTTAGATTCAAGCCTCAATGGAACGATTACCGTAAACCCAGAAGCTGGTTTACAATTAACTCCTGGAAGCGATGATGCTCAGGTCTTATGTGAAAACACTCCTATCTTAGATATTACTTATCAACTATTAGATGGAGCGACAGGTGCTACTGTGACAGGGCTACCAGCAGGTATCAGTTTCAGTGTAGTTTCAGGAATCGCAACGATTTCAGGAACTCCAACGGTAGATATTACCGCAACAACTGTATTTAGTTATACCGTATCTACTACTGGAAGTTGTATAAATACTAGTTTAAGTGGAACGATTACCTTAAATCCAGACGATGAATTGAACATAACATCTGCAGTAGGAACTGATGCGCAAATACTTTGTGAAACAGAACCCTTAGTAGCAATTGTTTATGAATTTAGTGGTGGAGCTAGTAGTGCAACGGTTACAGGCCTTCCGGCAGGAGTTACTTTTGTGGTAGCTGGTAACGAACTTACCATATCAGGAACACCAACAGATCCGATTGGTACTACACAGGTATATCCCTATACGGTGACTACCCTAGGCGGTATTTGTTTGGACTCAAGCCTAGATGGAACGATTACCGTAAATCCAGAAGCTGGTGTGTCCCTTAGTATTGGTAGTGATGATGCACAAGTTATTTGTGAAAACACTCCGATTTTACCAATTGATTATCAATTATTTGATGGAGCAACAGATGCTATCGTAACTGGATTACCAGCGGGTGTAAGTTATAGTGTAGCTCTAGGAATTGTAACNATTTCAGGAACTCCANCGGTAGATATTACCGCTACAACTGTATTTAGTTATACCGTAACTACTGCAGGGAGTCCGTGTAATAGCTCGACAACAGGAACGATTACCATAAATCCAGACGATGATCTAGAATTAATATCACCAGTCGATACGGATTCACAAGTACTTTGTGAAGGTGAACCGATAAACGATATCATATATCAATTTAGCGGGGGTGCTATTAGTGCAGTGGTTACAGGTCTACCAGNAGGAGTTACTTTTGTGGTAGCTGGTAACGAACTTACCATATCAGGAACGCCAACAGATCCGATTAATACTACACTGGTATATCCTTATACGGTAACTACCTCAGGGGTATGCCTAGATGCAACTCTAAACGGTACGATAACCGTTGATCCCGAAGCTGGTTTATTATTAANTACTCCAGTTGGTACCGATGCACAAGTAGTTTGTGAAAATACTCCAATTCAACTAATACAATACCAATTATTNGATGGAGCCTCAGGAGCTACGGTAACAGGTTTACCAACGGGAGTTACTTTTATTGTAACAGGAGGTGGAACCCAGNTAGAAATATCAGGAACTCCAACAGCGAATGTTACAGCGCAAACATTATATAATTTTACGGTAACCACAACAGGAAGTCCTTGTAATAGTTCAACTACAGGAACTATTACTGTAGANCCNGACGGNGATTTAGAACTAGTNTCTTTAGCTGGNAGCGATGCCCAAGTTATTTGCGAAGGGNAACCTTTAGCCGATATCATATATCAATTTAGCGGAGGAGCTACTGGTGGAACTGTTACAGGTTTACCACCTGGTGTTAATTTTGCGATAGTTGGAAGTCAGNTAGTAATAACTGGTACCCCTATCGGTCCATTTGCAAGTACTACCACCTTTAACTATACTGTTACTGCAGACGGTGGTANTTGTTCTGCAGCAACACCATTAAATGGAACCATCACTGTAGGACCTTCAATTGAGATTTTACTTAATCCTGGAGGTGGTTCAGATATTCAAGAAGTTTGCGAAGGGGAACCNATTCAGGATATTATTTATGATCTTAGTGACACTCCTNTAGCAATTTCTGTNGAGGGCCTTCCNTTAGGAATNTTCTATACNTTTANTGGAANTCAATTNATTATTTCTGGATTTCCAACTGATGATATTTCATCGCAAGANAATTTCACTTACACTATCGAAACAATTGGTCAAGATTGTGATAATTCTGTAACAGGAGAAATTACAGTTAACCCAGATGATGAAATTGTGATAACATCAGCTGTTGGATCGGATAATCAAATTGTTTGTGAGAATTTAGATATTGATGATATAGTTTATGAACTCCAAGGTGGTAGTCTCGGAGCAAATGTAACTGGATTACCAACTGGTGTCTCCTATAATTTAGACGACACAACTGGAGTTTTATTATTAACAATTTCTGGGATTCCTACCATTGATATTGGTATAAACACTTATGTCATTACCACATTTGGTTTATGTAGTCCTATTGAAATAACAGGTACTATAGAGGTCTTACCAGCTATTACTATAACACANGATCCAGTATCTGGACCTACCTCTCAGGTGCTATGTCAAAATACCGAAATTGAACCTGAGATAATTTTCTTTATTGAAAATGCATTGAACGTTAATGTTACTGGTTTACCNGACGGTTGTAACTATAGTATCATTACTGATCCTGCTACTGGAACGATTGAACTTANCATATTTGGAAGTCC
>NYSL01000001.1:0-1906 GCA_002682945.1 Cryomorphaceae bacterium | reverse complement strand
AATTNGGAGTNTTNGATTATCTTATTGAAACATCAGGACTTTTGTGTGACTCAGAATTTTCAGGAACGCTAGAAATACTCGAAAATAGTGATTTAGTTCAGACCTCTGATGCAGGAACAGAATTTCAAACTCTATGTGAGGGAGAAGCTATAGAGTCAATAATTTACGAGTTCTCAGGTGCAGCCGATTCAGTTAACGTGGTTAACCTCCCAACTGGTGTTGATTTTAGTGTTGTTGGCAATCAAATTACAATTAGTGGTACTCCAACAGATGACATAACAACCACACAAACGTATAGTTATACTGTTTCAGCATTGGGAGGTGATTGTTCAAATCCATCACTTTCAGGAACTATTACTGTTAATCCTCAAGGAATTCTTGAATTAATTTCTGCCTCAGGTACTGAAAATCAAGTTATATGCGAGTCTACTCCAATTGTGGATATTGAATATGAATTACAAAGCGGAGCTACAGGGGTTGATATATCTGGTCTTCCATCTGGTTTAAATACGAACCTAAATCCCGCAACTGGAATCTTAGTAATATTTGGTACACCAGACGTAAATATATTTACACAAACTGTTTATCCATATGTCATAAGTACAACTGGTAGTTTATGTAATACAGATATATCAGGTTCTATAACTATTGATCCAAACAGTGATTTAATACAAACATCTGATCCTGGAACAGAATCTCAGATACTTTGTGAAGGAGATCCACTGGTTGATATTGTTTATGAATTCAGTGCTGGTGCTACTGGTGCTAATGTGTTCGATTTGCCACCAGGTGTTAATTTTGTAATTAACGGAACTCAAATTACCATCAATGGAACACCAACTGGGCCATTTACGGAAACTACTTTGTTTACTTATAGTGTCGAAACTTTAGGATCAGTTTGTGATGAATCAATATTAACTGGAACCATAACTGTTGGCCCATCAATTAATATAACATTAGAGCCTACAGGAGGACCAGACAATCAGGAATTATGTGAAGCTGATGAATTAAATCCACTTCAACCAATTATCTATAATTTTAGTGAAACTCCAGTATCACTATCTGTGAACGGATTACCATTAGGTATTTCTTATGCTTTTGATACCGGATTAAATCAATTAATAATTTCAGGATTTCCAACTGAAAATATCTCAGTTACTACAAATTATATTTATACAATTACTACCATTGGTCAAGTTTGTGAAAACTCAGTATCGGGCGAAATCACAGTTAATCCTGCAGATGAGATTTCATTAATATCCGATATAGGAACCAATGATCAAATAGTTTGTGATAATTCTGAAATCGTTAATATTGTTTATGAATTAGAAGGAGGAAGTATTGGAGCCACTGTGACTGGTCTTCCAACCGGAGTTTCTTATAATACAGATGATTCCTCTGGAGCATTATTACTTACTATATCTGGTACTGTAGTAGGACTCGGTATCTTTAATTATGAAATTACTACTTTTGGTTTATGTGAAAATACCGCACTTGTTGAGTTGGGAACCATAGAAGTTATTGATACTGGCGATACTATTCAACCGGTAACTCCTAATACTACCAATCAAAGTTTGTGTTTAAATAATGAAATTGATCCAATAGTATTTATTATTTCAGATGCTTTATTTGCAAATGTTAGTGGCCTTCCAAATGGTTGTACTTATACAAATGAAATTGATCCTACGACAGGAAATATCATACTTGAAATTATAGGTGCACCTCTAGTTGTAGGAACCTTTAACTATATAGTTGAATCATCCTTTGGCAATTGTAATTCGCAATTTTTAGGAATTATTGATGTGATAGATGGACCTTATTTTGACTTAGTCTCTGGTCCGGCAACAGAATTTCAAGAGGTATGTGCAAATACACCTATAGATATTATTTCCTATCAATTAATTCG
>NYSL01000018.1 GCA_002682945.1 Cryomorphaceae bacterium | reverse complement strand
GCTTTTTCAAAAGATAGTATCCTTTTAGGAGCGGTTAATTCCATTTTGTGGGCATGGGATTTAAAAACTGATACATTTCATTTTCCACAGCAATTCATTTCTTTGATTCAAGCTTCAGGGGTAGTAACATCTTCTGGAGCAAGCGACCCAAGATTATTGTATGATCCGAATGAAGACAAATGGGTTTTATTATTTTTTGTTGGAAATACTCCGCAAACCAGTAAAATCGTTGTTTGTTTCAGCCAAACTAATGACCCAGCCGCAGGGTGGAATATGTACACACTACCCGGTAATCCACTGAACAATAATAGATGGAGTGATTTTCCGAGTATAGCTTTATCCGATGATAAATTAATTATGTCAATTAATCTTATCATTCCTGGTGTAAGTTGGCAGTTAGGTTTCGATGGAACGGTTATTTGGGAAATGGATAAGTTTTCCGGTTTTTCTGGTTCCTCAGTTCTTCCATCTGAATTGCATCATGGGATTAAGTATAATGGCAAATTTATAAGAAACCTTGTCGCTGTAAATGGTTGGAATGGATATGTATCAAAACCGATGTTTGCATCGAATCGAAATTTTAGTATTCAAAATGATTCAACATTTTTTTTGTCTCGGGTAGATTCTGCGATCGGTGGTACTCACAGTTATAATATTTCTATGTGCCCATCTTCGATTCCTTACGGTGTCCCTCCCAATGGGAAACAACCAATTGTCAGTGGGTCGAACACTTACGACCTTTCAACTAATGATGGAAGATGGTTAGGCGCATTGGAGACTCCAAGTGGTCAAGTTCATTTAGTCAGTACCACTAGGGATTTTACCACTAATAGATGTGCACTTTATCACGGAATTTANAGGACTAATGATCAGCCAGATAGTTTAGTAGGTAATATTATCTCTCACTCCAGTCGAGATTTAGCATACCCAAATATTGTTTTTTTAGGCAATGAAGAATGTGATAAAGAAGTTTTGATCGGATTTAATCATTCTTCAATTTCNGAGTATGCCGGGTATTCTGCGATTTATTATTCAAATGATGGATCATATTCAGATATAATAACTCTTAAAGAAGGTGAAGGTGTCGTAAATAAGCTAAGTGGTCCTGAAAGATGGGGTGATTATTTTGGGCTTCAGACCGTTTACCATGACCCTCAAAANGCATGGTCTTCAGGATTTTATGGTTTAAGTAATGGTGGAAATTCTTCTTGGTTTTCATTACTTCAAAGTCCAGANTCTACAGCGTTAGATTTTGAAATAACTCTCAGTGGAATGAGATGCGACCATTTGATAGAAGTAGATNTTTTTGGTGGTATCGAACCTTTTGAATTTTTTTGGGATGGTAATAAAGGATTTTCNAATTATTCCGGNGCTTGTAGCGGAGATAGNGTGACTTTTGAGGTGATAGATTCNAGAGGCTGTTCAAATAAGACAAATCTNTATATTCCNTATGCTAATGCACCAGCACCAAGTATCTTTCCGAATCCATCACTGGGTAATTTAACTTTTNCTGTAGATGCACCTTACCCAGGNTNTTTATTTTTNCGATTAGTCAATAGCNCGGGAGANATNATTGAAATGGGGGTCCGNGAAATAAATTTGGGTCGAAATGAAGTATACTTATGGCTNGGAAATATNCCCTCAGGGCAATATCTGGCTCAGGCAATTTTNAGTAAAGAGTCNTCNGAAATAATTGATGGAGATAATATTATTNCTGAAAANTTTATANTNNTAAGAGAATAGNCTTTTCAATNAAGTCATAAAAAATGATTGATTCTGCAATTGCAATAATACCAGCCCGATATGGAAGCACCAGACTTCCCGGAAAACCCCTTAAAGAGATAAATGGAAAACCCATGATATATTGGGTTTGGAATGAAGTTAAAAAAGTCTTACCAACATATGTCGCAACTGATGATGACAGAATTTTAAAGGTGATCCAAAGCGAAGGAGGAGATGCTATATTAACTTCAAAATCTTGTTTGAATGGGACTCAAAGAGTGGCAGAGGCATTAAAGAAATTAGATATTTACCCCGAAGTGATATTAAATATTCAAGGAGATGAGCCCCTTGTTAGGGAGGATGATATCAGGAATTTAATTTCTTTAATGGATAATGAAATAATTGGAATAGGAACTTTAGTTACATCGGCTTCATTAAATGATTTAAAATCAATAAATCATTGCTTTGTTGATCGAACCGATATGGGTATATGTCTGAAATTTAGCCGTGATCCAAAGTCATTTACCCAAAAGCCATATCGACATGTTGGTATGTACGGATTTCGACCTGATGTACTATTTAAATTAGTAGAATTGGAACCGACAATTAGAGAAAAAAAAGAAAAGCTGGAACAACTGAGGTGGTTAGAAAATGGCTATGCAATCCATTCGTCAATTATTAATGCCCCCGGGATAGGAGTCGATACCGATGAGGATTTAAAAAGTATAAAAAGAATTATGGAGAAATGAACTAAATTTTTTGGGCAATCATTAAACCGTCTCTAAGAGGTAATAATTGATGTTCAACTCTTTTATCATTTGCTATTTTTTTNTTGAATTTGTCGAGNTCNNAGGTCTCTTTNTCTTTTTTATTCGGATTGATGACTTTACCGCTCCAAAGAACATTATCGGCTATAATNATGCCACCAATATTCATTTTATCAATAATTAAATCAAAATAATTAGAATAATTTTCTTTATCTGCATCGATGAAAACNAAGTCCCATTTTTCATNGATTGAAGGAATGATTTCAAGAGCATTACCCCAATGCATTTTTACAGAGTTAATGATCCCCGACTCTTTAAAATANNCAGNAACTCTTTGTTTTAATTCGATNTTATTATCTATNGTATGAATAATTCCATTTTCTGATAATCCTTCCGATATNCATATTGCNGAGTAGCCCGTGTAGGTTCCAATTTCTANTACTCTTTTAGGTTTAACTAGTTTTGACATTAAACTCAAAAACCTTCCTTGTTGCCTTCCAGACAACATTCTGGGCATCAGTACTTCTTGCCAAGTTTCGTTTTCAATTTTTTCTAAAATTATACTTTGAGATGATGTATGAGATAGAGAATACTCTTCTATTTCTTTGGGTAGGAATTCCATGATTTTTATTGATAGTTTGTTTTAGGGATATAACGAAGTTCATTTATTTTTTCTATATCAAAAATTTGTTGGGCCAATTCTTGAATTTGATTAATTTCAATTAAATTCACTTTGCTAATTATTTCTTGAAAAGTATCCACTTTATTATAAATAAGAATTGATTTTGCTAACGAAGTCATTAGATTCACCTTATTATCTTGGTGCAAAGCCATTTGACCAAGTAATTGAGTTTTCGCTTTACTAAATTGTATTTTTCCTATTTTCTTTTCTTTCAATAGTTTTAATTCTTTTAGAATTAGTTCATGACACCGATTAATTGTTTTGATATCTGTGCCAGCATATACTCCCCATATTCCAGCATCACAATAGGAATTTATAAAACTTTCAATTTGATATGTGATACCAAACTTTTCACGAATCTTTAGATTTAACCTTGAGTTCATTGCTGGTCCTCCGAGTAAATTATTTAAAAGCACGAGAGCTGTATAATTTTTATCATGGAGTGAAACTCCTTCTCCTCCAATGATTAAGTGGCTTTGATGAATTCCTTTTACCAAGTGATGTGATAGCCCTTTGGAAATTACGGGTTTCTCTCTATGGATGGTATTATTATGTGCTTTCCAGGTTGATGCATAACGGTTTGCAATTTTTTCAAAGTCTTCACTTTTAATTCCACCAACTGAGGATAAAACAGCTTTTTCTGGTCCGTAATTTCTTTTTACGAAATCTAAGACTTGTTTTCTTGTGAACTTTTTTATCGTCTTTTCAGTACCTAGAATGTTTTTCCCTATAGCTTGATTTGGAAAAAGTAATTCATCAAATTCATCAAAAATTAAATCTGATGGNGTGTCACGGTATGATTGAATTTCATCAATGATTACTTCTTTCTCTTTAGGAATTTCCTTTTCTGGAAAATTGGCATTTATGATGATGTCAAAAATCAACTCTGTAGATTTTTCATAATTCTCCTTTAAAAAACTTGCATACAATGTGGTTTCTTCCTTTCCAGTGTATGCATTTAGTTCTCCACCAACATCTTCTATNCTCGAGATAATATGGAAAGCTTTTCGCTTTTGAGTCCCTTTAAATAAAAGGTGCTCTATGAAATGTGCTAGTCCTTCTTCATTGGGTTCTTCATCTCTAGACCCCGCTTGAATCATTAATGCAATATGCCCTGTTGGAGATAGAACCTCTTGATGAATCCATCGTAGACCATTTTTTAACACGCCTGAGCGAAAGGGAATTGTTTTCATTATATTTTTTGGGTATGCTCACAATTTTTTTGAGCANAATTGAATTAATTTTTGAGCCATTTATCTAGCCATTTAAAAAATTCAGAATGCCATACTAAACCATTTTGTGGACTTAATATCCAATGTCCTTCATTTTCAAAATGTAAAAATCGTGATGGTATACCACGAAGTTGAGCCGCCTGATAGGCCTCGATTCCTTGGTTTACTGGAACTCGAAAATCTTTTCCGCCATGAATGACAAGGATAGGAGCAGTCCAATTTTGTACGAAATTTTTGGGATTAAAATCGGTATAGGCTCTTGGTACATTAGCTTGCCAAAATGGACCACCAACATCTTTATTCGCAAAAAACATTTCTTCGGTACTTAAATACCAACTTTCCATGTTAAATAATCCACAATGAGAAATTAAAGCTTTAAATCTATTCTCATGAATTCCTGCGAGCATATATACTGAATAACCCCCATAACTGGCTCCAATAGCGCCTAAATTATTTTCGTCTACATAATTTTCTTTTGAAAGGGTATCTATTGCTGCAAGATAATCCCTCATCGCTTGGCCACCCCAATCTTGAGAGATTTGTTCATTCCATTCCTTGCCGAATCCTGGAACTCCATGTCGATTTGGAGCAACAACAATATATCCATTGGCAGCCATGAGTTGAAAATTCCACCTAAAGCTATAAAATGAGCTAACCGCAGATTGCGGGCCACCTTGGCAATAAAGNAATGTGGGATATTTTTTTTCTTTATCGAAGTTAGGAGGGAAGAAGACCCAAGTCAGCATTTCATTTCCATCACTGGTTTTTATCCATCTCTTCTCCACATTGCCAATTTGGATAGAGTCATAAAGGTCTTGATTTACATCAGTTAAAGGAAAAGGCTTCTCAAATTTATTGAGGCTGATTTTAAAGAGTTCATTTGCATGATTATGATCTTGCCGCTCGGCAATTACGNATTTTTTATTGATTTTAAATTTCCCATAATTATAATCACCTTCTGTGAGTTTTCGAATTTTCTTTTTTGCCATTGCATTTTTGCCNGAAACCAAATCTAATCGGCGAATTTGTTGAGTGGCCTCTACAGTCTCNTTGAAAATTATAGTTTTATTATCAAGCCATGCGAAGCTATTAATATACTCTGCAGGGATTACAGGGCTTAAAGTCCTTTTATCACCTGCTTGATCAAGAGGTAGAATATAAAGTTGATTCACATCGCTTTCGTAACCATCTTCAGGCATCGCTGTAAATGCAATATTCTGACTATTGGGTGAGAAAGAGGGGTTATTGTCGTACCCATCAAGTCCATTTAAACAGGTCGTTATTTCTGTTTCTCTATCAAATAAATAGATTTTAGAGTTTGTATGAGTAGTAAAATCTTTTCCAATAAGTTTCTTACTTGCGTAGGCTATATATCTGCCATTTTTACTCACATCAAAACTTTCAGATCCACCAAATGGAGGTAAAGGTGAGTGAAATCGTTCACCTTTCATAATGTCAATATATTTTGAAGTAGGAGTTTTTTTATTCGGATCAATTATTGAAAATCCGATATGATTATAACTATAATCTGTCCAACTGTCCCAATGACGGTACATTAGNTCGTCGTGTATTGAAAAATCAGCTTTTGGTTTGTCAGGGTGTCTTTCAAGAGGAGTCTCATCAATTTTCACTCGCGTTGAGAAAACTAAAAGTATTCTGCCATCATTTAATTCTGTAATTTTTGCAGATTGGATTTTGGTTTTAAACGATGTTAATTTCTTAGCTTTTTCANTTTTAATTTGATTTGTATTTGAAATATAAAGTTGGCCTTTCTTAATAAAAACATAACTATTCCCACCCTTGATTAANAAACTAGAGTAATCACTTTCTGGAGAGTTTGTGAGTTGAGTATGTACTCCTGTATTAAGGTCAGCTAAGTATAATTCTCGATTTCCTTTATTTTTCTTAAGATCATAATTTGTAATTCCATAAATTACTAGATTATTATTAATATGATCAAGACTAACACGACCTAAATCCCAAAGTATTTCAGGTGTCATTTTTTCTNNTTGAGCATCAAGTTTTAGAGAGCTGGACATAATCGTGGAAATTGCAATTAGAGTAGGGATAATNNAGTTTTTCATAATGATTTTTTGTTTTTTATATCAATAATGTCTAATGTTGTTCGAAAGGCTACGTATTTTCCTCCAAAAAGATCTTCTGTTTTATTTCTTAGTTCTTCGGCGTATAATTGCTCGTAAACTTTAAAATCTTCTTTATCGTTGTATAAATATTGTATCGAGTATGTTGTTCCAGATTCCTCTTTAACTATAACTTGGGAAAACCTGGATTCTAGAAAGCAACCTGTTTCTAATACTTCCGGTATGTGAATTTCGATCATCCACTTTTTCCATTTCTCATGTATTGAATCTTCAACGTTTATGGTAACATTATATATGAACATATCAAAAATGAATTTACCAATTATCCCATAATAATTGCATGTGCGTTTCTAAACTGTCATGGGTTTCTAGCAGTAAGATAATATTGTTGACATTGTTATTAAAATCGGTCAAATACGGTAAAATAGCATTTTTTTCATTTTCAACTTCGATGATTGCTTGGGGCCGTTCAATTAATTTATTTTTTATATCATGACGTAGGTTCTTAATCTGCATCAAATCAAAATCTATCCTATCACTAATCCGCTCAGATTTTAAATAATTTTCAAATCTTAACAACCTTTTGAGTCGATTATTTATTGTTTCAAATTCATTTTTAAAATATTTGTCATATTGCTTTTCATAAGCTATTTTTTTTGNAATATTCAAATGTCTTTTGAGATTAATAATAGAGGCATTAAAGCCTTTTTGTTCCAGTTTGGCCAATAATTGTTTTGAATACTCAACATCTCTCTCTAACTTATTTAAGTCTGATATTAAGGTATTTGAGCAACTAGATAAAAGACAAAGAAAAAGNGACAGAGTAAGAAAATTTCTCATTTGATAATTTTAAATCCGGTATACTTCCATAATGCTTTTGGNATTTTAATACCTTCTTTACCCTGATTATTTTCAAGAATTGCCGCCATTATTCTCGGTAGAGCAAGAGCAGAGCCATTTAAAGTATGAGTGAGTAATATCTCATTATTTTTAAAACTACGATACCTCAATTGAAGTCTTCGAGATTGAAATGTTTCAAAATTAGAAACGGATGACACCTCTAGCCATCTCTCTTGTGCTGATGACCACACTTCAAAATCATAAGTCAAGGATGAAGTGAATCCCATATCCCCACCACATAAACGCAGCATTCGGTATTTCAATCCCAACTCTTCAAGAATTTTTGAGACATGAGAAGTCATTTCATTAAGTTTATCGTAAGAATCATTTTGTTTTTCGATATGAACAATTTCTACTTTATCAAATTGATGAAGTCTATTGAGTCCCCTCACATCTTTCCCATAGGATCCTGCCTCTCTTCTAAAGCATGGTGAATAAGCAGTCAATTTTATCGGTAAGTCCATTTCATTAATAATCTCACCTCGATATAAATTTGTCAATGGTATTTCCGATGTCGGAATCGCATATAGTTGGTCATTTTCAATATGATACATCTGACCTTCCTTATCCGGGAGTTGACCAGTCCCAAAACTAGATTTTTCATTTACGAAATATGGCGGCTGAATTTCTTTATATCCGCTTTCAGTATTTGTATCTAAAAAGTATTGAATTAACGCTCTTTGAAGTCGAGCTCCTTTCCCAGTGTAAACAGGAAAACCTGCTCCAGTCACCTTAACTCCTCTTTCGAAATCAATAAGATTGTATTTTTCTGACAATTCCCAATGGGGCAGTGAATTCGGGTTTGATTTTAAATCTCCCCATGATTTAATAATTTCATTTTCTTCTTCACCCTTTCCTTTTTTGACACTTTCATGAGGAATATTAGGAAAACTTAGCAAAATTTCTTTTTCCTCAGATTCAATTTCAATAAGTTCCTTTTCAAGTTTAGTTAACTCTGTTTTGAGTGATTTTGATTTTATTTTGATTTTTTGAATCTCATTTGTTTTTCCTTCCTGAACCAGATTGCCAATAGTTTTTGCGATTTTATTAGATTCTGCTTTTAGAGTTTCACTTTCATTTTGAATTTTTCTACGCTTTTCATTTTTTTCTAAAAGAGATTTTATATCTAGCCTCGCATCAATATTCCTTTTCGCAAGGGCTTTAATAACTCTTTCTGGGTCCTGTCTTAATAGTTGTAATGATAGCATTTGGTAAAAATAAAAAAACCCTCTGCTGCAAATGCATTAGAGGGCATCAAATTTAACGTAATTNGTTAAATCAATTTTTAACAGCCTCTGTGTTTTCAATGATAGAGACGTAACTTTTGTTTCCCGCTTTCTTTTTGAAATCTACTGTACCTGTTTTTAGAGCAAAAAGAGTATGATCTTTTCCTATGCCCACGTTTTCTCCTGGATGATGCGTAGTACCTCTTTGTCGAACAATTATGTTACCAGCTAGGGCCGATTGGCCACCGAAAATCTTAACTCCGAGTCTCTTACTTTCAGATTCACGTCCGTTTTTTGAACTACCTACACCTTTTTTGTGTGCCATAACTAGTTAATTTATTTTTTTGTTTCTTTCTTTTTTTCAGAAACCTTTTTTACTGGCTTCTTTGCAGCTGTGTCAGCAGCTTTCTTTTTTTCTGAAACTTTTTTTACCGCCTTCTTCGGAGCTGTGTCNGAAGCTTCCTTTTTCGCGGCAGCTTTTTTTACTGGTTTTTTAACTACTGGATCTGCAGATTTTTTCTCTACAGATGTTTTCTTCTTTGGAGATAAACTTATATCCAGTATTGAGATTTCAGTCATTGGTTGACGATGACCTGTTTTTTTGGTGTAACCTTTTCTTCGTTTCTTTTTAAACACGATTACTTTGTCAGCTTTGACGTGGTTTAAGATGCTCGCAGTTATGCTTGCACCCTGTATAACTGGGGCGCCTACTGTGACAGTGCTTTTTTCTTCGGCCAGAAGGACTCGATCTAAGGTAATTTTATCACCAGTTTTTCCTTCCAAACGATGCACATACACTCGTTGGTCTTTTTGCACTTTATATTGCAGCCCTGCTATTTCTACTATGGCGTACATATGTACTCTATTTTTAGTTGAGGGGGGCAAAGATAGTCCGAAATATTAAACAAACACCTCAACGCNCCATAACTATTGAAACTTTTTTCGAAACACTTGAAATTGAAATTACGGAAGACTACTTTCTATCAATTATTTTAAACTTGTTTTCGGAAATACCAACAATTAAGCTTACTACAGCATCCCCTGTTAGATTTAGCATGGTTCGAACCATATCAATTATTCTATCTACTGGGAAAATAATTGCTATCCATGCTGGATTAAGGCCAACACTTTCTAGAACTACAATTAACATTATTAGTCCTGCACTTGGAACTGATGCTGCTCCTATACTAGCTAATGTAGCTGTAAAAATGATTGTTGCTTGTTGTATTATAGTTAAGTCGATCATATGAAATTGC
Organism: Cryomorphaceae bacterium; assembly: GCA_002682945.1. Lineage (GTDB taxonomy): Bacteria > Bacteroidota > Bacteroidia > Flavobacteriales > Schleiferiaceae > TMED14. Next base: position 80,961 of record NYSL01000018.1, on the reverse strand, counting down.
GCCATAAAAATGACAGCAATACTCTGATACAAGGCGGTTCCATCCATATTGACAGTTGCTCCAACAGGTAAAACAAATGAGCCTACTTTATCATCAACGCCTAAATTATCCCGGACACAATCCATTGTTACAGGTAATGTTGCAGCTGTTGAAGATGTGGAAAATGCCAATATTTGCGCCGGGCGTATTCCTTTGGAAAAATATTTCCAGGCTTTAAAGAATCCAATTTTTGTTTTTCTGTTTATTATGAGTGATATTATCAGTGGATAGAAAATAAAAATCATTAATAATAATGCTACGATAGTTATTAGTGTATATGCTCCAAGTGCACGGAATATCTCAATGAGTCGACTAGGGTTATTACCCGCCATTTCCGCAAGTTTGCCAGCTAGTAGGGCAAAAACAAAAATGGGCGCCCCCTTCATAATAATATCTACCATTTTAATAAAAATATTAGACCCATCATTTATGAAGCCAATCATATGAACTGTTTTTTTCTTTGGAAGTGCGACGAGTGTAATCCCAAAAAAAAGAGAAAAAAATATGATTTGTAGCATCAAACTATTATTGAAAGAAACAAAAATATTAGANGGTACCATGTCTACAAAAAATTTTAAAGGCCCAGAATTTTTTGACTCAGCAGCTGAAATTTTTTGATTTAATTCCTTATTTCCTTGTTGTTCTGATAGATTCTCTTTTGCATCTATNAAAAGGGAGCTGTATTCTGAATTATCTAATAGACGTATTTCATCAAAAAATTCAACTCCTGCTGTCTCATTAACCCATATCTCATACGATAGTCGATTAATATTAAGTTGTTCCTGATCGGCTTGATACCCGGGCTTGAATGTATTTGCAAAGAAAATCCCAACAATGCATGCAATTAAAGTAGATGTAATGTACAGGCCCATGGTTTTTATACCCATTCTTCCCAAAGTCGCAGTGTCGTTTAAACCACTTATTCCGGATATTATGCTAAATAAAACCAGTGGAATAGCAATTAGCTTTAATAATCGAATAAAAATTTCTCCTACAGGGGCGATCCATTTCATTGTGAAATCGCTCCAACCCATATATGAGCTAACAAGGGCCCATAAAATCCCTAAAATTAGTCCTATGATAATTTTAGCTGCCAGAGTTGGTTTTTTCATTTTAAATAATTTGGGTTAATTATATTTTCTGTGGCTTTGAAGGTAGGGAAAATCTATTTTTTACAATAGGAATTAGTTTCTATTCACAATTCTTACACCTAGAAGGATTACAATCATTCCCAGAAAGTGATTAAGTAAGAGGCTTTCTCCATCAATAATTCCCCACACCAAGGCCACTATTGGAATTACGTATGTTGTAGATGCAGCAAAAATTGGTGTTGTGATGGATATTAACTTATTAAATACAACCATTGATAGGGAAGTTCCAAAAATCCCCAGGAATGCGACAGCTAGAAATGGAATCAAAATATCTGACTTTGATAAAATAGTTGAACTAAAATCTGTGAATATGAGAATAATGATTGAAGGTATACTTGCACCAATAAGAGCGAAAAGAGTAATCGCTTGAGGTGAAAGGTGATTCAATTTTGAAATTGAATTTATACTAATTCCATAGCATGCTGCTGCGCACAAGGCTAATAATATGTATGGCCAATTAGTTCCAACTACAGAATTTGGGCTAAATGGATTAATTAATATTAACGTTCCTATTAGCCCAATAAAAACACCGAGAAACTTAAGAGGTTTTAGTTTTCGTCGATAAGCAATGATTCCGACAATGAGAGTGAAAAGTGGCGTCATTGAATTTGTTATTCCTACTATCCCAGAGGGTATATGATTAATAGCTATAGGGAATAAAACATATGGAATTGAATTTCCTAAAAATGCCACAATAATAAGATGCAGAATGTCAGTTTTACGAAACTCTCGAATGGATTTGAACGCAAAAATTGATGTAAATAAGCAAGCAAAAATAATTCGGGCTGCTCCGATTTGAACTGCTGAAAACCCCATTAAGGCATACTTCATTATGATAAAGGATGATCCCCAGACTAGCACAAGGCTAATAAAGATAATCCATGGAGAAAAATTGCTTTTCATTTGAGCGGCAAAGGTAAACTACCTTTGTGTTTATGTATCCGCCTCCTTCAACATTATGGACATTTTTACTGAGACGACTTTTACAGATTTCCTTAGTTTTAACTTTTTTGGTGATTACAGCTGGTTCGATTGTCCGAATGACCGGAAGCGGAATGGGTTGTCCTGACTGGCCGAAATGTTTTGGACTAGTAATTCCGCCCACCCAAATATCTCAGGTAACTTGGAATTCAAATAAGTTTTTTAATAAGGGTCAAATGATCATTTACGGTAATAAATTATTGGTTGCAAAAGAATCATTCTTAACAGATAATAATTTTGTTTCTTTAAGATGGAAAAATTATGATCGCCATGATTACTCAATTTTCAACCCGATTCATACATGGATTGAATATATTAACCGTCTTATAGGTGCACTTTTGGGTGTGCCTATTCTACTGAGTTCAATATTTATTTTTTTTCGATTTCGATCCCACCCTAGGTGGTCACTCACCATTATAGCAGTCTTGCTGATGCTTTGTCTAGAGGCTTGGCTTGGTAAAATTGTTGTGGATGGGAATCTCATTCCTCACCAAATAACTATTCATTTGGTTGGGGCTTTCATAATCCTTGGGCTTTTGGCTCTGCTGTACCGAAGTGTAAGCTCAGAATGGGAAACTCATGCTTTTCTTGCCGAGCGAAAAATTCTTGGAATACTAGACACAAGGCAAAAAGTATATCGTATTTTCATTTTGCTTGGTTTACTGATGGGGATTCAAATAGTTCTTGGCACGCAAGTCCGAGAAGAAGTTGATGTTTTGATGAAATCACTTGGAGTTAATGTCTCTAGAGACGGTTGGGTAGATCAATTAAGTTCGATGGTCCTTGTTCATCGGAGTTTTTCACTTTTAATTATTGCGTTTAGCTACNACTTAATGAGGATTTCTAGAGGTTTAGCAGGATTACACTTTAGAGCGGGAATAATATTTATTGTTTTTATTCTCCAAGCTCTACTTGGGGCATTGATGTTTTACTTTGACATTCCCAAGATAATTCAACCGGTACACATTATTCTCAGCTCAATTTCATGGTTTTTGATTATTGATGGAGCATTTAAATCATGGCTAATGATCCGTGATTTTAAATTTTCTTCTTCGGACTGACTAAGACTTNGGCGAAACATAATTCCATTCCAAGGATTCGATTATTTGAAGCACTTCATTTTCAAGAAATTCATGAATGGGCTNTAAAGAATCGGGATTAGGCCTTGAATAAATATATGCAGCTCCTCTTAGGAAGTTGGATATACTATCTGTTGCAAAGAACTGTATATGAGAAGCGGTATTGCCATATAATTTAAAAAGTACACCATTCACATTTCGATCGGAGTTCGAATACATTTTTTCTTCAATTCCTTCTGCGACAATTTTATGTTTGTAGGTCATGGAGTGGGCATCATTTATTAATTGACCAAGATTTTCTTCAATTTTATTGTAGGATATTTGAATTTTTGCTTTACAGAAAGGATAACGAATGTCTCCCCATCCCTTTGTTGCTTTATCAACCCAATTCCCATTACTACTAAACATAAAATTAAAAGGTAAGTTATTGTCTTGAAAATCGAGGCTCATTAGGCTATCTTCCGGGATCTCTAGTCTTAAGAAACCAAAAGGGCGAACCGTAGATAAATCTTTAGAACTTCTGATATGATTAGAATAAACAATATATCCAAATACCCCTATACCGAACAAGACTGCCAAAGAAATTATTTTAAACTTCATGCCCGATTAACTTAATTTTTACACGAACAATTTTTCTAGGATCTGCAGCTTCGATAGTGCATTTCAAAGGTCCGATAATTAAAGACTCTCCTTTTAATGGCATTCTTCCGAGTTGCTCTAGTATTAAACCCGCAATAGTGTCAGCTTCNCCTCTAAGTTTTTCCAAGGTATTGCTATCTAAATTGATTACGCGATATAAATCAGTAAGTTGAGCTCTTGCCTCAAAAATAAATGTCGTTTTATCCAACTGAGAATAAAGTTGTTCATCTGAGTCAAATTCATCTCGAATTTCTCCCACAATTTCTTCCATAACATCCTCCAAAGTGGCAACTCCAGATATCCCCCCGTATTCATCAACAACAACTGCCATATGCATTTTTTTCTGTTGAAAATCTCCTAAAAGATCNTCAATTTTCATATTCTCGGTAACAAAAAAAGCAGGTCTGAGTAAATCGGTCCATAAAAATTTTGTATCCGCATCTAAGTGTTTCAATAAATCTTTTGCGTGTAAAATCCCTTGAATACTGTCTAAGCTTTCTTCATAAATTGGAATTCTGGAATATCCATTTTCAGAAACAGATTCTAAGACGTTTTTTAAATTCATTTTTGAGTTTATCGCAAAAATTTCTTGACGAGGTGTCATAATTTGTTTTACACTTGTTGAACCAAATTTGACAATTTCTCTGAGTAGTTTTTCTTGCTCTGGTGTAGTAGCTTCATCGGATGTTAAGTCCAGAGCTTCTTCTAATTCATTTGCAGTCAGTGATTTAGATTTATTAAAGCCATCAATGTATTTTGAGGACTTTACCAATGCTTGACTAAATGGTGTAAACAGTTTGATAGCTTTTAATATAAATTTTGAACTACTCTTGGCCCAAGATAGAGCATTATATGTGGCATACGTTTTTGGGATTACCTCACCAAAAACTAGAATTAATGATGTTATCAAGAAGGTTTGAATACCTATTGCTATTATGGGATATTCTTCAATATTAAAAACTAAACTGGTGACAACAGATGACAAAAGGACTAGTCCAAGATTGAAGAGATTGTTCAAAATTAGAAGCGTTGCAAGTAATAGCTCTGGGGATTTAATCGCCTCTATTACCCGTAATGAATTTCCAGTTTTGTCCTCATCCAATTGGACTTTTTGATTTGGAGAGAGCGAAAAATATGCAACTTCTGAGGCGGATGTAAAACCGGATCCAAAAAGCAAGGCGATCATTGCGACTAAGTAAAAAATTACTTCACTTTGAAATGCTTGGAATATGGAATTTAAAAGAAAAGAGTCGGGATCCAATTAAGATGGTTTAAGACAGTAATAAAAATAATTAAAATGGTAAGTCGTCTTTGGCACTATCTTTCATTTCTTGGGTCTCATTTTTTTGAAAGTTATTATGCTTGGATCCAAGCATTGTCATTGAGTCGGCCGCAATTTCAAAGCTATATCTATTTTGATTATTGTTATCAACCCATTGGCTTGATCTAATTTTTCCTTCGACATAGATTTTATCTCCCTTCTTTAGATATTTTTGACCAATTTCGATCATCTTGGGTGAACGAAAAACAATATTATGCCATTCAGTTTTTTCTTTTTTAANACCTTCTTTGTCTAAATAATTTTCTGAGGTTGCGATTGCGAATTTTAAGATACTTCCGCCATTTTCAAAATTTAATAATTCCGGATCTTTTCCTAAATTTCCAACTAAAATCACCTTATTTATACTGCCTGCCATATCTGTGTTTAATCTTTAAAAATCAAATGTAACTTTTTTCAACTAATATTTTCTTAATCGGTGCCGGAAGCCCAAGGGATTTGAGATCGTTTTGTGAATGCCATTTAACTCTTGATCCTTCCGGTATTTTACTTGCATTCCAGTTTGAAAAGTGCAAATTCATTATTCTGTGTGATAAAATATGTCTTAAGGTAGTAACAGATTTAGAATCAATCGACTTGTTTTTTAAAGCAAGTTTCCAAGATTTTTTATCCATTTCAATGGGGGTGAATAACCCCGCCCAAATTCCTTTGTCTGGTCTTTGGATAAGAGCATACTTGTCATGTTTTTTAACAATAATATAAAAATTATCTATTATTAAGGATTTCTTGATTTTTGATTTTACGGGATAACTTTCTGGATTTCCATTTTTTCTAGCGAAACAATATTCTTGAAGTGGACAAACAAAACATTTTGGGTTTTTGGGCTTGCAAATTNGGGAACCTATGTCCATTATAGCTTGATTAGAATTNCCCGGTTGTTTTTTTGATATCAGCGGTAAGGCTAAACTTTTAATTGTATTAATAGTAATGTTTTTTTCGATTGGTAAATCAATCCCGAATAATCTTGAATAAACTCTAAAAGCGTTTCCATCTAATGCAGGAATGACCTCATTAAAGCAAATTGACGATATTGCAGCCGCTGTATATGGACCTATCCCTGGTAATTCCAANAGTTCTNTTGATGAACTCGGAAATTCATTGGAGTATTTTTTTACAATTATTTTTGATGTTTTATGAATGTTTCGGGCTCTACTGTAATACCCCAGACCTGACCAGAGTGCTAAAACTTCTGATTCCTTAGCGGATGCAAGATTTTGTATGCTTGGAAATTTATTTAGAAATTCTTCCCAATACTTTTGGCCTTGATCAATTCGCGTCTGCTGCAGAATAATCTCGCTAAGCCAAATAGTGTAGGGGTCTTTTGTCGTTCTCCATGGCAGTAATCTCTGATTCACCTGATACCATTTTATTAAGTCTTCACTGATATTATTTAGAATCATTGTCGAATCGTTCTCAATTACATAACTTTGCCGCCGCTAATTTAAACCCTTTTGAAGGGCTAACATCAAAATTAATCAATATGACAAAAGCGGATATCGTTACTAAAATTGCTGACAGAACTGGAATGGAAAAGTCAGATGTTTTAGCGGTTGTAGAAAATTTCATGCATGAAGTGAAGACGAATATGGAGTCTGGCGAAAATGTATATTTAAGAGGTTTTGGAAGTTTTGTACTCAAAAAGAGAGCCGAGAAAACGGGAAGAAATATTTCAAAAAATACCACATTAATAATACCAGCTCACTATATTCCGGCCTTCAAGCCAGCAAAAGTTTTTGCTGATCAGGTGAAGAGTAATGTGTCCGTAAAATAAAATGAAACGTTCTGGGATTTTAGCAATAACTCTAGTAGGCATTATTATGTCTATGGTTCTTCTATTTCCCAATGTTTCAAAAGAGTTTTCAGATAAAAATATAAATCGAAATATATTAGATACTAAAGTTCNATCAGCGGTGAAAATGATTGAGTCGGGAGAAGGTAACCCCATGGAAGCAATTTTTGCTCTCCGAGAAGTTGTCGAAGTCGATTCTAATCACCGTGATGCACAATTCTACCTCGGACAGTTTTCAATTATGTCCGGACAGTGGAACAAAGCTATTGATCGTTTTAAAAAAGTACTTAGAATTAACTCATCAGATGAGTATGCCATAGAATCTTTGGCAATAGCTCGGTTCCAAAAAGGAGAGAAAAATGGTGCAGTTGAAGATTTAAAAAATTATCTGGAATCGTTTCCTAATTCATCCCGTGACTCTGAATTGAGAACTCTATTGGAGAGCTATCAAGGGGAAATTCAATCGGAAGTCAAAGAAGTTCAATGATTGTNTCATTTAAATAAATAATATTATGCCTAGCGGTAAAAAAAGAAAACGCCACAAGATGGCAACACATAAAAGGAAAAAGCGCTTGCGCAAAAACCGTCACAAGAAGAAATAAACAAATAAATAGATTTAATTATGCGTACCGAGTTAATCATTCAATCGAATGAGTCGAACGCAGTTATTTCCCTTCTGAAGAATGGTCGCCTAGTCGAGTTAGTCAATGAAGATGCCAAACAGCAATTCTCCGTTGGTGATATTTATTTAGGCCAGGTACGAAAGCTCGCAACCAGTTTAAATGCCGCTTTTATTGATGTAGGATATGAAAAAGATGCCTTTCTACATTATCATGACTTAGGACCGCAAATTTCTTCATGGTTAACCTTTAACAAAAAAGTTCATCTCGGAAAACAGTCTTCAAATATTGCTGATTTCGGGCTCCTTCCTCAAATAAANAAAGATGGAGATATGGATAATGTTCTTAAATCAGGAGATGAAGTCCTGGTTCAAGTAGTAAAGGAACCTATTTCGACCAAAGGTCCAAGGGTTACATCTGAGATTTCGATTGCTGGAAGATTTATTGTTCTAGTTCCGTTTACGGATAGAATATCCGTGTCTCAGAAAATCCGTGAAAGAAAAGAGAAGGATCGACTGCGTAAGCTTGTTCAAGCAATGCGCCCAAAAGGATTTGGCGTTATTGTTCGCACTGTCGCTGATGGTGCATCACCAAAAGATTTAAAGGCTGATTTAGCCGATTTATTGAAGAGGTGGAAAATACTTCATAGAAATTTACGTAATGCAAAGCCCAAAAAATGTGTTTTGCAAGAGATGAACAGAGCCAGCGCTTATTTAAGAGATGTTTTTAATGANTCTTTTGATCAAATTGTAGTTGATGATGAAAATCTTCACAATGAAATTAAGGACTTTATTATTTCAATTGCGCCAGAAAAGGCCTCAATAGTAAAATTTCACAATTCAGCAGTACCAATATTTCANCAATATGGGGTTGATCGCCAGCTAAAGTCTTCTTTTGGAAGAACAGTAAATATGGGTAAAGGCACCTATTTAATTATTGAACACACAGAGGCGATGCATGTCATTGATGTGAATAGTGGTAATCGTTCAAGAAAAGGTGAGAGTCAAGAGGAAAATGCTTTGGCTGTAAACATAATGGCTGCTGAGGAGATTGGAAGGCAATTGAGGCTTCGAGACATGGGAGGAATAATTTGTATTGATTTTATCGATATGAATACTTCTGAACATAGAAAAGCACTATTTGAGAAGATGAAAGAAGTAATGTCTGATGATAGAGCCCGTCATAAGATACTTCCTCCTTCTAAGTTTGGTTTGATTGAGATTACAAGACAGAGAGTCCGACCTGCGAAAAGGATAGAGACTAAGGAAGAGAACCCAGATAGTCTCGTTGAAGCACCGATTACGATGATTACTGCTCTTGAGCAAAAATTTGATCAAATTGCGAGTAGAATGAAGTCAAAGGGAAGAAATGAAACCGTTTATCTTCATGTACATCCATTCATCCACGCATACTTGACAACTGGATATTTATGGAATCGTAGATTTAAAAAGTGGTCCCGTTCATATGGAATGCGATTAGAAGTTGTTGACAGGGATGCTTTTAAGATGCTAGAATATCGATTTGCNGATTCAAAAAATCAAAAATTAGGTTAAAAAATGGTTTGAGCAATTTTTTTGCTTGAACTATTTTTACTTTAAATGTTTCAGAATAAGAAAATTTTTGATCATGACGTTGCTAAAGATGTCATTAAAAAATATTGTACTTACCAGGACAGATGTCAATCGGAGGTCAAAATGCGTCTGATAAAGATGGGTTTACCTGAGCCTTCAATTAATGAGATTATTTCGGTACTGATTTCAGAGGGCTATCTTTCCGAAGAGAGGTTTTCTCGTTCATTTTCCAGAGGAAAATTTAAAATAAAAAAATGGGGGCGTCTAAAAATTAAGAAACACCTAATGGCAAAAGGAATTTCAAATAGATGCGCTGAGATTGGAATATCTGAGATCGATGAAAATGATTATTCAGAAGCGTTGAGTGATTTGATCTCTAAATATTATCTNAGAAATGGCTTGAAAAATAAATATCAAGTAGTAAAGTATTTTTCAAATAAGGGTTTTGAAAAGGATCTAATATTTCAAATCTTAGAAGAAAATGAATAAAGACTTTCGGATAGCATTTGAAAATGTTTTTTAGAAATATCCANATGAGTCACAATTCGCATCCATTCNTTATCCATTAGAATAATATAAACTCCATTTTTCTGCAAATGATTGAAGAGGTCGGAGGGATTTACGGACTTAATCACTCTGAATAGTATGATATTACTTTGGACAGGTTTTATTTCTGCTATATAATCTAATTCTTTTAAAATATCTTTAATATTTTGNGCTAGCAAGTGATCTTCACCAAGTCGATTAATGTTATTTTTTAGAGCATATATTCCAGCGGCAGCTAAATATCCACTTTGCCTCATTCCACCACCTAGTCTTTTTCTTACTCTTCGTCCTTGCTCAATGAAGTCTTTATTGCTGAGTAGTAAGGATCCTATTGGAGCACCGAGCCCTTTGCTTAGACAAATCGAAATCGAGTCGAAGAAATCATATTGTTTTGGAGTTTCATTATCTCTGACCATGGCATTAAATAGTCTTGCCCCATCTAGATGATAATTGATACCATGTTTTTTAGAAATATTGGATATTTCTCTTAGTAGCGGTAATCCCAAGCAGGTTCCTCCACCTTTATTAGAGGTGTTTTCCACAACAATTAAGCTTGTTTGGGCCGCATGAACGTCTATCTCAGGTTGAATTAGACTTTCCACTTCCTCAGCTAAAATTCTTCCATATTTGTCCCCAGCAGTTCTTATTTGCACGCCCGAATTAAACGCAACTCCGCCACCTTCATAATTATAGATGTGAGATAATGGGGAGCAAATTAATTCCTCTCCTGGATTACAGTGGACATTAATTGCTATTTGGTTAGTCATCGTTCCTGACGGGCAAAATAAACCTGCTTCCATCCCAAATATCTCTGATGCCATACTTTCTAAATATTTCACAGTTGGGTCATCACCCAATACATCATCACCTATGGGTGCTTNCTGCATNNCATTAAGCATACCCTTTGATGGCCTTGTTACAGTATCTGAACGAAAATCAGCAATAGAATTTTTCATGGTACCAAGGTAGTGATCGCCTTACTTTTGTCCTATGATTTCAATTGATCAACTTAAAGGTTATAAATCTCGTTTAAATGCCCTCAAGAAAACGATTCATATTGAGGAACAAAAAATNAAATTGCGGAATGAGGAGGAGTTAACTCTAGATCCTAATTTTTGGAATGATTCATCNAAAGCTGAGGCAGTCATGAGGAATATTCGTGAGATAAAATATTGGATTGAAGGATACCAAAGAATAGAGTCTCTATATAATGAAGTGGAATTATCAATAGATTTCTTCAAGGAGGGGGGGCTTTCAGAATTAGAGGTTAATCAAGCAGTTCAGAAGCTTGAAGATGAGCTTGGTGATATGGAATTCAGAAATATGCTATCAGGAGAAGAGGATAAATTATCTTGTGTTATTCAAATTACAGCAGGTGCAGGAGGTACGGAGTCNTGTGACTGGGCTGGGATGTTGNTGAGAATGTATCTGNGATGGGCNGAGCGAAATAAGCATAAAGTTCGNGAATTAAACTTCCAGGAAGGGGATGTCGCTGGGGTAAAAACTGTGACTCTTGAGATTGATGGAGATTATGTTTTTGGCTATTTGAAAGGAGAAAATGGAGTTCACAGATTAGTTAGAATAAGTCCTTTTGATAGTAATGCAAAAAGACACACATCTTTTGTCTCAGTTTATGTTTACCCACTTATAGATGATACCATTCAAATTGAGATCAATCCTGCGGATATCGAAATCACTACAGCACGATCAAGTGGTGCTGGAGGGCAAAATGTAAATAAGGTTGAAACCAAAGTGCAGCTAAATCATAAACCATCGGGTATTCAGATTCAATGTTCGGAAACNCGATCGCAGCATGACAATCGGGCACGAGCGATGCAAATGCTGAAATCTCAACTTTATGAGATTGAGCTTAAAAAGAAATTAGCTCACCGCGATGATATTGAAGCTGGAAAAATGAAGATTGAATGGGGCTCACAGATTCGGAACTACGTTCTTCACCCATACAAACTAGTAAAAGATGTACGGACCTCCTTAGAGTCTACAGATCCGGATTCAGTTCTTGATGGAAATATTGATGGGTTTTTGAAAGCTTTTTTGATGGCGGATGGACCTATAAACAAGGATTTTGAAACTTAATAGTCTTTTTAAATAAGATTTCAGGAGGTGCACTAAACAAATTGCTCACTTTTGTAACTTACCAATTATGCAATTTCAGTTCCTATTGAGATATTTTTTTTTCATTTTCATAATTGGAAGCTTAAATGCTCAGGTTACTATTCATGATCGTAGTCGAGCTCAATTTATTCCGAATAAAGGACAATGGCCGAAAGATGTAAATGCTCAACTTCATACTGACAATGCAAGAATTTGGATTCTTAAAGATGGTCTGAGGTTTGCTCTAAGAGGTCCAGGATCTGCTGATACAAATGATTTTTATGTCTTTACTGAACGATTTGAGGGTTCCAAAGAAACCGAATGGGTATCCATGGAGCCCACTAAAAGTTCATACAATTTTTTTATTAATGGAACTAATGAAAGAGTAAATGTTAAAGGGTCCAAAAAAGGGCGAATGGAAAACCTTTATCCNGGAGTTACTTTGATTTTTGAGGTTAATGATTTTGGAGAATTAAAAACAACATGGGTTAGCGAAGAGCCCGATCAATTAAAATTATTAGCAAGTCGCTTTGAGGGGGTGAACGATATTGAATCAAGGTCTAATCATTTATTGATTGATCTACCTGTCGGCAGTCTAATTGTTGATTGTCCTATTGCCAAAACAAGAAAAGGAATGTCAAAAGTAAGATGGCGAGAAAAAAATGGTGTTTGGCAGCCAGTTTCAAAAAAATCAGTTCTCATTGATCCAGTATATAGGTTTTCAACATTTTCTGGATCAATAAGTGATAATTTTGGTTATACCGCGACTTATGATAATCGCGGTAGAACTTGGGTTGGAGGGATTGTTTTTGGTGGGCAATTCCCAGTTTTTAATGGTATTCAAAGTTCATATGCTGGTGGAGCAACAGATGTGGCTTTGATGTTATTCACATCTGATGGAACNGGTTTAATTTCTGGAACTTTTTTTGGAGGGTCTAATCGAGAACAACCNCACTCAATGATAGCTTCTCAGAATGGAGATTTATATGTTCTNGGGGTTTCTGGATCTTCGAACTTAGGTGTATCATTTAATGCTTATGATACGACTTTTAACGGAGGGTCAGCTACTTTTGGAGGTGGTCAAACATTTAATTTAGGTACGGATATTTTTGTGCTTCGACTGGATTCATTAGGATCAACAAAAAAGGGTCTTACTTATTTTGGTGGAAGTGGAAACGATGGAATTAATGAGCTTGGAACTTTGAACTATGGAGATGAGGCTCGGGGCGAGATTGTAACAACCTCAACCGGTGTTTATGTCGCCTCGAGTACAAATTCACTTGATTTTCCTCAAACGTCGGGAGTAAATTATAATGGAGGACAAGATGGTGTTTTGTTCAAAATGAGTCTTGATTTAGATTCTTTAATTTGGTCGTCATATTACGGTGGCCCCGACGTAGATGCACTGTTTGGATTGGTCGCGGTGGAATCTCAAAATGAAAATTATTTATATTCCATTGGAGTTTCAAAATCAGATAGCTTGGCAGATTTAGGGTCATTTCAACCGCAAAGGGGTGGTGATGAAGACGCTTGGATTNTTCGCGTGAATTCAAATACAGGTCAGCGTGAAATGAGTTCCTATTTCGGAGGAACAGGTAGAGATTTTGGGTATCTGCTTTCTCACAATTACTTAGGTTCTCAAAAAGCTGTTGGGGATTCAAATTCATTAGTTTTTGTGGGTAATAATTTGAGTTATATAGACTCCATTAATACTTCATGGTCTCAATCAAATTCATCTCAGCATATTGTTTGGGTTTCAAAAAATTTAGACTCCATTTTAAGAGTGCAAACCTTTGGAGATGGATATGTTGCTAACCAGGACCTATCTCCAACAGCCTTGATGCTTGATGATTGTGGTAGTTTATATTTTTCTGGCTGGGGAGGCATTACTAATACTGTTGGAAATACAAATAATCTTTTTGTTACTCCAAATGCCCTTCAAAATGGCACCGATGGAAATGATTTTTATTTCCTCGTATTGGGAAGAGATGGTTATCCATTATACGCTAGTTTTTTCGGTGGTATATCTAATGAACATGTAGATGGGGGCACTTCGCGCTTTGATCCCAATGGAATAATTCATCAAGCAATTTGCGCGGGATGCGGAGGAAATTCAAATCTTCCAATTTTTCCTCATAATGCATTTTCATCAACTAACGGATCAACGAATTGCAATATGGCTGCGGTTCAAATTTCTTTTGAATTGCAGAGTGTTAGATTAAATCTTAATGTTAAGTCGGATACAATATGTGAAAATTCATTGGTTGAGTTGATAGGTAGTACTATTCGATGCGATTCGACTTTTATCTCTTGGGGCGATGGTCAAACTTCATCTTTACATAATCCAATAGGCGAAACACATTTTTATAATCAATCTGGAAATTACACTATTTTCATNGTGGGGTTTGATACAGTTTGTGAGACCAGCTATACACAGAATTTGAATCTATTTGTCTCCGAGCCCAGAAATTTATCTGCAGATGTTATAATTGATTATGATTTATGTGATAGCTCTTTATTCATTTCTTTAACCCCAGTAGACAGTTCTTCGGGTCAAGTATATAAGGTNTTTTGGGGCGATGGAAATGATGACTTGTATATAAATAATGACTCTATCTATCATTATTACAATGATAATTATCAACCAATAGATATCTCAGTTATTGCAATAGATTCGATATGTGGTNTAACNGATACGAACAATTTTACGATTAAATTTCATCCTGAAATGGATGAAATCGAGGCGGAGGTTTTTGTGAATCCATGTTCATCTTTGCCCTCAATATTTTTTTCAGGAAATTCTCTNAATTCCACAAAATTATTTTGGTACCCCCATGGGGCTAATGCTGATACTTTGGTTGGCACAGATGTNTCTTGGCAGGTTCAAACTGCAGGTGATTATACAGTTGAGGTTTTTGCTTGGNACAGCATTTGCGATAAATGGATTTCATCTTCTTATAGTTACTCTGTTGTTTCACCCGTCATCGATTCACTTAAATTCCCCAATGTCTTTACACCTAATAACGACGGATTGAACGATAATTTTAAAGTTATCTCAACGGGAATCGAGTCCATCAAAATTTTTAATTTAGAGGTTTTTAATAGGTGGGGTCAAAAAGTATTTACAACTTCTGATCCTAATTTTTTATGGGATGGAAGCTATCGAGGTAGGAATCTCTCTTCTGGTGTCTATTTTTGGATAGCAAAGTGGAAAACAGTTTGCGGTTCTTCAGGAAATGCCTCTGGAGATGTCTTGATAAATACAAATTGAATGGATAAGGAATGAAAGCAACAATATATCATAATAGCAGATGCTCTAAAAGTAGGGAGGCACTGACTTATTTGGAAGGTTTAGATTTAGAATTGGAGATAGTCGAGTATTTAAAAAATCCCATAACTTTCATTGATCTTGACAATTTGCTTCAGATATTAAATATATCCCCAGATGACGTTATTCGAAAAAATGAGAAGGATTGGAAAGAGAATTTCGCCTCAAGGGAACTTAACGACGAAGAATTAATTTATTCGATACTTGAATTCCCAAAACTCCTTCAAAGACCAATTGTAATTATCGGAGATAGTGGAGTAATCGCAAGGCCTGCAAATTTAATTGATAATCTGCTCAAATAGGGGCTTCCCAATACTTAACACATTTCATCGGGTTTAACCCATGATTCAAAATCTTTTTCAGAAACATATCCTAATTTCAAAGCTGAACTTTTTAATGTGATATTTTCAGCAAATGCTTTTTTTGCAATTTCCGCAGATTTATCGTAACCAATATGGTTATTTAGGGCGGTCACAAGCATTAATGAATTCTCTAGGTTATTTTTTATGTTTGAAAAATTGGGTTCAATTCCTTGAAAGCAATTTTCTGCAAAACTTTTACAAGCATCACCAATTAATCTCCCACTTTCCAAAACATTTGAAACAATCATTGGTTTAAAAACATTTAACTGAAAATGACCTGACGCTCCTCCAAGATTTACCGCAACATCATTACCCATAACTTGGGCTGCAATCATAGTTAGAGCCTCTGGCTGGGTAGGGTTAACTTTTCCCGGCATTATTGATGATCCAGGTTCATTATTGGGAATAGTTATCTCTCCAATCCCAGATCTTGGTCCTGAGCAAAGCATTCGGATATCATTACCAATCTTGAATAGAGAAACAGCAATTCGTTTTAATGCCCCAGATAATTCTACCATTGCATCATGAGATGATAATGCTTCAAACTTATTCGGTGCCGTCTTGAAAGGCATGTTTGTCATTTTTGCAATTTTATTTGCAACTTTTTCAGAGTATCCTTCTGGTGAATTTAACCCTGTTCCAACTGCAGTACCTCCTAAAGCTAATTCTTGAAGCATTTCAGTTGCATTATCTAATGCTCGAATCCCGTTATCAAGTTGCTGCACAAAACTTCCAAATTCTTGTCCTAGAGTCAACGGTGTCGCATCCATGAAATGTGTTCTTCCTGTTTTAACTACATTTTCAAATTTTTTACTTTTTTCTTTGATTACGTCTCTTAAAAAAATTAATCCTGGTCTTGTTATTTTGGTGATTTGCGTATAAGTTGCTATGTGCATAGCAGTTGGAAACGTATCGTTGGAAGATTGAGATTTATTTACATCATCATTAGGGTGTAAAATTTTTTTATCATCTGAGAGCTTTCCTCCATTTATTTCATGGCCGCGATTAGCAATTACCTCATTACAATTCATATTTGTTTGAGTTCCTGATCCTGTTTGCCATATTACCAATGGAAATTGATCATCTAATTTTCCTTGAATGATTTCATCGCATACCTTTGATATCAAGATAGATTTTTTTTCATCTAGAATTCCCAATTCATAATTTGTTGATGCAGCTGCTTTTTTCAAATAGGCGAAAGCGTGAATGATTTCAATAGGCATACTACCTTCGACGCCAATTTTGAAGTTATTTCGAGATCTTTCAGTTTGGGCTCCCCAGTATGAGGCTAGCGGAACTTTTACTTCGCCCATAGTGTCTTTTTCTGTGCGAGTTTTCATTTGAAAAAATTAAATTCATAATAATACAAATGTAGGGCCTATTCGGAAGTGGTTTGGATTGTATATTTGTAAGAAATATTTACGGAGATAAACTATGTCAAAATTTCTTGGTTTTTTAGTCTTTCTGATGATATTCCTCACAGGATTCAGTATGCTCCTTTTTCTCGGACTTTTTGTGGGATATTGGCTTACTCTTTTGGGTCTAGAGCAATACGCACCAAAATTACTTTATAAAATTATTGGTCACAAGACGGATGATCAAAATAAATAGAGAAATAAATTTAAATTTCTCCCTCTCCCAGTTTTAGCTTTATATCGGTGACAAACTTTTTGATGTTTTGATCACTTTCCTTTGGACAGATTAAAAGGCGATTTTCAGATTGCACAACAATATAATTGTTGAGGCCCTCGACTACAGCTACTACCTCCTTAGGAAGTGAAATTAAATTATCCTTAGAATCATATAAAAATATATTTTCTGAAACACCAACATTTCCTTGGTTATTTTTTTTCTGATCCGAATAAATCGCTCCCCAGGAGCCTAAATCACTCCAACCAAAATCGCTTTTTAGAACATAAACCTGAGAAGACTTTTCAAGTATTCCATAATCTATTGATTCATTGGGGCAATGCGGGTAGATAGTTTCTAAAAACGCTTTTTCGTTATCTGAGTTAATATCGTCCCAGCCGCCTTCAAATAGAGAATACATCTCAGGCATATGCTTTTCAAATGCACTTAAAATAGAGTTTGCATTCCAAATAAAAATTCCAGAGTTCCAGAGGAATTCACCTGTTTCTAAAAATGATTTGGCTAATTCTAGCTCAGGTTTTTCTATGAATGTTTTTACTGTCTTGATTTCTGTATTAAATGAATTCTCTTCTTTTTTAAACTGGATATATCCATACCCAGTTTCCGGTTTATTCGGAGAGATGCCTAGAGTTAATAAAATATTATTTTTCGCCGTCACAGATAAGCCTAATTGAATTATTCGTTTGAATTCAGATTCATTGGTTACCAGATGATCCGCAGGAGTGACAATGAAGTTTGCTAAAGGGTCAATCTTTTTTAACTTAAAAGCTGCTAAAGCAATACATGGTGCCGTATTTCTTCTTGATGGCTCACATATTATATTTTCTTTATTTATTTCTGGAAGTTGGTCCAAACAAAAATTCAAGTAATCAGATTTTGTTACGATTAGAATATTTTTCTTTGGAATTGTTAGCGAAACTCTTCGAAACGTTTGCTGCAATAATGTTTCTCCAGTATTAAGAACATCTAGAAACTGTTTTGGCTTGTGAGATGTACTAGTTGGCCAGAAGCGGCTTCCTAACCCTCCAGCCATGATTATTGCAAAATTGTGATTCATTAGCTTTTTCTATTGGTTCTGCAAAGTTAAAAAACAATAAGGTTCGTACATTTGTATTTTCTTTTTAGACATGAAAAACATCATTCTTTTTGGTCCTCCGGGTGCAGGCAAGGGCACTCAAAGTGAATTCCTCGTTGAAGAATTTGGGTTTGTCCATTTAAGTACTGGAGACATATTCCGCTACAATATTTCAAATCAAACGGAATTAGGGATTTTAGCAAAAAAATTCATGGATGAAGGAAGGCTTGTTCCTGATTCTGTAACTATTGATATGTTAAGTTTAGAACTCTTAAAATATCCCAATTCTGAGGGGTTTCTTTTTGATGGTTTTCCCAGGACAAAAGATCAAGCAAATGCTTTAGATTCATTTCTTGGAGAACGGAATTTAGAAATTACGGCCATGATTGGCCTAGAGGTGCCTGATGAGGATTTGAGATTGCGCCTCCTTGAGCGTGGTAAGGTGTCAGGCCGGCCAGACGATGCAAACATTGAAGTCATTCAAAAAAGACTTGATACATATTACAACGAAACTGCAGTTGTTAAAAATCATTATGAAGAAGTTGGAAAATACATTTCAATAAATGGCTTGGGAACAATAGAACAAATATCTATTGCCTTAAAATCTGAAATTGGTCATTTATAAAACTTTAAATGGGAGATAGTAACTTCATTGATTATGTGAAAATTTTCTGTTCCTCAGGTAAAGGTGGCGCTGGATCTGCCCATCTTTATCGGGCAAGGGGAGTGCCAAAAGGTGGTCCTGACGGAGGAGATGGCGGAAGAGGTGGTCATATCATTCTTGAGGGGAGCTCTCAACTGTGGACACTTTTGCATTTGAAATATAAAAAACATAACAAAGCTCATCCCGGAAGTGGTGGAAGTCGAAATAACAGGCATGGTGCCGATGGCGAAGATATTATCATAAAAGTGCCTTTAGGTACTCAAATTAAAAATTCTGAAACTGAAAAAGTTATTTTTGAGATAACGGAGGATCGTCAACAAAAAATATTACTATCTGGAGGTCGCGGAGGACTTGGTAATTCTCAATTCAAAAGTCCAACCAATCGCACTCCCACAAATGCTCAGCCAGGAGAAGATGGAAGAGAAGGGTGGTTTACTCTTGAACTTAAATTACTTGCTGATGTGGGATTAGTTGGTTTTCCTAATGCAGGAAAATCAACTTTGCTAAGTGTCGTTTCAGCTGCTAAGCCTGAAATTGCAGATTATCCTTTTACCACTTTAGTTCCGAATCTGGGAGTTGTCGAACATAGAGGTTTCAATTCATTTGTTATAGCTGATATTCCTGGAATTATTGAAGGTGCCAGTGAGGGGAAGGGGCTTGGACATCGTTTTTTACGTCACATTGAACGTAATTCAATTTTATTCTTTTTAATTCCTGCGGACGCGAAGGACCATTTAAAAGAATTTAACACTCTATTAAACGAGTTAGAGAAATATAGTTTAGAGCTGAGTCGAAAAAGAAAAATATTGGGAATTTCAAAATCTGATATGTTAGACAATGAATTGAAGTTAGAAATTGAGGCAAGTTTACCTGTCGAAATTCCTCATATATTCTTTAGCTCAGTAACAGAAGAAAATATAATGCAAATGAAGGATATGCTATGGGACTCATTGAATTCTTAAATAGTCTTGATGAGATACTTTTTTTAAATCTCGTGAACTGGGGACCGGATTCTTTAGATTATTTTTTTCAGGTTTTGAGTATGAGCATTGGCACTTATGTATTAGTTATTCTATTTCTAATTTTTGCATTTTTTAAATTAAAATTAAATGAGGTAGTCTTGCTTGCATCCCTTATTATTGTCGGTGTCGGTTTAGCAGATATTATTTCAGTCCATGGGTTCAAAAATACTTTTGAAAGACTGAGACCTTGCCATTCTTCTGAATTAATAGAACAGTTTGAATTAGTAGCGAATAGATGTGGTGGGAGGTATGGCTTCGTATCAAGCCATGCTTCTACAATATGGACAATTTTTGCTATTGTTAATTTTTCTCGCCCGCCTAAAATATTCATACTGATTTTTCTTTTTTGGGCCATGCTCGTTTCTTATAGCCGCGTATATCTAGGGGTTCATTATCCCGGAGATATTCTGGGAGGTGCTATTTTAGGTCTATTAATTGCGAATGCCTTGAATCGGTGGCGAAGTACTCCTAATTTTAAATACTAATGATTCAGATTGTAGCTATTTTTTTTGGTGGTGGACTTGGTTCCTTAGCTCGTTACGGCGTTAGTGAAATGGCCAATTTATTTTTTTCAAATTCGTTGAAAGTAACAATTTTTGCTACTTTGATCGCCAATATTTTGGCATGTCTAATTTTAGGATATTTTATGGGGAAGGATATTCAACCAAAGTATATAATTTTTTGGAGTGTTGGATTTTGTGGAGGGTTTTCCACATTTAGTACATTTTCAAACGAGGTACTTCAGCTCATAAAATTGGGTCAATATGCATTAGTATTTGCTTATGTAGTTTTTTCGGTGACATTGGGTCTAGTTGCCCTTATTTTGGGTTCAAAAATATTCTAATTAGCGATAAAGAATTATTGTTCCATGTTTTTCAATTGCTGAGTTGGCAAAATCTAAAATAAAAAGTCTCCATGAATATACCCCTTGTGGACATTGGGGACCCAAGTTTTGTACTTGACCATTCCACTCCTCATATGGATCGTTGGACTCAAAGACAATTTTCCCCCACCTATCAAGAATTGCCAATTTATAGGAATTAAAACCTGTAACTACGGGTCGAAATGTATCATTGATGTTATCACCATCAGGAGTAAATGTATTTGGAGACCAAATATTCATCACCGGATCAACTCTTACAATTTGACTTAAAGTATCCCAGCAATCAAATTCATTCACAGCAATTCTCATTATTTTAAAAAAACCAGTGTCTTTGTATTTATGTAAAAAAAAGTCTTGCTGAGTATAAATTGTACTATCTCCCATATCAAAATAAAACACTTCATTAGGATCGATTCCCGAGGTGTTTACTGCAATTTCAGGTTTGTAAATATTGACTTTTAGAGGGGATACTGAAAAAGGCATGACAGGACGAGGGTTCACAACTATTGCACCCGGATAATCTTTATTGATAGTATCAATGCAACCCGTGGTGGTCCACGCCATCAATTTCACGTTGTAAATGCCTGGTTTTGTGTATGTATGAAATGGTATATCGAGAATTGATGAATTTCCATCTCCAAATTCCCAATAATAATTTAATGGAGTTGAGCTAGTTGCTTTTGCATCAAATAAAAATGTAAATGGCTCACATCCAATAATGCCATTAAAGTCATTTTGAATATT
This sequence comes from Cryomorphaceae bacterium, assembly GCA_002682945.1. Classification (GTDB taxonomy): domain Bacteria; phylum Bacteroidota; class Bacteroidia; order Flavobacteriales; family Schleiferiaceae; genus TMED14. The sequence goes on along the minus strand of NYSL01000018.1, from coordinate 59,364 downwards.
GGGTCGGTCGTACACTTTTATTGTATCAATAAATGTTTCCTCGCAGGCTTTGGATTTTATAAGGAGTGAAACAGGATAATTGCCCGCTTGGGTAAAAGTTATTGGTGGTGGAAATTCTCCGCTGAATTTATAAATATTTGCATCGGTCAAAGAAGTACCAAATGTCCATTCAATAGTTTTATCAGGGTACCAATTTCCATTTGGGGTAAAGATAAAGTTTTGCTTATCTGAGCAAACATCTCCTAAATATTGAAAATTGGCATTGATTGGAGGATAAATATGAAAATCTACTTGATCAGTATCTGCACATGGCCAGCCTGGATTTGCAATGAGAGTTACTGTATAAACACCAGTGTCATTAAAAGTAAATGTTGGATTTGGTAGGTTCGAAGTATCTGAGCTACTATTAGGATCTCCGAAATCCCAATGATAAAAAGTTGCATTAAAACTATTCTGAGAGAAGGGAACGGTGGTGCCTATGCATAATTGAGTAGGATCATCTACCTCTGAAATAATATCGGCCCATATCGATGCTTGACAGGATGTTACATTAAATTGATAGTCTCTTCGGATTGTATTTAAAAGCATACCATTTCTCCACTCCTCAACACAGATTACAACAACATATTGTCCTGTTACAGAAAGTTTTCCTGATATTATTCCAGTTTGACCATTTATAGATATCGGTGGGGTCCCTGGGATTGGATTTGCTGGAGTATTGGACTGGTTAAATGGTACGACTGAATATGGAGGCGGACCGGGCGGATTTGGTTTTGGACTATTTAACGAGCCTTGCTGATTGGATTTCCCACCACCATGATAAATCTCACAGAGCTTGTAATGCAAGGAGTCATTATCTGGATCAATTGCTGCGCTGGAAATGCTCAAGTTTTCTTGACTACAAAGAACTATTGGGGGTTTGTTATTCCACTGAGGGCTATTATTGCAGGTGTTATCATTTGGTGGTATTCTTGCCGAAATAGTCATTCCCCAATCATCAGGATTATTTATGTTTGTTATTGTTGCATTTCTGCAACATCTCTGATATGCAATAGAATAGCCCTGTGAAGAAGGCGGTAGCGAGACTAGCACGCTATATTCTGCATATTGAGTGCAAACATTAGGGGGAGCAAGTAGGCATGGATTACCTGTATTTACTGGAACAGACTTTGTTGGACCTTTATTCACTTGAAGGTTTTGGACCAATACCCCCGTAGTTCCGTTGAAAATACCAATTGAGGCAGGATTATCAAGTTGAGCGCCCGTTGAATTACAATCTCGATAGACAATAAGTTCTATTTGGTAAACATTATTCCCAACACAAGTATATGTGATTTCTCCCCCGACTAAATGAGCTGATTTTGACTCTATACAAGAAATCAGACAGATTAAAATAAATATAAACCGGAGCAGTTTCATAAGACAATTTCATCCCAAGAGAAAAAAGTATTTGGGTTTTTCTTCTTAAGATAGTCAACTTGTTTTTGATTTCTGATTATGAACATACCGAAATCTCCACCCCAAGCTCCCAAACTTTTCGCTCCTATATTTTTATCATAAAATATTTCATTGGGCAAAGATTTCTCTCCTAAATGAATTCCCATTAGATTTTCATGAATATTGGTTAGTCGAATTAAACTCTCGGTGGTCCTTGCTTCATATAATTTATCTGTTAGATCTGTAAAGACTTTGATATTATTTTTTGGATTTGGCAAGTAAGATTTAATTGCTTCATGGCTTCTCTTTTTTTTACCCAAATAAAGAAAGTATATACTTTCTTTTGGCCATTTAAGTTCTATATATTCTTTAAAATATCCTTTATCCAGTTTCTGATAAAATATCGGCTGACTCGCTTGAGCACAGGCGACATCATAACCGGATCCTTGAGAGGTTTGAAAGTGAAGTTCCATAGGGTCAATAGAAAACCATTGAGCGATTAATGATGTTAAAGTAGAAGAGCTTCCTAATCCCCAATCTTTTGAAAATTCGAGTTTCGTGATCACTTTTCCTTTTGGAAATTTTGATAAACCTGCAATTTTCATTGCCTCAGTTATTAGACGTTTCAAGTTCAGAAGATTCTTAGATTTTTCTACTTCGCCTGTCATCCATTTCTCCCCATCACTATTAAGGGCAGTCCATTGGAGATTTTCATCTCCTTTTAAATAATCTAAAGTTTGACCGAGTTTTGTGGGGACAGCGATTGCTTTAGCTCCATTAAGTATAACATACTCTGAGGTTAGAAGAAGTTTGCCATTTGCTCTGAAACTAATCATTACTGAAATCTCCTTCTTGAGTGTTTCTTAAATTATTAAAAGCTGAAACAACTTGAGCATGATGAGGAGCAGTTTTAGAAAATACTCTTTGGAGAATTTCTTTTTCAGTTTCACTTGCACCAAGTTGATTCAAAGTATTCAATAAGTGCATTTTCATATGACCTTTTTGAATTCCAGACGTGGTAAGAGCTTTAAGGGCAGCAAAATTTTGTGCTAGACCGCTAGCCGCAACTATTTCCATTAACTCATGTGAATTAGGTTTACCCAAGATATCCAAAGAAAGTTCAACCATTGGGTGTAATTTGGTTAATCCTCCTACAGTTCCAATTGAAAGGGGAATTTCTATCCAAAATTTGAAGATATCATTGGAAATTTCACAATCTGTCAAACTCTTATATTGACCATCTTTGGCGGCGTAAGTATGACAAGCAGCTTCAACAGCTCTGAAATCGTTTCCAGTCGCCAAAATAACACTATCAATACCATTCATAATTCCTTTATTGTGGGTAGTCGCTCTGTAGGGTTCTATTTTTGCAATTTCAATAGCTTGCTTAAATTTTTTGGCAAAAATTTTAGACTCTGAAATATCGTTTTTTGTTAATTCCTCGATTGTGCAAGCCACCTCGCACCTCACGATGCATTCTGGCGTATAATTAGATAGGATGCTCATTATTACATCGATGCTTCCTACATTTTTTATTTCGTTTTCAATTGACTCGCGAAAAAACTTCGCCATTTCTTCAAGGCATGAATTAATGAAATTTGCGCCCATTGAATCGCAAGTTTCAAATCCAACTTCTAATTGATAGTAATTGATCAATTTTTCGGTTTTGTCTATCAAATTGACATCAAGAATTCCTCCTCCTCTTTGACGCATATTTTTTGTTAAAAGCTCTGTGCTTTTAATTAAATCGTGTTTGGATCGAGAAAATAAATCGATTAAATAATTCTTTTCTCCATCAAAAGTGAAATGAATATGTCCTATTTTTTTTGTTGAAATAATCTTGCTTTTAAACCCACCTCTTGAAAGCCAAAATTTCGCTGATTTAGATGCTGCTGCAACAACAGAGCTCTCCTCAATTGCCATAGGAACAGTGTAGATTTTATCGTTAATTAAAAAATTAGGAGCCACACCCAAGGGGAGGTAATAGTTCGCAACTGTATTTTCAATAAACTCATCATGTTTTTTTTGGATGTTTTGATCTATATGCATGTATGAATTCATAAGATCTAAACCTTTTTTGGGATTTTTTAAATGAACTTTTGCAAGCCATTCCATTTTGGCTTTTTTTGAGAGTTTAGAAAAACCATTTATTTTTCGATTCATATTATTTGATGATTTTTATTGAAGTTGCAATTGCCATTTCAAATAAAGCATTACACTATTTGTATATTTTTAAAAAAGTTGATTATTCAACTCCAAAAGACTGCATAGATTGCTGAAAGCAATATGAGTATTCCAAATGCTCCAATATTATAAATGGGATCTGTTTTGAATGTTTCCCTACTTATTTCAATCCCCTTTTGATCGTCTTTTCCTTTTTGCTGGTACCAACTAATAATAGCTATAATAACCATGGTAATCAGGGTTGTTAAACCCATTTGATTTAAGAATGGAAGATCAACGAAAATTGGATTAGTTGCCCAACCTTTTGGACTGACTTTAAAGTACATCGCAATTGGAATAGAGCAAAGTGCTCCGATAATTGCTCCCTTATTTGTAGTTTTTTTCCAAAACAGTCCTAACATGAATACTGCCAGGATTCCTGGGCTTACTACTCCTGTATATTCCTGAATAAATTGAAAAGCTTGATCTATCCCTCCAAGTAATGGAGCCATTATTGAAGCTATAATTAGAGCAATCAAAGCAGACAGTCTTCCAGTATTAACAGTTTCTAGATCATTGGCTTTTTTATTGATGTATTGCTTATATATGTCCATGGTGAATATCGTTGAAGTAGAGTTCAGCATTGAAGCGAGAGATGAAACAATCGCTGCTGTAAGAGCTGCGAAAGCCAGACCTCTTAGACCTGTTGGTAATAGCTGTAAAAGCCAGGGGTAAGCTTTATCAGCAGTATTCATATCTGGTAAATTATTCATCGCTATTTCCCCAAGTCCGTTCATGATTTCCGGATCTCTGATAATTACATAGGCAGCGATACCGGGTATTACCACAATAATTGGTAATATCATTTTTAAACCCGCAGCGAATAGGATTCCTTTTTGAGCTTCTCGAAGACTCTTTGCAGCCAGGGTTCTTTGAATTATGTATTGATTGAATCCCCAGTAATAGAGATTGGCCACCCACATTCCTCCCACGAGAACACCAATGCCGGGCAGATTATTATATTCAGGATTTGATTTGTCTAATATCATTGAAAAGTGATCTGGAACTGCCTTGTAAAGGGCTGTAAAACCCTCCCAAAGACCATTTCCACGGGAGACAAGATCGAGAGCAAGATATGTTGTAGCAAAGCCTCCTAATGTTAGAAAAAAAACCTGAATCACATCGGTCCAAGATACGGCTGAGAGACCACCGTATAACGAATACGCAGCAGCAAATGCTGCAAGGCCAATAACTCCGTAAATTTGAGGAACTCCCATAATTGTCTCAAGGGCCAAAGAACCTAAATACAATACGGACGAAAGGTTGACAAAAATATAAAGTGCTATCCAAAAAACTGCAAGGATAGTCTTTAGATTTGTAGAAAATCGTTTTTCCACAAATTCAGGAATCGTATACAACCCTTTTTCAATAAAAATCGGTAAAAAATATTTTCCAACAATTATTAAGGTTAAAGCTGCCATCCATTCATACGAGGCAATTGCCAAACCTAATTTAAATCCTGACCCAGACATCCCAATAAATTGCTCAGCTGATATATTTGCAGCAATGAGCGATGCTCCGACTGCCCACCAGGGCAAAGATTTACTTGCAAGAAAATAATCCTCGGCATTTTTTTGATGTCCCTTTTTATCTCTTGACATGTAAAGACCAACACCTAATATTAGTGAGGCATATGCTGCAAAAATTAGATAATCGAGAAATTCAAATTGAGTTGTCATTATGGATTGTGTTAAAGTTCAAAATGAAAATTTTTCTTGGTCAAATAAGCATATCTGTCTGAATCAAAGCGGTACATCCTGGCAGGTCGGTGCCTGACGGCTTTTTGCATTTTTTCTAATGGAACTAGAAGATCCATACTCAATATTTTTTTTCGAAAATTAGCTTTATCAAAATTTCGGTTCAATAGTTTTTCATAAAGGTGCTGAAGCTCAGCAAGAGTGAATTCTTCAGGCAGCAATTCGAACCCAATAGGTCTTAGGCGCACTCTTTCTTGAAGTCTTTTCAATGCTGAAGTGAATATTTCAAAATGATCAAATGCCATTTCTCTGATGTCTTGAATTGAAGTCCAAGTTGCATCAATTGCCCAGGAAGACGGTTTGGGGTTATAGTCTTCAATTTTGATTAATGAGTAATATGCAAGTGTTACCACTCGCCCTAGTGGATGTCTGTTTACTCCGGCAAAAGCCTTTAGTTGCTCGAGGTATATATCTTTTAAGCCAGTTAGTTCATTTAAAACTCGCTTTGTAGCGTCTGTGGGATCTTCTTTTTCATGAACCAGGTCTCCTGGTATAGCTTGAAAGTCTTTGTAAGGCTCCGTCCCTCTTTTTATCACTAGAACCTTTACATCAGATCCATCAAAACCAAAAACTACGCAATCTACTGAGATTCCAAATGTAAAGTGAGATAGAGATTTAGCTCGTTCTTTTTCGTACATGCTTTTCATGTTATCTGCCAAAGGTAAAGGTGATATCTACCAAAACAAATTCTTTTCCGAGTTAAACTAATTTTTGGAAAATAATTAAAATAATTTTTTCAATAACTGATGTTAAAATATTTCAAATGTTGGCGAATTAAAAATTTGAAATACAACACTTTATGTGATAAAATTTTGAACTAAATATTAGTTGGTATATTCGCTCTAAATTCGTTAGAACTTGGAGATTTTAAAATTTAACATTTTCCCAGTTCATTTTTTATTAATAAATCTAGAAAATTTTAAAATTGTACAAGAATACACAAGTCCTTAAGGAGTTAACCTCCAGTATTCCAAATCATCAAAGTTTGTGGGAAAAAATGATTTCGGAATTAATTTCAAAAGGTTCATCATTTGAGCCCCAAAAGTTGCGTAATTCAAAGCCTAATGGGGGGATAAAAAAAATACTAGAATCTTGGGCCAATTATAAAGGAAAATCTGATGGATTTATTAATGAGCACTTAAGCTTTGATAAAGAAATTGAAGTAAAAAACGATCTTAAAACTGAATCTAACATTTTAGATTTTTCACAGTCACTTTGGGCAAATTTGAAAAGAGCACCAGATAATTCCAAATGGGTTGGTAGTCGAATACCTCTCCCAAATTCATATTTGGTTCCCTCTGAAGGTGATACGGAGTCTTCATATTGGGAAAGTTATTTTATTTTACTGGGACTTGTCATCTCTGGAAATAAGCAACTGGCTATAGATATGGTTAATAATTATGCCTATTTGTTAGAAAAACACGGTTTAATCCCTAGTAAATGTCGCTATTACTCAATGTCTAGTTCTCAACCTCCATATTTTTCTATGATGGTATCCTTAATCGTGAACAAAGGGTGGGCGGAATGGCAGGATTATGCTCTTGCATTTCGAAGAGAGTATCAGTTTTGGATGGAAGGCGCTGATGTGGAGGCTGCAGACGGGTTTGCCTATCGCAGAGTTGTAAAGGTAAAGGGTTATGTTCTAAATCGATATTGGAATGACCAATCAACTAAGAATGAAGAGGTTATTGATAAGTACTCTGATTTGATTCAATCTGCTGTGAAAAAAGGAGTTTCAGAAGAAGAAATATTAGAACATTTATCTTCAGCCAAAGAATCAGGATGGGAATTTAGTAGCCGGTGGATGTCAGATTCAACGGATTTGACTTCATTAAAAACAGCTCATATAATTCCTATTGAGCTCAATGCTCTTTTGTCTCACCTAGAATTTGCCTTAGGGAAAGCATTTCCTGCTGAAAAGAATCAATGGAGTGCGCGAGTTCGAGAACGCAGATCAGCACTAAATACTTTGTTTTGGAATGGCGAGACGTATACTGACATTGATCTAGATGGAATTGGCAGAAATGATCATTTAAGTTCAGCAATGTTTTATCCACTTTGGATTGGTGCACCGGGAATAAAGCAGATAGACAGGATATTGGAGATTTTAGAACTGAATTATCTTTCGAAAGGAGGAGTATTAACGAGCCTTATTAATTCTGGACAAAATTGGGATTTCCCAAATATTTATCCACCTGTACAATGGGCCTGCATTGCTGGCTCTTACAGAGCGGGAAACGAGAAATTAGCAAAGAAAATAGCACAATGTTACACAAGTAATTGCGATGCATATTTTAAGAAATATAAGAGCTTTCCTAAAAAATACGACTCAGATTTTGATAATTCTGAACAAATGAAAACCAGTTCAGGCTGGTCTCTGGGTGTATATTTAGCATGCAAGCATTTTATAGAAACAGGAGAAATAATAAGTTAGTTTTTCAATTAAAATGTTGCCATTTTTAGATTGCGATCTAAATTAATTGCTCTTTATATAAATAAAAGTTCCTGTAAAAATGGCGAAACAATCGAATAGATCAGTTGTAAAACGATCGTCGAAGGAAGGAATTATAATTTCGAAAAGAATTACTGAAACTATTGCAAATGAATAAATAAAAATTGGTTTTAGTGTGAAGTCATCACGTAATGATTTGAGAAAAATCTCAATTCCCCCAATTAAAACTGGAATAAAAAGAAGTGGGTCAAGCCACGAATCCAGAAGCGGATTAGAAAAATTGTATTTGATCGCAATTTGATGAAATACAAAGAAAAAAAAGCTGATGGCCCAGACATATTTTTTCTTCATATGGCAACCCAAAATGTCACCAAACTTCCAATGGTTGCAAGAAATAGAGCAAACCAGTTAAGAAAAATATTTTTAAAATTGACATTTTTTAATTGAAGTAGATAATATTTTATACGATTCATAATTAGTTATATGAGATTTGAACATATTTATTTTTTCTAAATTGAAGTACAAACTTAAATTTAAAAATAAACCCCCCAGTAATGGAGGGTCTATTTTCAAGTGGTTCGGGGCGGGATTGAACCGCCGACACATGGATTTTCAGTCCATTGCTCTACCAACTGAGCTACCGAACCAATTATTAAAGTGGCGCGAAGTTAAAGCGGAAAATTATTTCTATCATTTTTTTTTAGCCTTTTCGATTAGAAATATTTTTTCTAAAAAAAATTATAGGTATTTTTTGAATCATAAATTTGTTTTGTGATTGCAATAGTTGAAAAGGGAAACACTCGTACGAAGTTGTCTGTAATGGACATTAAAGCCAATATCATCGAATCTAATTCTTGGAATGAATTTAACCTTGATTTAATTCATAAATTCTTGTCTAAGGATTTTCAAGATATTCGTTATTGTAATACATCCAGGAATTTTGAAGTCATACCCAAAAATTGGCATGAAGTTTTTTCGACTTCTAAGTGGCCGATAGAAATTAATTACTCAAAAAATGTTGGCGTCGATAGACTTGCTGGCGTAACCGGAGCAAGGGTTATCTCAAAAAAGAAATCACTGCTAGTTATTTCATGTGGTACGTGCCTAACATTTTCCTATTTAAATGCTAATAATAGTTTTCAAGGCGGTGCAATTTCGCCAGGTCTGTCGATGAGAATGAAGTCTATGAGCGATTACACAAGTTCACTACCTCTTTTAGAGCCTGACTACAAGAAAAAAGTATCTCAACATACCTCCAATACAGAAACTAGCATGCAAAAAGGGGCTTATGAGGGTATGTTATTTGAAATTCAGCACAGGATTAGTCTTTATAAACGCGTTGACCCCGATGTTCAAATTTTTGTAACTGGAGGAGATGGTCCGGCTTTTGCAGAGTCATTGGAATATAGCATCTTTGCCAATCCAAATTTAGAAGCAATGGGACTTTTTGCTCAATGGAGTTATGAAAAGAATCAGTAAAATCATTTTTCTTGTGATGTTGCCTTACCAAGTGGCAGCTCAAAGTAGTGGAGTTAGTCCGTATTCTTTATTTGGATTGGGGCAAGTTCAAACTTCTTCATTTTCTTACGGACAGATTCGTGGTGGAACTCAGGTTGCTAATAATTCAAATCTTTTTGTCAATACTGATCAGCCAGCTAGCTATGCACAAATAAAATACACCACTTTAGACCTAGGAGGATCCTACAGCGCCATATATCAATCTACTAACAATGATGGTATTTGGAATAGCACGGGGGGATTTCGGAGTATGGGAGTAGCATTACCCTTGGCTAAGGGGTTAGGAGTTTCTGCAGGAATAAGCCCATTAACTCAAGTTGGATATCAAATGCGAAGCGACGGAGTGGATCAAAATTTTGGAAATTTTGTCCAAATTTTTGATGGAAGCGGTGGTATTAACAAGTCTCATTTTGGTTTTGGTTATAAACCTTTGAAATTTTTAAGTTTCGGAATAAATATGAATTATTTGTTTGGTTCATTAGATAAACGAGTGAGAATGATTTTTGAGAATAATTCGTTTAACCCAGTGTCAAATAAAGAAAGACTTTTAGTCAATGGTTGGTCATATGATATAGGTACGATATTGAGTTTATCAATGGCTGGTAATGTTTTAAATTTTGGAGTTTCTTTTTCCCCTAGTCAGGATGTTTCATCATCATACCAGAATACAAGTATCACCTATCTTCCGAGTTCATCTGGTTCTGAAAACCCAATAGACACCATATTGTTCTTAAACCAGCCAATAGGTAATATTACTATTCCATCTAGTTTAGGCCTAGGAATTCATTATGAAAAACGAGTCTCCGGGATTCTATTACCAGCATGGTCATTTTCACTCCAATATAAAACATCAGCACAAACGAAATTGCGTGACTTTTGGTCGGGCAATAGCCCAAATATTGGTCCTTTTCAAGAATCTAGTCGCTTTATGTCTGTATCTACCTCTCTAACGCCATTTTTGGCATTTCCTAAGCGGAGATATAAATCTAAATCTTCACAAATGGCTTACCGGGCATCTTTTCGTACGGGAAATACTGGCTTAATTATTGAACGGCTGCCAATTACAGCTTGGGAAGCTACTTTAGGTTTAGGTATACCACTTGGAGGATCTTCGGTTCTTCCAGGAGATATAAAATTTGCAACACTGCACTTTGGAATTCAAATGGGTAATTTAGGATCTGGCAGTATGAATATTATAAATGAATTCTCAGTAAAAGCTCTTTTTGGGGTAACCCTGAATGATCAATGGTTTCTTAAGTTTAAATATCGATAATTTCATGAAATACTTTTTTACATTAATTTCTTTTATTCTAACATTTTCTTGCTTTGCCCAAGAATCTAAATGGGGAAGCACTGATGCGGACAGCATTAGGTGTTATGAAAATTATAATAATTTTGGCTCGCTGTATAATGGAAGATCATATGAGGCAGCTTTCGAACCCTGGCTATTTGTTTACAATACTTGCCCGCAGGCGAAAGAGGTTATCTATAAAATCGGTCCTAAAATTGTGGATGCCAAGATTAAAGCAACCAAGGACGTAATTAAAAGAGATGAATTGATTTTATTACTTCTAAAGGTTCATGATGACTACAATAGATATTTTCCAGGGAAAGAGGCATCGGTTTTAGCAAAAAAGGCTTACGATTTTTATAGATTTTACCCTGATAAATATTATGAGGCCTATAAAATGTTTAATATTGCTTTGAACCTGGACCCGGGGGCAGTTCAAACGGCTTACCTCAATAAATATTTCAATACTGTCATTAAGCTTTACAAGGTAGATAGTCTAGATACAGAGGGATTATTAAATGGGTATAGTATGGTAGGGGAATCGGCTGAAGCTCAGACAAATAAGTGGAACCAGAGAATTACTTTACTCACAGAAAAGGATACTTTGGGAACAATTTCTTCGAAAGAAAAAAGAATCTTGAGCACAGATAAAAAGAGACTAAATCAGGTAAATAAATTATTTTCAAATATTGAAAAAAAGATAGCTCCTTTGTTGACTTGCGATCGTTTATCCTTAATCTACAATGAGGATAATTTGATTTCTCATGCGGATGATGCCTCTTGGCTTAGGAGAGCAGAGAAAATGCTCTCTAAAGAGCGAGTAGACTCAACAGGATTGACGGATTGCACAGACAATCCAATATATTTTCAAATTGCTGAGTCTTTATATGATTTAGATCCATCTCCCCAATCTGCGCGATCCATGGGCGTATTGAGTATAAAGAAGGAAAAATGGGAAGAAGCGATAAAGTACTTTGCCATTGCCATTGAAGGCGAGGTAGATCCAATAAAAAAATCCAGAGATCATATGCGAATTGCAGTTATAAATCAAAAAATTGGTAACCTACCCTCTGCTAAAAAGCAAATAGTTAGTGCATCGCGTTTAAACAAATCCTCGGGAGAGATTTATTTGGTATGGGCAAGTATTTATGCTCAAGCAGCAGGAACTTGTGGGAATAATGTATTTGAGAAAAATGCCGTGTATTGGGCTGCAGTGAACAAGTTAAATAAAGCAAAGCAGTTAGATCCTGAAATTTCAAATCGTGCGAATAAAGCCATAGTGAATTACCGAAATGGATTCCCTGACAAATCTATATCTTTTCAATTCGGTTATAAAGAAGGAGATTCTTACAGAATACCCTGTTGGATTAATGAAACAGTAAGAGTTGCGTTCTAGTATTTTTTTTCAAAGATGGAATAGATTAACCAAAGAATTTTGCATTATTTATTTTCTAATTTGGTTCATTTTTAATGGCTGTTCAAATGAGGTTGGTTTCAAGACGAAAAATATAGAAAGGAATAGTTTACCAATTATCGAGCAAGAAGGTGCTAAGATTTCCTATTCTGATAGCGGTATAGTGAAGCTAGTTATTCATGCCGGTCAATTAAAAGATTACAGTGATTTAAAGGACTTCCCTCGACAAGAGTTTTCCAAAAACCTTCGTGTTCAAATTCTCAACGAAAATGGAGAAAAATCAGGATTTTTAGAAGCTGTGAATGCTCTAAATGACATAAAGAAAGAGTTATGGACCTTGACTGGAGATGTTATCGTATCCAAGAAAGGTGGAAATACTTTACATACTGAAAAATTATTTTGGGATAGGGATAAAAAAATATTTTACACTGACTCTAGAGTGAAAATAATTCAAGATGGAGAAGAAATAGTCGGAATGGGTCTGAGGTCAGAAGAGGACCTTTCAGAATACAGCATATTCGAAGTGAAGGGACATTTTAGCAGAAAAAAAGATTTGAAATGAAATCAAATTTTGGTCGTAAATCATTAAAAGCCGTCGAATGGGTCTGGTTGGTAATATCAACTTTATCTCTGGAAACGATTTTTAGTCAATGGAATGAAAATCGTGAAAAGGCCTATATTTTTGTGATTTTTTTTCTACTCGGTATTTTCATGTTTAAATTAAGAAGGACTCAAAGAAAAAAAATGGAGGCTCGTTGGAGATCCAGTAAAAATGAAATAGATAATCAAAAATGATTGATTTCATACAGTTATTATTTGCCCTGATTCTCTCAGCTTTTTTTTCTGGAATGGAATTAGCATTCTTAAGTGCAAGTAGACTACAGGTTAAAATTGAATCAAAGAGAGGGGGAGTTTTTGCGTCGTGGTTGGCTTTTCTAATATCTAAACCTTCAAATTTTATTGGCGCTATGCTCATGGGTAATACAATCTCTCTTGTATTTGTGGGATTAAAAACTGCGACTTTATTGGATCCTTTTTTTATGAAATTTTTAAGTCCAGCTTTTGCGGTTATAATAGAAACTGTTATTTCCACTTTTGTTGTTTTATTTCTCGCAGAATTTTTGCCCAAGGCATTTTTTAGAAATCGATCAAATGAATCTCTAAATTGGTTCATTCTGCCTTTAATTTTTTTTTATTTTCTTTTCTGGCCAATTGTAACAATTTTAACTGGTATGAGTCGATTTCTGATGCCTAAAAAGGTTAAGGGTGATCAGAAAGAATATGATCCTATTCTTTTTGGAAGAGCAGACCTCGATGACTACTTGGATGATGGTATCGGTTCTAAAAATGTTGATACTGAGGTAGAATTATTTAAAAATGCCTTAGATTTTGGTGATACAAAAATTCGCTCATGTATGGTCCCCCGAACAGAAATAATGGCAGTTCCAAACTCAATAGGGATGAGTGAACTAAGAAATAAATTTATTGAAACGGGATTAAGTAAACTAGTTGTATATCGAGATAATATCGATGATGCTTTCGCTTATGTTCATGCGTTTGGATTGTTCCGTCGTCCTAAGCGATTGGCGTTTATATTAACTCCTCTTTCATTTCTTCCCGAAACAATGAGTGCTCAAGAAGTATTTAAAATGTTAATTCGTGAAAAAAGAAGTATGGCATCAGTGGTTGATGAATTAGGGTCTTTAACTGGAATAATTACCTTGGAGGATGTTGTAGAGGAACTTTTTGGAGAAATTGATGACGAGCATGATCATGATAAGAGCGTAGAAGAAGAAATTGGTGATAATTTGTGGAGGCTTGATGCGTCTTTGGAAGTAAATTATTTAAATTCAAATTACTCTTTTGATTGGCCAGAAAATGAATCTTATTCTACCCTTGCAGGTCTAATAGGATCTCAAATAGGTCATCTTCCTTCAGTGGGAGAATCTGTTATTATTGAGGACTGGGAATTTACAATCGAAACTATGGGAACTCATCGCATTGGAAGAGTGTTGGTCTCTAAATCAGATAGAAAATTAAAATAAAACAGAAAATCTCTCATTAATGGATGCCTACAACTTTGTATATTCGCATCCTCACATAAAAAAATCTTATGGCAATTTTCGAAAAAATCCGAAAACGTTCAGGTCTAGTGATCTTGGTAATTGGAACGGCGTTAGCAGCATTTATTTTAGGAGAATTTTTAAATTCTGGATCCAGTATGTTTGATTCCGATCAGGATGCGGTCGGATTTATAAACGGGAATAAAATAAGTTACTTCGATTTTAATAAGGATATTGAAAATTTACGATTAAACAATCAGCAAGTCGCCTCTTTTAGTGCTATTCAACTCTCAGAAGTTGTTTGGAACCAGACCTTGACGAAAGAAATTATCGGTACAATTCAGACGGACCTTGGTTTTACAATTTCCACAGAAGAATTATGGGATCAAATCACTCTCAACCCGAGTATTCAGCAAATGGATGGTTTTAGAGATCCTAACACCGGATTATTTGATCAGGAGTTGTTAAAATCCACACTGGCCAATTTACGAGATAATCGTGAATCATCGCCCGAGGCTAATGATCAATGGCTGAATTGGGTAAATTTTGAAAGCAATGTAAGAGATGAGGCGATGACAAATAAGTTTTATTCAGCGGTTCAAAGTGGTTTAAATATCCCTGTAAGTCTTCAAAATCATGAGAATTCAAGAAATGAAATTCAAGCTGAAATCGAATGGTTTGGCTCATTAATTTCTGAATTAGACGACTCTGTTTCGGACTTGACTGATAGTGATTATCAGGCTGTTTATGATATGACGAAAGAGGATTTTAAAGTGGATTCGGAGTTAAGAGATATGTTGTTTGCTGATTTTCCTATCAACCCTTCAGATGAGGACAGGGCGTTGGCATTTGGTGAATTGTTAGATTTAAAGTCTGATTTCGAAGATTCGGACGATGATAGCTTATTTGTTATGGCCAATAGCGATCTTCCTTTTCAAGATGTTTATTCTGATTTGGAACTTTTAGATTTGAATCTTAGAAATGCAATACAAGGAAGGAAGGAAGGTTTTGTAAGTGAACCTTTGGAAACAGGTGATGGATACCAAATTCTGAAAATAATGGATCGCCGAAGTTTACCTGATTCAGTTAAAGCAAAACATATATTGATTTCTTTTGAAGGTGCAGAGCGTTCTCAGGTCACACGATCTTTTAATGATGCCAAAGCTATAGCAGACTCCATTTTTGAAATCTTGAATTTAGGAGCGATATCTTTTGAGACTGCCAATGGTACACTTAATGATGACACTTTTGCTGGATCTCAGGGAGGGGACTTAGGTTGGTTTAAGACAAACAGAATGGCAAAGCCATTTGAAGATTTTTGTTTTAGAAACAATATTGGTGACCTCGGTTTGGTCTTAACTAATTTCGGATTTCATATAATAAATATAATAGACCAAAATGGACAAATTCCTTCAATAAAGCTTGCGCAAGTTTTTCGTCGTGTAAGTGTAAGTAAAGAGACAGAACAAGGAATATATAAAAGAGCTGCTGAATTTGCCAAGGCATTACAGTCGGGTGATAACGCTCAAGATATAGCAAAGAACTATCAGGTGATGCTTCTCTCCAATAATAATACAAATTCAACGGATCAATCTATTGCTGGCTTGCAAGGAGACTCAAGAGAAATTGTGAAGTGGTTATTTAATGAAGATAGATCTGTTGGAGATGTTGGAATTGTGAATAACGGTTACAGAAATTATGTAGTTACTGAATTAATAGCAGTTTATGAGCCTGGATATAAGCCTTTTGAATATGTCAAAGATGAGCTTAAAACATTAGCATTGAATAGATCTAAAGTGAATTACTTATTTGACTCTTTTGAAAAATCAAATAGTGATGAAGCATCTTACTCATGGAAGAATAATGCCGTTTCACTTACAAATAATTTTATTCCCTCTGTCGGACGAGAAAATAGCTTTATCGGCCAAGCCGTAGGATCTAATGTGGGTTATGAATCAAAGCTTATTAAAGGTGAAAATGGAGTTTTTAAATATCGAGTTTTAAAGAAATCAGAAAATTCTGCATCAAATTTTTCAGCTGCTGAAGTGGCTTCGGAGGTAAATTTATTGAGGTCTCGTGTTCAATCACAATTGCTCGAGTCTTTAGTGGATGCCTCAGATATTCAAGACAATCGGGGGCGTTTCTTTTAAACTTAGTTCAAACTAGAACCCGATCACAAAGTTTCCCAGCGATAAGAATCCATTCTCAAAAATATAAACAGCATTGCTGTAAAAGCCATTATTGAAGTCCCCCCATAACTAAAAAAAGGTAAGGGAATGCCAATAACGGGCATTAGACCTAAGGTCATACCGATATTAATTGCAAAGTGCATAAATAAAAGTGATGCGAGACCAAATCCAAAAATTCGAGCAAATGAATTTTTTTGAAGATTTGATAGTATTATAATTCTGCCAATGAGAAGAGAAAAGCAAATTAAAACAATACTTGAACCAAGGAATCCCCACTCTTCTCCTACAGTGCAAAAAATGTAGTCTGTCGCTTGTTCGGGAACGAAATTAAATTTTGTTTGTGTCCCTTTCATATAACCTTTCCCGATAATTCCTCCCGAGCCAATAGCAATGAGAGATTGTGTAGTTTGGTAGCCAATAGCTGAAGTATCTTCTAATTGACCCAATAAAAGTTTTATTCTGATTTGTTGATGGGGTAACAAGAGCTCGTTGAAAAAAAAATTTACAAAACGACTCCAAATGATGGCAATTATCATAAGAAAAGATATTCGATGGCGAATCAGGTCCTTCAAGGTGATACGGTTTTGAATTCTTTGAATAAATAAAGCGATTATGTAAAAGAATAAAATTATGATGAATACAGTATTTGTTTTAAAAGCCAAAGCGAATATTGATAATATTAGACTTCCTATACCTAATTGAATAAAGTAAGAGGGGAGACCCTCGCGATTTAAAACAAATGTCAGTCCTAAAAAAACGATTGCAGATCCTGCATCGGGTTGTAAGCCAATTAATAAAATTGGTAACAAAATAGCACCAAACGGAATCCACCGATCTTTCCAAACACTAAGATTCACATTTCTTTTCGATAATAATTTTGCAACGATCAAGATGGTTCCCAATTTGGCCAGCTCAGACGGTTGAAATCTAAACGAAGCAATATCCAACCAACTTTTACTTCCCCCTACTTCTGCACCAAAGAACAGTACACAAATTAATAAAATGATAGCAATCCCATAAACCGGTATTGCTAAAAATTCATATATTCTTGGATCGCTCAAGAGAAATATAAAAATGAGAATATTACTAAGTCCAATAAAAATCAACTGTCTTCCAGCCTCATTAGCCCAGTTCCAATTGAACAAATTAGAACCTGCATTTACAGTTGCAAACAAATTTATCCAACCAAAAAGTGTAAGAAAATAATAAAGAATTAATGTGATCTTATCAATTCTTCCGAATAAATTTGAATCGTTTCGCATTAATTTTTAGGGAGTTTGATTTCGACACTTTCCACACCGTATTCATTTGCCAAACTCCTGGATATCATACGATCCTCCAAGTCTTTTCTGGTTATAGTATCATTTATATACTTCTCGATCATTAGACTGGCTATGGGAGCAGCCCAGCGTGATCCCCAATAACCATTTTCAATAATAACAGCAATTGCGATTTGAGGTGAATCAATAGGAGCAAATGCGATGAATATCGAATGATCTTGTCCATGTGGATTTTCCGCTGTACCTGTTTTGCCAGCAATTCGAATTCCATTAAGACTTGATTCTTTAGCTGTGCCAATTTTTAATACATCTTCCATTCCCTTTATTACAGTATCAAAATGCTTCTTTTTAATGGTTGTTCTCATTGGAGTTTGATACTTAAGACTATCAATTATGGTTCCGTCAATAGATTTAACAATATGAGGAATAAACCAATGACCCCTATTAGCTATGATAGCAGTCATGTTAGATAGTTGTAAAGGAGTTACCCCTAATTCACCTTGCCCGATTGCCAAGGAAACAATGGTCGGTGCCTTCCATCGTTTATTTTGGTAATAATTATTATAGAAGTCGGAATTTGGTACAAATCCTTTTCTTCCAGAATTTATATCAACTCCAAGGTAATCTCCCAAGCCAAAACTTCTCACGTGCTTTTCCCATTCATCTAGCCCCTTGGCTGTTGATTGAAACTTATCTATGGTTTTTTTGAAAATTTGGCAATGGTAGTTATTACAACTACGAGAAATTGATTTGCGCAGATTAACAAGTCCTGATTCGCAATGACATCCTACATGGAGTTCGCCATAGTGATAACCATCAATACAATTGAAGTTGGTCGAAGGTTTTATGGTTTCCTCCTCCAATGCAATTAATGCATTGATGATTTTGAAAGGTGAGCCTGGGGGATAAACAGCCAATAAGCCCCGATGAAAAAGAGGTTTATTTATTGAATCGAGATATAAAAGATTATAATTTTTTGAACGGTGCCTACCGACTAGTAAATTGGGATTATAATCTGGTGATGATAGGAGTGTAAGTATTTCGCCTGATTCTGGAGAAATTGCAACAATACTACCTCTTTTCCCTGACATCAGTAGTCTCCCATATTCTTGTAATCTTGAGTCTAAAGTCGTCATTATATTTTTTCCTGGAACTGGGTCAATGTCATATTTGCCTCCTTGAAATGGGCCTTTATCACGATTTAGATTATCAACTGTTATATATTGTATTCCATCTTTACCTCTTAAGTACCTTTCATAACTCGCCTCGATTCCCGCAATTCCTATATAATCTCCTAATTTATACTCAGGTTTTTTTGATAAAATATAATCATTAACTTCTCCCACATAGCCTATTGCGCTTCCTGATGCTGAGTTAGAATACTTTCGAAAGGTTCTTCTTCTCATAGAGATCCCAGGATAAAAACCTACCTCTTCTTGAATTTTTGCAAAATCTTGAGCCGTTAATCCTCGAATTAAAGAACTTGGTCTATATGGAGAATAACGTTGAGCTTTTCTCAAAGATGATTTAATTTTTTTTTCACTTACACCGATTAATTTTGATAACCTTAAGGTGTCTAGGGAATTTAATAAACTTGTCGTCACCTCTATATCGTAGGCAGCTTGATTCATAGCAAGAAGGTTACTGTCGCGATCTAAAATAATTCCTCTTGGAGCAAATATTTTCTCCATTCTTTGAGCATTATTTGCAGCGTCAAGAGTATATTTTGAATCGATTATTTGAATTTGAAATAATCTAAATATGAACGTTACTGTTAGCCCAATTAAAAGAGTTAAAAGCAGTTTGCTCCTCATCACTTATCTATTTGTTTTTTACAAAAAAGAGAATACTCATGGTTAAAATTGTGGTTGCAAATGTGGAAATAATTATTCTCCAAATTAAATATAGAGGAGCATTAAAGCTGTGTGAATCAACAAAAAATAAATAAGTATGGTGAATAAGTATAGTTGAGCCTGAATAAATTAACCATTTGGGTATTCCCATTTCACTGGGCATAAATGGAAGATTTTCTTCATCCGCTCTTGGGACTATATATCCGAGAATTTTTGGTTGCAAGAAGCATATAAGAGTTGATGCCATTAAATGTATTCCTCCGGTTAGTAATATCAGATCCATAAACCCTCCGACCAATGCTCCGATTAATAATAAGGGCATTTTCCCAATAGAGGTTGGAACTATTAAAAATACGGAAACATATAGGTATGGGTTTAAAAAACCATATACTTGAATTTTATTAATAATCAGTGATTGAGCGAATATTAAAATACCACTCCAAATTAGCCAATTATTAATTTTTCTCATGGTTTTCTAAGCTTTTCAAATTCTGATTTCAAATGGTTTTTAACTATATAAATAGGTTGAATTTTTGCATAATCAACGAATATTTCTAAAGTAGCTATTTGACTTTGATTGGCAGAATCAGATATTATCTCTGATATATAGCCAATAGGCATACCTGTAGGGAAAATATTTGAGCGAGAATCACTTATAATTGTATCTCCAGGTAATAATGTGGTTTCAAAAGGTAGATCAATCATTTTAACTCTATTTGACGCACCACCTCGCCAAATTATTGTACCAAAATGACCTGATTTTTTGACGATACCCGAAATTCGAGATTCACTATTTATTATTGGTAATACTCTGCTAAAATGATCTGAGGTTTTATCAATAATACCCATTACCTCTCCTTGAATTCCAAGAACTCCATCCCCAACAGATATTTTATCTATTCTCCCTTTATTGATGATTAAATAATTATTTTTTAGGTGAATACTTGAGTATAAGACCTGCCCATCTATCCATCTAAATTGAATGGTGTCATTGAATCCTTTTGAATCAATATAAATTGGTCCGATTTGATTTCGTAATATTAAATTTTCTTTTTGAAGGGACTCGTTTATATTTTTTAGTTGAAAATAACCTCGCCAGCTGTCTGTGACTTTGTTCCATTTTCCTTGAAAATTAAGTACTTGATCCCAAAAAATAGATTGGTGAATGGCCGAACTTGTATATGTTTTGGTCAAACCCAAAACTTGAAAAAAAATAAGTGTTGAGATTATGCGGTATCGAATAATAAACCTTAAGACATTTCGCATTTTTTAACGCATCAAAAGGGTGCGGTATTTGTCTAAGTTTTTTAGGGTTATTCCTGTCCCTCGTACCACTGCTCTAAGCGGATCTTCAGCAACATATACCGGTAAGTCCGTTTTTGACGAAATTCTTTGGTCCAGACCTCTTAAAAGTGACCCGCCACCGGCCATATAAATACCCGAATTGTATATATCTGCAGACAATTCGGGAGGTGTCAAAGCAAGAGCTTCCATAACTGCATCTTCTATCCTGGTAAGTGATTTATCAAGGGCCTTAGATATCTCTTGGTAAGAAATGTTTACCTGTTTCGGTTTTCCCGTTATTAAATCTCTTCCTTGCACAGAAATATCATCAGGAGGATTACTTAGATTATCTATCGCAGCCCCAACATTTATTTTAATTGATTCTGCAGTTCTTTCTCCGACGAATAAATTATGTTCAGAGCGCATGTAATATGCAATATCATTGGTAAAAACATCTCCGGCTATTTTGATACTTTTATCGCAAACAATTCCTCCAAGGGCTAAAATCGCAATTTCAGTAGTCCCTCCACCAATATCAATGATCATATTCCCTTTCGGTTCAAGAACATCAACACCAATACCTATGGCTGCGGCCATGGGTTCATGAATTAAATAAACCTCTTTTGCATTTGCATGCTCAGCAGAATCACGTACTGCACGCTTTTCTACCTCAGTAATTCCACTTGGAATACAGATAACCATTCTCAATGACGGTGCAAGTAATTTTCTTTTTAACACTGGGATACTTTTGATCATTTCACGAATCATGTGTTCTGAAGCAACAAAATCTGCTATCACGCCATCTTTTAATGGCCTTACAGTTCTTATATTTTCGTGAGTTTTTCCATGCATTTGCATTGCTTCGTGACCAATTGCAAGAATAGCATTGGAGGACCTGTCAATTGCCACAATTGATGGAGCGTCAACTACAACTTTATCATTGTGAATTATAAGGGTATTAGCTGTTCCAAGATCAATAGCTATATCATAGGTTAAAAAGTCAAAAAGTCCCATATCCAAATATTAGTGTTTAAAGTGTCTAATGCCCGTCATTACCATAGTCATTTTATTATTATCGCAAAAGTTAATGCTCAGTTCATCCTTGACAGACCCTCCTGGCTGAATTACCGCATTAATTCCAGCTTCAAATGCAATTTCTACGCAATCTGGGAAAGGGAAAAATGCATCCGAGGCCATTACTGCCCCTTTTAGATCTAAGTTAAATGATTTTGCTTTATTAATTGCTTGATTTAAAGCATCTACTCTTGATGTTTGTCCTGTTCCACTTGAAATTAATTGCTGATCTTTTACAAGAACTATAGTATTACTTTTTGTATGCTTAGATATAGCGGACGCGAGCAGTAAATCATTTGTTTCTTTTGAGGTAGGTTTTTTCTTAGTTACGACTCTCAAATCTTTCTCATTATCTCTGTGAATATCTCGCGTCTGCAATAAGAGGCCATTCAAGGATGATCTAACAAGTGTTTCCGGAAATTCTTCAACTTTTAGTTCCAAGATAATTCTGTTTTTCTTAGATCTGAATATTTCGAGAGCTTCTTTTGAATAGCTGGGAGCAATTAAAACCTCAAAAAAAATAGAATTGATTTTTCTTGCTGTCGAAGCATCAATCTTTTTATTTGTTGCAATTACAGAACCAAACGCGGATACGGGGTCGGAGGAGAGGGATTTATTCCATGCATCTTCAAGTGTTTCTGAAATCGCAAACCCACATGCATTATTGTGCTTTATAATAACAACAGTTGAGTTTTTACCCTCTGAACAGTAAGATATTGCCGAGTCAATGTCCAGTAGGTTATTATAACTCAATTCTTTGCCACTATGCTGGGTGAACAATGAATCAAGATCTCCGATAAACCAACCTTTTTGATGAGGATTTTCGCCATAGCGTAATTCTTTTTTCTTTCCGTTAATTGTCCCAAAAGGCTTAATTTCTGGATCTAACCAATTTGAGATTAAGGAATCATAGTGAGCAGAAAGTTTAAATGCCTGAGCTGCAAACAATTTTCGATCTGAGAGAGAGCTTTTTGCCCCATTTTTTGTCATTATTTCAATGGCTTTTTCATATTGAGTTTTTGATGAAATGGTCCAAACATCATTAAAATTTTTTGCTCCTGCGCGAATCAGTGATACACCACCGATATCGATTTTTTCTATAATTTCTGATTCATTTTTAGTTGAATTCACAGTCATTTCGAAAGGATATAAGTCAACGATTACTAAATCTATACTGGGAATTTTCATTGAGCTTATTGTTTGAGTATCTTTTTCCAAATCTCTTCTCCAGAGTATTCCGCCAAAAACTTTTGGATGAAGGGTTTTGACTCGCCCGTCTAATATGCTTGGAAAATCTGTAATGGATTCAACGGAGGTACAATCATACCCCAATTTTTTGATGTAATCCTCTGTGCCTCCTGTGGAGTAAATCTTTACTCCTTCTTCTGTTAAAATTTTTAATAGAGACTCAATGCCCTCTTTGTTAAAAACTGATATTAAAGCAGATTTTATGGGTTTTAATTTCAAAGTCATTTTAATTCAGATAGATGTAAGGAACTTTAAGAAACAAATGTAGCGATTCCTATTCATCGACTTTGTAATTTTGAATCATCATGTGGAAAATTTTTACGCTTATTTCAGAGTCTTATCGATTTGCATGGAATGTACTCATAAACAACCGTTTAAGAACTGCTTTAAGTCTCCTGGGAATTGCAATAGGGATATTCGCGATCATATCTGTTTATTCGATAGTTGACAGTCTTGAAAAAAATATTCGGGAAAGCGTTGAAAGTATCGGTTCAGATGTTGTTTTTGTCAATAAATGGGCTTGGGGAGGCGGAGCTGATCCTGATGGGTATCCTTGGTGGAAATATTTTCAGAGACCTGAGGTGAGTTTGGAGGATTATAAGAAAATTGTTAACCGTGGAGTCCCTACTGCGAAATATATTTCTTTTGCAGCTGGTGTCAATGGGACTTTAAAATATGGAAATTCTAGTGTAGAGAATGCAAAAATTGAAGGCGTTACATTTGAATCGGGTCTGATATTCCAAAGAGATTTAAATTTTAAATATGGTAGGTTTTTTTCTGAAAAGGAAACTAAATTGGCTAAATCTGTCTGTGTTATCGGAGCCGATATATCTCTCGGGCTTTTTGGGGAAAAAGATCCTTTAGGAAGAAGCATTAAAACATTAGGTAGAGAGTTCACTGTTATCGGTGTAATGAACAAAGAAGGATCAAACCTTTTGGGTCAGTCGGATGATTCAAAAATGTGGATTCCAGCAAGTCTTTTGGTTACAATTATGGGTGATAAAATATCTGAGACTTCCTTACAATTTAAAGCAAAAGATAATATTCCAATGAAAATGTTCAAAGACGATATTCGAGTTAACATGAGAGTAATTCGTAGATTGAGTCCGCGAGCTGAAGATAATTTTTCGATGAATGAATCTTCGGTTATCAGTGGTGGTTTGGATACTATGTTTTCAGCCATTGGAATTGCAGGATCTATAATCGGTGGGTTTTCTATTTTAGTTGGTGGGTTTGGCATAGCAAATATTATGTTCGTAAGTGTAAGAGAGAGAACCGGTCAAATTGGAATTCAGAAAGCCCTTGGTGCCAAGAGTTCTTTCATTTTGCTTCAATTCTTGGTTGAAAGTATACTTTTAAGTCTTTTGGGAGGCGTTTTGGGTATTTTGTTTGTCTCATGTCTATTATCAATTGCTTCTCGCTTTTCTGAGTTTGAGCTTTTTTTAAGTTTTGCTAATGTTATTACCGGGATTAGTTTATCTGCATTTATTGGTCTATTGTCGGGTTTAGCTCCTGCTTCAATGGCCTCAAAATTAGATCCCGTTGAGGCAATAAGGTTTAATCAATAGGTGATTCTGTTGGTTTATTTATTGCGGCTGTGCTCAGAATAAACTAACATTGTTTCAAAAAGACAATAGGTCAGAATTAGTGCTAACAAATCGTAAACACAAAAATAGCTTATGGCTAAATTACAAGTTGGTATTTTTTATCTAGTTTAATCAAAAAAATATTTTAAATACTTGCGGCAATAGATCTGCAGATATTTTCAAGAAAAATATGATCTTCAGGTTTAAATGGATTTTTGGAGTGACTATCAATATCTACTTGACCGATTAATTTGCCGTTTTTATAAATGGGAACTACAATTTCTGATTTTGTTTCAAGGGAACATGCGATGTAATTTTTTTCCTCTTTGACGTTGCCAATTTCTAAGGTTTCTCCTATTAAAGCCACTTGACCACAAACGCCCTTGCCGAATGGAATGGATACGTGTTCAGTTGGACTCCCAGAAAAAACTCCCAATTCCAAGGTTTGGTTTGAGTAATTCATCCAATAAATTCCAACCCAATCAAAGTAAATTTTTGATTTTCTAATATCGTCACACAGTTTTTTGTGTTTTTTTTGATTTTTTTCTATTGATTTTAATATCGACAAACTTTTAAATTTTGAATTATTGACACAAATATGGAATAAAAACTATTAATCCAATTGTAAGGGCTGTTGTTGATGCAATTAAGACCGCGCTAGCTGCTATATCTTTTGTATTTTTTATTCCCTCACTCACGTCCGGATGTAAAGTGTCAGATAAAGTTTCTATCGAGGTGTTTATTAATTCAGTGATTAGAACTATACCCATGGAAATCACTACGGAGATCCATTCAAAAATTGATAAATTCAACAAGAGTCCTCCTATTACGACGACTAAAACAATAGCAGAGTGTAAGCGTATTTTAAATTCATTCAAGAATGCAATTTTAAATCCCTGGATAGCATATTTAAAACTTCGTGGTATGTTTTTATTATTCATGATTAACTATAAAATTGTTAAATCTTTATCATTTGAACTTTAGCAGTAAATATCATTTAAAATCATTGAAAATTTGCGATAAATTTAATTTGATTGTTCTTTATCGGAATCTCATTATTTTGACTCTTTAAATAAGAAATTAGATCTAAAACCGCTATTGATGTCTTTGGCACAGTACTTGAACGTTATATTTGCAGCTAAACATATTTCTAACCCAATTAAGAATGATGTCATCTTTAAGATCAATATCCCTATTCTTTGCAATTTTCTCTTCCTTTCTAGCCAGCTCGCAATCGCTCGATTTGACTCAGAATCCAAACCTTTCGAAGTGTACTGGTGATTCATTAAAGTTGACTCTCACTATAGGCTCCCCAGGAATGAATTTGTCGAATGACTTTAATGTTCTTTTCTCTGAAGGTGATACGAATACATTTACAGTGTCTTCCAGCGACACGTTACCGATAGTGAAATGGGAATCAGTTACTCCATCTCCAGTTGGAACCGTTGCTGATACGATCTCAGCAGGAGTTAAGTGGGCTTGGGTGATAATTCCTGATACTATCACGACGAATAATTTTTACAGTTTATCGATCAAGTCAACAGCACCATCGTTGTGGTCAGATACAATTAGAATGACAGTAAATGTAGCTCCTGAGGTTTCCATAGATTCAATTATTGGAGGGTTTGATAATAGTCATACTCCCTCAAATGATTGGGGTATGTGTGAGGGTGATACGGTAATTCTCTATGCGAGTAAAGGCCTAGCTGGTTATCAATGGACCGCTTCAGGATCCCCAATTTCTGGTGCTACAGATGATTCTCTTATCGTTACCTCCAGTGGGGACTATGGCGTTATTGGTAGTTCAGGTAACTGTACGATAGCAACTTCAGATACGACAATTAATACTTTCACACCCTCAACATCTGTCTCTCACATAGCTTCAGGAATGTTCACGCTTAAAGTTTTGGATAAAGATTCTCAAATTGATTCATTACAATTTTGTGAAACTGAAACTATTACATTGAGAGGGCCTCAAGCAGGAGCAGGTGTTTCCATTTCATATCAATGGTTAAAAGATACCGTTGATATGTTTGGTGTAAATTACCCAATTGCGATCTCAGGTGAGACCAATGCTAATTTTATCACCGGGACTTCAGGGTTGTATTCCTTGGTTACTGCATGGAATCCAGGTGGGTGCCCAGATACAAGTTATTCTATTCAAGTCTTCGTCGATACTGTGCCAGATACTTACATCGAAAACATTCCATGGGCCGGTCAGGCATCTGCATCTTTAGATATTTGCCCAGGAGATTCAACTTTACTGCGATCTCATGCTCAGTCTTTCTCAAATGATTGGACTTACCAATGGGAAGTTATGTTTCCAATTTCATCAGCAACCTGGCAGGCCCTTCCAAACGATACAACATATGAGTTAGTCGTAGATACGGTCTTAATATCAGGATCTGCCCAATATCGATTAGTTATAAACAGTGATGCATGTGATTGGACAACTGGCCCCTTACAAGTTAACGTGATTCCTCTACCTATTGTTAACGTTGCTCCGAGCGATAGCCTTGGCTTGTGTGCAGGAGATTCGGTTTTAGTTGGTGTCACGGGTTCGGGTCTGTCCTATCAATGGAATTGGCAATTAGGTTCATATACAGGTAGCTCTTTTTATGCAAAAGATTCCGGCATTTACGTTGTTGAAGCAACAGGTTTAAATAATTGTACAAATTATGATACTCTGGAAATAACAGAAATAGTAATAATCCCCAATGCCGGATTGGATCAAACTGTTATGCCAGGAGAAGTTGTTCAATTGGGAGCATCTGGCGGGACAAGCTATTATTGGTATGCGGACAAGCCAGTATACTTTAGTGATCCAAATAATGCTTCTCCTTTAACAAGGCCGACCTCAGATACGACAACATATTATGTTGAAATAAGAAGTTCGTTTGGATGCTTCGGAATAGACTCATTGGTTGTAATTCAGTTTGATCCATCTGTTCTAGATACCAATTTTGAAAATGTAATGAACGTTATTACTCCAAATGGAGATGGTCTTAATGATGTTTTTGATCTTTCAGAACTAGTTCAATCTGACTCTTGCTCTCTATTAGTATTTAATAGGTGGGGTGCTAAGGTATATGAGCAAAATAAGTATATCTCAGGATGGGATGGAACAACAATCGGTGGTGACCCACTTCCAGATGGAACTTACTATTACATTCTACTATGCAATAATAATTATGCTCGTTTCCGCGGAGCAATAACAATAATTCGTAATCAGCAATAACTTTTATTCAGAACCTAAAAAGCTAGATCAATTATGAAAAAGACAATCTTATCGATATCTATTTTGGTTTTCAACGCATTGGGAGTCAGTGGACAACAACTTCCGTTGTATGCATCTTATTTTTTCACTCCACAAATTACAAACCCTGCTTTATCTGGTTCTGAAGGCTTTAGCTCTTTGACTACGATGCATAGACAGCAATGGCAAGGCATGGAGGGAGCTCCAGAAACATCTGCTTTGGTATTCAATGGGGCCCTTAATAAGGAAAGAATTGGTTACTCGGTATATGCCTTTAATGATGTTACGGATATTGTATCTCGCTCTGGAATATATGGTAATTACGCATATCATGCACAACTTAGCGAAACTGCGATACTCAGTTTTGGCTTAGGATTAGGATACCTCAATAATTCTTTTGACATGTCGAGCGTAAGAGTTAAAAACGAAGGTGATCCTTTTCTCTTCCCAAGGAATCAGAATGGTACTTTAGATTTAAATTTTGGTTTAAACCTAAAGGTAAGTGACTTTAGAATTGGCCTTAGTGTGCCGCAAATATTAAATCCTACAATCACCTATTCTAATAATTATGCGGGGCCCGTGGCATACCATTTAATTCGCCACTATGTTGCTTCAACGCAATATGATCTGCAGATTCAAAAAGATAGAATGGTTTTGAGTCCAATAGTCACTGTCAGAGCAGCAGCCTTTGTCACTCCGCAAATTGATGCCGGACTTATGTTTAATATGAGAGAATATGGATATGTGGGAGCTATGTATCGTAGTGATTATGCAGCTACGTTAAATGCGGGAGTTCATCTAACTCCTCTTTTATCGGTTGGATATTCTCATGAATTTAGCACAAATGCTTTTGCATCTTCCCTAGGTATGTCAAATGAGTTTATGCTGTCCTACAAATTTGGAGACAACAAGAAAAACTCAAGACTTGAGGCAGAAGTGAAGCGTTTGAAAAACAAGCAAAGACAGGCCTCAAAAGAGACTGAAAAGTTGCTAAACGAGAGACTAGAAGAGTTTAAAGATGAACTTGGCGCTGCTCAAAAAGAGGAATTAGAAAAGCAAAAGGAATCTCTCAAAAAAGATATTCAAGAAGAGGGGATGAAGCTCCAGCAGTCAGGTGATAATCGTAATGATATGAGAAATAATACTAATATGAATTCAAATCAGTCAGAATGGAATTCAAATCAGTCAGAATGGAATTCAAATCAATCATCATCCGAAGACGAAGGAATAATCTCGGGATACCGTAATGAAAATTATGCAAACAATGTAAGACCTGGCTCTTCTGGTTATTATGTAACTGCAGGGGTCTATGGTGAGTCAAGAAATGCAAATCGAATGGCCTCGA
Organism: Cryomorphaceae bacterium; assembly: GCA_002682945.1. Taxonomy (GTDB): domain Bacteria; phylum Bacteroidota; class Bacteroidia; order Flavobacteriales; family Schleiferiaceae; genus TMED14. The sequence goes on along the minus strand of NYSL01000018.1, from coordinate 30,094 downwards.
AGTTAAAAAGCAGAGGTATTCAGGCAAATGTTTTCCGTGACTCTAGAAATAATATGTTTTATGTCTACTTACTAAAATTCCCAAGTTACTACGAGGCAGATGCTGCAAGGACCTCTGGATTGAGGGGGCAATATTCGGGTAAGCTCTGGATCAAAGTAGTTAAATAACTTAGGATGTTTTTTACAGGTAGAATTGCCAGAGTTGCTCTAGTCGTAATTGCAGCAACATTTTCCACATTTAAATTGAATGGAGCCCATTTGGTAGGAGGGGAGATTACCTATACCTGTTCAGGCAGCAACTCTTATGAAATCAAACTTCGAATTTATCGCGATTGTAATGGAAATGGAGCTGCTTTTGATCAGTCAGTAAATTTTACCATATTTGATGATCAAGGAAATATTTTGTTCAACCCCTCAGTTTCTAAGGGAGCGACTGTTCAAGTCCCTGCGGCTACGGGAAATCCATGTTTGACAACTCCTCCGAATATTTGTACTGAATATGCAGAATACATTCATACAATATCATTACCCGCTAGGGTTGGAGGTTATACGATTTCTTATCAACGATGTTGTAGGAATGCAACTATTGCGAATATTGTTTCCTCAGGAAAGGGCAATACATATACAATACAAATTCCATCAATGGATAATTGCAATAGCACTCCGCAATTCACCACGGTTCCGCCGATCGTTTTGTGTAAATCAGATGCTTTGAATATCGACGCTTCTGCGGCAGATGCCAATGGAGACTCCTTATTTTATGAATTTTGTGACATTTTAAACGGAGGCTCTTCATTCAATCCTAGTCCGGGTTCAGCGGATCCTCCGCCTTATACATCTATTCCTTTTATTTCTCCTCAAACGAGTTCAATGCCTATTCCTGGAGCGCCAGCTTTGTCCATTAACGCTAATACAGGATTTATAACGGGAGTTGCAAATACGACAGGGCAATTTGTTGTGGGAATATGTGTTTCTGAGTATGAAAATGGCATTCTTTTGTCTAAAGTACGCAGGGATTATCAATTCAATATTACTAGTTGTATAAGCAATGTTGTGTCCGATATGTTAACCCAAATAGAAAAGCCTAGTCTCTTATGTAATGGAAAAACAATGACATTTCAAGCTCAAACATCGGGTGCCCTCTCATATCTTTGGGATTTCGGGGATACTGCCACAACTGCAGATACTAGTTCCTCTCCATCACCTTCATATACATATCCTGATACGGGAGATTATTCAGTTATGTTAATAATAAATCCCGGCTTAGTTTGCACAGATACAGTGTTTGAAGTATTTAAGATTTTAGATGCACCAGATTATGAGATAAAGTACACAGGAAAATCATGTTTCGAAGCTCAAAACTTACTTTTTTATGCAGAGGGCGGAACTCCTTCGGATGCCTCTTTCCAATGGGACTTTGGCAGCTTATCGAATACTTTTGGTGCCCAGGGTGATAGTGTTTCAAATGTTTCTTGGTCTCTCCCTGGCGAATACCCAGTTCGACTAATTGTTTCTTCTCTAACATGTCCAGATACTGTTTATGATACTATCTCTGTGATTCAGTGGTCAGTTGATGTCAATGCTGGAGTCGATACATCAGTAGTCCGCTATGATACGGCCTATTTAAATGTTTCGGAAGGTTCGTTATACCGTTGGTTTGCTGATAAACCCGTCTATTTTAACAATTCCAAGAGAAAAGATCCTCAATCATGGCAGTATCAAGACTCTACAACTTTTTATGTTATTGTTGCCGATGAATATGGCTGTCAAGGAATAGATACGGTCATGATTTTTTGGCTTCCACAACAGACTGTTCCAGATTTATCGAATGTACAAAATGTAATAACCGCAAATATGGACGGAGTAAATGATGTTCTTGATTTATCAGAAGTTTCCTTTGGTGAATCTTGTACTTTACGGGTTTTAAATCGTTGGGGTGGACAAGTGTATCAACAAGAAAATTATGACGATACATGGACAGGAGTCGATAATAATGGAAAGCCATTACCACCCTCTACATATTATTTCCTGCTTCAGTGTGATAAAGAGTTGCGCTATTATGGACCAATAACGATAATTGGTCGAGGACTTTAAACTTTAAGAAATCAAAAATATGAATTTGCCTTCAAAATTATTTGCCATTACTCTCATTATTTCCACTGCATTTAGTTCTTCAGAAATAATGGTCAAACCATCTGAAATACTTGATAGTCAACTTTCAAATGTAAAGATTGGGGATCAGGCTCCTGAGTTAGCCTACTTAAACCCAAATGGTAAAATAATGAAATTAAGTGACTTAAAAGGAAAGTTGGTCCTAATTGATTTTTGGGCTTCATGGTGTGGTCCATGTAGAAGAGAAAACCCAAATGTGGTAAGAACTTATAATAAATTTAAGAATGAGAAATTTAGAGACGGTAAAGGGTTTGAAATATATTCAGTGAGTTTAGATCAATCAAAACAAAGGTGGATTCAAGCTATTGCTCAAGATGGCCTTGTTTGGTCAAATCATGTTAGTGACCTAAGAGGGTGGAGAGCCCAAGGTGCTGCTATTTACGGAGTTAATGCTGTCCCGATGACTTTTCTTGTTGATGGAAAGGGAAAAATAATTGCAAAAGGATTACGAGGTGGGGCATTAGAAAATGTACTTTCTTCTCTTAAAAAATAACCTTATTGTCTCGAATCAAATAGACTGCCTGTCAATATGACATTTGATCATTTTTGGCAGGCTGTTTGCTTTTTGTGATATACAATATTTTCAAATATGGGAAAAAGTAAAAAAAAATCGGATCCAAAAGATCTTGAGAAAAGCTTAGATGAGCAGGATAGTATCAATGACTCTATAAATGAGGATTCGTCAGAACTTAGTTTAGAGGATCAATTTAATGAACTTAAAGATCAGAATTTGAGACTTTATGCGGAGTTTGAAAACTTTCGTAAAAGAAACGCTCGTGAGAGATTAGACCTAATGTCTACTGCAAGTGAAAAAGTAATTAAAGCAATTTTGCCAGTTATAGATGATTTTGAAAGGGCCTTAAAGAGTTTTCCAAAAGATTCAGAAGAGCTAGTTGGGCTTGACCTTATCTACTCAAAATTAAAGAATGTTCTGAAAAGTGAGGGGTTAAGTCCGTTGGAATCAACAATTGGGTCTGAACTTGATGTAGAAACAATGGAAGCAATAACCACAATTCCTGCAGTATCAGATGATCAAAAAGGAACGGTAGTTGACGAAATTGAGAAGGGATATAGATTAGGTTCCAAAATAATCCGTTTTGCAAAGGTGGTAGTGGCGGATAGCAATAATTAATTATGGCAAATAAACGAGACTTTTACGACGTATTAGGAGTTAATAAATCTTCTTCATCCGATGAGATAAAAAAAGCTTATCGGAAGTTGGCCATAAAATATCACCCAGATAAAAACCCAGGAGACAAAGCGGCAGAAGAAAAGTTTAAAGAAGCAGCTGAGGCCTATGAAGTTCTCTCAGATTCGGCTAAAAAACAAAAATATGATCAGTTCGGTCATCAAGCCTTTGGCCCCGGATCAGGAGGTCAAGGTGGAATGAATATGGATGATATTTTCAGTCATTTTGGAGATGTTTTTGGAGGGAGTGGATTTGGCGGATTTGGAGGAAGTTCGAGAGGTGGAGCAATGCGTGGTGCCAATTTAAGGGTACGTGTTAAGCTGAACTTGATGGACATTTCAGCTGGGGTTGAGAAAAAAATAAAAATAAGAAGAGCAATTCCTGCTGAAGGAATTACTTTTAAAACGTGTACTGTTTGTAATGGGTCAGGTCAAATATCACGTGTTCAAAATACTATTTTAGGACAAATGCGAACAGCAAGTGCCTGTAACGCGTGTAACGGCTCTGGAAAGATGATTGATAAAAGACCACCTGGAGTCGGTGCTGATGGTTTAGAGAAAGTAGAAGAAATTGTGAGTGTAAAGATACCTCCTGGAGTTCAGGATGGAATGCAATTACGTGTTTCAGATAAAGGTAACCACGGTCCAGGTGGAAGTGCTGCTGGCGATTTGATTGTTTCTATTGAAGAAGAGATTGATGATTTATTAATCCGAGAAGGTCAGCATCTTCATTATGAGTTATATATTTCATTTCCCGATGCGGCGCTGGGAACAACCGTCGAGATACCCAGTGTTAATGGTAAAGTAAGAATGAAAATTGATTCTGGAACACAAGGAGGAAAGACCTTAAGATTAAAAGGTAAAGGACTTCCAAGTGTTGAAGGATACGGGATGGGTGATCTTTTAGTCCATGTTTCAGTTTGGACTCCAAAGTCTTTAACTTCCCAAGAGAAATCTACCCTTAATAAGCTAGGTGAATCTGACAATTTCAAACCCAATCCAGGTAAATCGGATAAAGGATTTTTTCAGCGAGTTCAAGATTTATTTAGCTAACCCTTTGGATATCGGCGCCAAGCTCTTGAAGTTTAATGTCTATTTTTTCGTAACCTCTGTCAATTTGTTCGATATTGTGAATTGTGCTTGTTCCTTCAGCACTTAAAGCAGCAATTAACAGAGCTATGCCAGCGCGAATGTCTGGGGAGGTCATGGTAGTTGATTTTAAAGGAAATTTCTTGTCTAACCCAATTACAGTTGCTCGATGTGGGTCGCATAAAATAATTTGAGCTCCCATGTCGATTAGTTTATCAACAAAAAACAACCTGCTTTCAAACATTTTTTGATGAATTAATACAGAGCCTTTTGCCTGAGTTGCAGTAACGAGTATTATACTAAGTAAATCCGGAGTAAATCCTGGCCAAGGTGCATCACTTATTGTCGCCATTGACCCATCAAAATAAGATTCGATCGTATAATTTCTTTGACTAGGTATAAAAATATCATCTCCAATGACTTTTAAATCAATTCCAAGTTTCTTGAAAATATCAGGAATAATTCCCAAATATTTTACACCCGCATTTTTAATCGTTATTTCACTTTCTGTCATTGCGGCGAGTCCGATCCAACTTCCTATTTCAATCATATCAGGAAGACATTTGTGCGAGGTTCCATTTAGTGAAGAGACTCCTTCAACCTCTAAAAGATTACTTCCGACGCCTTTAATATTTGCTCCCATTCTAATGAGCATATGACAAAGTTGTTGAAGGTATGGTTCACAAGCTGCATTATATATTATGGTTTTACCCGGGGTGAGAACTGCAGTCATAAGAATATTCGCTGTTCCAGTAACAGAGGCCTCATCTAAAAGTATATATGCTCCTTTCAGTCCTTCTTCTGGTGCTTCCACACCATAAAAATTAGAATCTTGCTCAAATTTAAATTTGGCGCCTAATTTCATCAAACCTAAAAAATGTGTATCTAATCTTCTTCTTCCGATTTTGTCCCCACCGGGCTTCGGAATAAATCCCATTCCAAAACGAGCGAGTAAAGGTCCTACTAACATTATTGAGCCTCTCAGAGAAGAACCTTTTTTCTTATATTTCTCTGATTTTAAAAATTTTAAATCTATATTTTCTGCACAAAAAGAATATTCTCCTGGAGAAATATTAGAAACAATGACCCCAAAATCAGATAAAATTTCTATTAGCTTATTTACGTCTAAAATGTCTGGAATGTTGGAAATTCTAACTTCATCTTTGGTAAGTAATACTGCACAAAGAATCTGAAGCACTTCATTTTTTGCACCTTGAGGGCTTATCTCTCCTTTTAATTTCTTTCCACCAGTTATTTTAAAACTTCCCACTATGATTGGATTTAGTCCTTGATGAGTAATTTCCTTTTCTTTTGAATTGAGGCTTTTTTTTCTTTTTTGATTTTGTATTTAGCGGTGCATTTTGAGATTTCACTCCTTTCGCGACTGTTAAGAGCGATGGGGTTAATCCTAATTTCCCACCAGATAGGATTTTTAATTCAGAGAAAATTACTGAGTCATCAACATAATCTTTATTCCAAGATAGATATGCCCGTTTCATCTGATTCGCTATGTCAAACTCCATAATATCTCTTTCTGAGCTTTTGGGCAACTGAGCCACAGTATGAATCATATTTTGTAAAACATTTCCATAATATCGATGTGTACGACTTTTTTTAGGATACGCAACATTATCTGGACGTTGGCTTAATTTTTCTTTGGTCATTATTGGGTATGGGCTATTGACATCTAAATTAAAATTTGACATCACAAGGAGGTGGTCCCAAAGCTTATGTTTATAATCTTCACTATCCCTTAATTTGGGATTTAAATTACCAATAATATCAACAATTGTATGAGCTACTTTTGTTCTATGATTTTTTTCAGTGATTGATAAACAATATTCGATCATTGATTGAACATGTCGGCCATATTCTGGCATGATTAGGTGCTCTCTATCGGTATTATAGTCTAATGAAAGGGCCGCAATTTTTTCAGTATCCATTATTTTATTAATTCTAATTTAGCAAACTTTAATAGTAACTTTTTTTCACCAACATTATCAAAAATGATAGTTGCTTTTTGATCCATGTTTTCTCCTGATATTTCTTTAATTGTCCCTGAACCAAAACGATCATGAATAACCCTATTCCCCGAGACTAAAGATGAGTTTACTTGATTAAAAGGACTATCTAATTTATGATTCTTTTGAATAGGCTTTAGGTTATGGGGTCTCCTGAATTTTACAGAATTATTTGGTATAGAGGTTTTTTCTTGTCGCTTTTTCTGTTGATAACTGTTAGTTTTTGAATTCTTCGAAGTTACATTAAATGTAGTCATTTTTTCATGTGCTAAATGATTGGGAACGTAATTTGGAATGTCAATATTTAAATGTTTCTCATCTAGCTCCTCAAGAAATCTACTGGGTTCGCAATCAATTAGCTTACCCCATCGATATCTAATATGAGAATAAGTCAGGAATGCACTTTTCTTAGCCCTTGTGATCGCTACATAAAAAAGCCTTCTTTCTTCCTCAAGGTCATCTCTCGAACCCAAACTCATCATTGATGGGAAAAGGTTTTCTTCCATTCCTACTATAAAAACATTTTCAAATTCTAGACCTTTTGCGAGGTGAATGGTCATTAGGTTTACTTTTGGGCGGTCATCTTTTTGATTGCGATCAGCTTCGGTTATCAAAGCAATATCCTCCAAGAAATATTCAATGCTTGGATTTCCATTCTCTATTTGCTCCTGTTCTTCTACAAAATTTTTGATTCCATTCAGAAGTTCTTGAACATTTTCATATCGCATAACCCCTTCAGGAGTTTTGTCATCACTTAAGAATTTAATAATCCCACTCGTTCGCGCTACATTTTCTACAAGTTCAAAAGCATTTTTTTCAAGAGAAATGATCTTGTAACTTTTAATTAGGTCGCAAAAAGCTAAAAGCTTATCTATCGTGGGTTTATTTATCTTTATTCCCCAGTTAGCTGAGTTTATTGCTGCCTCCCACAAAGATGTTTCGTGCTCATTGGCAGCAATTTTGAGCCTAGCTAAGGTTGTTTCACCTATTCCACGCGCCGGGAGATTGATTATTCGTTTAAATGCCTCATCATCTTTTTGATTTGCAATTAACCTTAAATAAGAGATTATATCTTTGACTTCTTTTCTTTGATAAAAAGAAAGTCCGCCAAAAATTCGATAAGGAATATTTTTTCTTCTTAATGAGTCTTCAAATGCTCTAGATTGGGCGTTTGTTCGATATAGAATTGCAAAATTATCAAAGGGTATATGCTCTTTTATATTTTTTTCCCAAATTGTTTTGGCTGCATAATTCCCTTCATCTGAATCACTTACACTTTTATGAATGATTATTTTATCTCCCTGAGGATTTGATGTCCAAATATTTTTTTCTAATTGATCTTTATTTTTTTTTATTAACGAATTTGCAGCTTTGACTATGTGCTCAGTACTTCTATAATTTTGCTCAAGTTTGAAAAGCTTGGCTTGATCATAATCTTTTTGAAAATTCAAAATATTTCGAATATTTGCTCCTCTAAACGCATAAATGCTCTGCGCATCATCTCCTACTACACAAATATTTTCATACCTACTTGCCAAAGCTTTGACAATTAAATACTGAGAATGATTGGTGTCTTGATATTCGTCAACAAGAATATATTTAAATCGTTCTTGATATTTTAAGAGAATTTCTGGAAATTTTATAAAAAGTTCATTTGTTTTCACCAGTAAATCATCAAAATCCATAGCTCCAGATCGAAAGCATTTCTCCATGTATAAAGAATAGATTACACCCAGTTTTGGTATTCGAGCAGCTGAATCACTTTCTTGAAGTTCTGTCCTTCCTGAATATATTTTAGGCGTTATCAAGTTGTTTTTATAGGTCGAGATACGACTGGATAAATTTTTTGCTTTGTAGATTTCCTTATCAAGCCCAAGTTCCTTTATAACATCGCTGATTACTTTTTTTGAATCCTCAGCATCATAAATTGTAAAATTCGAGGGAAAACCTAATCGGTGTCCTTCAATTCTTAGGATTTTTGCAAAAACTGAATGAAATGTTCCCATCCATAGATTTTTTGCATCAGAGTCATGAATAAGTTTTTCAACTCTCTCTTTCATCTCTTTCGCCGCTTTATTAGTGAAAGTCAATGATAAAATATTGAAAGGATCTACTCCAGATTCCATTAAATGAGCTATTCTATAGGTTAAAACGCGCGTTTTTCCTGAGCCAGCTCCAGCAATAACCATTACTGGTCCTAAAGTACATTTGACGGCCTTTAGTTGAACCGGATTTAAAGCTTTTAAATAATTAGCCATATGAAGGTTTCAAAGGTATGTTTTATGAGGGCTCGTAAAAAGTTTAAAAATGTATCAAAAATCGGAGTTGATAGTTAGATAAAAAGATTTACATTTGCAGTCCCTTAAAAACAAGGGTAAAATATTGTAGCGACGAAAACCAAAACAATTAGATAATGCCAACTATCAATCAACTAGTCCGGAAAGGACGAGTAAAATTAGAAAAGAAGAGTAAGTCAGCAGCACTTGATTCTTGTCCTCAACGACGAGGGGTATGCACTCGAGTCTATACAACTACTCCAAAGAAACCTAACTCGGCAATGAGAAAAGTTGCAAGGGTAAGGTTAACCAATGGTAATGAGGTAAATGCATACATTGGAGGCGAGGGTCATAATCTTCAGGAGCACTCGATAGTCTTGGTCCGTGGAGGTCGAGTTAAAGATCTTCCTGGCGTTAGATACCATATCGTTCGTGGAGCATTAGATGCTGCAGGAGTAAGTGGAAGAATGCAACGTCGTTCAAAGTACGGTACTAAACGTCCAAAAGCTAAAAAATAAACAGAAATGAGAAAGACTCGTGCGAAGAAGCGCCCATTATTGCCGGATCCAAAATTTAATGATCCTTTGGTGACACGTTTTGTAAATAACTTAATGTTTGACGGAAAAAAATCTACGTCATATTCAATATTTTATGATGCAATTGATATAATCTCTGAAAAGGCTGAAGAAGCTAATGGCCTTGAGCAATGGAAAACAGCACTAACTAATGTCATGCCGCATGTTGAGGTAAGAAGTCGACGAGTTGGTGGTTCAACATTTCAAATACCACAACAAATAAGACCCGAGCGAAAGATTTCGATGGCTATGAAGTGGCTAATTGGTTACTCTCGAGCGAGAAATGAAAAAAGCATGGCTGCTAAGCTAGCAGCAGAAATTATGGCTGCTGCAAAGGAAGAGGGAGCTGCAGTTAAAAAGCGTATGGACGTGCATCGTATGGCCGAAGCGAATAAAGCATTCTCTCATTTCCGATTCTAAATATTTTCTATAATGTCATCACGCGATCTTAAATTCACAAGGAACATTGGTATTATGGCCCACATTGATGCGGGAAAAACTACCACAACAGAACGAATTTTGTACTACACGGGGGTATCCCATAAGATAGGAGAAGTACATGACGGTGCAGCAACTATGGATTGGATGGTACAAGAGCAAGAACGTGGGATTACAATCACTTCTGCTGCGACCACTTGTTTTTGGAGATTTCCAACAAACCAAGGAAAAGATTTATCGAATACAGAAGAGTACAAAATCAATATTATTGATACTCCTGGGCACGTAGATTTCACTGTAGAAGTTGAGAGGTCTTTAAGAGTTTTAGATGGTGCTGTGGCATTATTATGTGCCGTGGGAGGTGTCCAGCCACAAACAGAGACAGTTTGGAGGCAGGCCACCAAATACAGTGTTCCTAGAATTGCTTTCGTAAATAAAATGGATCGGACCGGTGCTGATTTTTTCAGTGTTGTAAAACAAATTGATGAAAAACTAAAGGGTCATCCGGTTCCTCTGCAGATCCCCATTGGTTCAGAAGCTGATTTTAGAGGAGTGGTTGATCTTCTCGAAAATAAAGCAATTATCTGGGATGATGAAACTCAAGGAATGACTTTTAAAGAGATTGATATTCCCGAGGATCTTAAGGCGACAGTGAGCGAGTATCGAGAGAAACTTGTTGAGTCTGTTGCGGAATTTGATGACTCACTTCTGGAAAAGTTTTTCGATAATCCAGATGAAATTACGAGCGAAGAATTAGTTTCGGCAATCAGGAAAGCTACAATTTCTCAAAAGATAACCCCAGTTTTATGTGGTTCAGCATTCAAAAATAAAGGAGTTCAAACCATGCTAGATGCCGTAATGTCGTTCATGCCATCACCTTTGGATGTGGAAGCTATTGCAGGAACAAATCCTGACACAGGAGAAGAAGAAATGCGTAAACCAGACTCTAAAGAACCTTTTTCAGCCTTGGCCTTTAAAATTGCTACGGATCCTTTCGTTGGACGATTGTGTTTTTTTCGTGTATATTCTGGCAAGACAGACGCTGGTTCATACGTTAAAAATATAAGAACTGATAAAAAAGAAAGAATTTCCAGAATCTTTCAAATGCACTCAAACAAGCAGAATCCGATTGATTCAATAGAGGCTGGTGATATTGGCGCTGGTGTTGGGTTTAAGGATATTCGAACTGGTGATACTTTATGTGATGAAAAGCGCCCAATTGTCCTCGAATCTATGACTTTTCCAGACCCGGTAATTGGTTTAGCTGTAGAGCCAAAGACCCAAGCTGACATGGATAAAATGGGTGTTGCCTTGGCAAAATTAGCAGAAGAAGACCCCACTTTTAGAGTCGCTACTGACGAAGAAACCGGACAAACTGTTATTTCTGGAATGGGAGAGCTTCATCTAGATATCCTAGTAGATAGAATGCGAAGAGAGTTTAAAGTTGAATGTAACCAGGGGGCACCTCAAGTTCAATACAAAGAGGCCCTTACTGCTGAAACAGGGCATAGAGAGCAATACAAAAAGCAAACAGGGGGTCGTGGTAAGTTTGCGGATATTGATTTCAAAATCGGTCCTGCTGATGAAGACTTTGAAGCAGGTGGCTTACAATTCATTAACAAAATTAAAGGCGGGAATATCCCAAGAGAGTTTATTCCTGCGGTTGAGAAGGGTTTTAAGGATGCTATGTCCAATGGACCACTTGCTGGTTACAGTGTTGATTCCATGAAAGTTACCTTAGAGGACGGCTCCTTTCATCCAGTTGACTCTGACTCTTTATCTTTTGAGTTAGCCGCAAAGCTAGGTTTTAGAGAAGCTGCAAGAAAAGCTAAACCTATGATTCTTGAGCCATTAATGAAAATGGAGGTTGTTATGCCAGAAACCTCAATGGGTGATGTCGTTGGGGACTTAAACAAGAGAAGAGGAATGGTTGAAGGAATGGATACTAAAGATGGAGACTCTGTTGTTCACGCTAAAGTCCCACTGAGCGAAATGTTTGGTTATGTTACCACTCTTAGAACGATAACCTCAGGGAGGGGTAGTTCATCAATGGAATTCAGTCACTATGCTGAAACCCCGAAGGGTATTTCTGAAGAAGTCATTGAGAATGTAAAAGGAAGTAAATAATTTTTTATTGTTGAGTAATGAGTCAAAAAATTCGAATAAAATTAAAGTCTTACGATCATATGCTGGTCGATAAGAGCGCGGAAAAAATTGTAAAGACAGTAAAGAGTACTGGGGCCGTCATTAATGGACCTATTCCTCTTCCAACGAACAAGCGCATCTACACTGTTCTTCGTTCGCCTCATGTAAATAAGAAAGCACGCGAGCAGTTTGAACTCTCCAGCTTCAAGCGCCTTCTGGATATATATTCATCTTCCAGTAAGACAATTGATGCTTTGATGAAGTTGGAATTGCCTAGTGGTGTAGAAGTAGAAATTAAAGTTTAACTCATAACCGTAAATATCATGCCTGGACTAATTGGCAAGAAAATCGGAATGACCAGCATCTTTGACAAGGATGGAAAAAACTATCCTTGTACGGTCATCGAATTGGGACCCTGTTTAGTGACCCAAATTAAAACAAAAGATGTCGATGGTTACGCTGCTGTGCAGATAGCTTTTGGAGCGAAAAAGCGCCCAATTAAATCTGAAATAGGGCATGCCAAAAAGTCGAAATCCGAGCCTCATAAAAATCACTTTGAGTTTTGTGATTTTGATGAAAATGAAGTGTCTTTGGGGGATACATTGACAGTTGATATGTTCGTAGAAGGAGAATATGTGGATGTTGCTGGAACTTCAAAAGGAAAAGGATTTCAAGGTGTTGTGAAAAGACATGGTTTTGCTGGAGTTGGTCAGGCTACTCACGGACAGCATAATAGATTAAGAGCTCCTGGTTCGATTGGAGCCGGTTCAGATCCATCAAGAGTTTTTAAGGGGACTCGAATGGGCGGAAGAATGGGGAATGAAAGAGTCAAAATTCAAAACCTACAAGTTTTAAAAGTTGACTCGGATCAAAATCTTTTGATTGTCAAGGGTTCTGTCCCTGGTGCAAAGCAGTCACTATTAATTGTAGAGAAATAATGGAAGTAAATATTTTTAGCCAAAAAGGAAAAGATTTAGGTAGAAAAGCTGCGCTAAGTGATAGTGTATTTAAAGTTGACCCTAATGAGCATGCGGTTTATTTAGATGTTAAACAATATTTGGCAAACCAGCGACAAGGAACGCACAAAGCAAAAGAGCGTTCAGAAATTTCTAGAACTACTAAAAAACTTCACAAGCAAAAAGGTACTGGTGGTGCGAGACATGGAAGTATGAGATCTCCCTTATATCGTGGAGGGGGTACAGTCTTTGGTCCAAGACCGCATGAATATGGCTTCAAGTTGAATAAGAAGCTCAAAACCGTTGCTAGGAAATCTGCGCTGAGTATGATGGCTGCAGAAGACCAGATCTTTGTAATTGATAAAATTTCGATTAAAGAACCCAAGACGAAAGAATATAGTGCTTTTTTAGGTGCGTTAGGTTTTTCAGAAAAGAAATGTACGGTTGTGTTGCCCGAGCCAGATAAAAATGTATATTTGTCATCCCGCAATTTTGAGGGCTCAAATGTTGTAACTGCTTCAGAATTAAATACTTATTCTATTCTAAATGCAGGCACCTTGATCCTTGTTGAGGGCGCAATAGAGAAAATTGAAACGGCATTAATGACGAAATAATGAAAAGTATATTGATTCGACCTGTAATAACCGAAAAAGCATCTGCAGATTCAGAAACGATGAATAGGTACACTTTTGTTGTTTCAAGAAAAGCTAATAAAGTTGAGATTAAGAAGGCAGTCGAGGAAGCATACAACGTGAATGTTGAAAATGTTCGTACGCACATCGTTCCTGCGAAAAAAGTTGTTCGCTACACAAAAGCTGGTACTTTATCGGGTAATAAACCAGCCTACAAAAAAGCAGTTGTTGATGTTAGAGGTGGAGAGTCCATTGATTTTTATTCTAATCTATAGTTAAAATGGGTGTTCGAAAATTAAAAGCAATTACTCCAGGTCAGCGTTTCCGTGTTGTCAATGATTATGTTGGCGTTACGGCAATTGCACCTGAAAAGTCTTTAACAAAGCCTAAAAAACGAAGCGGTGGTCGCAATAATACAGGAAAAATGACAATGCGCTACCTCGGTGGTGGCTCAAAAAAACGTTATCGTACCATTGACTTCAAACGCGAAAAGTTTGGTATTCCGGCATCTGTAAAGTCAATAGAATATGATCCCAATCGGTCGGCTTTCATCGCTTTAGTTGTTTATGCGGATGGAGAAAAGCGTTACATTATTGCGCCTGATGGGCTTCAAATAGGTCAAAAAATTGTTTCAGGACCCAATGCTGCCCCTGAGTTAGGAAATTCTTTAAAACTATCTGATTTACCTTTAGGAACGACCGTTCACAACATAGAATTAAGACCTGGTCAGGGAGGCGTTATCTCACGTTCTGCAGGTTCCTTTGCTCAACTAGCTGCTCGTGATGGTAAGTATGCTACATTGAAAATGCCCTCAGGTGAAACCCGAATGATTTTAATTGAATGTATGGCTACAGTTGGAGTAGTTTCCAACAGCGATCATGCTCAAATTGTTGGAGGTAAAGCTGGTCGCAGCAGGTGGCTTGGCCGACGCCCCAGAACGCGAGGTGTTGCTATGAACCCGATTGATCACCCTATGGGCGGTGGTGAAGGTAGGGCTTCTGGGGGTCATCCAAGATCTCGTAACAGTATTCCAGCAAAAGGTTTCAAAACACGAGCAAAACAAAAAGAAAGTAATCGTTACATAATTGAAAAAAGGAAAAAATAACTTATGGCAAGATCATTAAAGAAAGGACCTTTTATAAACTTTAAGCTGGAGAAACGAGTGATTGAAAACTCAGCCTCGAGTAAAAAAAGTGTTATTAAAACTTGGTCTCGGGCTTCCATGATTAGTCCGGATTTTGTTGGACAAACAATAGCTGTCCATAATGGAAAAACTTTTGTTCCCGTATACATTACTGAAAACATGGTCGGACACAAATTAGGTGAATTTTCTCCAACACGAACCTTTCGAGGTCATGCTGGAAAAAAAGATAAGGGTAAAAAATAAATTATGGGTTCTCGTAAACAAAATAAGGCAACGGAGTTAAAAGCGGCTAGAAAAAATATTGCCTCTGCAAAGCTTAACAATTGTCCAACCTCTCCCAGAAAAATGCGATTGGTTGCCGATATGATTAGAGGAATGGAAGTTTCAAAGGCTTTATTTGCTTTGAAAAACAATGGAAAAGAGGCGTCTATAAGACTGGAAAAATTACTTGTTTCTGCCTTGAGTAATTGGGAATCAAAAAATGAAGGTGTCTCAATGGATGAAAAAGAATTAATTGTCCAAACCATTAGTGTTGATAGCGGACGAATGCTTAAGCGCGTTCAGCCAGCTCCACAAGGCCGTGCTCACCGAATCAGAAAGCGATCAAATCACGTTACTCTAGTTGTTGGTGAAGCGCACATCGTCGATAATTCAAGTCTAACCGAAGTTAAAGAAGTTAAATAATGGGCCAAAAAGCAAATCCAATTGGTAATCGATTAGGTTTCATCCGTGGATGGGATTCTAACTGGTTTGGTGGTAGAAATTATGGTGATAGATTAGCTGAAGATGCTGCAATTCGAAAATATTTACACGCACGTCTGTCTCGCGCAAATGTTTCTAGAATAATTATAGAACGCACTTTAAAGCTGGTTACTGTAACCATTGCTACTGCTCGTCCCGGCGTAATTATCGGAAAAGGGGGCTCTGAAGTTGAAAAACTTCGGGAAGAATTAAAGAAACTTACAAAAAAAGATGTTCAGCTCAATATTCACGAAATAAAAAGACCGGAACTTGATGCAAAACTTGTCGCCGACTCTATTGCTCGGCAAATCGAGGGGCGTATTTCTTTTCGAAGAGCGGTAAAAATGAGTATCGGTTCGACGATGAGAATGGGTGCTGAAGGTATTAAAGTTCAATTGAGTGGAAGGCTGAATGGTGCTGAAATAGCTCGCTCGGAAAAGTTTAAGGATGGACGCACACCTTTGCATACGTTTCGTGCAGATATAGACTATCATTGGTCAGAGGCTCATACTACCTATGGGAGAATAGGTGTTAAAGTTTGGATAATGAAAGGGGAGGTTTATGGTAAGCGTGACCTAAATAATGTTCTTGGTATTTCAAGCAGATTAAAACCTGGTGCTCCTGGTGGAGGAAATTCCAAGGGCCGTTCAAATGGAGGTGATCGAAGAAACAACAATGATAGGCGCAATAATAGAAAAGCATAATTCATAAGGAGATATGTTACAACCTAAAAAGACAAAATTTCGAAAGACCTTCAAAGGAAGGATGAAAGGTAACGCTCAACGAGGTGCAACTTTGGCTTTCGGGGCTTATGGTATTAAATCTATGCAAGAGGTATGGATGACTGCCAGACAAATCGAAGCTGCGCGTATTGCGGCAACTCGATATATGAAACGTGAAGGTCAATTATGGATTAGAGTTTTTCCAGATAAGCCGATTACTAAAAAGCCTTTAGAAGTACGAATGGGAAAGGGTAAAGGATCAGTTGAATATTGGGCAGCTGTAGTGAGGCCAGGAAGGATTTTATTTGAGTGTGACGGTGTTTCAAAGGAAGTAGCAGTTGAAGCTTTAAGATTGGCAGCTCAAAAATTACCGGTCAAGACAAAATTAGTTACACGCAGAGACTTAGTTACTAACTCTTAATCAACAGTTATTATGAAGATGAATGAAATTAGAAATCTAAGTGAAGAAGAGCTTTCAAAGCAATTTCATGATTTGAAAAAAGAGCTTGAAGATATGAAGTTAAAAAATCGCATTAGTCCCCTAGAGAATCCAATGAGGATAGCAAGTGTAAGGAAAATAGTCGCAAGGCTAACTATGGAAGTGTCTAATCGTAATTCAAAATAATTCATGGAAGACAAAAGAAATTTGAGAAAAGAGAGAATCGGTGTAGTTACGAGTAATTCTATGGATAAAACTGTAACTGTTAGGGTATCTCGAAGAGTAAAACATCCTATGTATGGAAAGTTTGTTACATATAGTAACAAATTTCATGCGCATGATGAGAAAAACGATTGCAATAGTGGTGACACAGTAAAAATTATGGAAACACGTCCACTGAGTAAAACAAAGGTTTGGCGAGTAATAGAAATATTGGAAAGAGCAAAGTAAAATGTTACAAACAGAATCACGATTAAAAGTTGCAGATAATACTGGTGCCAAAGAAGTTTTGGTCATAAGGGTATTAGGAGGTACAAAGCGGCGATATGCAGGTTTGGGTGACAAAATTGTCGTCACGATCAAAGATGCAATGCCTTCAGGTGGAGCTAAGAAAGGTACGGTTGCAACAGCTGTTGTTGTCCGTACAAAGAAAGAGGTTAGGCGTCCTGATGGATCATATATCCGTTTTGACGATAATGCTTGTGTTCTCTTGAATCCAACAGGTGAAATGCGAGGTACTCGTGTTTTTGGTCCTGTTGCTCGAGAGTTGAGAGACAAGCAATTCATGAAAATTGTATCCTTAGCACCAGAAGTGCTTTAAGAATTTATAAAAAGATGGCAAAGTTTCATATTAAAACAGGCGATACGGTAATGGTTACAGCTGGTACTTCAAAAGGGAAGTCTGGTAAGGTCATACGTATGATACCAAAACAGCATAGGGCAGTGGTCGAGGGACTAAATATGGTCACAAAACATCAAAAGCCTTCAGCCAATAGTCCTCAGGGAGGAATTTCAAAGATGGAAGCTCCGATTCATGTCTCTAACTTAATGTTAGTTGAAGGAAGTGGTAATCCAACTCGTACGGGGCATAAGTTAAATGAAAAGGGAGAAATGGTGCGCTTCTCGAAAAAAACAGGTGATACAATTTAGATATGGAATCAAAACTTAAAAATGAATACCGAGATAGGGTTGTTCCAGCCATGAAAGAACGATTTGGATACTCGAATAGCTTGCAAGTTCCGAGACTAGAAAAAATAGTTCTAAGCCAGGGTATCGGTGCTGCTGTCGCAGATAAAAAGTTGGTAGATGCAGCAGTAGAAGAAATGACTCTAATAGCCGGGCAAAAAGCAGTTCCTACTAAATCAAAAAAGGATATATCAAATTTTAAATTGAGAAAGGGTATGCCTGTTGGTGCAAGAGTTACGCTACGCGGTACAAAGATGTACGATTTTTTGGAAAGATTACTCGTTTCTTCTTTACCTCGAATTCGTGATTTTCAAGGCATCAAGGAAGGATTTGATGGCAGAGGAAACTTCACTTTTGGAATTACGGAGCAAATCATTTTTCCAGAAATTGAAATTGATAAAGTAAATCGTATATCTGGAATGGATATAACACTTGTTTCAAGTGCAAAGACAGATATGGAGTGCAAAGCGCTTCTCCAGGAATTTGGAATGCCTTTTAAGAAATAGAGATATGGCAAAAGAATCAATGAAAGCGCGAGAGCGCAAAAGACAAGCAGTTGTTGCGAAATATGCTAAAAAACGCGAAGCTTTAAAGGCGGCAGGAGATTATGCTGGACTGCAAAAGCTACCTAAAAATGCATCCCCTGTTCGTCTTCATAATCGATGTAAAATAACTGGACGGCCTCGAGGATATATGCGTCAATTTGGCTTATCGAGAGTGACATTTCGCGAGATGGCGTTATCGGGTTTGATTCCTGGTGTCAAAAAGTCGAGTTGGTAAATTATTATTAAAAGTTAAAAAGATGTATACAGATCCTATAGCAGACTTCCTGACCCGATTGCGCAACGGTGCAACAGCAGGTCATCAAGTAGTCGAATTACCTTCTAGCAATGTAAAGACTGAAATCGCCCGAATTCTTCAGGATCAGGGTTATATCTCGAGTTATAAAGTCGATAAAGATACTGCTCAAGGTACTTTAAAAGTGGCTTTAAAATACGAGTTAGGTTCAAAGCGTCCAGTAATTCGAGGAATTGATAGGGCTTCTAGCCCAGGTCTTCGTAATTATAAATCTTCTAGCTCTTTACCTCGTGTCAAGAACGGGCTTGGAATTGCAATTGTCAGCACCTCTCAAGGCATGATGACTGACAAAGAGGCTCGAGATAGAAATATCGGTGGTGAAATAATATGTTATGTTTATTAAAGTACAGAATCAATGTCAAGAATAGGTAATGCCCCCATAAACATCCCTGCTGGTGTATCTGTTAGCGTTAAGGACTCAACTGTTTCAGTAGAAGCTAAGGGTATAACTTTAACTCAAAAGGTTTCTGATGGCATAAATGTTGAAATTACTGAAAATGTTATCACATTAACCCGCTCATCAAATTCAAAAGATCAACGAGCGAATCATGGTCTATATAGATCACTAATTTCGAATATGGTTGTTGGCCTATCTAAGGGGTGGTCAAAAAAGTTAGAACTTGTCGGCGTTGGTTTTAGAGCAAATCATCGTGGTCAAGTATTGGATTTGGCATTAGGTTTTTCACATAACATCAGTATTCAAATACCAACTGAAGTTAAAGTGAATACAATAAGTGAAAAGGGTAAAAATCCAATTGTTGAACTTTTTTCTCATGATAAACAACTTGTCGGAATGATTGCATCCAAGATAAGATCTTTCAGAAAGCCTGAACCCTATAAAGGCAAAGGAGTTCGATATTTAGGTGAAGTAGTCCGTAAAAAAGCAGGTAAAACAGCAGCAAAATAATAAATGATGGGAACTAAGAAAATGAATCGTAGACAAAGGATACATAAAAGAATTCGAAATGTAGTCAAGGGTACAGAAGCTCGTCCTAGGCTAGCGGTTTACCGAAGTAGTAAAGAAATTTATGCTCAATTAATTGATGATGTGAACGGATTAACAATAGGTACAGCAACTTCTTTGACTAATTCTGGAGACTCCATCTCAGGAACGAAAATCGAGCGGGCTTTTGAAGTTGGGAAGAAAATTGCTGAAGTAGCGAAAACTAATGGTATTAAAACAGTTTCGTTTGATCGAGGAGGTTATTTATATCATGGACGTATTAAATCTCTAGCCACCGGAGCACGTGAGGCTGGATTGAAATTCTGATTTAGGATTATGAAAGATAAAAATATAAAAAAAGTAAAACCTAGTGGTTTAGAATTAGTAGATAAACTAGTGGGTGTTCAGCGTGTTACAAAGGTGACAAAAGGTGGTCGAACATTTGGTTTCACTGCTATAGTAGTCGTCGGTGATGAGCATGGAATAGGAGGATATGGCCTTGGAAAGAGTAAGGAAGTATCTGAAGCTGTAAATAAGGGTATTGAAGATGCAAAAAAGAACTTATATCGTTTCCCTGTAGTCAAAGGAACACTTCCCCACGAGCAAGATGGGAAATTTGCTGGGGCAAAAGTATTTTTAAGACCTGCATCATCCGGAACTGGAGTTATTGCGGGTGGGGCAATGCGTCATGTGCTTGAATGTGTCGGTATTCACGATGTTTTGGCGAAATCAAAAGGGTCATCGAATCCTCATAATTTGGTAAAAGCAACTTTTGAGGCCTTACACTCTCTCAGAGATGCAAAACAAGTTGCAAAGTCAAGAGGTATATCAGTTTCTCAAGTTTTTAATGGTAAATAATCAGAGTTTATGTCAATCTTAAAAATTACTCAAAAACGAAGCGTTATAAATCGCCCTCCAAATCAAAAAGCGACTATGGTAGCTCTAGGTCTTCGAAAAATTAACCAAACTGTGGAGCATAAAAAAAATGCCCAAATTGTCGGTATGGTTCAAACAGTAAGTCACCTTGTTACGGTGGAAGAATTAAAATAATAATCATATAGTATGTCACTTCATAACTTAAAACCTGCAGAAGGTTCAACATTTACAAAAAAACGTCTTGGACGAGGAGAAGGTAGTGGCTCTGCTGGCACCTCTGGTCGTGGTCACAAGGGTGCGAAATCTAGATCAGGTTACAGCAAAAAAATAGGTTTCGAAGGAGGTCAAATGCCTTTGCAGAGGAGAGTTCCAAAATTTGGTTTTACAAATCCGAATCGAACTGAGTATCGCGTAATTAATCTTGATATCATTCAAAAACTGATAGATGATAAAAAGGTAAAAGAAATCACCCTAGAATCTTTAATTGCAAGTGGTCTAGCAAGTAAAAATGACCTAGTCAAAGTCTTGGGTCGTGGAAAAATTTCAGCATCAGTTAAAGTCAAAGTAGATAAGATAAGTTTCTCCGCAAAGAATGCGATTGAAAAAGCAGGTGGTTCAATCGAACTGACAAATTCAAATACTTCCTTAGAGGAAGTAAAAATTTCGAAAGATTCTACTGCTAAGGAAACTAAAAAGGAAACGATAAAAGAGGCCAAAAAAGAAACCACAAAGGAGGCCAAAAAAGAAACCACAAAGGAGGCCAAAAAAGAAACCACAAAGGAGGCCAAAATGGGAACAAAAAAAGAAACCAAAAAAGAGGTCAAAAAGAAAACTAAAAAGGAAACTAAAAAGTAATTATGAATCGCTTTATCCAAACGTTAAGAAATATATGGGGCATTACTGAGCTGCGTGAAAAGCTATTGCTTACTGCAGGTCTTCTGCTTGTATACCGTTTGGGATCGAATGTGGTTCTACCGGGCATAGATCCTTCCAGTCTTGAAAATCTTCAAAGCCAAGCTTCCGAAGGCCTTGTAGGCTTGATTAATGCATTTTCAGGAGGTGCTTTTGCTAATGCATCTATTTTAGCACTTGGAATTATGCCTTATATTTCAGCCTCTATTGTAATACAGCTTGCCGGACTTGCAGTTCCTGCTGTTCAAAAAATGCAGAAAGAAGGCGAGTCTGGTCGAAGAAAACTAAATCAAATAACTCGGTACCTAACTATTCTTATCGTTGCTGCCCAAGCTCCAGGATACATAACTAACTTAATTTATCAAGGTGTGAATATTACATTACCAATGTCAACTTTTTGGTTGGCTTCATGGATCGTAATTATCGCTGGAACTATTTTTGCCATGTGGTTGGGAGAGAGAATTACTGAAAAAGGAGTTGGGAATGGAATATCTCTTCTCATAATGATCGGTATCATAGCGAATTTCCCTCAAGCATTTTTTCAGGAAGTAGCTACCCAATTAAGCCCAACTGGTGGAGGGTGGATTAAATTTTTAATTGAACTCGTAGCCCTGTACCTTGTTTTTCTATTTGCCATTGCAATTACTCAGGCGGTTCGAAAGGTCCCTCTAGAATACGCAAAGCGAGTGGCTGGAGGTAGTAGTAAGTCCTTAGGTAGAAGTTACCTTCCTGTGAGAGTAAACGCATCAGGTGTTATGCCAATAATTTTTGCTCAGGCTTTGATGTTTGTGCCCTTAACAGTTGTTCAATATACCGGTATAGAAGGGTCAGGAGCAACTTGGTTGGTTAATGTCTTCGGAGATATTCAGGGCTTTTGGTATAATTTTGTTTTTGCATTGTTAATTTTGGTCTTCACTTATTTTTACACAGCAATTCAAATCAATACTACTCAAATTGCTGATGACCTGAAACGAAATGGAGGATTTGTTCCCGGGATTAAGCCTGGAGAGGCGACAGGGAATTACATTGATGACGTTCTCGCAAAAATCACATTACCTGGTGCCGTACTATTGGCTTTGATTGCAATTTTACCTGCCGTTGCTATGACTTTGGGAATAAATATGCAATGGGCTCAGTTCTACGGAGGAACTTCACTTTTAATTATTGTTGGAGTCGTTCTTGATACCTTAATGCAGATTGAGAGTTATTTGTTAAATAGCCATTACGACGGACTCATGGAAGGTGGCCGTATGCGTGGGAGAAATACATCATTATAATATGGCAAAAGAACCTGGTATAACACAAGACGGAACAATTACTGAGAACCTATCTAATGCTATGTTTAGAGTGGAATTAGAAAATGGCCATATTGTTACCGCCCATATATCGGGAAAAATGCGCATGCATTACATTAAGCTCCTTCCTGGGGATCGAGTAAAATTGGAAATGTCACCGTACGATTTATCAAAGGCTCGAATAACATACAGATATTAAATGATATTATTTTAAAGAAATGTAACTATGAAAGTAAGAGCATCATTAAAAAAGCGTAGTTCCGATTGTAAAATTGTCCGAAGAAAGGGACGACTTTACATTATTAACAAGAAGAATCCAAGGTTTAAGCAACGCCAGGGATAAAATTATTATATAATAAAAAATAGAAATGGCTAGAATAGCAGGTATTGATCTCCCAAAAAATAAACGTGGAGAAATTGGATTAACATATATCTATGGCATTGGTAGGTCTTTGTCGCGTGAAATTCTCTCTAATGCAGGGGTGGATTACAGTATTAAAGTTCAAGAATGGTCAGATGATCAACTTCAGGAGATTCGAAATTTCATCTCCGAGAATATTAAGGTTGAGGGAGAACTGCGTTCGGAAGTTCAACTGAATATCAAAAGATTGATGGATATAGGTTGTCAACGCGGTATAAGACACCGCTTAGGTCTTCCTCTCCGAGGGCAGCATACCAAGAATAATTCGAGAACACGAAAAGGTAAGAGAAAGACAGTAGCAAATAAAAAGAAGGTAACGAAATAATTGAATAATTGATGGCACAGTCAGCAAAATCTACAAAGAAGCGAAAAGTCAAAGTCGAGGCAATTGGGCAAGCTCATGTGAGTTCAACATTTAACAATATTATTATTGCATTAACCAATATTCAAGGTCAAGTTATCTCTTGGTCATCTGCTGGTAAGATGGGATTTCGGGGTTCGAAAAAGAACACTCCCTATGCAGCGCAAATGGCAGCTGAGAATGCTGCGACTCCTGCTTTAGAGGCAGGTCTGAGAAAAGTTAAAGTTTATGTTAAGGGTCCGGGGAATGGTCGCGAAAGTGCTATCCGAAGTCTTAATAATAGTGGGATAGAGGTAATGGAAATTGTTGATATCACCCCTATGCCACACAATGGTTGTCGTCCACCAAAGCGCCGCCGAGTATAATATTAAATTAAAAAAAAATGGCACGTTACAGAGGTCCCTTAACAAAAATTTCACGACGATTTGGTGAACCCATATTTGGGCCAGATCGAGCTCTAGAAAAACGCAATTATCCTCCAGGACAACATGGTTTTCAGAGAAAGCGTGGAAAGAAATCAGAATATTCTGTTCAACTTCTAGAAAAGCAAAAGGCAAAATATACTTATGGTATTTTAGAAAGACAGTTTAGAAATTTATTTGATCGAGCTTCAAGGTCTAAAGGAGTTACGGGAGAGGTGCTTCTTCAACTTTGTGAGGCAAGGTTAGATAATGTAGTATATCGATTGGGGATTGCCCCCACGCGACGAGGATCAAGGCAATTAGTTTCTCATCGTCACATAACTGTTAACGGCAAAGTTGTTAACATTCCTTCTTTTCATGTTAAACCAGGTGACATTGTCGCCGTTCGTGAAAAGTCTAAGACCCTCGAGGTTATTACAGCTTCTCTTTCGGGTTCTGCGCACCAATATCCTTGGGTTGAGTGGAATGAAGCTAATATGTCGGGTTCACTTTTAAGTGTTCCTCAAAGAGATATGATTCCTGAAGGTATAAAAGAGCAACTAATCGTGGAACTTTATTCAAAATAATATTATGGCTATTCTTCAATTTCAAAAACCTGAAAAGGTTATCGTTAATTCAACTACTGACACCTATGGTCAATTTGAATTTCGCCCATTAGAGCCGGGTTATGGCTTAACTGTTGGTAACGCCTTGAGACGTGTTTTGCTAAACTCGTTGGAAGGGTTTGCTTTTACCTCCATAAACCTTTCAGGAGTAAATCATGAATTCTCAACGATCAAAGGTGTTGTAGAGGATGTTACTGAAATGATTTTAAATCTAAAACAGGTTCGTCTAAAGCGACAAATAGAAACATCTGATTCAGAGATGGTCAAGGTCAATATTGCGGGTAAAGACATATTAACTGCAGGAGATTTAGCATCCTTTATGACTTCATTTCAAGTATTGAATCCAGACTTAGTGATATGTCACTTGGATAAGTCTGTTAATATTGAAATGAACCTAACTATTGAAAAGGGTAGAGGATATATCCCAGCTGAAGAAAATAAGAAAATCGATGCCTCCTTGGGTACAATCGCATTAGATTCTATTTACACTCCGATTAAAAATGTGAAATATCATGTCGAGAATTTCCGTGTCGAACAAAAGACCGATTTTGAAAAGTTGATTTTGGAAATAGAAACAGACGGAAGTGTTGTACCTCAAGATGCGCTTACAGATGCTGCTCAAATTCTCATCCAGCATTTCTTGCTTTTTACAGATGAGCGAATGATTGCTGACGTTGCTCCGATTCAAGAAGTAGAAAGTTACGATGAAGAGGTTATGGAAATGCGTAAATTGCTTTTGAAGCAACTTACAGAACTTGAGTTAAGCGTTAGGGCATTAAATTGTTTAAAAGCTGCAGAGGTTGATACCGTAGCGGATTTAGTTTCATACACAAAAGCAGATCTAATGAAATTTAGAAACTTTGGAAAAAAGTCATTAACTGAGTTAGAGGATTTAGTTTTAAATCTAGGCCTGTCTTTTGGAATGGATACCTCAAAATATAAACTTGACAAGGAATAATCAATGAGACACGGGAAGAAATTTAATCACCTAGGACGAACTGCTTCACATCGAAAAGCGATGTTAAGTAATATGGCATCTTCTTTAGTAATTCACAAAAGGATCAACACGACAGTTGCAAAAGCCAAGGCCTTAAAAAAGTATGTTGAGCCTCTTGTTACAAGAGCAAAACTTGATAGCACACACAATCGACGTTTGGTTTTTAGTTATCTCCAGAGTAAAGAAGCTGTTACTGAGCTTTTTAAAGAGGTTTCTCTAAAAGTAGGAGACCGTCCAGGAGGGTATACAAGAATCATAAAGACAGGAAGTCGGCTTGGAGATAATGCTGAGATGTGCATGATTGAATTAGTAGATTTTAATGAAATCTATGGCAACGAGATTAAGAAAAGTCCAAAGAAATCTACTAGACGAAGATCAAAAAAAATAGTTCAAGAATCAGAATCAAATGAAATAAATTCAGTTCAGGATAAAGTTGAAAACAAGAAGGATCTTGATGTCTCTAGTGATAAACCTAGTTCTGAGGAAAAAGAATAAATGATAAAGTGATAACAAATTCTCAACTAACTTGTAAAGGATAAGGAGTTTGTTCCCTTATCCTTTTTTTATGTTTTGATTAAAAATTTTGAAAAATAATGAAAAATAAAGCTCTTGTTTTACTCAATGATGGTATAATTTTTCATGGAAGATCAATTGGCATTGAGGGAACCGTTACTGGTGAGATTTGTTTTAATACTGGGATGTCTGGTTATCAAGAAATTTTTACTGATCCAAGTTATAAGGGTCAAATTATGGTTACTGCCAATGTACATATTGGGAATTATGGAATATCAGATGAGGATTCGGAAAATTCTGAAGTTCAAATTTCTGGATTGATTACTCGCAATTTTAGTCAGGTTCAATCTCGAGCAAAAGCGAAAGGGGAAACTCTAAAGGGTTTTCTCCAAGATCAAAGGGTTGTCGCCATAACTGACGTTGATACAAGAGCTCTCGTAAAATATATAAGAGATAATGGTGCTCAAAATGCTATTGTGACCACGGATACTCAAAGAATTGATTTTCTGAAAAAACAGCTGGATGATACCCCATCTATGGAAGGTCTTGAATTATGCTCTCTGGTAAGTACCAAAAAGGAATACGTGATAGGCGACACAAGTGCGAAATACAAAATTGTAGCACTAGACTTAGGAATAAAAAAAAGTATTTTGAAATGTCTTACAGATCGAGACTGTTTTATCAAGGTTTTCCCATTCAACACTTCCTATGAGGTCTTAAAAGCAGAAATGCCTGATGCATATTTTTTATCAAATGGCCCTGGTGACCCTAGTGCATCACCTGAGATTATTGAAGTTGTTAAAAAAATCATACCTTCAGGTAAACCAGTTTTTGGAATTTGTTTAGGACATCAGATGATAGCTTTAGCTTCCGGGCTTAGAACCTATAAGATGCATAATGGACATCGTGGAATTAATCATCCAGTGAAAAATTTATCCACGGAAAAAGGAGAAATTACAAGTCAAAATCATGGTTTTGCTGTTGTGAAGGAAGATGTTGAATCAAACAAAAATATAGAGTTGACACATTTGCATTTAAACGATCATACGGTTGCAGGAATAAAACGTAATGATTATCCTGTTTTCAGCGTACAATATCATCCTGAGGCATCCCCCGGTCCTCATGATTCACGTTATCTTTTTGATGAATTTATAAATGAAATAAAAAATTATAAAAAATAAAATTTTATGCCTGTTATAACTGCTATACATTCTCGTCAAATTCTTGATTCCAGGGGGAACCCTACATTAGAAGCTGAAGTTTTTTGTGAAGATGGATCTTTTGGTAGGGCAGCAGTTCCAAGTGGTGCTTCTACCGGAATTCATGAGGCTTCTGAATTAAGAGATGGAGATCAAAATATATATTTGGGTAGAGGGGTTTTAACTGCTGTTGAAAATGTGAATACAGTTATTGCCGAAGCTGTTGTGGGTATAGAAGTTACTGATCAAGCTGAGATAGATCTTGCAATGATTGAAGCAGATGGTTCCCCAAATAAGAGTTCTTTAGGAGCAAATGCAATACTAGCGGTTTCATTGGCTTCAGCACATGCTGCTGCGCAAGCATCGAATCTTCCTCTTTTTCAATATTTAGGGGGTGTGGGAGCTAGAACATTACCGGTTCCAATGATGAATATCTTAAACGGTGGTGAACATGCTGATAATTTAATTGATTTTCAAGAATTTATGGTAATGCCAGTAGGTGCTGAGTCCTTTAGTGAGGCACTGAGAATGGGCACTGAGATATTTCATAATTTAAGAAGTTTACTCAAGGACAAAAATTATGGAACTAATGTAGGAGATGAGGGTGGATTTGCTCCGAATATCGGAAGTAATGAGGAGGCATTAGAAATTGTGTTACAGAGTATAAAAAAGGCTGGATACACTCCAGGTAAAGATGTTTGCATCGCTATAGACGCAGCGATGACTGAGTTGTATGATTCAAAGTCAGGACTTTATACTTTGAAGTCATCAGGTCAGGCTTATACTTCGGATGAAATGATAAATTTTTGGTCGGAATGGGTAGATAAATATCCGATTATTTCTATTGAGGATGGCCTTGCAGAAGATGATTGGAAAGGTTGGTCTAAATTAAATTCTTTAATTGGTCACAAAGTGCAATTAGTAGGTGATGATTTGTTTGTCACGAATGTCAAACGAGTTGAAAGAGGTATTAAAGAAAAGTCAGCGAATTCTGTCTTAATTAAGGTTAACCAAATAGGTTCTTTGACAGAAACACTTACCACAGTTCATAAAGCTCAGAAAAATGGAATGACATGTGTTATGAGCCACAGATCGGGGGAAACAGAGGATACTACTATCGCTGATTTAGCTGTAGCTTTAAATACGGGCCAGATAAAAACAGGTTCTTTATCAAGATCTGATAGAACGGCTAAGTACAATCAATTAATTAGAATTGAAGAAATGCTTGGTGATTCAGCGGTTTTTAATGGAAAATTTTTAAAATAAATAGTTATGGATCGCATTCAAGAGCACTTTTCTAATAAAATACCAACAGCCAAAAAAGAAATTAAAGACTTTTTATCTAAGTTTGGTAATGAAGTTGTTGGTGATATCAAGGTTACACAACTATATCAGGGAATGCGTGGGATGCCAACACTAATATGTGAAACATCTAAATTAGACCCTGAAGAAGGTATTCGTTTTCGAGGATATAGCATCCCCGAACTCCAAAAGCTTTTACCCAAGTATCCTGGAGGAGAAGAACCTTTACCTGAGGGTCTTTTTTATTTGATTTTAATGAATGAGCTTCCAACAGACGACGATGTCAGAAGAGTTAGTAATAATTGGGCTAGAAGAGCTATTGTTCCGCCACATGTTTTTAAGACTATTGACGCTTTGCCATTCAAAGCTCATCCCATGACTCAATTCGTAGTTGCGATTATGGCATTAAGAACGGAGAGTATTTTTGCCCGAGAATATGCTTCTGGCTGCCCAAAATCTGAATACTGGATTCATACTTTTGAAGATTCCATGAATTTAATTTCTCGCTTGCCACGAATAGCAGCTTACATATATCGAAGAGCTTATAAGAATGATCAGCATATTGAGCCGGATACAAAATTAGACTGGGCGGGAAATTTTGCTCACATGCTAGGTTTTGATAACAAGGAATTTTTGGAACTAATGAGACTTTACATGACTATTCATAGTGATCATGAAGGAGGAAACGTTTCAGCTCATACTGTTCATTTGGTCGGGTCTGCTTTATCTGACGCCTATCAAAGTTTTGCCGCAGGAATGAATGGTCTAGCTGGCCCTTTACATGGTCTTGCAAATCAAGAAGTGATAAAATGGACAATGGAAATGAAAGAGTCAATTGGGTCAGAGGTGCCAACCAAAGAGCAGATTGCTAAATATTGTAACTCCACATTGTCAAGCGGCAAGGTTATCCCGGGTTTTGGACATGCTGTTTTGAGAAAAACAGATCCACGATATACTGCTCAACGTGAATTCGCATTAAAACATATGCCTGAAGACCCCTTATTTAATTTAATTTCTAATGTCTATGATGTTGTTCCAGAAATTCTTAAATCTACAGGGAAAGTGAAAAACCCATGGCCCAATGTTGATGCACATTCAGGTCAATTACTCATGCATTATGGACTAGTTGAGTATGATTTCTACACAGTTCTATTTGGGGTTTCAAGGTCAATAGGAACTTTATCGAATTTAATTTGGGATCGTGCTTTATCCATGCCCTTGGAACGTCCGGGATCGATAACCACAGAATTGCTCAAAAAGCGATTTTTGGAATAGAAAAAAATTAAATTTCTTCTTTATTAGAAAAATCATTCGAAATGAAATAGATTCGAATTATATTCATTAGTTTTGCAATCCTTTTTGATAAGCAAAACCGAGGATGTCCAAAAGGCTTTTATAAAAAAATCTTCTAGCTGAAGCTTAAATCCTTATGTAAGTTAGAATACAAATTTATTGGCTCATGTCGAAAGACCAAATAAGTGATAGTGAAAAAAAAGCAACCAAGAAAACTGCTGTCACAAAATCTACTAAAACTGTAAAATCTTCAAAAGAATCATCTGCTGAGAAACCATCAGCTAAAAAATCAGCAGCTAAGAAGCCAGCAGCTAAGAAGCCAGCAGCTAAGAAGCCAGCAGCTAAGAAGCCAGCAGCTAAGAAGCCAGCAGCTAA